>CAJXDT010000007.1:0-68301 GCA_913052055.1 uncultured Cryomorphaceae bacterium
ATGCCGTCCATATCTTGCACAACAAACTTAAAGAAGGGTACGCAGAGAAAACCTGCAATCATCGCTGCAATTGCGCCTGTTTCAGAAAGCCCTTTCCAAAATAATGATAGAATAATGACCGGACAAAAGGATGCTGCGATCCCAGACCAACCAAAAATAACGAGCCAAAAGACAGTATGATTTGGATAATTCACTGCGATAATCATAGAGATTCCTAAGGCAATTAATGCCATAATCAAGGTCACCCAACGCGATAGTTTTACCAAATCTTGATCCTTCAAGTCGGGTCTGAAAATTTTCTGATAAAAATCTCTTGTAATAGCACTTGAAGCTAAAACCAACAGAGAGTCAATCGTAGACATGATGGCAGAAAGTACAATAGCGACATAAATGGCGACAAGAAAGCTAGGCAAAAAACTTTCAGTCAGCATGCTGAGCACATTTTCTGCACCATTTCCCATCACAACCTCAGGGTCTTGGCCGTATTCGGTGAAAATAATTCTTCCAAGAATTCCTATTGTAACAGCTGCAGCATCCGTAAGTAGAGTGAAAATAACGGCCACCCATTTTCCTTTATCAATCTCCGATTCGTCCTTAATCGACATAAAGCGGACATACACCTGAGGTGAACCGAGAAAACCTAGACCAATCATCGCAAAACCTAGCATAGTGGCAATATTCATCCAGACGTCATCACTGGTTCCCCATAAATTTGTCAAAGCGGGATCAATGTTTTGAAGACTTGAGACAATACCAGTTACTCCATCCATTGAAAACCAGACCACAACAGGAAGCAAAACCAAACCAAGGAACATTAAGACTCCCTGAAATAAATCAGACCAGACAGCCGCTACAAAACCGCCAATAAAAATATAAGAGAGTACGATTGCAAAACCTAAAATTGCACCCCAATAATAATTCATGCCCATCATTGATTCAAAGGCCTTACCAGTCACATCAATTTGTGAGCTCACATAAATCACGACGAATACCGAAAGAATTGTTGCGGCTACAATACGTAAAGTTTTTTTAGTGCTTTTAAAGTGACTTTCTAAATAGTCAGGTACCGTCATCGAACCATATTCATCACTCTTTCTTTTGAAGCGCTTAGCCATAAACCACCAGGAAACGGCAACACCAAGAACCTCACCTACAACTACCCAATAGGCCGATAAGCCAGATAAAGCACCCATTCCGGTTAGACCGATCAGCAGCCATCCAGATTCTCCTGTTGCACGCGCAGAAAAAGCAACGGCCCAAAAACCAATTCCCTTTCCCCCGACATAGAAATCACTCATGCTCTTTACGCGTCGGGAAGCCACTATTCCTATCAAAAATAAGATGGCGACATAGACACCTAAAACAACAAATTTCGTGAGCTCCATGATGGTTTTTTTCTACTGAAGGACAGGGGCAAAAATAGTACTGTGCTCCTCAACGAAAGATTCTAAAGTTTTGAAGAAATTCAAAATATCCTCTTTTTGATTTTGTGCATTGATGGTGACCAAACGGATAAACTCATCCTCTCGAAAGGAACCGTAACCTACCAACAATTCTGAATGTTCATAAAGCGCTGTGCATATTTTTCTTGCAGGAATACCCTTGTAATTGAAGCAAACTGAAATTGATTCGCCATAGCTATATAGCGTGTAATCACTATTGCCTTTAATATAGTCTCGTGCAACATCTGCCAAGTCAAATTGATGGTCTACAATACGCTCCAAACCTTTAGTTCCGACACTTTTCCATAGGGTCCAAAACTTCAAAGCATCATTCCTTCTACCACATTGTAGTGAAGTTTTTCCGAGGTTAAACTCATCATGATCGGTTTGGTAGAGATAGCTCGCATCATTTGAAAATGAATCGTGCAAATGCTGTTTGTTTTTAGCAACAATAATTGAACATGACAAAGGAGTTCCAAGCATTTTGTGCGCATTATAGCTAAATGAATCAACCAATTCAACTCCCTTGATCAGGTGCTTGTATGCATTACTAAATAGCACCGAGCCACAATAGGCCCCATCCAAATGAACCCACATTCCGTTTGCATCACATATTTCCCGAACCTCAAGTATCTCATCAAAGGCTCCCATAACAGTTGTTCCGGCCGTTAGATTGACCATGATCGGCGCAAAACCATTTTGTTTGTCTTCAACAATCATTTTTGATAGCTCCGAAACATTCATTTTACCGAACTCATCACAAGGGACATAGCGTACATTGTTTCTTCCAACCCCAGCAAATGCTGCATTTTTAGGAATACTATAGTGAGATTCTTTGGATGTATATACGGTCATTTTATGTTGCACTCCATCGTACTTAATGGTTTTATCAAAGGCATCTCTTGCCATCACCATAGCCATATAGTTGGTCATCGATCCACCGGGCGCAAAAGTGCCATCTGAGTCCGTATTCCAACCAATAATATTACAGGTCTCTCGCAGCAAAATCTTTTCTACACCTACCTGCGGACCTGCAGCCTTATAAGTGTACATGCTGTTGTTCAATATAACCGCCAAAAGATCTCCAAGGACGGCTTTGTCATTTCTACCACCAAAAAGTTGGTTGAAAAAAGCATTTGTTGCAGTTCGGGGTGTTTTTTGCACTAAATCTCTTAAAGCAAGCTCGAACTCCTCATCAGGAATTCCATTTTCACTCAAAGAAAGGTCCAAAGTATTGTATAATTCTTGAGAAGCAACATGCTCAGAAACGGGGTTAACTGCCTCATCTGAAAGCAATTCTCTTACAATTTTCTCAAATTTATCTATGGTGTTTAGCATACGAAATAGGTGTTTTTTTAGCTTTTTTATTTATAACAAAATAATTGCCTTTTTGTGTGAATACGCCTTTATTAACTATATAATCGCTACATTTAGAAGAACTCACTTTTGTGGTTTAGTAAAGTTAATATTATTTACTGTCTGCGAGAAAAAATAATTATGCCGCCAATTACTTCTATCGAACAACTCATTGAATGTTTTGATGACGCAGAACCCTCCGAACAGGCAAGCGTTCTGAAAAGAACGAATATACCGGTCTCTGATTTTGAAAAATATGCAAGCTGGATAAATGGCGAATACTCGCGAAACTGTATGACAAGGAGAGATTCATTTGAAATGATTCTAATTTGTTGGGATGAGGATGCCAAAACACCCATTCATGATCATGGCGGACAGCATTGCTGGGTCTTACAGGTTTCAGGAACAATCACAGAAAAACGCTTTGAAAAAAACGATGGTGGCTTTACTTTGGTAGACGAAGCAGTACTTAATGCCGGAAGCCTTTCCTACATGAACGATAAAATGGGTTACCATACCTTAGAGAATAATTCCAAATCACAGGCAATGACCTTGCATATCTATGCAAACCCCATTGATCAATGCAATGTTTTCAATGAGGAAAAGTCACAATTCGAAATAAAAGAGATGGTCTACGATACAATGCATAAAATGGATTTAAGTACTGCCTCTAAAAAGTAATCCAATTACTTTCCGATACAGAACTTACTGAAGATACTACCCAACAAATCATCTGTAGATATATCACCTGTAATACTGCCTAAATGAAACATGGCTTGGCGTATGTCCATCGCGATAAAATCACCCGTAGTTCCATCTTCTAAACCATTGGCTGCCTTTTCAAGGGCTTCTGAAGTTTTAAGTAATGCCTCATGGTGTCTGGCGTTGGCAATAATCGTGTCGTTCTCAAGATCAAGAGTTCCAACCACTGCACTTACCATTTCTTTATTGAGCATTTCGATCCCATCCCCATCTCTTGCGCTTATGGCAATTGCATTATCCGAATTGGGGCTAGTCAAATCAGACTTGTTTATAATATAAAGCACCTTTTTATCGGGATGTGTCTCTGACAATTCTCTGCTCCAAGATTGTGTTTCAGAAAGATTGGCTTTGTCTGTGGCATCTGCCAAACAAAGAACAATAGAAGCCTCTTTTATTTTTTGTTGAGAGCGCTCAATACCCATGGATTCGATGTTCTGAGTTGTTTCTCTAATCCCCGCAGTGTCAATCAATCGAAACAAAATACCGTCAATATTCAAAGTCTCCTCTATAACATCTCGGGTCGTTCCTGCTTCATCACTAACAATGGCTCGGTCTTCACCAAGTAGCTGATTAAGCAAGGTGCTCTTGCCTGTATTCGGAGCTCCGACAATTGCAACGGGAACTCCATTTTTAAGGGCATTACCAAGGGCGAAAGAAGAGGACAGCTGTTCCACTGTAGTAAGCACTTTAGACACCAATTCCTTTAATTGAGTGCGGTCCGCAAATTCCACATCTTCCTCTGAAAAATCGAGCTCCAATTCAATCAATGAGGCAAAGGCTATCAATGACTCACGCAATACTTTTAGATCTGAAGAAAGATTTCCTTTGAGCTGGCTTAACGCAATTCTATGCGCTTTTTTACTTTGTGCCGCGATTAAATCTGCAACTGCTTCAGCTTGAGAAAGATCGAGCTTTCCATTGATGAAAGCGCGCTTGGTAAACTCTCCTGGTTCAGCCATTCGACAACCACACTGTTGCAGTACCGCTAAAATCTGTTGCTGAACATAAGGCGAACCATGACATGAAATCTCAATGCTTTCCTCACCAGTAAAGCTTCGGCCATGCTCAAAATAGCTGACCAATACCTCATCTATTTGAGTACCATCCTTTCCACTTATCGTTCCAAAGTGAACTGTGTGACTTTGTGCTTTAGAAAGGTCTTTGGAAAAACATTGTGAAAGAATTTTTCTTGCATCAGCCCCTGAAATACGGACAACCGCAATAGCGCCAATACCGCTTCCTGTTGCCAATGCACAAATCGTTTCAAGCTTCAATTCCATGGTGCAAAGTTACGAATTAAAGACGCTCCACAAAGGATAAGTCCGTTAACGCATAAAGGAAAGAAATAAGTGCTTCGCGCTCTTTTTTACTCAATTCAAATGACTTAATTCTAGGGTCTTGAAGCCTGTGACCAGCACCGCCACTGGCATAATGATCAATGACTTCCTCGATAGAGCCGAAGCTACCGTCATGCATGTATGGGGCAGTATATTCAATGTTACGCAAAGAAGGAACTTTAAAATATCCGATTTCAGAAGAATCTTGATTGATTCTAAAGCGGCCTTTATCACTACCGTAATCTAGATAGAGTCCATTGTTTCGGGCTTCATGGTTGGTAAAATAGGGAGGCGCATGACATTCTGTGCAATACAGCTTTTCAGAAAACAACTTGAGACCAGCTTGCTCTTTTTTGGAAAGCGCTGAAGAATCCCCATTAATAAAGTGATCATATGGAGCGCTCATAGAGACCAATGATCTTTCAAAAGCAGCGATACTTCGCGTTAATACCCAGGCATCAAAATCTCTCCCATAGATATCTTGTGCAGCCTTTTGATATACAGAATCTTTTCGTAACAGTGGTGTTAGTTTTCTCATATTGTGCCCCATCTCAGAAGGTTCTTGCAAAGGAACAAGCACCTGTAATTCCAGGGTCTTTAGGTGTGCATCAAACATAACCGTTGGCAAAAAACCGGCGTTTAATAGGCTTGGTGAATTGCGCTCTGTTTTCTGGCCATTGATGCCTATACTTTTTATCTTCCCATCAGTAAATGCTCGATCCGGATTGTGGCAAGACGCGCAATTAATGGTATTGTCTTTTGACAACCTTGTATCGAAGAACAAGGATTTTCCCAATGCTATTTTCGCAGAATCCATAGGATTGTCAACCGGTACTGGGGTGCTTACGTATTGATTCAAATCGGGTAAGGACTTGCACATCCAAAAGGTCAAGCCAAAGAAGAAGAAACCGAAAAAATAAACGGTCTTTCTAAGCATTAGGGGAGAATGTATTTTATGGTTTCTAGTTCCGCACCTTCTTGGTTGAATAGTGAGACGAATACAACTCCTTTTTGCTCTACATCAAGAGATAAAAGAGAGGCTCCTGAAATAGGTTGACTTTGAAGTAGCCGTCCAAGCTGATCTTTGACATTCAGTAACTTAGCTTGGCTTGGAATATTAGCCACATTTAATCCTTCGCTGTTGTGGTAAACAAAAGCCTGCGTATTGATGTATTCAGGAACAAGTGCTTGAGCTGAAACTGTAAATACTTCATCGGTAAGTAAATTACTCATCATTTGGACATTTTCAGGACCAGCACCATGACTCACAAGCATCTCGGAAAACTCAATGGAATTAAACCATCTATCGACGTTACAAAATAGCTCAATGTCAATTTGGGAGCTAGATGTTTCTGTAGGAA
Source organism: uncultured Cryomorphaceae bacterium (assembly GCA_913052055.1). GTDB lineage: Bacteria > Bacteroidota > Bacteroidia > Flavobacteriales_D > Crocinitomicaceae > UBA952. The sequence continues at coordinate 6,259 of CAJXDT010000007.1, forward strand.
TTACATCTAAACTCACCTGCTTAGCAAGCTGTGGTCCCACATTGTGTAATTCAAAAAATGGCATGCCTGCCGTAACTACATGCATGTAACCAAAAGCCCAGCCCCAATACATCCCAGGATCTTGAAAGCTAAGTGGATGATCTGATGGATATGAAGAAATATCAATTGCATCCGCACCGTCTTGGGTATTAAACCGCGCCGGCACACCCAAAGTGAATTCAATATGCTCGACATTCTGAACATCATAATTTCCTAGAAAGAGCGTAAAGTTTTCCATTGTCACCAAGAATACTGGCGGCATTGCTGTAATCTCCTGACCACCATCATGGGTAATGATAACATCCGAAACATAATAATTCAAATAATCAATCGAAAACGACTGATCTGAAGGATGCGTATACGTTGTTCCTAGCTCAAGAGGTACGCCAAGAAAAACAGGATTTAGATTAAGAAATACTCCTTTTTGACCGAATGAAATTAAGGGAGTCAAAAACAGTAAGCAAAGTGTAAATAATGATTTCATGGTTTTATGATTTTCTAGCGATATATAAAATTTCCTTACTCATCAAACGGTATTTTTCTACCTCCGTTGGCTCCCAGGTCTTATTCATATCAAATTCGTCTACAGTAAACCCTGCCTTTTCGAGCCATTGGGGGTAATCTAAACCAAAAAGGCGTACATGGTCTTTTTGCCAAAAGTGTTTTTCTCTTTCAGAAGGACTGGTAATACTCGCATCCTCATAGGTCTCCTTTCGCGTCACATCTTGGGGAACCTGCATGATTGCCCATCCACCTGGCTTCATGACTCTTTGGAGCTCTGACATACAACGAATAGGATCGTCTACGTGTTCCATAACATGGTTGCAAAAGACAACATCATATTGACTATCTTCAAGCGGAATGTCATGTAAATCAAAATGCATGTCTGCAATCGGAGACACCAAATCAGCAGTCATATAGTCTAAGTTTTTTTGGGTCTTAAAGTGAGGTAAGAAGCATTGCTCAGGTGCAATGTGCAAAACTTTCAAATTTTGAGCGGTGAAAAAATCTGTCTCCCTTTTGAGGTATAACCACATTAATCGATGGCGTTCAAGTGTCAAATCATATGGACAAAGTACATTCTCACGATGCGCTATGTCTGATCCATAACTCAAGAATTTTGAAAAAGAACGTCCACAAACCGGACATTCAACTGCAGAACCACGATATAAAATTGGCGCAAAAAACTTGAAGACATAGCTTAGGCGAATCAATAATGGCCGAGGTAATTTATTCAACAAAAATTTATAGAGTTTCTTCACATCAATAAAGGTACAACAATCAGAAAAGATATTGTGTACTTTTGAGACAACAACTCTAGTACACATGAAAAATTATTTGATCTTCCTTTTTTGCATTAGCTTTTCGATTATGGCACAAAATAACCTACCTACAGCACCAATAAAAAACAAAACACTTTCAAAGTTCGACCACAAAAGAGTTGATCCTTATTATTGGATGAATGAACGCGATTCAAAAGGGGTTTTGGATTATATTGACCAAGAAAATAAATACTGTGAGGCTCACTTTTCTGGGCTTGAACCCTTGGTTGATACACTCCTCAGCGAATTAGAAGGCAGAATAGATCCAAACGAACAAAAATCTCCTTTTTGGTACAACGGTAAGCTATACCAGTCAAGAAACGAGGAAGGAATGGAATATGAGAAAATCTACCAAATCAAAGATGAAAAAGCAACACTTTTCTTTGACGAAAATGAGCGCGCGAAGGAACAGTCTTTTTATGACCTCGCGGATTGGGAGATGTCACCCAACAACAAATATCTAGCGCTTGCAGAAGACTTTAAAGGAAGGAGAAAAAACACCATCTCGATAAGAAAAAACAAAACCGGCGAATATTTAGACGATCGGATTGAAAACTGTAACGGAGACATCCTTTGGTCAAACGATAATAAAACGATCTACTATATCAAAAAAGATCCTCAAACCTTAAGAGAGTACCAAGTATATCGCCATAAAATAGGAACAGCCAATGCAGAAGATGTGCTCGTTTACCAAGAGGATGACGAAAAATACAGCGTCTTTTTTTCTAAATCAAAAACAGGAGATTATATCTTCATCAACTGCTACAGTTCGTTGACGTCAGAAACACTATGGATTGATGCCAATAACCCTAAATCCGTACCTCAGATTTTTCTAAAACGGAAGCAGGGTCATTTGTACTCAGTTACGCACCATGGCAATGGATTTTATATCACGAGCAATGACAATGCACCAAATTTCAAAATACTTTTTACTCGAACGGTTCCTAAAAGCTTAAGTCAGTGTCAAGAATTTCAAAAAACAAGTGAAGAAACTTATATTAATGGAATCTCCTCCTTTCAAGAGTTCTTAGTCATACAAGAACGTACAAAAGGATTGAACCGAATTAAAATTTATCCCTTTGAATCGAAAGAAACAAGATACATAGAGTTTGATGAAGAAACGTATTATTTGGGCTTAGCGATGAATGATGACTATAAGTCTTCCACGCTCTATTACACATATAATTCAATGACTACTCCTTCGAGTATTTATGCCTATGATATGTTTACCGGAGAGCAAAGTCTTTGGCACCAAAAGCAAATCATGGATCCAGAGTTCGATACAAAGAATTACACCTCTGAAAGAATTTGGTCAAGAGCCAATGATGGCACAGAAGTGCCTATCTCACTTGTTTATAAAAAAGGAACAGACCTCAAAACAGCACCGCTTTTATTATATGGATACGGATCCTATGGAATAACAATTCCTGATGTTTTTAGTGTTTCTCGTTTGAGTCTACTAGACCGAGGTTTCGTCTTTGCTGTAGCACACATTCGTGGTGGTAAATATATGGGTGAACACTGGTACGAAAACGGAAAGTTTATGAAAAAAATCAACACGTTCACAGACTTTGTTGATGCTGCCGAGTATCTCGGACACATGGGCTATTGCGATCCCGAAAGAATATACGCGCAAGGTGGAAGTGCAGGAGGGTTACTAATGGGTGCAGTAACAAATATGGCTCCTTATCTATGGAAGGGGGTTATTTCTCAAGTTCCCTTTGTAGATGTGCTAACCACAATGTTAGATGAAACGATTCCTTTGACCACCTCTGAATACGAAGAATGGGGGAATCCAAATGATGAAGCTTATTATTACTATTTACTAAAATACTCTCCCTACGACAATATTAAAAAAATGGAATACCCTGCGATGTACATAACAACAGGATACCATGACTCTCAAGTGCAGTACTGGGAGCCTCTAAAATATGTCGCGAAAATGAGGGCTTGTAAAACGGACAATAATCCTTTTCTATTTGACTGCAACATGGATGCAGGTCATGGAGGTGGTTCTGGATTGAGCAACGAAAGAAAAGAAACAGCAAAAGTATATGCCTTCATTTTGGGGATGGAAAATAAAAATAAGTAGCGCACTCTTACTGATTTCCTTTTTGGGAAGTGCCCAAGACGACGCTATGCCAATAGAGGACTTTAAGAACAAAAAGGTCCTCTACTTTGATGCTGGTTATCGCAGTGCACCATTTAATATTGATTGTCCCGTTGGCGGAGAGACCGTAACCTTTAAGTACAAAAATAATTTCAGAACACTTTTAGGTATTGGTTTTGCGTATAAATGGTTTCATTTGCGCATCGGTTTCCCTATCTTGAATTATGTAAAATCAGTTGAAAAATGGGGGGAATCTAATCAGTTCAATTTAGGCCTCAATTTTACCATAAAAAAATTCTTTTTTGATTTTGACTTTAGCACAGTTCAAGGGTATGCAATCCAGAACTATAGCGCAATTGATAGTGCCTACTCCGCGCCGATTGATCAGCTGAACGTTCCGGGAATAGGCACCACCAATTTTAGCTTAAATAGCTGGTATTTCCATGACCGTGATTTTAAAATGAGTGCGCTCAGAGGCATTCAAGCACATTATAAAGAACCCGTACATACCTGGTATATAAAAGCAACCATGAATGTTTTCGGGGTTGACAACAATGGCTCGTCCATCTTACCAATTGCCATACTAGAAACAGATAATGACCAAACTCAGGCTTCGACACTATCTGCATTTGATTTTGGAGTCATTCCAGGTTACGCTTATGTAAACCGGGTCAAAAATTGGCAATTTTCTGGTTGGCTTGGACTCGGAGCCGTGGTACAATCCAAATTCTACTTTTCTGATGAGAACAGGGGATTCCTAGGACTGGCACCTCGCTACGACATCAGGCTTTTAGGGGGTTACTCCAGTAAAAAGTTTTTCACCTTTGTTGTAGTCGAATTTGACAACAAGTCGATACGTTTTTCTGATTTGAAATACAACCTCAACTCACACAGTATAAAAATTGTTGGCGGATTGCGCTTCGGGAAATGAGTTTAAATTTTAGATTTTAAGCTGAACCCACTCAGAAGAATTTCCGACATTGAGTTTAACGAAGTAGATTCCCTTCTTAAGATCTCTTACCGAAAGGTAAACTTGGTTTTCACTCAGCTCAATGCTCGAAAGTTCATTTAGGTTTCGATCTGCTAGTATTACTCTTGGCGTGATTTCAAAGATTCCATTCTTTTCAAATAAAAGCTGCATTGATTCATCTTGTGTCAAAGAGATAAAACCCATATGAAGCTTCTCATTTTTTTTGTCACGCATAAAGCGTTTGGTCTTTTTTGCACGTGCATTACTTTGGACAATTTTACTACTCTCGACAGGCGCTGCAATTACCTGTTCATTCGCCTCATTTTCGACCTCTGGTCTTTTCGAAGCTGAAAAACCATGCAAAGGGTGCCATACCCGCATGTAATCGACATAAAAATCACTGGGTAGCTTCGTATGCTTGTTGATTCCCGGTCCAAATGCTTTGCCGTCTTGAGCAATCGCCAAATTGGCGATTAAATTCATACTTGTTTCAAAATCACCTTTAAACGTTGCTGCTTCTTGACCGTTGAGATACATTTTAATTTCTCCTGGCTTCCAAATTCCTGAATAAACTACAAATTCGTCTGTAATCGGCTCATTCGTTTTAATCCATGCACCCCATTTCTTTTTTCGACCAAACCATCCTGTTTTAAAACGGTTACAGTCATTGGGACAATGCACATCGACGTGAAAATGCTTTGGCTTTTCGCCTTTCATCTCCATAAAATCAATTTCCTCATTTGGGAAACCTCCATAAAGCCAGAATGCAGGCCACAATCCCTTTCCACTCGGAGATTTACAGCGCGCTTCAAAATAACCGTATTTGAATTGTTGCTTACTCCATAGCGCTGAGCATAGGTAATGCAGCTCCACCTCGTTTCCGTTTCGAATTGGAACTTCTCCATTTGCCGCTCCACCTGTTTCCAACATCCACTTTGGGAAAGCACGCCATTCACTTGTTGTATCAGCCGATAATTTTAATAAGCCATTGCCTTGAGACACCATTTTTTTATCCGCATAAGACCCCTCATCAGCAAGCAATCCTCCCCAAGGATAGTTTGGATACCAAATTGATTCATTTACCTCGGTTCCATTGAATTCATCTCCAAAGAAATAATTCCATTGTTGAATTGTATCTTTTTGAACCTTCCATAGTACAGGCTCGATTTGAGCAGAAAGTGAGGTTGAAATAAGTAGTAATAAAAATAATCTCATTTACTCTTTGATAAAAATGTTCTTAGGTTCTGTGAAGAATTTTAAAGCTTCCCAGCCTCCTTCACGACCTACTCCTGAGGCTTTAACACCACCAAATGGAGTTCTTAAATCCCGAACAAGCCAAGAGTTCACCCAAACAATGCCAGAATGAATTTGATTGGCTATGCGGTGTGCTCTTTTAAGATTAGAGGTCCATACTGTCGCTGCCAAACCATATTGTGTAGAGTTAGCCATCTTTAATACCTCCTCTTCTGAATCAAAAGGACAAAGTGTCACGATAGGTCCAAAAATCTCTTCCTGATTTGTACGACAATCATAAGAAAGACCTTCAATAATTGTTGGCGCAATATAAAATCCATTATCATAAGGTGCGTCCAGTTTGACTTGATGTCCACCAGCGAGTATTGTACCGCCTTCTTCTTGTGCTAGGGCAATATATGAAAGAACTTTTTCCATATGGTCTTTGGAAACCACAGCCCCCTGCTTTGTTTCTAAATCTGAGGGGTTTCCCACCTTCATCCGTGAAACTTTTTCAACAAAAGCATTCTTGAATTGATCATAAATTGAACGCTCAATAAAAATACGAGAACCACAAAGGCATATTTGGCCTTGATTTGCAAAAGAGGAGCGCACTGTTGTCGCCAACATGTCTTCAAAATCACAATCGGCAAAAATAACGTTGGGGTTTTTACCTCCCAATTCCAATGAAAGCTTTTTAAACATGGGGCCTGCTGTCTTTGCAATGTAAGCGCCCGTTGCAGTTCCTCCGGTAAAAGAAACCGCTTTAATGTCAGGATGCTTTACTATCGCATCTCCTGCTTTTGAACCGAGTCCATGGATAATGTTTAATACTCCTGCAGGCAAACCAACTTCAGCCGCCACTTCTGACAATAAATAGGCTGTATAAGGAGTAATTTCTGAAGGTTTTGCAACGACACAATTACCAGAAGCCAGTGCAGGTGCAATTTTCCACGTGAATAAATATAAAGGAAGGTTCCATGGGGATATACAACCAACCACTCCAATTGGTTTTCGGGTAGTGTAATTTATGCCAACGCCCTCCATGTAATGCGATTCAGAAGCAAAATGTAACACGGCCGAAGCAAAAAAGCTCAGGTTTGAAACGGCACGAGGAATATCCACCTGGCGTGCAAGGCTTACAGGCTTTCCATTATCCAAGGATTCCGCCGCAACAAATTCATCCATCCGATCTTCGATTCCTTTAGAAAGCTTCATTAATATTTCACTCCTTTGATTCAAAGACATTCCTGACCAAGCTGGGAAAGCCGCCTTGGCAGCCTCTGTCGCTTGCGCTACGTCCTCCATTCCAGAATCTGGAATCAAAGAAAAGGGAACGCCACGAGAGGGATCAATGTTCTCAATATATTCCTCCGATACAGGTGGCTGAAATTTTCCATTAATATAGTTCTGTAGTTTTTTCATGAACGTATTACAATTTCAACAAATGTCATAAAAAAAAACGGAATCCCACTTCTTGAATGATTTGCGTTCATTTTTCTAACTTCGCAAGAAAATAACTGTACAACCATGACCCTCAAAGAAGCACAAGAAAAAGTAGACCAGTGGATTAAAAAATATGGTGTAAGATATTTTGATGAGCTTACCAATACCGCCATTTTGATGGAAGAGGTTGGGGAAGTAGCGCGTATTATGGCACGGAGCTATGGTGAACAGAGTAGCAAAAAAAGTGATGAAGAAAGCAGCCTTTCCAATGAGCTAACGGATGTGCTCTTTGTTTTAATTTGCCTTGCAAATCAAACAGGTGTTGATTTAGAACAGGCCTTTGAAGAAAACATGAACAAGAAGACGCAAAGGGACCACTCAAGACATAAAGAAAACGACAAACTCAAATAGCCATGGAAGATTTTAATGCAGCCACACGAAAACTATTACGCTCAGGAAATGCTTTGGTCATTGAGGCGACTATTGAAGCAAACTTCTCCCTCTTTGAGCATATTGTTACGGACTGTATTCCTGAACCTCAAGAAGGGTCGCCTAGGGGAATTGTCATCTGCAGTGACGATCAAACCGCTCGGTCATTTTCCGAGTTTTTAGAAAAACCTTTTAAAATATTGGATTTAACCCTAGACCTAATTGTTGAAAAGGGACAAAGAGTCAGACAAAGAAATGATCTGTTTTTTGGAACAGAGCTCATTGTGGGCACTCCGAAAAGAATTTGTGAAATGTATTTTCAGAATGGATTCAATATTGGAGAATTAAAGCTATTCATGCTCTTGGATTTAAATACCATTCTAAAGCAAGGAAATAAAGGCTTTGTAAATAGACTGTCAGAAAGCTTACCAAAATGTAAAAAAGTGGTCGTTGAAACGCAAGAAAGAGAAAAGCGCGTTACAGAATATATAAAGTCATTTATGGGAGGATATAAGACAATCAAAGAGCCGAAAAAATTAGATTAAATCAAAGGCATTTACAAAAAATGGTCGTTTTGATGAGTAGTTGACTTTCCCATTTCGCACCATAACATTCACCTTTTTCGTTCCAATAATTCGGTCTAAAATACCCCACCGAAGATTATTCTTTACTTTATGATAAACTTCATCGTTAGGATCTACAAACCAGATGATAGAATTGACATTATAGAGGGCTAAAGCGGCAGAAAAAAGCTTTTCAAGTTGATTAGAATCTACACCGTGAGATATGATGTCGGGACATAGAAAAAAATGAGCCTTAGGCTTTATCAGCCTTCTTAAAAAAGGAATATACGGCAATATGCTGACCAATAAACCTCCAAATGGGCCAGGAAGCCTATGAAACTTCCACTTAACCAAAGTGAATTTAGCATAAGCTTCAATGGTTCCATGAACATCTTTAAGCAAGACAAATGGTGGCTTCTGAATATGAGCGTCAAAGTATCCATCATAATGACCATAATCATTTCTGACACGCTCAGCTATCTCGTCCCAATCTGAGCTAAAAGAGATTCCACTCATTTTTTTTGTTTGAAGGCGACTAAAAGTTCGAGATACTATTCCAGCATAAGGGCTAAAGCCAAATCGTTTGCTCATATGCTGGCTGCGCGAATTATCCGCGTCAATATAAGCATAGAAAGGCAATTGCTTTTGATCTTCTAACTTCTTAAAAACAGCGTCTATACTTTGCTCTAGGCCGGAACGAACAATTCTTTTTCGTTCGCTTCTAGAATCACTTTGAAAACGTGGGTGAAAAGCGAAATACCTAATATAAAAGGCAAAATCCCTCACACAAAACGTAACATTGGCAATAATGCGTTGATTTCTTTTTAAAGAGAAAGATGTTGGACAATCCACATCACAGATGCGCTTTCTTAAATCGAGATGTGTGTACTTCGCTCCATTTGTTCCAAGCTCAGATCCTTCAAGAAATGTAATGAGATCTTCAGTAATAACATCAGATTCTTCTAGTACCATTTTGGAACTAAAAGCTATTGTGACGCCTTATTTACGCCTTTATCTTTGACTGAATAGGCAATCGTTAAAGCATCGATATCTTGCAGCTGCTTTCGAATATCAAAAACAAGTCCACTTGGTGCACTTTGATCTGCCTTAACGCAGGTGATGACGGCCTCAATCGGTGCAATCATTCTAGCTGGCTTTTGATCAAATTTATCTCTCTTCCATCGAGACACTGCATTTGTAGAATACAAGCCATCCGGAGTTGCTTGAACAACATTATCCAAAGACAAAGCATAACCAAACTTAAATGCAGACGCCCTGTTTGGATTTCTAGGTGCTCCCAAATAAAGAAAATCGATTTCCGAACGTTGCTTATATGGCGTCAGATCTTCTGTTCGCGAACCCTCAGGAGCGGTATACTTTACTGTGGGGTCTGTCTCCTTACTTGTTGTGGCAACCATAAAGAAAAACAAGAGCATAAAGACAATGTCTGGCAATGACGCAGTGTTCATTGCAGGTGCTGATCTTTCTTCTACTTTTCTAAATTTAGACATACCGTTTAATTTTTAGGCGTAACTTCTATGATTCTCGCTGGATATAAAATCTCAATCAAATCAAGTATTTCTTTATCTCGAGCATCTGAATCTTGGTTATACCTTTGTTTAACAAGGGTATAAGGCTCGCCAAAAAGCTCTTTACATTTCGTATTTCTTAACTCCACAACAGCCTCCTCTATTTCATTGTGGATCTGGGTAAAAATGGAATAAGCCGTAGCTTCTTGAACTTCAATACGGATGTGAGCTTGCTTATCAATTTCCCTCAGTTCAGACTTTCCGTAAAGACGAATTGCTTTTTTCTTTTTATTCCATTCCTCTGATGCAGAGGAAAAGAATTTTAATAAATCTGTTGCACCTACCTTGTCGGCCTCTTCAATTTTGGCTTCTAACTCAGCCATACGCAAATCACAAAGACCAACTGTTGCAGTTGAATATAAAGGGAAGTTTTCCTCAGGTTTGTTTTCAATTTCACTCGTCTGATAAAAACGAAGGATGAAATCAGATATCATATCTGGATCAGAAAAAACAACGTTACGAACCATCAATTGATTCTGGCTGTTCGCCTTAATCGCAAGAATATTTCTTTTCTGAACATCAGGCAAATCCTCTGGTGGAATCTCTATTTTTTTGGGAATACTTCGCACATATGCCTGATCTTTATCCATCGTCGTTGTTACAAGAAAGAACAGCAACAATAGGAAGGCTATGTCTGCCATAGACCCCGCATTAATTTCAGGTATATCTCTATTCGCCATAGCTTTATTTTCTAGATGATCTTAGCTTGCCCATGAAAGGACCAAATACTACCACTAACAGACCGACTGCAATACAAATTCCGATTGTGTAAACTCCTGCTGATGTTGCTGCGATGACAGAGTCACTAGCTTCGTGGCGCAAAGCCAACGATTTCATTGTATCCGAGGATCCAGAAAAATACATTACAAAGTACAGCACAAAAGCAACAACAATTCCAACGATAGACATCAAAGTCTTCTTCGGCTGCATTGCAATTTGATATACGAAGAATCCTAACACGGCAACCACGGCTGTTCCAATAATGAATAAGGTGTAGTAAATAGCGGTCATAGAACCACTTTCTCTAAATTCTGTCATTGCTGCCTTTCCATCTGCCACTGTAGGGCCAGAGAAAAGCAAGATACTCAAACCAACTCCGATCAGCACTAAAGCATACCTAGTCACCGTAAGTATCAAGTTCATTTTATCTTCTTTCATAGGATAGGGTTTTTATGAATTACTTAGACACCTTGTTCTTCAGCATCATATCGATTAAAGAAATAGAAGCTTCTTCCATTTCGTTTACGATACTGTCAATTTTTGAGGTGATGTAGTTGTAAAAAATCTGCAAGAAAATCGCAGCAATCAAACCAAATACAGTTGTTAAAAGTGATACTTTAATACCATCTGCAACTGTTGTCGGTGATACTTGACCATCCTTAACAATTTTATCAAAGGCCTGAATCATACCGATCACTGTACCAAGGAATCCAAGCATTGGTGCAAGTGCAATAAATAGCTGTAACCATGTCATTCCTTTTTCCAAAAGGCCATTCTGAACTCCTCCATAAGAAATAACAGATTTTTCAACGATGTCTATACCCTCATCTGATCTGTCAAGACCTTGAAAATAAATAGAGGCGATAGGTCCTCTTGTATTTCTTGCCAAATCTTTAGCAGCATCAACGCCTCCTGACTTCAATGCAGCCTCAATATCATCCTTAAACTTTTCTGTATTGATTGTTGCCAAATTAAGATAAACTACCCTTTCAATGGATAATGCCATTCCAATAATCAAACAAATCAGTACAGGTGTCATCCATAGAACATCCCCTTCAATATACTTTTGCTTTAGTGTTTGCACGAAGCTGAGTTCCACCTCTTCTTCTTCTGCCGCTGGGGCAGGAGCGGCTTCTGTTGCGGCTTCTACAACGCCGGCATTGGCACTTGCATCTTCGGTAGCATTCATCGTAGCGTCATCTTGCGCTTGAACGTGTAAGGAAAAGCCTAAGACTAAAGTAAAAACAAAGGCTAACGATTTGATCATATTTTTCATAAGTAAAAAATTAAATTCTTCTTGTTTAATTACGCCAAAAATAATGTTTTTTTACTTTTAAGCAACGATTTCACAAAATGTTCACGATAAATCAAAAAATAAATTGTCTTTTCACAAGGGCTTTTTAAGAAATCCCTTGGAAAGGAATTTATTACAAGAAATAAAAAAAGCCCGAATTGGGCTTTTTTTTGATGCGGAGAGAGGGGGATTCGAACCCCCGTTACGTTTCCGTAAACACGCTTTCCAAGCGTGCGCGTTCAGCCACTCTGCCACCTCTCCATAGAAACAAGATGGCAAAGATAGAAAAAATACAAGTAAATATTCACAAGGAATTAGGCCATTAAACTAAATATAAAAAGGCCGATAGAGAAATAGATGAATAATCCCACAACATCATTCATTGTGGTTATAAATGGTCCTGTAGCCAGAGCAGGATCCACCTTATATTTATTTAAAATCAAAGGAATAAATGTCCCGAAAATTGCGGCAACAATGATTACAGTAAATAATGAAATACTCACTACGAGGCCTAATTCGATACCACCGAATACCGTAGCTATACCAAAAATCAATAATGAAAGCAAAATCCCGTTTACGACACCCACCAGCGTCTCTTTCCAAATTTTACTCAAAATGCCTCCGATCTGCTGTTCTCCCCTTGCCAAGGATTGAACAACAATCGCTGAGGACTGTACACCAACATTACCGCCCATAGCAGTAATTAAGGGAATAAAAAATGCAAGCTCAGGAATTGAAGCGATACTGAGCTCAAATCCGGAAATTACTTTTGCCCCAAGTATACCTCCTGCCAAACCAATAATCAACCAGGGTAGTCTCGCCTTAGCAATTTCCCAAATACTTGCATCGGCCTGCAACGGCTCTGAAATACCTGTAGCCAATTGAAAGTCCTTGTCTGCTTCCTCTTTCAAGAAATCCATAACATCATCCAATGTAATTCTTCCCACGAGTTTATTTTGGTAATCTACAACAGGAACAGTAACAAGGTCATATTTTTCCATCATCGCTGCGACCTGTTCGGGAGTCTCTGAGGTTTTTACCGAAATAATGTTTTTAGAATTGTATAGCTCTGCGATTTTGGTTGTTGAATTGGCAATCAATAATCTTTTTAAAGACAACACCCCTAAAAGATGCTCCTCTTCATCGGTTACGAATATATTGTACACCCTTTCCACGTCTTCAGCTTGACGACGTAGCTGCCTTAATGCTCTGTTAACAGGCCAATCGAGCTCAACCTTTAAAAATTCCTTTTGCATTAAACCTCCAGCGATATCGTCATCGTAGTTCAATAAATCTATGATGTCTTCTGCTGCTGCGTCATCCTGCATTTGAGAAATTACTTCCTGTATTTTTTCATCTGGAAGCTCACCCAATATATCTGCTGCGTCGTCAGACTCTAAATGCTCCATTTGGTCTGCCAGTTCCTTCACACTCAAGGACTCTATGAGCCGATCTCTATTTTCCTCCTGGAGATCCATCAGAATATCAGCCTGAAGCTCTTCGCTGCTCAAATGATACACATATTTTGCTTCTTTATGCGAAAGTTCATCTAATATGTCAGCGATATCAGCATGATGTAATTCAAGCACGTTTTTCAGAATCCACGAACCATCATTTGCCGCAACCCTGTCCTTGAGTTGTGCGATAAATTCTTTAGTTAACTGAAACTGCATTGCGTCTATTATTTTTGATCAATCATGACAAAGACCTTGTACCTCATGAAATATATCATGTACACTATTAATCATTTTCATTAAGGACTTTTCTCTTGCATTTTTACCCACCAGCTTATTCAATGCCGCGCATTTTTTCTCTAAGCGCACCAATGCTAATGAAACCTCTGGTTTTAGCAAAGGCTTGGGCACATCGGAATCCTGTAATAAAATTGCCTTTGCAAATAGTGCTCCACTCAAATTTCGCAACGGCTTAAAATCTCCTTTTTCCGAAGCATGAAAAGTTTGCGCTAAAACCTTGTGGAATGCATTCATCTCCGGCCAGTTTTCCTTTTCAATTTTGGCCAATATGGGATCATTTAATGCAGATGCATATTTTTCCGATACTACTCCCCAGTCGAGTAAAGACCATATCGCACTTAAATAATCCCCTCTTTTATTCTGGTAACGAAGATAATAGGCGTGCTCCCAGACATCAATACCTAAAATAGGAATCCCTCTAACATCAGAAACATCCATAATTGGATTGTCTTGATTTGGAGTGCTACTAACTACAAGCTCTTTATTAGGCGTAACCACTAACCAGGCCCACCCAGAGCCAAATCTTTTTGCTGCTGCTACAGACAATTGTTTTCTCAAAGCATCCATTGAACCAAAATGCTTTGTGACGGCATTTTCGAAGGCTTTACTCGCAGAGCCGGGAGCAGAATTGTCAGACGTCGGAGTTAATATTTCCCAAAACAAGGTGTGGTTGTAATGTCCACCTGAATTATTTCGAACTCCTAGACTTCGAGAGCTTGCATACATTAATAAATCCTCTAAGGTTTTTCCCTCGAGTTTTGATTCTGCAACAGCTTTATTCAGCTTTCTTACATAGCCTCTATGGTGCTTACCGTGATGTATTTCCATTGTTTTGGCATCAATTCCTTGCTCATAAGCATTGTACGAAAATTGAAGCTCTGGAAGCGTAAATTCTTGAGCAAAAATTGCTGTGGAAATACTGAAAAAAATTATGTAAATGATGGATTTCATTGCGCCTGTTTTATTCAAAGTTAAAACATATTAAAAGGAATCTCGAATACTTCCATTGAACTTAAGAACAAGAAAGTGTTAAATCCCCTGAAGATCAGGTGTTCGCATCGAAATAAATGCTTTCAATACCCTTTCGCCAACTCCCGGAACTGTTACGTGTACTAAATAAATGCCAGAAGCCACAGGAATATTGACCTGATTGGTTAGGTTCCAATCTAGAGAAGTTATTGGGCTATCTTTCTTAAATGTTCTGACGAGCTTTCCATTCACAGTATAAATTTTAATGGTGCATTGTTCAGGGAGATTTGTGAATTTAATTCTGGTATCAAGCCTGCTTCTCTCATATTCAGAGAACGCATAGTAAGGGTTTGGCACCACATTAATTATATCCAAGGCCTCCTTCAACTGATCTTGTGAAGCTGTAACCGTTGCAATATCATCCATACTCCACGAATACATTGGCTTTCCTTGATTTGCTCCAGTAGTGGTGTAGTCCTTATACTCTTTATTAATTCTAAGCTTTATAATCGCATCACTAGACAGCAGCTCTTGACCGTCATTCAACATAGGATAGCATACCCAAGTCAACGGGGCGTATAAGTCTCTGATTTTCGTAGTATTTGGTGTAGCTTCAGCCGCATCCCATCGCAATTTGAGCTCATGAGTCGCATCACTCAATGCATCACTAGGGACATAAGCTTGAAGGTCACTTGACAATGTGCCACTCAGTCCACCTGCAAGTGTTTTCTGGTCTTTACTAAAAATATAAATCGGATGTACACCTCCCATTACAGGGGTTCCAACATTACTTACCAATCTAGAAGTTGGATTCCATAGCATATCAGCGCCATTATCTCCTCCGAGGAAAGAATTCTCTCCAAAAGCCATATACAACCTAGCGCCTGTCTCCAAATCAATTGCATAACCTGGGAACCAACCCATACCAGTTCCTGAACCATCTTCCATCCCGTCTTTACCAACACTCGGACTTCCTCGAAGTTTTCCAGCAGAAACACCACCGATATTGAGACCAGCGTCTCTTCCTAACTCAACTACAGGGCAACGTGTCCATAAATCTTCGTTACTTGTAAATACGATATCCACACTTGGTGCATAACTTGGTGAAGCAGCTGTCTTTATTTGTTCTGTATTCGCACCTTGCATATAGGCTAAAGCTGCATAGTCTTGAGAATAACCTATCATCTGATGCGGCGCAATTATACCCTCAAGTAGACCTTCCCAAATAGGGTTTTGATCTCGCTTAAATTCATCTTCATAATTACAAGGATTTAGATACGTTGGTCCATCATCTAGACATTCAGAACCATCTTCAGCAGGCACGTACTCGCCATTAAGAATCCAATTCGTTGGGAAATAAGCATCATTGTCATTTACCCCTGTTAACCATTGCTTTGATGAGTCTGCAAAAGACAATGAAGAAGAAATCATTGTTGTGGTATTGTCTTTAACACCTGAAGCATTCTCCAAATTAGACGGGTAATAATAATTCTCTTGATTGATTTGAACTGAAATACCCCATTCAGGAACAATCTGCTCATTGTCAAAGGCTATTGTTCGTTGGGAAGTAACAGAGTCTAATGGCGTTAGGTCGTCTTCACTCGCATATCTGTATATGACCCAGCTCGCCGTATCTGCGGCGAAGCCTGCATTTGACATAGAAGTGTAATTTCTGAATTTACATTCAAAGTATCCACTTGCCAAATTCAAAGGATCAACAACCTTTATATTAATTGGCCCTTTACCGTAGTCATAGGTCGGTGCTGCCATAAAACCCGTCTCTAAAATCTCATCTATACTTGATTGCGTCAGCTCCAATTCACGGTTCCCATTACCGTGTCCATCCAATCGAGTGATTTGAGGAGATGAACCGTATTCAATCAATTGAAGTGTACCTCCTGCCTCTGGAATTGGCGTGTGAGGAATTGCCGAAACAACTTTAACAGCACCAACAGCAGCCTTTCGGCAGGGTAAGTAAGGTTTTTTTTGTCCATCAAGCAGCGTTGGGTCTTCAGGGTTATATTCCTTGAACTGATTGTAGGCATAAGATATCGCCATGAAAAAATAGGTCTTGTGGTTCACCAAGGTTGGACTACCCTGTGCAAACTTATCCTCAGTTATTTTAAATGAATGACGAATCCCCTGGTCGGACCCGTCAACCATTTCTAACGGCATTGATGCTGAAAGCGCCTCATCAAACTCAAAATTAACAAGCCTTCCAACACCATCCATTTTATCGCACTGTGCTACGAGTCTAGCTTTGGTTGGATCATCCAATTCCGAAAGAGATACCTCATCATCAACGAGCTGAAAAATCTGATACCCTTGGAACCTGTAATATCGATCTGCTAAAGAATCGTTTGCCACAATAAAAGGATCAAACTCCTCGTATGACTCTTGATAATTATTAGATGAAGAGGTGTTATCCAAGGTTAGTATAAGCTCGTTTTCTAGCTCTTGGATAGCGAGATCAGGTGAATGTGGGCCCTCAAGTATTTTAAAACAATTTTCAAATAACGCTTGTGCCTTATCGTCTGCTTTTCTCAACACTTCTACAGATGCAAAAGGATCTCCGCTTGTCGCTCGAGCCCAAACCACACCAACAGTGATATTATTCACGGATCCCGGTTTCAGTACAAAAGGACCGGCCGACTGTACAAACCTTCGGTCATTTGGGGTATTATTGCTGCTTTGCTCTGTCCATGGCTCTTGAGGATTTCCATCAGTTCCCCATCCTAATGGATCTGTATCCCCAGGAAACATGAAGTCACAAGGGGTATTGGGGTCTGCCTCTGCATCAGAAATGTGACCGCTACCGCCGTAAACAAACTTAGAGCCATCTTTCCAAAATCCTTTCAAATAATTATAATAATCTGAAGCGTTCGTGGGATCCGTTTGGTTTGGATTGGCACCATTTGTCGTATTCGAATAATATAAAAACCGACGCATTCCAAATCTTTCATTATCTGGAATCCCATCTCCAAAACCAATACCATTTAATGCCTCATTCTCATTAATCCCAAAGGCATTATCGATACCATCATTATCTTGATAAGGGCCTTCAAAAAAATCAACACCAACAGCAGGAGGAGAGGATCCATAACCCTTGTAGCCAGAATTATCTAGGTCTAAATTATCCCCGTTATAATAGTATGCCAATCCGCGATTAACGTCGCAGCCAACATAGTCATCGTATGGGTCACCAAGCGCACCATCTGTAAAAAAACCAAAATAAGTATCGTAAAGTGTTTGCGTACCTCTATTGATAAGCTCATAATTATAGAACGTCATATTATTCACTTCATCATTGGAGGCAAAAGAGAAAGCTTGTGACCTTATCTCCATTCCAATAGGGTCAGCTCCTGTCTCTGTGTGAATGTTTCCCTTATCGTTCATGACCCACCAAAAATTAAGGTCTCCATATAAAGAAACAGTTCTGTCAACAGTACACTCTTTTGTACGGTTTATATCATGCCATGGGTAATCTCCATCTTGCCAATTATAATGGCCGTCTTCATTGTAGTCATAAAATGGTGCCAGATAATAATCCTGTCCAGCGGACAAATCTCCGTGAGCGGGCCAATTTTTTATAATGTCTGGCACCTCATAGTTAGGGTGCAAATTTGACTGAGTGTTTGTGCCGTTTTGCTGATCTGCGACTCCAGCCTCAAACCATGAGGTAAACTCCCGAACCATATCTTGTGTTGTAATGAAATGCTGGTCATAAGCATCACAGGTTGCATAATCTGTTTCAGCAAAAACTTCCGTAAGTGGACCAGTCCAATAATCTTGGCCATTTCGATACCTTAAAGCAGCTAGCTTCAGTTGCTCATTGACATCTGTTCCTCCAAGCCATAAAGCAGCGGTAAAAAGGGCCATAATCCCCGAGTTTTTGGGCACCTCGTACTGAGAGTTATTCTGTCCGGGAATCTGCCAGAGGTTTCCTGCTGTATGCATCAAAGCCCTAACATTATTGATTTCCATGTAGGTAGACGTGGTTGGTGGCGCACACCCAGCTCCTTTCTCAGGAAAAGTTTTCTTTTCCTCACTTCCATATTCCTGAGCAGTAAGCTGAAAGGTACAAATGAGAAAGAAAAGAAGGATGTTTTTCATGGTATGAAGTTACTTATTTTTCAATAACCTGTGCTTATTTCAGGTAGGAAAGCATCGGTTATATGCGCTATTTTGACTTCTTTATTATTGAGAATAATAGAGACAATATCGAATCGACATTCACGACCGGGGAAATACGCGCACAACAAATGATCTGCGACCTTAATAATTCTTTGTTGTTTGGTCCTTGATACAGATTGATAGGGTTTTTTTATATCAGTAGAGCTTAAGGCCTTGACCTCCACAAAAATAATTTGATCTTCATACTCACAAACGATATCAACCTCAAATCTACCAAAGCGATAATTTCTATAACAAATGTTGTATCCTTTTCTTTCAAGATATTCAGCTGCTTGATCTTCGGCTTGTTTTCCAATAAGGTACATATGAAATTTACTTTATTTAATAAGATACAAAAATCAGAGGGAAAAAGGACTACTACACAGAGTGAATAAAAATTATCTTTACAGGAGCGAATATTCGAAGCATGGAAAATATATTTATTAAGAACATTAAGGGGCTTGTCCAAGTAGGCGAGGACTTTCCTGAACGGATTGGCGGAGCTGACGCAGGAAAACTACCCATCATTGAAAACGCGTTTTTGGCACTTGAGCATGGATGTAAGGTTGTTGCTTATGGCTCGATGGAGGATTGGGACGGAATTGACGATTGGAGAAACTTAGAAGTAATTGATGCCGAGGGATGTTATGTGCTACCTGCATTTTGTGATGCGCATTCCCACACAGTATTTGCCAAAACAAGAGCGGGTGAATTCGTTGACCGCATCAAAGGGCTCAGCTATGAGGATATAGCTCTTAAAGGAGGCGGAATTTTAAATTCAGCAAAAGCGCTTGCGGACCTATCAGAGGATGCGCTTTTTGAGCGGTCATACGCACGTCTCGAAAAGATAATTGAAAGTGGGACGGGTGCATTAGAAATAAAATCTGGCTATGGTCTTTCCGTTGATTCTGAGCTTAAAATATTACGCGTGATCAAAAGAATGAAGGAAAAAAGCCCAATTGAAATTAAAGCAACATTTCTCGGAGCCCATGCATTTCCTGTTCAATATAAAAATAACCACGACGGCTACATAGATGAAATCATTTCTGACATGTTGCCAGTAATTGCTGAGGAAAATTTAGCTGACTACATAGATGTCTTTTGTGAAAGAAACTACTTTTCTGTAGATGAAATGGAACAGATTTTAAAAGCAGGGAAGAAAATTGGACTTATACCAAAGGTCCATGTGAATCAATTCTCGACAATGGGCGGCGTGAAATCCGCTATTGACCTCGGTGCGTTAAGCGTTGATCACCTGGAAGAGCTAAATCAAGCAGATATTGATGCACTTCAGGGAAGCATGTGCATGCCTACCTTTTTACCAGGTTGCTCACATTTTTTAGGCATACCATTTGGTGATGCCCGCACATTGATTGAAAGAAACATCCCATTTGCGCTGGCAAGTGATTACAACCCCGGCTCAACACCGTGTTACAATATGTCCCAAATTTGGTCATTGGCTTGCATTAAGATGAAATTAACTCCTGAGGAGGCACTCAATGCGCTCACCATAAATGCAGCTTATGCAATGGGACTTCAGCATTCTCACGGAAAAATTCGTCTCGGAAGCACCTCTCCAATTATATTGACCAAAGCAATCCCTTCCCTTGAATATATACCATACTCCTTTGGCGAACAGCTTGTTCAAAGGGTTTTTACAAAGAGATAAATATTAAAATGATGTCGGAAACGCCCATTGAGACATATTCCTTTATTCAAAAAATAGCCGCCCTGATTAAGGCTAGGAACTACCCAATGGAAGACCTACATATTATTGTTCCATCTGACCGGGCAGCAAATCAGTTGAGGGTCGAAATTGCACGATTATTTTCGAAACCTATTTTTGCACCAAAAATTGAGACAATTGATAAGTGGATGAAGCCAGAAAGGCTCGTCGTTGTTGATGAAACTAGGCAGCTTTTATCCTTGTATGAAATCAGCAAGCTAATCCCTAATATTCCCAATTCAAATTTTGAAGAGTTTTTGAGCTGGGGAAAAATTATTTTACGTGATTTTAATGAAATCGATCGCTACCTATTAGATCCCGGCGCTGTATTTAAAAACCTTGCCTCCATAAAAGAGCTAGAGAGCTGGCAAGTTGACGAAGAAGATTATTCGGAATCACAAAAAAAATTCTTGAAGTTTTGGGATGTGCTACCCCAAATTTATGACCTTTTTCATAAATCACTTGACTCAAAAGGACAGCTTAACTCAGGAAGAGCGTATAAAATATTTGCCGAAGGGCAGCATGATTTTCTTTCTCCAGATTCAAAAACCCAATTTATTTTTGCAGGATTCAATGCATTGTCAAAAGCGGAACTTGTGATCATTAAAAGAATTATTGATGCGAAAAGAGGCTCCTTTCTAAGTGATTCGGACATGTTATATCTGAATGATGCATTACATGAAGCCGGTAGCTTTCTCCGAAAAAACCACGAATTCTTAGGTGTAGAATACCAGCCAAAACCATTGAATCAGCTCTTAAAAAAGAAGCTGAATGCACAGTTTATAGAATGTGCTCAACACATTGGGCAAGTCAAGGTTGCCGCAAATGAGCTTAGCAAATTAAGCTCAAAAGAGCTCAATGAAACACTCGTTCTATTATGTGATGAAGCCTTGATTGGCTCTATGATTAACCACATACCAAAAAATGTAGCAAAAACGAACCTAACCTTGGGCTTACCACTCACCCAAACAGCAGTGAAATCATGGGTAGACCTACTTTTCCAAATCCAGGAAAATAAAGTAAAATTTCAAACAGATTCCATCTATTTTTATGACCTGCAAAGATTTATAAATCACTCGTTTACAATCAGCTCCTTGTCATTAGATGAGGTGCAAAAATTGGGCGAGGTAGAGAGGAATGCCATTCGATACAATAAAATTTTTCAGAATATTAGTTCGATTCAACAAAGCGAAGAACTCAGTATATTGTGCGGATTGGTTTTCGAAAACTGGAATGAAAACTGGAGCAAAGTGCTTTTAAATATTCGAACTTTAAATACCTTCTTCATCAACAGAATGGATGAAGGGTTTGAATTCGAAAAAACCATTCTCTATGTTTTTGACGAAGCACTTGTTGAACTCCAGAACATAATTGAGGAAGGCATTCCAGAAATGAGTCAAAAGAGCTTTAAACTTTTCTTTGACCAACATTGGATTAGTAAATCAATTAGCTTCTCGGGGGACCAAGAGGAAGGACTTCAGATTATGGGTTTACTAGAGACGAGGATGCTTGATTTTTCCACCATTTATGCCCTTGGAATGAACGAGGGTAAACTACCGGCAACAAATCCTATACAGTCTTTTATTCCTATGGATCTTAGGTATGGATTGGGACTACCAACAACAAGAGAAAAACAAGGTCTTTTTGCACATCACTTTTATCGCTTACTTCACCAGTGTGAAAATTTCGTTGCCACGTTTTGTTCGACCAGTGAGCAAATTGGTTCCCAAGAAAAAAGCAGGTATCTGCTTCAAATGGAGCTCGAAATGGAGCGCCTAAACCCAAACATTCAAATTCAAAACCTACATTATAATATTCCAATTGAGGCAGTAACAAAAGAGAGTGCCCAAATCATAGAGCGAACACCGCTCATCATGAGCAGAGTTGAAAAATATTTCAAAAAATCTATCTCAGCCTCAGCTATAAACACTTATTTGCGGTGCCCGTTAGATTTTTACTACAAATATATCGCCGAGCTCGGAGAGGAGAGAAATGTTGAAGAGGACATCGAAAGCCAACAATTCGGTTCTTTGGTTCACCATGCCTTAGAAGTTTTATATCAACCATTTGCGCTATTTGACTCGTTTGGCAATGAGGTCAAACCCAAACCAAACGCACTCTGTGAGGAGGACGTATTGCAGATGCTCAAGCAGTATAAAAAGATTCTATATGATGAATTTTACCATTACTTTGATAAAGATGACCAGTTATTCCTGAAGGGTAAGAATTTGGTGAGCTATACCATAGCCCAAGAAACCATAGAGAATACACTGAAAAAAGAGCTCTCTTTTTTAAAGAACTTGAAAGAAGAACTTTTTATTATCCAGGTAGAAGCAAAACAAACTATGACCTTGTCACTCAATGTTCATGGACATCTACGTGATGTTTCCTTTACAGGCTATATTGATAGAATTGATAAGGTTGGTTCAAAATACCGGGTAATTGATTATAAGTCCGGTAATGTAAAATCCCAGGATGTGAAATTCGTAGAAAAAGAAAATGCAATGCTCACATTTTCAAAATGCAAACACGCTGTTCAGCTCGCAATGTATGCACTGTTTTTAAAAGAGGGCCATGGTTATTATCCTGCTGAGGCGAGTATTTTCTCCTTAACTGATGTCAAGCAGCTATCCTATCCTCTGTCTTCTCAGTCACACAACATGGAGGATATTTGTAATTTATTCAAAGGGTTCCTTGAGCAGCTTCTGGGAGAGATTTTTGATTCAGAGCAATCCTTCGAGCATAATGAGGAATCGAAATATTGCAATTATTGTGAATAAAAAAAACCTGAAAAGAAATCAAAAGTTGTTCGAAATCTTTTCAGGTAATCTGCAAGTTAAATAAAACCAAATATGAACAAAGAAATTGTTCGTACTATGCTTTAAAGACGATAATGTATTGAATAAGGTTGCTTTTAGTTTAAAGATTTAATAAAGCTGCTCCTTTAGCACAGTTCTATAATCCTTAATCTCCTCTCTATTGATCTTATGTTCGGCATCCTTTAATAAGGTGAGCAAGTAAACAAGGTTCTCTGTATCCTCAATCTCTAAAGGATATTCATTCCCTTCATCATCTTCCTCATACTGCGCTTGAACATTGAAATTTTTATTTTCTTCGATAAATTCATACATCAATCTCAAGGTTTTAACAACCAAAGGATCTTGCTCCTGCAATGCGATATTACGCAAGTCTTTTAAAGTTTCAATAAGTTTCGGAGCTTCTACTCCTTTCTTTTCAACCTTTGAAAGAATTGCATCAAGCTTGTCATTTGCGTCTTGAGTTTTCATAATGTATGTTTCAATTTGCCACAAATTTAAGCAGTTTACTTGAATAAAAAACAGAAAGAAGGAAAACATTATGAATGTGTTTTATAACCAAACCAAAGTTGGCGTTATCAAACCAAGAAAGAAATTCTAAATTTGCAGTATGGAGTTTTTGCTCAAGGCATGTAGTGTAGGGTTTTTATTAAGCGTCATGATTGGCCCCGTGTTTTTTGTGCTCCTTGAAACAAGCATCAGAAGGGGTTTTCGAGCGGCATTGGTATTTGACCTTGGTGTATTGGCGAGCGATGCGCTCTATATTCTTTTGGCGTATCTCTTTTATGCGGAGGTTGATAAAATGTCTTCGGGAACAAATAAAGCCTTGTTCGGATTTATAGGTGGTGGTATTTTTATTATCTATGGAATTATAAACTTTTTTAAGAAAAATAAGCTTCGAACAGAAACCTCAATTGAAAATATTGATAGCCCCAAAATCGACTTCGTAAGAACTTTTTTAAAAGGGTTTCTTTTAAATTTTGCTAATCCATTGGTGCTTTTTTATTGGTTCAGTGTACTAACGTTGGCCAATCAATCGATCTCAGATGATTCCAGCGACTTTATGCTCTTTTTATTCTTAATCATCGTGCTGCTTACTTTTTTAGGGTTTGACCTTTTAAAGATTGTTGGAGCGAAGCAGCTGAAACCGCTTGTGACAGAAAAAGTTTTGATCGGCTTGAACCGCCTCATTGGATTGGTCTTTTTCCTGTTTGGTGTTGTCTTATTGATCCAAAATTATTTTAGAATCTACCCTTTATAACCACATGACTGCAATACGTTTACTCTTTTCAATGTTTTTGATACTTTGCTTAAACCCTTCCTATGCACAGGAGATTAAGCAAGAGCAATTAACCGAACGTGAGAGATTATATTGGGATGCAGGCAACAAAAAGATTCGTGCCAGAGGTGCCTACTATCAAGATGAAATTGTAGGTGTCACCAATGAAAAGCATGGAAAATGGTGGTTTTACGACGCCAAAGGAAACTTAACCGAAGAGCAATATTTTTATAGAGGGCGCATTCATGGGAAGCAGCTTTCCTTTCACCTGAATAAAAAAATCGCTTCAGAAAGTTATTTTGTATTTAATGTAGCAGATAGCATTTTTCGAGAATGGAATGCTGATGGACAACTGATTGTCGAGGGGTATTATGAAATGGGGAGCCCCAATGGAGTATGGAATTATTTCTATAATGATGGAGCAATAAAATCAAGAAAAAAAATATCAAACGATACGGTTTACCTCATAGATCATTATACAAGTGATACGCTGCATGCCCAAGTCGTAAAAGCTGGAGAAGGTGAAATCAAAAGCTTCTATGTAAGTGGAGGGTTAAAAGAATTTTATACCTACTCAAAAGGGCTTAAAACTGGTCCTTTCGAAGAACGATTGGCCAATGGGATCATTTCAATATTAGGGAATTTCAACCGGGGTTTGAAGGATGGTAAATGGACCTTTTATTTTCCAAATGGGCGTATTGAGAAATGCGTCAATTACAGTAAAGATGACTTAAACGGAGCATACCTGGTGATGAATTCAGACTCTACAATCAATACCATAGGAAATTACCAATCGGGGAAAAAGCACGGTGATTGGACTTGGTTTAATGATAAAAAATCTGTGGAAATGAAAGGTAGCTTTACGGAAGGCCTGCAGCATGGGGAATGGAAATACTATTTTTCTTCAGGAGAAATATCATATAATGCACAATTCAATCGCGGCGCTCGCTCAGGAAAATGGACTTACTTTTTCAAAGATGGTACATTGTTTAAAGAAGGCAAATACCTTAAAGATCTAAAGGAGGGGCTCTGGAGAACCAATTATGAGTCAGGCGTTCTGCTGATGACAGGAGTCTATTCGAAGGGGAAAGAGGAAGGGGTTTGGCTCAATTATTGGGAAAATGGAACCGTAAAAAACAAAGCCGAATTTAAAAATGGCATACTAAACGGGGCTTGGATTTCTTATAGCCCTAATAAAAACATCCTCTTGACAGGGAAATATAAAAACGGGCTAAAATCAGGCGAATGGCAAACATTCAATGACAAGCAGAAGTTACTCCTACTCGAAAATTTTAAGGTCATTAAAAGCAAGGACAGCGAAAATGAAATCGTTATCATTGGAAGAAACGAAGATGTTTCAGTATTACATGGACCATTTGAATCCTATTCCGAAACGGATTATGCAATCAAGGCTTCAGGTTCATATAAAAAAGGGAAAAAGAATGGAACATTTATTGACTATTATCCTGGTGGAGTAGTTCCAACGATAGTCGCTCAATACAAAGAAGGCAAACTAGATGGGTTGTTTCAACAGTTCTCTCGACGTGGAAATATCCGACACCAGATAGAATATAAAAACAACTTGAAGGACGGAAACTTCCTTATTTTTAATGAATCAGGTAAAGTAATTGTTAGGAAAACCTTCTTTAAAGGTCGCGAGATACGTAACTAAGCTGTTCGGTTCGCTTCAATCAGATTGGTGAGCTCAATAAAATCCTCAACAGAGCATTGTTCTGGTCTTTCGCCTGAAAACTTCTCAGGAAGTACTGTTGTGCCGAGCAATGACTTTAAAGAATTTCGCATCGTTTTTCTTCGCTGATTGAAAGCCGTTTTAACAACTGTCTTAAAAAGCTTCTCATCACACGGTAGTTTTTTACGTGTATTTCGGACACATCGAATCACACCCGACTTGACTTTTGGCGGAGGATCAAATACATCTTCATCTACCGTAAAAAGATATTCAATATCATAATACGCTTGCATAAAAACACTCAGAATACCATATTGCTTATTCCCCGGCCCTTGTGCTATTCTTTGCGCAACCTCACGTTGAAACATGCCAACAATTTCAGGGATGCGGTCCTTAAACTCTAGACATCGAAATAAAATTTGAGACGAAATATTATACGGGAAATTTCCAACCACATTAAATGATTCATTCTCCAGAAACTCATCAATGTTATGGTGTAAAAAATCAGCAAAATGTATGCGCTCACTTAATTCTGGATACACCTGATTTAGGTAGGCGATTGATTCCTGATCGACATCCATGAGGTGAAGCGACTGAATTTTCTTTTCTTCTATAAGCCATTTAGTCAAGGCACCCGTACCCGGACCTATTTCCAAAACATTTTGACTCTTTTCCAAATCAATACATTCAACGATTCGTTGACAAATAGATGCGTCTTTGAGAAAATGCTGCCCTAAATGTTTTTTGGCTTTAACCTTCATGAATGAATTCTTCTATGATTTGAAGCTCCGTGCGAAACGCAGCAAATTTTCCTTGAAATCTCAACGTATGTTCTTGCTGCAATGCAGCGGAATGGACCGACTGGTAATTATCTAAATGTTCTTGACTAAAGGCAACATACATAACGGAATAGGCTTTACCTCCTTGTTCCTCACCCAATAGCCTTGAAAGTTTACATTCTCGAAATGAGGCTGTCGCCATAACATCGGGTATATGCTTGGTTCTCATCCAAGACAACCATTCCTGTTCAATGGACTCATCAATACTCAAGGTCACGTTGTAAATAATCATGTTCAAAAATACGCTATTCACTGCAAACCCACGAAATCTTTTGCAAAGGTTTGGTACACGGCCTAAAAAAAGTTATTTTTGAGTAACACTAAACCAATAAATATGAAAAAAATTCTACTTTATTTTTGTGCGGTATTTTTATTTGCTGCGCAACTAAATGCACAATCATGTACACCCGGTGCGAACTTTGCAGATTCAACCTATGGAATATGGCCTGATACGTCAACAAATTTTCCCTCAGCTGAAGCAGGAGTTGCGTATTCAACAGATCTAAACTTTAAGGTTCCAAATGAAGTCACTTCTGATATCACAGGAGGAGACCCGGCGTTGGAAGCTTTTATTGGTTCGGAAATTCAAGGATTTACAGTAACCAGTGTCGATGGTTTGCCTTCAGGTTACGATTATGCATGTAATGTATCCGGATGTGAATATCTTGGTGGAGAAAATGGATGTGCCAATGTATTTGGAACAACAAACGAAACTGGATCCTATCCTGTAACAATTACAGTTGAAGGTGTAATTTCAGTAGTTCTTTTCCCAGGTTTGCCCCCAACACCAGTTACTCAAGCATTAAGCTTTGGTGGGTATGAAATCGTCGTTGGTTCAGCCGGAACAATTGAAGGTATTATTGAGCCTTTGACTGTTGTTCCTAACCCTGCAACAGAGAAAATAACCATTAATGGTCTTTCGGCATACGAGAACTCATCCATTGCAGTTATGAATATTGAAGGAAAAGTTATTGCTCAAAAGGAACACAACAATTCCGGTAATGCAGATTTTGATTTAACGTCATTGAATAAAGGTGTTTACTTTGTAAAAGTGGCACACATGAACGGTATTGAAACGATCAAATTCATCAAGCAATAGTCTGATAAAGAAACTTATTTAAAAAGAAAGGAGGCCAATGGTCTCCTTTTTTTATTGATAAAACTTCATTTCATCGACATAGCGAAAAACAGGTTCTGAAAGTAGATACCTTACATCTTTCTTTGCTTTAATGGAAGACCTAATAAACGAGGAAGATACTTTCATCACTGGCGCATCTTTACAAAAAGAAACATTTGGGTGGCTCTTGAATTGATCTAGCTGCTCTTTTTTTGCATTTTCAATTTCGTTCTCCTCTTGAGGTGTGAGTACCCTAGGATATACATATATTTTATGCTTCGCTAATATCTGCTCATAATTGAACCATTTATGAAATCCCCTTAAATTATCTTCTCCCATGATTAGTGCAAAATCATTTTCTGGATGGTTTTCGATCAGGTGCGCAAGTGTATGGGCCGTATAATTTGGCTTTTGCATTTTAAATTCAATATCACTTGCCTTAAGCTTTCTATTGTCGTCTATAGCCTCTTTAACAAGTGCCAATCTATGGAAGTCCGCAAGCAATGATTTCTTTTGTTTCAATGGGTTTTGTGGGGTAACAACAAGCCAGACTTGATCAAGATCAGTAAACTCAGACATATAGTTGGCGATTACCAAGTGACCAACATGTATTGGGTTAAACGTACCAAAATACAAACCTACCTTCACGATACTAAAAATTGATTTATAATTGACTTGGCCTCAGATATAGCAGTGTCAAGCTTGTCATTTTTTAAAATGACATCAAAGCCAGAAGACAAGGAGATTTCATGCTCAGCTTTCTCTAATCTCTGCTGAATTTTTTGCTCAGAATCCGTATTCCGATTTCTCAAACGTTCCTCCAAGACTACTAAGCTTGGTGGCATTACGAAAATTGCCAATGCTTTCTTCCCGAATTTCTTTTTTAAGCTCATGCCTCCTACAACATCAACGTCAAAAACGACTGTTTTGTTTGCATTCCAGATTCTAGTCAGCTCTGAATTCAGGGTGCCGTAAAAATGGTCCTGATATACCTCTTCCCACTCGGCGAATTCATTGTTCTTTATTTTTTTCTTAAACCCTTCAATTCCAATAAAATGGTAATCTTTTCCATTCACCTCTTGACCTCTAGGATCTCTGCTACAAGCCGAAATAGAAAAGCTTAATTCCGAAAGTTCATCCAATAATGCACGCACTATAGTAGTTTTCCCAGCTCCAGATGGCGCTGAAAAAATAATGACTTTACCTTCATTTAGATTTTGAGAAGACACTACAGGGTATTTAAAATTTGCTCTTTAATCTTTTCAAGGCTGTCTTTCATTTGAACAACCCTTTTTTGCATTTCGGAGTGGTTACACTTGCTGCCTATCGTATTGATTTCGCGACCCATTTCTTGCGCGATAAAACCGAGCTTTTTACCTGATTGAAGCAGCGGTATTGTTTCCAAGAAATACTTAATATGATTGCTCAGACGCATCTTCTCTTCTGCAATATCTAATTTTTCGATATAATAAATGAGCTCCTGCTCAAAGCGATTGTTGTCCATTTTATCTGAAGGAAATTCATCTAATCCCTTCTGAAGGCGTTCACGAGTAGATTGAATTCTTTCTTCTTCAAAAGGCTCAATTTCGACTAGTAATCTTGAAATCTCACCTGTTCTTTGTAAAAATTCTGCTTTAAGGTCTTCACCTTCTTTCTCTCTAAATTGTCTCACCTGACCGCAAGCATCTTTCGCAAGATCTACAACTTTCATTAGCTCTTCTTTGCTCGGAGCGACTCCCTCTGTATTGATGACCTCAGGCATTCGCAAAATCATGGACAAATAATCACTTTCTTTTTGACCCCAGGATGTATTTAGCATTTTTAGCTCCTCATAAATTGAGGTTGCTAGTTCTTTGTTAACAAGGTTCATTTCGGAAGCCTTTTCACTTTCAATATGAATAGAAAGTTCAATTTTTCCACGACTGAGCACCTCTGCAACCAATTTTCTAATCTGAGGCTCTACCTCTTTATATATGGAAGGCATTTTGACCGATAAATCCAATCCTTTACTGTTTAGTGTGCGGATCTCAACAGAGGCCTTTCTCGATTGAAAAACGCTGCTGCTTTTTCCAAATCCAGTCATTGATTGCATCATAATAAGTTGTCTTTTAACAAATGTATAAAATTTGAATTTAGTTACTCTATTAATAAATCCGCATCAATTCCGTCGTTTTGCTCCTGAATAAAAACAGCTATCTCAGCTATTATTTCATCTTTTTGGCTACGCTCTTTACGAAGCTCAGAGTAGTATTCTTTGAGGTATAATTGTGATTCGAGCAGGTGGTGCTCTTCAAATGGCCCCGTTAAATTCTCTATTACTGTAAGACATTCAATAGCCCGCATTAAGTCTCCTTGAGTGGACAAAGCGACAAATTCAGCAATGTACTCGCTAAAATCAAGCTTACTGTTCCAAACAATATTAATCAAAGTTGTTTTTAAACTTTCGTACTGATCATTCTTTAGGCTTTCAATAAAAATTTCTTTTGCATCACTGTCTGTCACGTCAGCCATCAAAGACATTATTTTCTTTTCAATGAGTGGATTGCTATTTTGCAATAAAAGATTTAAAAGTGCAGGTATTAAAGCAATATTTCCAGAAGCAGCAATAGTTTGGATGGCTTTATCCATTTTTTTTTGTTCCCCTGATTCTAAATCAACCAAAGCTTTTTTTAGTGGAACTGTAATTTTCTTTCGTGCCATAATTATTATATGAACCGCAAAGGTAGGGAAACTATAAAGATATTGATAGTGTTCCCTTTTATAAGCACTTTATGAAGGGTAGGATGTTCAAAAATATTGTAAGCTTGCTATTATTAGCTTAAGGATTAATTGAACTTTGTTAAAACCTTTTTTGGCATGAAATATTCTATCCCATACTTAACATCAGTGATCTCAATCATTTTTCTATTTAGCTCCTGTGTCCCCTCGAAAAAATATAACGAGCTGCTAGAGCGAGAAAAAACATGCGCTCAAGAATTAGCGAAGTACAAAAAAATGAGCCTAGATTATGAAAGCTTAGCCAAAGAGCTTGAGCTTAAGTTTGACCTCGCGAATAAAGAGTTAATTGGCTTAAGAAAAGATACTGCTGATCTCGGTGAAAAAATGCGCTTATTAAAAAGAAACTATGGTGTACTGAAGCTTCAATCCAAAGAGCTTGAAAACTCGTTTAACAATCTTAAGAATCTTAGCGCGAAAGAAACTGCAGCCTTGCAGACGGAATTAAAAATCAAAAACCTAAAACTTCAAGAAAAAGAAGATGCTTTGTTGACTTTGGAGCAGGAATTAAAAGAAAAAGAGCGCCTGTTATCTGAACGCGAGAAACGTGTGAATGAATTAGAAGAGCTGCTACGCAAAAAAGAGGATGGTATCAAGGCGCTAAAAGAACGCGTCGCAAGAGCATTGAAAGGGTTTGAGGGTCAAGGCCTAACTGTTGAGCAAAAGAATGGCCGAATTTATGTAAGCTTAGAGGAAAAATTATTGTTTACATCAGCCAGTACTGCAGTTCAGCCAGCAGGCGAAAAAGCACTTATTGAGCTGGGACGTGTTCTTGAAAACGAAAAAGAGCTCGAAATCATAGTAGAAGGTCACACAGATGCCGACCCGCTTTCCCGTGCAACTTCTCCTAAAAATAATTGGGAACTATCAGTCCTTAGGGCAACGAGTGTAGTTGAGATTATTCTAGCAAATTCAGGCGTTACACCGAGTCAATTGATGGCTGCAGGACGCGGTGAATTCTATCCAATCTCAGAGGTAAAGGCTAAAAACAGAAGGATTGAGGTAATCATTTCTCCTAATTTAAATGAGCTTTACGATATTATATCTAAAGATTAGTCGCTTTTCTTATCCGTTATATGTATTGCTTAATTAGCGCAGCAAATTAATGTGTCCTGTATAGATTTCCTTATCCACTTTGTTGTCTGGAAGGACGACAAGCTTCCAAACATAGGTCCCATTTTGAACTTTATTTCCCCTGAATGTTCCGTCCCATGCGAAATCGAGATCCGTTGAAGCAAATATAAGCTGGCCCCAACGGTTAAAAATTTCAAGCTCAATAGACTGTACACCTATTAAACTGGCTGAAAACACCTCATTTAAACGGTCTCCATCAGGAATGAAGGTATTAGGCACATAAACAAAGTACTCTTTAAATATTTCAACAAATAAGGTAATACTATCCACACAGCCCTTCGCATCTTCTGCGATTAATGTTACTGGATAAATGCCTGGAGTATCATAAACGTGCGTCGGATGAATATCAGAAGAATAACCACCATCACCAAAAAACCAGTCGTAGGCAAAGCCATTAGAGGTTAAGTTTTGAAAGGAAACAGGGAGGTTCTCAATAACTGGATCGCTAATTACCGTAAAATTAGCATCTGGTTTTACAACAGTAACCTGAATGCTAGATGTTACAGAAAACGTTTGACAATCATCTGAAACCTGAACTTGATAATTCGAAGTTGACAAGGGCTGTACCCAAACTTCAGTGGAGGTTTCTTGACTATGAGGCCAATAATAAGCATACGCCCCAAAACCTCCTGAGGCGGAAACTTGAAGCAACGTAGAGTCTCCTGGACAAATTGCAACTGGAGCACTTGTGGTCACTATCAATGGAGGACTCGTAACTTCATAATTTACTGTATCTGTCGCAAAACTTCCACATTCATCACTCACCGTAATGACGAAATAAGTCGTACTCATGGGGGAAATCACAGCCGAATCTAAGGATGAAATGATTTGGCCAGATTCATTTTGCCAACTGTAGATATAATTCCCTGTACCCCCTGACGCTTCAACAAGTAAAGATTGACCGACATTCGGGCAAATTTCAACAATATCATCAGGTACGATCATAGAAATAGGCTCGTATTCCGGAACCGTAACAAGCACAGTGTCATAAGCCAGCTCATTCAAACAATCGTCAACAACTTCAACAAAATAAGTCCCTGTCTCCGTCGGCGAGATGCTAATTGTACTCTCAGTTGATCCCGTGCTCCATAAATAGGTATAGGGTTGGAGCCCTCCTGAAACATTCGTCGTAAGTTCAATATCTTCTCCTGGACAAGCGATTTCCGGATTTATGATTTCGACTTGAACGTCTTGTATATCTTGTAAAAAGAGTTCTATAGAGACAGGCGTTATATTACCACAAGGATCCTCTAAAGGAAAATCTAAAATTATATTCTCTAACCCTTCAGCAATGCCATCTAAAACAACATCGATGGTAAAAGA
The DNA here is from genome assembly GCA_913052055.1 of uncultured Cryomorphaceae bacterium. Taxonomy (GTDB): domain Bacteria; phylum Bacteroidota; class Bacteroidia; order Flavobacteriales_D; family Crocinitomicaceae; genus UBA952. Next base: position 39,569 of record CAJXDT010000007.1, read on the forward strand.
CACCTGTGTTTGTCCGGGATTAAAGGTTATTGAGTTAGGAATCCCACTATAATCCTCGCCGTTTGTTGCCGAACCAGATACAATTAGTGGAACCGTTAAAGACTGATTGATATTTGTTTGTCTTTCCAATGTCACGGTGGCGGTGACACAACCCTCTGCAATCCAATCAGGATTACTAAAAAGTTCATCGGACAGCTCATACGTGATTTCCACTGGTGTCGGTGAAGACAAACTATTGGCTTCTAAAAATATGCCTGAATCCCATGAACCATCTCCAACATCTGCAATGGCTAGAACAAGGTGATAGGTTTCTCCACATTGCACTTCAGATACGGCCTTTAATACTTTTGTAAATCCATCGTATTGAATATACTGATCCGAGCTGTTAAAAGGGGCATTTGTACCGTTACCGTTTGAAATATAGTATTGCGTGTTTGTTACCGCATTCACATTGTTAATTGATACAACGCCATTCCCATTGGGCAATTGAGCAATATTTTCATAGCCTGTAATCCCAGGGCCAGAAATAAAAAAACCGAAAACATCATTGTACGTTGAGCTTTCAGGTGGCGCATATTCAGGATATTCTTCCGATCCAAAAACATAGTTAAAGGCAACAGTGTCCGCATAAGGGACAAAGTCAAATTCTAATATTGCCGCATTATAGGTTTGTTCACCGTTTAAGATACTTGACAAAAGAGCTGAACCTCCATAGGCGTTATCCACTCCAGAACCAGCTTGATTATTGGGGCCTTGAGGGCCATTTTCATTTGCGATAACTGTTCCTGTTGTCATCACAATACCTTCGTCTATACCAAGGTTTGTTCCAATTGCTTGAAATGAGCCAATTGCAGCTGGATTTCCATTGTACATGATATTTGAGACGGTAACTCCAGGGCCCAGCAATACATTCTGAACTAAACCAAGAGGTGAAACCCCAGTACCCGTCACGAGCTGAGAAAATGTAGTGCCGAATAAAAGCACAAAAGCTATGGAGAAAATCAGTTTCACAATTATATACTACGTATATAACGGAAAATACGGGAAAACGTTGTGGATCAGTGCCTTTATTTTAGCTCAGCAGAAAACAACGGCTTAAATGCTACCCAGCTCAGAAAAGGAAAATAATGCATAGGCATAGCGTAACCGTAAATGGTATACTGTATTTCTTCATGAAGGTTATACACTGAAAAAATCCCAAAAGAGGTGATAATAGATACGGCAGCAAAGAGAAAATAAAATAAGAAAGAACCCCATTTTGGGCCAATCTTTTGTAATAGGTAATAGCCCAAAGAGGCCAATAAACACCCAGCAACGGGCGCGATAAACAAATGCAGCATAGGTATAGCCTCACGCAGAGAATCGAGCTGCGCACCTTCGATTGCCGTAGCTTTTTCATAAGCCATTCCAAAGACTATCGTTACACACGCCGCGAAAATACCAGCGACTAAAGGGTGTATAATTCTTGATTTCAACATGCTTACTTCTTAATGGTTACCGCTGCAATGATTTTTATAGAGGGAGAAACTTTACTTTTTGGGCCCAATTGATAATCGGCTCGAACCACACTGAATTTAGTTTTGTATACATGGTTCGTTTCATTTGATGAAACCGTCAATGGAAGTGTTATTGCTTTGCTTACCCCGTGTAAAACTAGGTCGCCTTTTGCAAAAACTCCTTCGTCGTTGGTCACTATTTCGCTCGATTTAAAAGTAATATCCGGATACTTTTCTGAATGAAACCATTCTGAACTTTTTGCATGCTTGTTTTGCACTCCGTTTCCTGTATTGATAGAGGCAGTTTGAATACTTAGGTCAAAAGAGGTTGGTGTATTGTCACCGTTGGTAACAACTTCTCCTTTCATTTCTTTAAAAACACCTGAAGCATCTTTACTAAAAAAAGCAATTTTATAGGTCTCAACTTTGCTTGTATCTTGGGCATTAATCATTCCTGCCACAAGAAAGGTACTAAGGGTTATCAATAGAGTTTTCATCGTTTACTAATTTATATTATTGTTTTACTATTTCGATTTCTGCATTTAACTCAATTTCGTCTGCAACAACAGTTGTTGGCATCTCTTCACCAATATTAAAATCAGACCTTTTAAAGGTAGTCGAAAAATATAAGCCCGCCAATTCATTACCTCTCCTTGTCTTAACCGTTCCGTTGTGAACCATAAAAAGCGTCAGCTCTTTTGTAACTCCATGCATACTTAAGTCTCCTAAAACCTCATAATTATTCCCCTCTTTTAAGCGAATCTTTTTACTTGTAAATGTAATCTGCGGGTAAGGTGTAGCGTCAAAGAAATCAGGGCCACAGAGATGCTTGTCTCTTGATTCATTCGCCGTATTAATAGAGCCTGTCTGAATGATCATTTTTATCGTCGCATTTTCAAAACTTTCTCCGTTTGGCGTTTGAACGGTCAGGTCAAAATCTCTAAAATCTCCGACTGTATATGAAATAGCTTTGTGTTTAACTTTAAATCCCAAATTAGAATGTGAAACATCCGCAGACCAAGTTGGTAGGCTTGGCTCATTTTGGGCAAACGCTATAGTCGCAAGGAAGAAGAAAGCAATCGTTAAAAATTTCATGTAATTCATTATTTTGAGTTTTTGATAAAAGAAAAGCATTTCAATCTGCCATGCTTGGTGTAAAACTATGCATAATCTTTTGACCTTTTAAATATACCGTATTCATGAATCATGCCAACATATGTTAAAAAATAGTTAACGTGTGTAATGATTCTATTTCTATTTCGTTAGTAGGGTAACGAGTCGTTAATGACGAGTTGTTTTCATATTTAGTAGTTTAGGTTAGAAAAAGAGGGCGATTGCCCTCTTTTTGTTGGTTTTGAGCGGCGCATTCTTCATGGTTTTTATAAATTTGTTAGGAACTCTAATGAAATCTATGAAGGATCAAAAAATAGAAGGCCTTAAAATTTACAATACGCTCTCCGGAACAAAAGAGCGCTTTACGCCTATTCATAAAGACTATGTTGGTATGTATGTTTGTGGACCTACATTGTATAGTGAACCACACATGGGCAATATGCGCACCTTCATTAATTTCGATTTGGTTTACCGATATCTACTTCACTTAGGGTATAAGGTCAAGTACGTAAGAAATATCACTGATGCTGGGCATATCACAAATAGCGCAGGTGAACAAGAGGACAGCATCGGAAAAGCAGCACGGCTCGAGCAACTTCAGCCTTTAGAGATTGTATATAAATACAATGTCCGCTTTCAAAACTTACAGAAGATTTATAACCTTCTTCCTCCTACAATTGAACCCACCGCAACTGGACATATTCAGGAACAAATTGAGATCATCGAAAAAATCATGGAAAATGGATTTGCCTATGAGGTAAATGGATCAGTATATTTCGATGTTCAGACCTATAAGAAATCATTCAACTATGGTTCTCTAAGTGGACGAAAAGTAGAAGAGCTAGAAAACGAAACGCGCGACCTAAACGCACAAGGTGAAAAAAGATTTTTTGCAGACTTCGCGCTTTGGAAAAAAGCCAACGAAAATGATATGCAAATTTGGAGGTCTCCCTGGGGAGATGGAAATCCTGGATGGCATATCGAATGTACGGCCATGAGCACCAAATACTTGGGTGAAACCTTCGATATTCACGGCGGTGGATTAGACTTAAAATTTCCGCATCATGAGGATGAAATCGCACAAAGCTGCGGGTCTAGTGGAAAAGCACCTGCCAAATTTTGGATGCATGCGAATATGTTGAACGTTAATGGAAAGAAGATGAGCAAGTCTCTTGGGAACTTCTTTTTACCGCAAGAAATTGTTGAAGGTGCGACAGACCTATTTGATAAAGCTTACGCCCCTAATGTATTGCGTTTTTTCATGATGCAATCGCACTACAGAAGTACCTTAGACCTGACTCAAGATGCATTAAACGCATCTGAAAAAGGTCTGGCCCGCCTAACAGAGGCTATAGAAACACTTGATCAAATTACCTTAGCAGATAAAAGCTCCTTTGATGTGAAGGCAATAGTTGAATCATTTTATGATGCGATGAATGATGACTTTAACGCGCCTATTTTAATTGCTGGACTATTTGATGCTGTGAAAAAAATCAACCTCATCAAAGATGGAAAAGAATCAATCTCACAACAAGATCAGAAAGTACTTCTAGCAGAAATGAAGGGCTTTGTGTTAGATGTCTTGGGGCTCACGCTTGAGGGTAGTCAAAAAGACAATAGATTGAAACCTGTAATGGATCTTGTTCTTGAGCTTAGACAACAAGCAAGAGAAAATAAAGATTGGACGACCTCAGACTTAATTCGTGATGGCCTAAAAAACGCAGGTATTTCCGTTAAAGATGGAAAAGACAATACAAGTTGGCAATAGGACAGCTTTTTAATAAAAATCACCAGGTTTTTGTTAAAAAAGTAGGTTTTCATCAAAAAAAACTCAGTTTTAATGCCTTTTTGTAAATTTCTGATGAAAAATAAAGGTTAATATCACTTTCTCTGTCTTTTAACCATTTTAAGTCATTTATTTCAAATAATCGCGGTTTTTATGTTAAAAATATATGGTTTCGTTCCTTTTTAGTCTCTTTTGGCTATTTCTAAGAAAAAATTTAGATTCGGCTTAATTCTAAAGTATTTCATATCTTAAATGCCAAATAAAATCATCATATGACGAACATCACTTATTTCGGCCATGCTTGTTTCCTTATTGAATTTGGAGGTAAAAAGCTATTGTTTGATCCTTTCATTTCAGGAAATGAACGCTGTAAGGATATCGATATAAATACGATCGAGGCTGATTACATATTACTCACGCATGGACATCAAGATCATGTTTTAGATGCTGAAGCGATCGCAAAAAATACGGGTGCAAGTATCATTTCAAATTTCGAAATTGTTTCTTGGTACGAAGGAAAAGGAATTAATGGACATCCTATGAATCACGGAGGCAAGTTTGACTTTGACTTTGGGACCGTGAAATATGTGAGTGCGATTCACTCCTCAGTGCTTCCTGATGGAACATACGGTGGGAATCCAGGCGGATTTGTGATCTGGAATAATGATTCCTCATTCTATATGGCAGGAGATACTGCACTTACTTACGATATGAAGCTCATTCCATTATTGTGTCCTAAATTAAACTGGGCGGCACTGCCCATTGGCGATAATTTTACGATGGGAATTGAAGAGGCGCTGATGGCAACTTCCTTTATTGATTGTAAAAATATAGTCGGCTGTCATTATGATACATTTCCTATTATCGAAATAGACCAAAATATGGCGCAATCAGCATTTAAATCTGAAGGCATTGATTTGCAGCTTCCTGAGGTTGGAGAAACCATCAGCATATAACTTCATATATTTTGAAGGATTTAGATAAAAACCTGTCGAAAATCACGAAAAACGGCTTAAAATCGTCAGTTTTCGTTCAAAAAATCGATTTTATCTCGAAAAACCAAACTATTTGTGAAAATTGTATTACACAATAATAAAATGACTGATTTTTATTAAAAAAGGGGTAAATAGAGTCAAAATTGATTAAAATCATTAAAAAAAGATAAGAAAACAGATAAAAATAGCTTTTTTACTGTTTTTTGACTTACCTCATTAAATGCTTATAAATACTAACCAAACACTTTTTTCAAAAGCGCTGTTGTTCTAGCAGCAGGATTTTTTCGGATTTCTAGCTCTTGCTTTGCCACCTGAATAAATAGGCCATCAATCGCTTTGTCAGTGGTATATGCTACAAGGTCTGGATTGACTTTTTCGACAAATGGAATTTTATTATAGGCATTAAACAATTTTGCCCATTGCGCGGTAGCACCTACCTTATCCAGAGAAGCTTTAATGATCGGGCTGAATCTATCCATCAATTGAGCACGAGTCGAATTGCTCAAATATACTGTGGCAGCATCATCGGCTCCGTTCAAAATATTCACGGCATCTTTCAATGTCAGGTTCTTAATGGCACTCACAAACAATTCTTTTGCACTGCCGGCAGCATCCTCGGCCGCGCGATTCAATGACTCTATTGTCGCATCTACTTTTTCTCCTTGGCCCAGCTTTCGGAGCTTCGCCTCAACCTTTTGCGCTTCCTTAGGAAGCATTAACTTAATTTGATCGTCTTTGAAATAGCCATCTTTAACAGATAGCTTATCGACACCTTTTTCAATACCATTGTTTAAGGCTTCCTTGAGACCTCTCCCGACCTCATCTTGATCAAGGCCCCTTGTCCCTGGAAGAGAAACATTGTTTTTTTCAAGTCTTTTCTTAAGGTTTGGAAGTTGAGCATTACTCGAGAATGCAATTGATGTGATGATAAGCAGAGGGAAATACAAATGGTTTTTCATAGGAATAAATGTCGTGTTTTTATTTCTTATGCATAAAACATACCAAGAATTTAATTCAAAGAAAGTCTTTAGGTAAACACCTTAGTTTTCACACCCCTCTATGCATTGTCCATTCGCATATAACCTTTTTGCATCAAGCTCTCCAGTGAAGGTCCAAAACACTTGCTCACCATTGAGCTGGTCGTTTTCATATTGGCTTTCGAAGTTTAAGGCTCCGTTTAGATACCAAGCTCGACAGGGACCGTTTTTATCTCCATCTACATAAGTGAATTCGTATTGTATTTTTCCCGTGTAGAAGTAATATTTCCAAAGGCCATTTGGGACCCCATTTTCATATGTCCATTCATATTGGATGTTCCCATTTTTGTATTCTCCGTAAACCAATCCCGAATATGGCAAGGAATCCTTTTTCTGAATTACAACATCAGGCAAGCGATTAAAATCAATGTTGGTTTGTTCAACATGGATGCGGTCCTGAGTATAAACCACACTCGTCAGAAAAAGAAATAAGAAGATGCAGCTATAATTAATCTTCATAGTACATCGTATTTTGATTAATCCTAAGATAGAAAAAAAACATTGTAAGTCGAATATAAAATGCTGTAAATGAATATTAAAGAATTTATTTTGGGCTTAACTCATTTACCACATTCCGTCCATTCACCATGTGGTCATGAATATGAGTGTATGCAAAGAGTCCGTTTCGTCCTGTAAGATGAAGGTTTTGGAATAAAGAGAGATAGCCATAAATAGGCTTTGTTTTTTCTAGATATTCCTTTTCCAATATTGGATAAGCATTATTTACTCTATAAATACAAGAATCCAAAAGCTCATCCTCCGTAAAAAGATTGGCTTTAATAAGGTGCTGAGCGATCTCTTTCAAAAGCGCTGACTCATCTTGATTCCAAATCGGTTCATTTCGTTGACAAGGAATTTCGACCATTAAAGATGTTTTACCCTTTGGAGACATACACGCACTTCTGTTTCGTGGTTCATAAACCCTTGTAAATGGATAGCGATCCGAAGGAAAATACATAGACCCATTATTGTTTACCGATTCCTTGTCTAAAAAGAACCCTAAGAGCATAATATCCCTAAATTGAATACTTTTGACTAGCTGTAAAACCTCCGGTGGTGGTGCAGGGTTTAAAATATTTAAAACCACACCTAAAGGCAAAGAGCATGCAAGCTCTTGAACCTCATAATACTCGTAATCGTTCACAGTTACACCAGTAATTTTATTTTGCTTGTGATGTATTTTCGTTACCTTTTGACCAAGACAAATACTTTCTGTATTGAGGTTCTGTTGCATTTTTTCAAAAATAGCACCGATACCATACTTCGGATAATAGAACGATCCATCAAGGTGGCTCGTCTTCTTTTGCTTTCCCTTAATAGCTTCTAGAATAAATGTCTTCAAATTCAATCCCTTCAGGCGCTTACCCGCAACCTCCGTGGAAAGTTCAGAGGCAGTTTTTCCCCAAAGCTTTTCGGTGTAGTGCAATAAAAATAGCTCTGCAATATTTCTCCCGTATGCATGCAAGGCAAGTGCCCTAAAATTATCTTTTACTTCTTGTTTCTTTAGCTTTGCATGTAGGATTTGAAATGCTGAATGAACGAATCGAAAAGGACCTAGAAAACGCATCAGATTTAAAGGTGAAAGTGGGAAATCAATATAACGTCCTTCTCGATATATTTGACTTGGAACATGAATCAATTTTAGGTCAGAGCCCAATAGTTCTTTAATGATATTTGTGGTCTCGGTATCCTTATCATGAAGCCTATGTGCGCCTGAATCAAAAAGAAATCCATTTCGTTCTATCGTGATACAGTTTCCACCAAGGCGGTCTGAACACTCGAAAAGACGATAATCCATCCCTTTTTTATGGGCGTAAAAGGCAACAGCCATTCCAGCTGGGCCACCCCCTAAAATCGTAATATGTGTGTTTTTAGGTTTCATTTTGAATAGGTATAAATGTGCATGTGGTACCAAAGTCTGTTCACATAGGGATTGTGGTAAAAATTCGTTTTTGAAAGCTCTGTAAAACCAGGAATCTTGGAAGAATCTATTGCTACAGTGCTAAATATTTTAGTCCCTTGAGCAACATAGCTACCCAGTAACTGCTCCTCGTCCTCTTCGGAAATATAGGCCATATCTTCTAATCCTATATGCCTTGATAGATAATAATTGATTAAAGGTTTTGAATAAAACACAGCGGTTGGATGATCTTGCTTTAGAACATAAGAGCTGAGCTGAGAAATAGCGCTTGGGGTTTGATGCTGCCTTACAAGAACAATACACACAAAAACGATGGAGGAAAAAAAGACCAAGCTGAAAACAGACTGAATTCTTTTTTGCCAAACTTTTTGTATTTCTGAAATACCGATAGATCCAAGTAAAATGATAAAAGGCAACAATGGCAGAATATGTCGGGGTTTAGAAGCGATATTTTGAAAGAAATAGGCCCAAATAGAATAAGACAACAAGCAAAGCAAAATAAGAATATAAGTATCCTTATATATTCTGCGAAAGCGAGCTACAAAGGAACGAAAACCCAAATAAATAATGAACATCCATGAAATGCCGACAATGGCAGTAGACCAATGCCGGTGCCACCACCAAGCTCCAAGACCATCAGCCCATATACTTTCTAACATCTTATAAAAACGCCTGACGTATGAAGAATTATCACTTAAAACACCGCCTCCCCACTTGTTAAAATGCCCATCTGTATTAAATTTAGCAGCAGTCATAAGTGCGTCCCAACCAGTATCAATAAGCCAAGGGACAAACCACAAACCAATACTCAACATAAAAAAGAGTAACATTTTAGGAATCTTTCTTGGCTGCCGTAAAAAAACATATATCCCCGGTAGAAAAAAAGGTACAAAGGATAATCTGACCCCTGCTAAAGCACCAAGTAAAACACAACATAAAATGCCTGAAAGATCTGTCTTTTTCATAGAAAAGACTATGAGGTAATAAAAGGCGGCTAAAAGAATAGAAAGGCCCATTATATCCGGCATATATCTATTGCTCATCAACCATAAAAGGGGACAGAAAAATGTAATTAAAATTACGTTAAAGCTATCCCTTTTACTAAATAGGCGCCAAATCTTTTCGGTGAAAAGAATAGAAATATAAATGGAGAAACCACCAAGTAAAGAAAATGACAATCCTAAGGAACCTGTCAAGGAATGCACCCCTTTGAGCAGAAAGCAATACAGGGGGTAGCCTGGAAAATGCGGCCTAAGTGAAGCGACATCGTAGTCATATACTGCCAAACCAAAACGCAAACTATCAATATCTTCAATGTAAAAAATAGAACTTAAAAGTCTTGTTCCGATACAAGCAAATAATAGCCACAAGTATTTATGTCTCTTGAAGCTCAAGATTAGAAGTTATAGCTGATACCCAAATTTATTTGTCTTCCTGCACCAGGCATGATACCAGAACTTGAAGAAGCGAACTTTTGACCCGGATTCGAATGGAGTCTCGATCCAATATATTGCTTATCAAATATGTTTTTTGCAGTGATAAATGCCCTAAATTTATTTTTAATATGCACGTTTATACTTGCATTGAAAAGCCAATACGCCGGAATAGGACCTGTATCCCCTCGATTAAATGCATAATCAATATTTTCATAATCTGAGAAACTCTTGGAAATATATCTATAATTGAACATTAAGTCTACAATTCCTTTTATCGAATAATTCAACCCTAAAATCAGGTTGTGGTTTGGAGCATAAGGAAGCTCGTTACCTGATACATCTGGAACAATAGTATCGCTAATTGCAGAGGCTGTTAGTACACCATCATACACCTCGGTCATTAAGTAGGTGTAGTTACAGAATAAATCTGGAAGCCACTCATTTGCCTTAGATAATTTTAGCTTAACCGCACTTTCCGCACCCATAGAAGTCACCATTCCTAGATTGGTGAAAGCTGTTCCTCTGGCAGCTGCAATCATATCATGAATCGTCATATAAAACCCTACGACTTCAGCATTGATATACTTGTTTGTTGTCCGGAAACCAAGTTCATAATTCACACTAGTTTCAGACTTAAGCTGCAGGTCCTCGAAGCTTGAATCATCTGTTTCTCCAAAATTCAGCATAAGCAGCGTTCCATTTGAAGGAGGGGTCATCCCGCGATGAATACCACCAAAGAAATTACTAGATTTCAACTTGTAATTAAACCCTAAACCAGGTAGAAATGTAAGCGTAGTTGCATCATTCAATTGATTTCCATTTAGTCTATTGACCATCTCTTGCTCAAAACATTCAATACGTAATCCCGGGCTTAGCTTGAAATCTCCAAAGTCAAATTCTTCACGTGCAAAAAACGAATAGGCATAGGTTTCATAATTGTTTGCCCTGTAATAAGTTCCTGAACGGGCATCTGGGGCAACTCCAGTACCTGCATTATCTAAAAATCTTTCAAAATGTACACGAGCCCCCAAATTTAGGGACCCTTTTACAGAGTCTCCTATACTATGTTTCCATAAATATTGATGGTCGACACCAGCTACCATAAAAGTTCTTAAAATACCAAAATTAGTTTGACCATTACCAACTCTAATAAGATCGGTAACATTCGCCGTTTCAGCTAAAGGGATTTCACTGTAGTTTCCATCCTCGTAATCTGAAGCACTTGTAAACATATCGTGTTCTCTCCACCAATCACGATCAAAATAATTGAAATAGACCTTTGTGTTTTCCTCCCAATTTGACTTAAGCTCTCGCTGCTGAATAATATTAAGCCCATAACGTTGGACAGTAAATTCATCGTTGTTTTTTGGATTGAATCTAGGATTGGTGGCAAAGGAATACTCAGTAAGACCTGTATACGTCGCATTAGATTTTTCATAGTTGGCATTTATATTAACATAAATGCGTCTCTTATCTGAGGGAAGAAACATCATTTTATAGGTTCCATTATATTGCTCAAATTGATTATTATCTCTATAGCCATCACCAGATTTATATAGCAGCTGAATTTCTGGCCGAAACTTTTTGCCTCCAAACCCACCTATTTCGAGTAGAGAAGATAAATACCTGTTGGCTCCAGCCGTAAGACTCACCCTTCCTCCAAATTCCTCTCTTGGACGATGTGTTACATAATTGATTACGCCTCCCATCGTTTGAGGCCCATATTGAATCGACGAACTCCCTTTAATGACCTCGATTTCTCCCACACGTTCTATCGGAGGGTTATAATACATACTAGAGTAGACATACAACGCGGGCTGAATTGGAATTCCATCTTCTAAAACTAAAGTCCTGCTGGTTCGCCTGGGGTTAATTCCGCGAATCCCAATGTTTATTCTCGAATTACCAATCCCGTCATCCGCAAAACCATTGATTCCAGGTACATATTCAAGTGCTTCTTGCGTGCCGATTGGTGCAATTTTTTCTAAATCTTTTTCTGAAAGCTTATTGGCAGCACCGGGAAGGTTACTGAAATCCGAAGGACGCACACCAATTACCTTTACCGTGGGTAAGGAGATATGCGACTGACTTAAGCTCAACTGCAACTCATTTTCACCAGAAGAAATGCGGAAATCTATATTCAATTCGTCATATCCTAAATGTCTGACACGTATATTTTGGATGCCTGATTTAATGTTTTTCAATTCAAAGAGACCTATGTCGTCGGTGATGGTATATTGGATTATTTTATTCCCCCTAAACCAATAAACGTATGCTCCTGAAATCGGCGTATTCGATGAAGAATCAATTAATGAGCCTGTTAAGCTGCAGGATTCTATTTGGGCGTTATAATTCGCAGATATAAGTAAAAAGAATAGAAAAGGTTTGAAAAACCGAAGCATAAAGACAATGAATTAATGATGATTAGACTTAAAAGATAAACTTATAGCCATCGTATACTCCTTCATTCTGAATCATACCTCCTCCGGAACCAGATCCCGAACCAGATCCCGAACCAGATCCCGAACCAGATCCCGAACCCGTGCCTGAACCAGTACCTGAACCAGTACCCGATCCTGTACCTGAACCAGTACCCGATCCTGTACCTGAACCAGTGCCCGATCCTGTGCCTGAACCAGTACCCGAACCAGCAGAACCTCCAGAGCCTGCGGAACCTCCAGATCCACCTAAATTATCATCGGTATCAGGAGCAATAAGCTTGTCTTCGCAAGAATGCATTGAAAAAGCTAATGCAAGCAAACCAAAAACAAAAATGGATTTAATTAGCAAGGAGGATGCTTTACGACTTTCAGTTTTCGTATTCATGAATGATGGTTTAGATCAATAACGCGCGTTTAAGCAATGACAAAAATAAGAATATCACAAGTAATTACAATACCCCGAAATGGGTATTTTAAATACCTCTAAAGGGGTATTGAAGATGATGCTATTTAAATTTATCTTCGGCAAATAGGAATGAAAAGAATTATTGTTACCGGTTGTGCAGGTTTTATTGGTTCAACTTTGTCTAAGGAATTGTTAGTTCAAGGACACAGTGTGCTTGGTATAGATAACCTATCATCCTATTACAATATCAATATTAAAAAATCTAATGTCTTTGATTTAAAATCATCTAAAAAATTCTTTTTCCTTGAAAAGGACATTAACTATTTAACAGTGCAAGATTTAGGAAGTCAAAAATGGGACCTTTGTATTCATCTTGCGGCAACACCAGGCGTACTTCCCTCATTAAATAGGGAAAAGGAATACCATGAAAACAATGTAAAAGGAACCTCAAAGCTGCTGGCCATTTTAAATCAAGCTGGAATTAAAAAGATAATTTTTGCATCCTCTTCCTCTGTTTATAAGGCAAACGGAGTAAAGCTCTTTCAAGAGAATGAAAATGAAACAGCCCCCTTATCGCCATACGGTTACACAAAATTAAAAGGTGAATCATTGATCAAGGACTACCACAAAAAATTTGGTTTTGATGTTTTAATACTTAGGTTATTTTCCGTTTACGGCCCAAAACTTAGACCAGATCTAGCACTCTTCAAGTTTGCAACATCCATTCTCGAGAACAAACCCATAACTGTCTACGGGGATGGATCAAGCCAAAGAGACTATACCAACATCAAGGATGTCATTAAGGGCATACTATCAGCCATTCACTTAATGGTTGAAAATGATTCCGTTCAAGATACCATTAACATTGGAAATGGAAATCCTATAAAGCTGAATGTGCTCATTAAGTTAATTGAAAAGGAACTGAAAGAAACAGCCAAAATAAATTACATAGAAAGTAAAGCTGCAGAGATGCAATTTACAGGTGCAGATATCTCAAAGGCTAAAAGTATTTTGTCGTATAAGCCCGATTTCGATATAAAAGAAGGTATCTCCGATTTTATTCAATGGTTCCAAGAAAACAGAAAGACATATGATTCCTGAATTATTTCATGATTTTTCTGAACCTTTTTTTCGATTTACTGCAGTTGGATTACTGGGAGTAGGCATTAATTTTGGACTAACCTACATACAAAAGGAAGGTCTAAAATGGAATAAATATGTTTCGAATCTTATTGGTTTTTTGATTGCAATCAGCTGTAATTTCATATTGAACCGTCATTGGACATTTCATGCACAAGAGCAAGCCTTATTGCCTCAGGTTGCGCGATTTGTAATTGTTGCTGGATCAGGTGCTTTACTAAATCATTACATTGTTTACAGTGCACATAAACATCTAAAATACAATTTTTATCTTGCGAAAATCTTTGCCGTTGGCTTGGTGTTTATTTGGAATTTTATACTTCATTCAACATTTACATTCACATTATGAAACCTGACGCAGATGTTTTATGAAATCACTAGTTTTGCAACATTCATTTTATAAAACATAGCTATGAAAAATATAATTCGACTTTCGTTTTTAATTCTATCTATCAACTCTTTTGGGCAGTCATTTGGATGGGTCAATACCGGTATAGGTAACGAAAATATAGAAGGTAAAAAAGTAGTATCAGAGGATAACGGCGACATAATCGTAGCAGGAAGTTTTGAGGGCTCTGGGGCTTTTTCAAGTTCGAATATTATCGCTATTGGGGATGAAGACTTTTTTCTTGCTCGATACGATAGCTTAGGTAACAACCTATGGTCACGTGCTTATGGTGGTTTCGAAAAAGACGAAATCAAAGGTTTAGCGAAAGGTCCGAACAATACTATTTATGTTTGTGGAAGTACCGAAGGGGCAATGATTATTGATACGCTTATTTTAAACAACCTTGATGGGCAAAACGGGTTTTTAGCGCAGTTAGACCAAGAAGGGAATATTATTTGGGGGCTAAGCCTCGAAAGTAATGATGAGATTACAGCAAGCGCTATTGTTGTATCCGAAATAGATAGTATTGCATACATTTCTGGTCACTTTAAAGACTCTGCTTTCATTGGATCCTACTCTATCTCCTCATTTGCTAGTGAATCATTTTTTGTGGCAGCAGTCGATTACTTCGGAAATATTATTTGGGTTTCAACTGGAGCTTCGCAAGATGAAGTTGAACCACTTTCAATGTCGCTTGGAGCAGGTTCACGAATCCATGTTTTAGGAAACTTTGAAGGGAATTTTTTGGTTGGTTCAAACGTCCTACCTAATTCTTCTGACAGCGATGTTTTCATTTTATGTCTCGACCAAGCAGGTGACTTTATTTGGTCAAATAGTATTGGTGGCACAAATGATATTGAAGGCAGCAGTATCACATCTGACGAGCAGGGAAATGTTTTTATAGTAGGTAGTTTTGAAGATGAAGTTCATTTTAATACAGATTCATTAACTAGTACAGACGACAAAGATGGTTTCTTTGCCAAATACGATGACGACGGTAATGAGCTATGGGTAAAAGGCTTATCTGGAACATCTGATGTCCAGCCAAAGGATGTTTTCGCAGATAATTCTGAGGGGGTATATATTACAGGTTCTATTGATGGAACATGCTACTTTGATTCCTTAGCTATAACCAACAACTCCGGAACAGACCTTTTTATTGTAAAGTATGATACCTCCGGGACCGTTATGTGGGGAAAAGGAATTGGTGGTTCAGGAAGTGTTGAAGGTTACGCAATAAGCATAGATAATAACAGTAATCCTATTGTCACCGGACGTTTTGATGGAACTGCTTTCTTTGATGAAATAAGCATAAGCGGTTTTAGTGATCATGACTTTTTCATCGGTAAAATGATGCCTGAAGAAGATACCGCATCTCTTTCTGAAATCGAATATATAGAAACCAGTGCGGTTTTGTATCCCAATCCTGTTAATCAGTCTATTAATATCAGCTTTGAATATCCGGATGCGCCAAAAAACTTAACCCTCGAGCTAACAGATGCGCAGGGTCGTCATATTCGAAATGTGATCTGGGAACAAAACAAATCCATAAATGTTGCGTCTTTAGATACGGGTGTTTATTTTTTAAAGAATCAAAGTGTAATACTTCGGTTTTATAGACAATAGGTCCTACAATTAGATTGATTAATTTTTTAAAAATATAAAATGAAAAAAAGTGTTTTTATAATTTGTATAATGGCCTTAACGGCATGTAAATCTGTTCAATACTATGGTGAAAAAGTTAATGCAGAAAACGCAGTGCAATATGAGTCAGTGAAAGATCGTGCTTTTGAAGAAGGCAGAATCAACACCAGCATAGAAGGAACTATTTTAGAAACATGCGCAAAGAAAGGCTGCTGGATGACCATGGCAACGCAAACCGATACTGTATTTGTTCGATTTAGGGATTATGGATTCTTTGTCCCTACAGAGGGTGCAGACGGAAAGACGGCGATTGTTCAAGGAGATCTTTTCGTAGATACCATAAGTGTTCGAATGCTTCAGCACTATGCAAAAGATGCAGGGAAGTCAAAGGAGGCCATTGCAAAGATTACAGAACCGCAGCTTGGCTTAAGTTTTACTGCCGACGGAGTCATTATAAAAAAATAATCTTGTTTCAGCGGCTACCTATGGCGTGGTTTTAACGAGAAATAATGCATTGTGCAGATAGAATGTCTTACCGTTGGACTTACTGATTTCCTCCGAAGATAACAAAGCCTCAATGATTGGCGAACCCTTCATTCCCGAATTGTACCCGGGACCAGTCTCAGGTTCTACATTATCTAAGGAACCTGAATTTGCTAACTCACGAGACAGCAATATCTTATGTGCACCAAGGTCCTTTCCTGTCTGAATAGCCAGGCCTTCACTTAACTTTCCCTTGTGTTGGAAAATAGCATAGCCCAAAAGCAGATAACCCTCTTTTTGGAGCTCCTCATATATCTTCATACAGGCATTACTGTTAGAAAATTCCTGAATACTTGGATAAAATGAAACTGCTCTAGCTACCAATGAGTCTATATCTGATGCAACTCTGAGCTCTTTGTAATTAAGTATGTAATCATTGTTCTTGGTCAAAGCACAGCTTTGAAGCGCAACGAAAAGATATATGTAGAAATAAAGCTTCACTTTTTAAAAATTCGGGAAGTCAAAATCTAACAAAACTCGAATGTAATCATAATTACTTGCGATTTGCAACTAATAACCACTACAGCTTGCAGGTGTTCACACCAAGCATTTTATAGATCATGCACGTCCCAATAAGCGCATTGAACAATAATATTGCGCCAACAGCACCAAGTATAATTGCATAATTACTCGACTCAAGCACGAATGGAGCGGGAAGCAAAAACAAGGAAATAATAAAACGCGCGATGCGTTCCGATTTGTTTTGATTTGTTGTAAATAAATTCATGTGTTAAAATTAAAAAATATTATGCCCCGATATACAAAATAGAATAACTCCCAATGCACAACGAATATTTGGAACACTCTTTGCATTTATGATGCAAAACAGAACGATGATGGATTTAAAATCAAGCATACTCACCTTTTCGCTCGCAGGCGGATTACTGGCTTTTATGCCGGAATCAAAGAAGGCGGAAACACAAGAAATAGAGCCCATAAGAAAGCTCAATCAGACTGCCTTCAAAAAAGGAGAGTTTTTACGCTACGACGTGTCCTATGGATATTTTTCTGCTGCAACGGCAACACTAAAAATAGCAGGTGTTTCCAAAAAAATGAATGGTAGAAACACTTTTCATATTATCGGAAAAGGGCAGTCAGCAGGTGCGCTGAATTGGTTTTTCAAAGTTGAAGACCGCTACGAGACATACATAGACGAGGAAGCCATATTACCATGGAAGTTTATTCGACACGTTCGTGAGGGTGATTATGAATTAGACAGAGATATTCGTTTTAATCAGTATATGAATACTGCCACAGTAACGCAAAATGGAGACAAGGATTACCATGTAGAACCCAATACCCAAGATTTGCTCTCTGCTTTTTATTATGCAAGAACATTGGATATGCAGGATGCTGAGATCGGTCAAGAATTTATCATCAACACCTTTTTTGATAGAGAAATATATCCTTTAAAGTTCAAGTTTTTAGGGCCTGAAATAGTAAAAACTGCTTTAGGTAGCTTTAACTGTCTGAAATTCAGACCTATGGTGGAAAAAGGAAGAGTGTTTAAAGAGGAAGAAGACATGACCTTATGGGTAAGTGATGATGCAAACAAGGTTCCCATTAGCGTGAAGTCAGAACTTTTAGTTGGTTCTATCGAAATGGACCTTGTTGAGTATAAAAATCTCGTCAGGCCACTAAATAAGGTTATTGATTGAGGGATTGGACATGAAAGTAGAAAATCATTTAGTCCATGAATTTATAAAGTCAACACTCATATTTTAGAGGAATTGAATAACAAAAGACGGAGTAAACGAAATATTCAAATAAAAATATAAAGCCACTTTAAAGAGTGGCTTTTTTATGAATGGTCAATTAAATATAAACCTTTAGATTTTGGAAGGTTAGGCTATTATTCAACGATGATTATTGCTTTCATCTCAGGAAGATGCGGTACGCAAACGTAATAATAGGTCTTTGCCTCTTGAGGTACAAAAAAACTATTTGCACCGTAGCCAAATTCAAAACCATTCTCTATGGGTGTTGGATCGTTGGCATTATAACTCGCTTCACTAACTTCAATTGCGTTATGACTTCCGCCTAGGTCGAAGAATACAGTATCTCCAAGGCTACAGTTTAGCGTGGCCGGTTGAAAGGTATGTGCCCAGGTAGTAATTATATTTTCACTTGTAATATTATTGTTTTCGTTTGAGTTGACCTCCTCTTTTGAACAGGAGAGTGCAATAAAAAAAACGGACAACAGGTAAACTAAATTTTTCATAGTACGAGATGGTTTGAATTCATTGTAATTTGTCGAATATCTGCGCAATTCAATAACAATAAAATAAGTGTAACTGTTCACGCCAAAACACAAAGTAAGTTTTAATATAAGTTGAGAACACTCTCTTGTTTTTCATTATACTCAAATACAATATGGCTCATCGATACACATAAAAAGTAGTAACAAATAGTATTAAAATTTGTAGCTTCGGTCAATGGAGAAAAATGTTTTTGGAGAGCCCCTTCAAATGTGTTGTACCAAACCAATGACGGGGTATTTTCGAGATGGTGTATGTAGAACTATATCCGAGGATGCTGGGACACACACCGTTTGTGCTATTATGACCAATGACTTTTTAGCGTTTTCTGCGCTTCGAGGAAATGACCTAGTAACACCAATGCCTTACTATGAATTCCCTGGGTTGAAAGAGGGAGACAAATGGTGCCTGTGCGTAAGCAGATGGATTGAGGCAGAGAAGGAAGGAAAAGCACCTAAAGTGATTTTAGAGGCAACACATGAAAAAACTCTAGAATACACAACAATTAACACACTCATAAAACATGCGTTTAAAACCAAGTCTAATTAAAAGGGTTTGAAAACAAAAAAAGGAGACTCTCGTGAAAAAGTCTCCTCTTTAGTACCCGAGGCCGGGATCGAACCGGCACTCCCGAAAGAACAGGATTTTGAATCCAGCGCGTCTACCAGTTCCGCCACTCGGGCCTATGTTAAATAGGACGACAAAAATAGGGATTTTTTAATATTAAAAAAGAACTTGTGCTAAATTTCGCTCTCTTCAATCATTTTGATTGCCTCTTCAACCGTTAAAGCATTTGCAATATCAAAATCACCTGAAGCTGTACGGCGCAATTCGATAAGCGTTCCTCCACTCTTCAATGCTTTTCCAAAGTCTGCGGCAATAGAACGAATATAGGTTCCTTTAGAGCATTTAATAGAGAAGTGCAATTCGGGCAATGCACTGGTATCTAATATGAAGTCAAAAACCTCAATTTGATTTTGCTTAAGCTCAACCGTTTCCCCTTTTCTTGCAAATTCATAAGCGCGTTTTCCGTCAATTTGTTTGGCAGAAAAGATAGGAGGCGTCTGTAATTGTTTGCCCAAAAAAGATTGACGCACCTCATCAATGAGGGTTTCAGTGATATGTTCTGTGGGAAACTCGGCATCGTATTCTGTTTCCAAATCATAAGAAGGGGTGGTTTTCCCCAAGAGAATCGTTCCTGTATAGGTCTTGTGGTCTGCTGTGAGTCCTTCAATTTTTTTGGTAAACTTACCGGTACATAAAACTAATAGGCCAGTTGCTAAAGGATCTAAGGTGCCAGCATGACCGACCTTTATTTTTTTGACTTTAAGCTTGTTTTTGATTTGCCAGCGGAGCTTATTGACGACATCGAAAGAGCTCCATGTTTTGGGTTTGTCGATCAGCAACATATGACCTTCCTGAAATTGGCTTGCTTTCACGCCATTTCAAGATTTACACCGGCGGCCATTAGAATTAGGATAAGCCCTCCAAGAATGATTCGGTAGTACCCAAAGACCTTAAATCCATTTTTGTTTAAGAAAGAAATAAAGGATTTAATAGCGAAATAGGCCACAATAAAAGCGATTACATTGCCCATTAACAGAATGACCCACTCATTATTGGTGGACTCTATAAGTAGTTCTTTTTCATCCCACATGGACTTCGCCGTTGCGGCAAACATGGTTGGTACTGCCAGAAAAAATGAAAATTCTGCAGCTGCTTTTCTTGTTAGCTTTTGCGACATTCCTCCAATAATTGTCGCTGCCGAACGAGATACTCCTGGAATCATAGCGATACTTTGAATTACACCAATGATAAATGCAGTTTTATAAGAAACCTCATCCGTTCCCTCCGTTTCATTTTTGGCAAAGTACTTGTCTACGAATAATAGTACAATACCACCTACAAGTAGTGAAATGGCAACAACAACCACCTCTTCAAGGAGCGCATCTACATAGCCCTTAAGTGACAATCCGATGATACCCGTTGGTAAAAATGCCACAAAAAGTAGCACATAGAAATTAATGGACTTAATGAACTTTTTGAAGTATACAAGAACAACCGAAAGAATGGCGCCAAACTGAATGGCTACTGTAAAAAGCTTCACAAAAGAATCCGAGGCGTTCCCCATAAAAGTAGAAGCAATGATCATGTGGCCTGTTGAAGAAACAGGTAAAAACTCTGTAAGTCCCTCAATAATGGCTAAAATAATGGCTTCTAAAAAACTCATAGAAAAAAATAAAAAGGATTATTCCTCAGACTTTGCTTTTTTATTGGGCTTCATAATAGAATATAAAATGAAGATATATCCAAGCACAATTAATATCGGTGCAAGCGTAATACGAACATCACTAAAAAGCTCTTCCCCCTTAAATTCATCAAGGCTTTCTGCTCCTCCTCCGATCATGAGGATAAATCCAACAACATTTAATGCCAAACCAATATAGAGCAAACGATAATTGCTCTTGTTAAAGCCAAAGTGAGAGATTGCGTCTTTTTGCGGTTCAGATGGAGTTGAATTTTTCATGTCAGGAATATAAATCGTCTATGCTCATGCGAAGATACTTGTTTAATGCAAACCAAGTAGACAATACAGTCATAAAAATCCCTAAAGAAAGTAAAGCGATTGCAAGCATCACAAAAGATTCTTGGCTGAAAGTGATCTCAAAGGTGTCAAAAATATTGTTTGAGGCATAAAAGACAACAACCAACAGAAACATACCAAAGATTGCGGAAAGCACACCCTGAATAATTGCCTGAAACAAAAAGGGCCGACGTATAAATCCTCCTTTTGCACCAACCAATTGCATGGTTTTAATCGTAAAACGTTTTGCATATAGTGATAGTCGAATCGTATTGTTGATCATGGCAACGGCGATGACAACTAAAAGTAAAGCAACACCTAATAAGAGGTAAACAAATTGTTGAAAGCCAACATTGACATCGGCTAAACTAGCTTCGCTATAGCTCAACTCCGCAATAGAGGCCGGGAAATTAGTGTTCAACTTTTCCTCTATCAAGAGCATCCCTTTTTTATTTGCAAAATCAGCTTTTGGCTTGAAAACAACGGTTGGTGGGATAGGGTTTTCTCCGTCTAAAATGGCCATCATTTCTTCTTTCCCCGCACCGACACCCTCAAATTCTTGCATCGCACGTTCAGGAGAAACAAAATAGACTTCACTAAATTCTGACCATTGCTGCAGCTCAATTTCTATAAGCTTTATGTCTGCTTCATTAAGTTCACTATTAAAAAACAAATCAACCTGTACATCTTCTTTCACCTGTTTTTCTAGGCCTTGAATGCCTAAAACACCTCCTAATATTAACCCAATCATAAAAAGGACAAGGGATATACCTACTACTGTTGAGGCATAACTTGTTCTAACGCCTCGTCTACTGTATTTATTGATGTTTGCTGACACAGTACGAAAATAGAGAATATCTAGGGTTGAACTTTTTAGAATTCAAAAAAGAATTGAACTCCCAAATGTTTATTTCACTTCGGCGCCATGATGACGTGCCTTAAAATAATGATAGATACCGATGATCGGAATCAGCATGCTAAAGTTGTAAAACACATCCTCTACGGGAATAGAAACAATACGTAATCCAACAATATGTGCTTCATTATACCAAACAATTGGTGCTGGGGTGACAGCACCCGTGAGTACACCATTCACAATTAAAAAAGGCACCATGGCCACAAGGAAAGCAAAAATAGCTCGAGGGTACCAGATGTACTTCAAACGCATCGAGAAAACAACCAACAGTACGGCAAGACCGCAAGCAGACAAGGTGTACCAGTTGTCCATATTTAGAATAGCGAGCAATGTACCTAGCAAGACAAATACAAGTGAAAAGAGACGCGTGATCTTTTGCAAAGATACATTGGGGAAATAAGCAATCAGTACTTCATAAATAAACACGCAGCAATAAGGAATCAAGAAAAAGAATAGCACCTCCTCTAGTGGAAGGCTGCCCAGATAGAGTCCCTGGAGATACGTTTCATTAAAGCCCCATATTTTGTGAACTGTAAAATACTCGTCCCAGATCAAAAAAGGAATAGCTACGGCAAAAACAGCTGGGATAAAAAACCGCATGTTTTTATAAAACGCTACTTTTTTGTCGAAGCTCAATATAAGACAAGAGCCAAACGACACGAGCATCAAAATTAGGTAAAGGCTCATTTTTTCTTCCCTCTTCTTTGGTAGGTTTTTTTGGCCTCTACATAATATTTCCAGGGTACAACAAGCATTCCGAAACACTCACCGTCTTCCTTACCACGATACTTATGATGAATTTTATGGGCTTTACGAATGGCATAAAAGTAGGGGTGATCAACGTCTCGAAACCATTTGAAGCGTCGATGTATGTAGACATCATGAATTAAGAAATAGGCAATCCCATAAACTAGAATACCTAATCCAATCCACACAGATACGGGCTTTTGATACATTGAGCCGAGCATAATTAAAAGCCAAGAGGGTATCGCATAAATTAAAAAGAAGACATCATTTCGTTCAAAGAAACCTGGCTCCGATTGATGATGATCTCTATGAAAAAACCACATTCCACCATGCATCAAGTATTTATGGGTGAACCACGCCATAAATTCCATTCCGAAGAAGGAAGCAATGAGGATAAATGGACCAAGAACAAGCATTATTGGTATAAATTTAACAAAGAAAAAAATAATGTTATTAAAAGGAACACTAGGTTAAAGACTTTGTTCGATTCTAGAAACAATCCTCTCTTCAAAATAATCTGTAAAATCCATGCTATTCCGAACCAGCATATATAATTCCAAATAGGAATAGCAGCTCCGTTCCAGCTCCAAAAATCACTAGCAATTGCCACGGGCTCCATAATATAATCGACTCCAAGCATTAGCAGTGCTGCTACAAATGGTGCTTGCTTTTTTAGGATTGGGAATTGTGCCACACAGGAGGCACTACCAACAGCAAGCACTCCCCATAGTAGACCAATAACGATAGGTACTCCCGAAAACTTATACCCCAAATTGGTGCCGTAACTATAATCACCAAATAAAATACCTGTTTTAACCCCTATTACCTCCGCTGAAAAACCAATACAAAAGGCAATAAATAAAAAAAGTAAATTCTTTAAAATATCTCGACTCGAAAGAACAACACCAATGGTGGTAAGATAAAGTATCGTTCCAGATATAGGGAGCATTATTTCTTTTAATTCCGGTATACAAAACCCTACTATGCCAACAGTATATAGGACGATTAAAACGAACATAATTAATAGCTCCTTGGATAAGTTTTTACCCATTACCTTAATCATGGAACCTCCCTTTTACGGCATTATCAATACTCTGCTCTAAGGTGAAGAATGAGTAATTGAATCGATCCTTTACCTTTTGATTACTATAAGATACTTCCTTATAAGCAGACTGCATACTTTCTAATGTTAAAGGGCTTTTTATACCGAAAAAACGTAAGCCATTCTCAAGTATAAATGCAATGGCCTTAGCTATTGGCGCGTTCAATTTATATTTAGGAGACTTGGTTTTCAGACGCTCTGTAATCATGGTGAAAAGCTTCTTAAAGCTGACATTTTCACCTATTAATAAATACTTTTCTTCGGACTCTTCTGCTTCAGCCAAAAGAATTAAAACATTTGCTACGTCGCGAGCATCGACAATCGCGTTGCTTCCTGTTGTGTAAAATGATAGACCGTTTTTTGCAGCCTTTAGTATTGTTAAGGAGCCTTTATCCCAATCTCCTGGGCCTAAAATAACACATGGATTGACTATTGAAACCTTCAAACCCTCTGCCGCTCCGCGAAACACCTCTTTTTCTGCACTGTGCTTCGACACGGAATAACCGCTAACATCAGCACCCGATTTCCATTTAGTATCCTCAGAAACCACCTCTTTTGACCTTCCCAATGCTGCAGTAGAGCTTACATAGCATAATTTCCCTACTTTATTTCTTAGACATGCATTGACGACGTTGGCTGTTCCTCTTCGATTGACCTTCATGCAGGTATGAAAATCTGATTTTAAAAAGGTAACTATGGCTGCACAATGGTAAACGATATCTGCACCTGACGTTGCATTATCTAAAATACTGACATCCAAAATATCTCCTTTGATCCATTCAATGTGTTCAGTTGTATGGCTTGTACTATTTTTTTGATTGTAATATGAAAATAGATGCTCTATTGAACGAAGGCTTTCCTGAGACCTATATAAAGCCCGAACTTTTTCCCCTTTTTCAGCAAGTGCGTAAAGAAGGTGGCTACCTACCAGGCCAGAAGAACCAGTTACAAAAATCACGATGTAAAGTTAAGATAGAATGGGCAACTACGCCAATTTTCTTTCTAGAATGTTATTGTACTTCTCAAGAAGCTCAAGGTACTTATCCTTCCAAAATTCAGGATAATCTTGCTCACCAGTAATGTGAACTTTTAGCGCAGAAGTTTTAAATTTCTTTAACTCTACCAAGGCCTCAGAGAAATCGTAATGTATAATATCACCTATCTGAATAATATATTCAATGGAAAGGTTAGGATTTTCAAAGGCATTGTAAATCCAACGACGACTTTTATTGATTCGTTTAGTGAGCTTTGTAAGCGGAATACCACTCTCTCTCACTGCTTTTTCTAATATTTTTCCTTTGTGTTGTGTCAAAACTCAATTTGTCAGTTCTCACAATCAAAACAAAAAGGTGCAAAGAATGTTCGCTCGGAGGAAAAAAATATAAAAACAATACTTTTAGTGTCATGACGAGCCTTAAAAAAAACTCTTTATCCGACTTAAAATAAGTTAAGCGGATTTAATGCTGAAAGCATCTGCCACTTGAGCTCGTTGTTCTTCTTCTGCATCGGGCACCCTTCAATGTCCGGCCTGAGCATTGTCTTACAGAAGCACTGTTTGACTGACCACCCCCAGACGGACCGTAGCTTTTTTTCGTGTATACACTTGGATCTTTGAGGTATTGCTTGTACTGAGCAACACAATTGTCAAGAAATGTTTCATAAAGAAGGTTTTGATCACGGCTATGACCAATCTGCCACATACGTTTTTGATTCGTTAATAGGTCTTTTGGGTTGAATTTGAAATTCACTGATGAGAACTGAAACGTAGTATCATCAAACACTCCTACATTCGGAATAAGACAAGCGGCACCCTTCATCCCCTTTACATCAAAATGAGTGAGGTTTAAATCTAATTCTAATTGAAACATTTGATTCGTTTTACGGAATGATGCTGGTTTCACAAAATACTCCTTAAACAAACCAAAAGGGATCAACTCCGCCCACTTTGCAGTTGTATTTAAATCTTGCTTTTTATAAGCGATTGTTTCCGGATGGTAATCTGTTTTCCATAAGTTCTTGGTACTAGATAATATTGCATCAGCAAAAGCATACCCCGAACCTTCAAAATAGACGCCGTTTATTTTTCCTGAAATTCGTTGTGTTTGGTCATACATCCATACTGTATCTATTTTGACGGGTTTTAGCAGAGGTTTTGTTTGTTGATCATAAGAAAAGTTATTTACGGCTTCTTTTTGTTCATTTGAGTTCTTTAGATAGCAATTGATTCTAACGGTACCTAGATCAAATACCTGCCCATTTTTAACCTTTCCTTGGTAAAGGTCTGAAATTATCTTTTTTAGACGGTCATCAATTGAGCTTCCGGAGAACTCTCTAAACTCAATTTTGCCCAACATAAAGTCATCTGATAGCGTGTCAGGTCGGCTAGTGTAACCTAAAGGACCTTGTAAAACTGAATTTAATACCACATAACCATCCTCTCGTTTTGGGGTACTCCCAGTGAAGAAAATATATCCGTTATCAACGTCAGTAACCATAAACGCGTTTTGATTGGTGGACTTATGAAAGTTTTTGAGTATCTGATCTTTGAATAAGGCAACATACTTCTTCTCCATAAAAGTGAACTGCCCAAATGGCGGGGCTTCATCCAAAGGAAATTGATTCAAGTTTATCTTATTATTTCTGAAATCCGCATCGGCTTTTCTTAAATCAGAATACCTCTCTTGGGAAAAGGATGGATTCAAAAATAAAATCAAAAACGTTAAAAACAATAATTTTCTCATGGTGCGGAATTTATGTAATTATGTTTTTTTAAACTTAATAACTAGTACAAAACTAGTACATGTAGTATTTTAGGATGCTCAGAAAAAGAACGATTGAATACTTTCGAGACGTTAAATTGAACTTAAATTCACGATATTACCACGAAGATACTTTGGTGATTTTCTTGTTTTTAATTGTGATCATCACTCTTTTTGTTCCGACAGAGCTGTTTGGTTTGAGCCAATATCGATTGTGCCCTGTTCCTAGTTGGTCAGAACTATGAACATCCCAGAGTTGCTGAACAATAATATTTGCGAGGTCTTCATGCATCCCGACGATGAATTCGAAGTCGTAGGCTGCGTCCACATATTTTTTTCCATACTTGGCATACAGTTTCTTCTTTTGGGCCAACCGCTCTGCCTTAAGTCTTTCTTCCTCCGCAGCCTCCGCAGCCCGCTCTTCTGCAAAACGTACTTTGGCTCGATTATAATTTTCTAAATAAGTCGAATAGGCCTTGCTGATATCAAATGTAAAATACCCTCGGCCTAAATTAACAGAGTCTTTCTTGGGCTCAAAAGTAGAACGTAATGTAACAGGACCATCTCCCTTTCTGAAGAACCCGGTTGACTTAGTAACTCCGTTAATCAAACCTCTTACAGGCAAATCATTTAATTTATATTTCCCAAAATAACTTTTGACTAGTTTATTGCCATACGCATCAACTTCTGCAATTTTAAATGTGTCAATAGTAAATGCAGAATCAGCATTGATTCTGGAAGGACTATAAAAATCAGGATCAGTTAGCTGGTACAGTGTATCGGTAAATGTCAGATAGGTCTCCCATGAAGGCTTTACTTTGAAGATATCATATTCAGCATTTTCCCAATTTAGACTTGGTTTATATTCTAAGGTTACAACAATATTGGGTTCTTTATCTTGACTAGAAATATCAGCGGTCTTAACAATGGTCTTATATGAGTTTCTAATCCCACTATCATGTATTTCGTGCGACAAAACAATATGCTGTTCGCTACTCCAATTTTCATCATAGGCTTTCATTATTTTAACCGCCTCTACATTTGCAAAGTCAACATAAGCTGAGTATGATTTACGATAAATGTATTTGTTATAATATTTGTCATAAAAATCGTTGATTGATTCATTGAAGGTTTTCAAATGATTTAATGACTTTTCATAAGCCGTTAATTCTACCTTAACCGAGTCAAGACTCAAGCCAGAACTAGATAAATTCATTTTAAAGCCGTCATTATGCGTGGGAAAGAAATCGTTCTTGATTTCGTATGAAGTTAAATATCTATTTAAAAAATCCGAATATTCTTTCGTATTCAGCATCGTATTTTTAGTCTTGTATTTTTCATTAAATGTATTCAAGCCCATTTTTCCATCCTCAACTTTTTCAAGATCGTTCATATAACTCCGTGTGGTCTCTTTTGCTTCATTTAAGTCAAGTAGCCAATATACGATGTTTGCGTATTCGGCATCAGAAGCATAAGAAGGATGTATGTATAGTGCAAAAAGAAGATGAGTGGCAACTTGACTATCTTCCTGGGTTGAAATAGCAAACACTTCCTTTATCAATTTCTTACGATTTAAGTATCTTAAACCAAGGTATTCATGAAGCAAAAAAGGAGCATCGTCTTCGTATATTCTATCTTTATAAAAATCCTTGTCCAACATATGCTGAGGCGCTGTAAAAGCCTTTACTTGCTTTCTCTTTCCTATTAACTTTATCGGCTTTAAAGTCCATATTTCAGAACCAATCGGATTCAATTCTGGTATTTCAACTGTATTTGTACCGTTAAACGAGAGCAAGCCACTATCCTCACTTTTGACTTTTAAAATTGGTAGCTTTTTAGGGATTACATTTTTTACTTCTGTTACATTGAAACTAGAAATCCCTTTTGGTTCGAATTGCGCAAGTATTCCGTTTGATAATACAATAACTAGGGATACAAATAATATTTTCATTTTTTATTTTTTTTGAAATAGGCTTTTTCTATTCTCATAATTAGTACAAGAACAGTACATTTGCCCCTAT
>CAJXDT010000008.1:0-66021 GCA_913052055.1 uncultured Cryomorphaceae bacterium
ACATTTTCACCAAGCTACGGCATGTATGATGTAAGCGCAGCCATCAATGATATTGAGCTCGTTAAAGTTGAGCTGAATGAGGAATTTGACATAGATTATCAAAGTGTCTCCGAGCTAATCACTGACCCAAAGCTGAAGCTTATCATCATCTGTGCGCCCAATAACCCAACAGGAAATAGTCCCGACCAAGCCGTTGTTGAACGCATTGTGAAAAACTTCAAGGGTGTCGTTTTAATTGATGAAGCATACGGCAACTTCAGCAACAAAAAATCTTTCACAACACGCATCAAACGTTTCCCAAACCTTGTCGTTAGCCAAACCATGAGCAAAGCGTGGGGTCTTGCTGCAGCCAGAATAGGCTTCGCTTTTGCCAACGAAAAGATCATTGGCTTGCTCAATAAAGTCAAGCCGCCATATAATATTAGTGGACTAAACCAGTCGGCAGCTATCGAGTGTATAAGGAGTTCCAAAAACTTTCTCCAAAACAAGGCACGCATTCTCGAAAACAAAAAACAGCTCTATGCGGAATTGAAAAAAAACAAGATTGTACGCAAGGTCTTCCACTCTGAAACCAACTTTTTTCTCGTCGAATTCGAGAATGCTGACAAGACTTATAACTGCCTAGCCGAAAAGAATATTATTGTTCGAAATCGAAACAGTCTGCTCCGAAACTGTATCAGAATCACAGTAGGTACTCCACTTGAAAACGAATTACTCATACAAGCACTAAAATCAATTTAACATGAAAAAGGTATTATTTATAGACAGAGATGGCACATTGGTTATTGAGCCGCCAGTGGACCTTCAACTCGACAGCTTGGAAAAACTAGAATTCTATCCTGGTGTTTTTCAATGGCTTTCGCGCATTGTACGTGAGCTCGATTATGAAATTGTGATGGTGACAAACCAAGACGGCTTGGGAACCAGCTCCTTTCCTGAAGAAACTTTTTGGCCCCCTCAAAACAAGATCCTTGAAGCATTTACAAACGAAGGTGTTGATTTTGATGAAATATACATAGACAAAAGCTTCCCCGAGGACAATGCACCAACAAGAAAGCCAAGAACAGGTCTGTTGAACAAATATCTCTACGGAAATTATTGTTTGGAAGATTCCTTCGTCATAGGAGACCGTGCTTCTGACATTGAGCTTGCCAAAAATTTAAATGCACAAGGGATTTTTATAGGCAATGAGAACATGCCCGACGCTGTTTTAAGCACTACCAATTGGCGTGAGATTTATCAATTCCTAAAATCAAATCCTAGGCGTGCAAAAAGGGTTCGGAAAACAAGCGAGACCGATATTGCTGTGGAAATAAATGTTGATGGAAACGGCCCATCAATAATCTCAACAGGTCTTGGCTTCTTCGACCACATGCTGACACAAATCTCTAAACATGGATCGATGGAGCTTTCCATTGAAGTAAAGGGAGATCTTGAGATTGACGAGCACCACACCATAGAGGATGTTGCCATCACCCTCGGAGAAACCTTTGCCCAAGCCCTCGGCGCTAAGAAAGGAATACAGCGCTACGGGTTTTTATTACCTATGGATGACTGCTTGGCGCAAGTTGCCATTGATTTTGGGGGTCGACCGTGGTTGGTTTGGGACGCTGAATTTACTAGAGAAATGATTGGAGATGTACCAACTGAAATGTTCATGCACTTCTTTAAGTCCTTCAGTGATGGAGCAAAATGTAATTTAAATATAAAGGCAGAAGGGAGCAATGAGCACCACAAAATTGAATCGATTTTCAAATCGTTTGCAAAGGCAATAAAAATGGCCGTTGAGAAAACCAATAATTATTCAATCCCAAGCACAAAAGGAATACTATGATCGCAATTGTTAAATATAACGCTGGCAATATCAAGTCTGTTGAAAATGCACTACAAAGGCTCGGTTATCCTTGTGTGGTAACTGATGATGCACAAACACTTAAGGAAGCAGATAAAGTTATTTTTCCCGGTGTTGGAGCTGCCAAACCCGCCATGAAATATTTGCGTGAACGCAAATTGGACCAAGTCATTTTAAACCTTACCCAGCCCGTACTAGGAATTTGTTTAGGACTTCAGCTCATGTGCTCAGAAAGTGAGGAGGGTGCCACAAAATGCTTAGGTATTTTTAAAAATAAAGTACGCCGATTTGAAGAAAAAGAGCTAGTACCGCACATGGGTTGGAACAGTATCAATAATTTGAAAGGCCCTCTATTTGAAGATATCAAAAACAATAAGGACACCTATTTTGTACACAGCTATTATGCCGAACTCTCAGCGCAGACATCGGCCATCTGTTTATATGACATCCCATTCAGTGCCTCCTTACAGAAAGACAACTTTTACGCAACCCAATTCCACCCCGAAAAATCGGCGGGCCTTGGTGAAAAAATATTAAAAAACTTTTTAGCATTATGAAAATCATTCCGGCAATAGATATCATAGAGGGCAGCTGTGTTCGACTCACGAAAGGAGATTACGCAACCAAAAAAATCTACAATAAAAACCCTTTAGAGGTCGCAAAAGAATTTGAGGCGAACGGTATAAAACACCTTCACCTCGTTGACCTTGATGGCGCCAAGTCAAAACGCATTGTGAATTATAAAATACTGGAGCAGATTGCAGTAAAAACAAAGCTCGAAATAGACTTTGGTGGTGGGCTGAAATCAAATAAGGATCTAAAAATCGCTTTTGAATCAGGCGCCAATCAAATCACTGGAGGCAGTATTGCAGTTCAGAAACCCGAGCTCTTTAACTCCTGGATTCAGGACTATGGAGGAGAACGAATTATTTTAGGCGCTGACTGCCTGAATCGAAAGGTTGCCACAAATGGCTGGCAGCAAACCTCAGAAATAGATGTACTCAAGCTCATTCAAGAATATGAAAAGCGTGGTATTCGTTCAACCATTTGTACGGATATTTCAAAAGATGGCATGCTGTCTGGTCCGGCCTTTTCACTCTATGAAAACTTAATATCAAATTCCAATACGAAACTTATTGCGAGCGGTGGGATTTCAAGTATACAAGACCTCAAGGACCTCAAAGCAATTGGCTGTGCAGGAGCAATTGTGGGCAAAGCAATCTATGAAGGAAAAGTAACACTTAAAGAACTGAAGAAATTATGTTAAAGAAAAGAATTATTCCCTGCTTAGACATTCAAGACGGCAGGACTGTAAAAGGCATAAACTTTATCGGTATAAAGGATGCAGGAGACCCAATTGAGTTGGCGCAGAAATATGTTGAGGAAGGTGCAGATGAGCTGGTTTTCCTTGACATTGCTGCCACGATTGAAAAGAGGGAAACACTGCTTACACTTGTAAAAAACATCGCTGAAAAAATAGACATCCCTTTTACGGTAGGTGGCGGGATTCGTTCAGTCGAAGATGCAGCAAAGGTCATTGCCGCAGGCGCAGATAAGGTGTCTATAAATTCATCTGCTGTGAATCGACCAGAATTAATTTCAGAAATAGCAAATCGTTTCGGTAGCCAATGTGTCGTTCTAGCCATTGACACGAAATATATTTCTGGTGCTTGGAAGGTATTTATTCAAGGCGGTCGAACACAAGTGCCACTAAATGCAATTGAATGGGCACAACTTGGTGCGGAGCTTGGTGCGGGAGAAATACTTCTGACCTCCATGAACAATGATGGCACAAAAGAAGGCTTTGCCTTAAGCATTATAAAAGCACTTAGCGCGTCTGTGAATGTGCCAGTAATCGCATCAGGTGGCGCTGGGTCAATGAACGATTTTAAAGAACTCTTCAGCAATACGAAAGCCACTGCAGGGTTAGCCGCAAGTATTTTTCACTACGGAGAAATCCCTATACCACAATTAAAAAATTATTTAAAAACCAATAACATTCCCATAAGATGCAAATAGATTTCAAAAAAGGTGATGGTCTCGTACCCGTCGTCATTCAAAACACCACTACCCTTCAAGTTTTAATGCTTGGATATATGAACGAAGAAGCTTTTAAAAAGACTACAACAGAGCGGCTTGTTACTTTTTTTAGTAGAAGTAAAAACAGACTTTGGACGAAAGGAGAGTCTTCAAAAAATTACTTACGCGTTGACGAGATTCTCGTTGATTGCGATAAGGATACGGTTCTTATTAAAGCTACTCCTAATGGTCCGACTTGTCACACAGGAAGTACATCCTGTTTCAAGGAAGAAACAGACAAAGGGTTTATCTATGAATTAGAAAGAACCATTAATCAAAGAATTGATCAGGCAGATCCAGACTCTTATACCAATACCCTTTTCAAACAAGGAATAAATAAGCTTGCCCAAAAAGTTGGTGAAGAAGCTGTGGAAGTAGTCATTGAGGCAAAAGACAACAATGAAAAGCTGTTCAAAAACGAGGTCGCTGACCTTCTTTACCACACTTTAATTCTAATGAAAGCAAAAGGCGTTGGGCTCAATGACATTGAGAAGGTACTTTCAAGTAGAAAAAATTCAAGTCGTTGATTTTACTATCTTTAATAAAAAACTATGGATTCACCTGTTGGAATATTAGGTATTATAATTCTCGTTGGATTAGGAGTAATTAACTTTTTATTCTCAAAAAGGGATAGAAGATTTGTAAACGCATTCAGACCAGGCTCTTTGAGTATCAAAGGGTGGATTATATCCATATTATGGTTGGTAGGAATGGTGTTTTTACTTACCGTAGTAGGAAACTAAGAACCTTTAAATTTAACTAGAATGGAAGATTTATTAATGCTTGCTCAAATTGCCGTGGCAATATCGGTGGCCTTTGTTTGGACCTTTAGGTTTCATAACGTCATCGCAGAATTCAAAACCTTTGGCTTAAGTGATTTAACTAGAAGCCTCGTTGGTGTTTCTAAAATAGCACTAGGTACATTATTAGTTACTGGGATTTGGTTCCCTGCTGTGGTATTGCCCGCCGCAATTCTAATGGGGCTCTTTATGGTTGCAGCACAGGGCTTTCATTTTAAAATTAAAAACACCTTGATCAAGCACCTTCCATCTCTTATTTTGTTGGTTCTATGTGCCTTCATTGCATTTGAAGCTATGAATTAACCCGGAATGGACATATTTAGAATCTGCATTCTATTTTCTAGCATTTCTTTCTTTTTCTACTCAATACACTACTTCCTCTCGGCTAGGATGAAAGATGAATTGAGGCGACTGGGCATGCAAAATCTGGGACGGGTAATTGTTGTCTGTCAATTTCTTGGCGCAACAGGACTCCTTCTTGGCTTTTTATATAACCCTTTATGGAGTGCTTCTTCTTTTGGTCTCGCATTGCTAATGTTTTGTGGCTTGGCAGTAAGAATAAGATCTAAAGACAGCCTGTGGGTTTCATTACCCGCTTTATTCTACATGATCTTAAACTCCTATATCTTTTATTACTCTCTGGGATAACCCCTATTGTACCCTTTCTTCCCTCCTCGCGTTGCATAAAGAAAACCTATGAAATGTTTTCTGATTTTGGCATTTAGCTGGCAGCTCTTTAACCCAGTATTCTCGTGCGGGAATGAATATGGATTCACCTTAGACGGCAAACGTATCCACACACGATATTTATACTTATCAGAGAGAATGTCTCACTTTGATACTAAAAGAATACAAACGAGGCTCAACAAACTTGCTCAAATAACTAAAACAGGCGAAGCGACCTTCAAAACATGGTCTGACATATCGGTAAACCTCATGAAATTAGGTAAGATAGATTCTGCGATACATATTCTAATTCCTTTAGTAGAAAAGCATCCTGACGAATACAATTTATTATCTAATTTGGGAACCTGCTATGAGCTAAATGGCAACCTCACAAAGGCTCTAGAATACATTTCTAAAGGATATGAAATCAACCACAGTTCTCATTTCGGTAGCGAGTGGATTCATATCAAGATTCTTGAAGCGAAAATAAAAGAAAAAAATGCTCCGGGGTGGCTGGATCACAACAATATCATTGAAATAGAAGAGCTTATCAAACATACAAATAGAGAGATGTCCCCTCGGCACATTGAAAAAATCAATCGAAACTTTTTTTATCAGCTACGAACAAGGGCCCCGTTCACACCTGCCCCTAATAAAGTCATGGCGAATCTTTTAGAAACCATCGGGGACTTCAATATGGAGTATGGCTCGTATGAAAATGCATTACTTGGATACATATATGCCTTAGTATATGAGAATTCAAATTGGCTTGACAGAAAAATAAAAGAAAAAATTAGAGCCCTCAATATTAAAAGAGATAACCTGCCTTCAAAACCTGAGCTGCCTGATGCATTTGTTAAAATGATGAAGCGCAGTCAAATCAACCCTGAACTTGTACTCATGGGAATCGATGAATTCGCCAATAAGCAAGACTCCATTCATTTACATGAAATGCAGGTAATCGATTCGTTAGAGATTCTTCATAACCAATTGACCGCAAAGACCAAAAAAGATAATAAATCATTGAAGGCAAAAGAGCGTATTAATGAGAAGATCAAAAATGAAAGATTTTTATTTCTAGGGATAGGACTTTTAATCGGAGCAGTCCTCACTTTTCTATTACTCCGAAGAAGAAAAAGTAATTCAACCTAAAAAGTAAAGACAAAAAAATAGCCTCCCGTTTATCGGAAGGCTATTCTATATTTATTTTGAATTATTTATTGTCCTATGGTAAATACTTTTTCTGTAGTCCCATCCGAATAAACATAAATAAGCGGAGTGTTCGCTTTAAATTCAGTTTCGCGACCCATATGGTCTAAAATTTTAACCAATACTTTATTAGATGCGGTAACACCACTAAGCTCAGCGGACTGCAGCCATTGGTCATTCAGTATATGGTTTAATGTATTCATATCATGTCCACTATAGGCAAGCTGACTTGCTTCTGGATATTCTGCATCTGGAAGAAACAATAAAAACCATGGCAGTGTTGTTGCTCCGCTCTGCGTATACTTGTTGATATAATTTTGAAGCACATTATCAATATTGATAAACGTCGGATAGCTTATACCATGAGCTGAATCCCATAGGTCTGCGTCATCACAATCTGCAGTGTTAAAATCTTGATCTTCATGAATAAACCCAAAAACTTTTACGTTTTCAGTCATTGTATTTTGCCAAAGAGTTTCCGTAGACTGCGCGCCAGCCGTACTACCTGCACACCAAAGACTTGAGAAGTTAATGACTACTGCTTTTCCTTTAGACAGCTCAGTATACATGCTGTATGAATTACCGTCACAGGTATACTGTGTCCAATTCGGAACTTGTGCTGAAACTGATAGCAAAAGACCTGTAAATAAACTAATTAAAGATACTTTCATAATTAATATTTTAGTATTTGAGAGCGCAAAAGTACTCAATGTTTTAGATTAACAAACAATTTACAATGTGAATTTTATGTTACCTGATTTTATTTTACTTCTGACGTACCAAAAGTGCTTTGATGACGTTAAATTGATGACTAACTTTAGACTCACTTTATCGAACGCATGAAACGATCCTTTCTTCGCAAAAAAAAATTCTGGTTCCGCTTTTTAGGTATTGTTTTTGCACTTCCGATTTTACTACTCACGATTGCCTTAAGTATACTTTACTTTAAACAGCATGACTTAATTCAGGCTGAAATAGAAGCCCTGAATAAAGGATATAAGGGGAAAATAGAAATAGGAAGAACCCACCTCAAACCTTTTGCTAATTTCCCATATATCTCAATAAAGATTGACGATGTAGGTATCTTGGAATCGAAAGACAGCAAGGCAGAAAAGCTCCTTAGTGTTAAGGATATTTACACTGGATTTAATGTATGGGACATCATTCAGGGCAATTTTGATATCAAAAACCTATTGATAGAGGACGGTGCATTGAACCTAATCTTCCATAAAGACGGAACCCTGAATATTCAAAATGCTTTACAAACAAATAAAGAGGCAGCTGGGGAAAACCCAATGGATATTCACTTGAAAAACATACAGCTGCGGAACATAGATATTCATAAACTAGATGAGGCGACAAACGTAGATGTTGAAACCTTCATTTATTATGCAAAAGGAGGATTTCAAACAGCTGGTGATTTAATCAATGCACATATCGATACTGAATTTGAACTCAACATCGTGAACAACGGTGATTCAACCTACATTAAACGAAAGCACTTTGAGTTTCATACGGATCTTTCCTTAAATGATAAGACGGGTAAATTGGTGTTTCAACCTTCAGGGATTAGAATGGAGCATGGTGACTTTGACATCGAGGGCTCAATCGATCTAAAAAACGATGTGAGCTTGGACCTTAAAATAAAAGGTAGTAAACCAAATTTTGATATGCTCATTGCCTTTGCCCCTCAGAATTTAATTCCCGTACTTGAACGCTATAAAAATGCTGGAAAGATTTATTTCAACGCTGTCCTAAAAGGACCTACGCTACACGGTATTATGCCCTTTATTGATTTGCGATTTGGGGCTAGTGAGGCTTTTCTTGAAAATACTAAGGCTAGAAAACGCATCAATGATATGGGTTTTAAGGGCCACTTTACAAATGGCGCAGAACGAAATCTTCAAACGACAGAATTCTCGCTTACAGGAATGACTGCTAAACTTGAAACAGGACGGTTTTTAGGGTCTATCTTGGTGAAAAACTTCACACAACCTGAAGTCGATATGAGGCTCAATGCAGACTTTAATATTGGTTTTTTAGCAAAATTCTTAAATCTAGAAGATGTTGAAGCCGAGGGAAGTGCCCAGCTAGAAATGCGCTTTCATGACATCATTGACTTAGAGCGACCAGAGCTTGCCTTAAATGAGCTAAACCAGGCTTATTTCAGCGAGCTGAGCGTTAAGGACTTTTCTCTCAAATCCTCAGAGCTTCCTGCAACTTTAGAAAAACTAGACCTCCACTTGATTATGAATGGAAAAAAGGCTGAGCTTGACTTATTTGACATGAAATTTGGCGGCTCAGATCTATCTATAACAGGGCAACTATCTGACCTACCTGCAATTGTTCACCATACCGATATACCTGTATATGCGCATCTAGATATTGCCTCCAAAAAGATGGACCTTTCCGAAATCACAAATTATTCAAAAAAAGACAGCACGGGTATTGATGAAAAAATAGAGGACTTGAAGGTTGGTTTGTCCTTCAATTCATCAGCGCGGGCATTTACAGAATCTAAATACCTGCCTGTGGGAGAATTCTTTATAGATAGCCTTCATGCGCAGCTCAAGCATTATCCTCATGAGCTACACGACTTCCACATGGATTTATTGATTGGGGAAAGGGATATGCGCATTAAGGATTTTACAGGATATATTGATGACACTGACTTTCATCTGAACGGCTTGGCCCATGACTATGGGTTTTGGATGAAAGACACACTAGATGGAGATGTAGATTTAGACCTTACATTTAGTTCTGAGCTTTTACGCTTGGAAGACCTCTTTTCTTATGGTGGAGAGAATTATGTGCCAGAGGACTATAGGCATGAAGAGGTAGATGGGCTTCTCCTTCACCTTCAATCTAGTATGCATTACCGTGAATCAGCACTCCATTCCATTGACCTTGACCTAGATAAGTTGAATGCTAAAATGCATATACATCCAATGCGGTTTGAAGATTTCAAAGGACGTTTTCATTATGAAGATGAGCACCTCTTGGTAAAAGACCTTCATGGAAAAATAGGCAGGACAGTCTTCGATCTAGACATGAATTATTACCTCGGTAAAAACCTTGGCACTAGAAAAAGAGACAACCACATAGGCTTGAAGGCGAATTATATTGATTTCGATCAGCTGTTTAATTTCAAGCTCCCTGAAGCTGATCAAGCCAATACAGAAAGTAATGTCAAGCATGACAATGCTTTCAACTTATATGAGCTGCCGTTCACAGATATGACGATTGATGTTGATGTAGGTCACTTTATCTATCACCGAATCGACTTAAAAAACATTCATTCGCGTCTTCGCACGACTAAAAATCATTACCTGTACGTTGACACCCTTGATCTAAAAGCTGCAGGCGGTGATGTCAGAATGTCGGGATACTTCAACGGCAGTGATCCCAAGCATATTTATCTGAGCCCCAAGCTAAAATTCCAAAATATCGAACTAGACAAACTGCTTTTTAAATTTGAAAACTTCGGACAAGATGCAATTGTCTCGGAAAACTTACACGGAAAGCTCACAGCAGATATTACAGGGAAAATAAGGATGTACCCAGATATGGTTCCTGATCTTGACCAATCTGAAATCCACATGGATATTCAGGTACTGAATGGCAGACTCGAGAACTACAATTATATGCTTATGCTTTCAGATTACATGGGAGACAAAGACCTTAGCTCGGTGCGCTTTGACACCCTAGAGAACCACATGGACATCACAAATGGTGAACTCAGCATACCCAATATGACCATAGAGTCGACATTAGGGCATTTTGAATTGTCCGGCAAGCAGGATATGGACTTGAATATGGAGTATTATGTAAAGATCCCTTGGTCAGTGATTAAGCAGGGGGCTAGGTATACCCTTTTTGGGAAAAACAAAGCACAAAAAGAGCAACAGGATGAAGATGAAATTATTCGTGCAGATCCAAATAAAAAGACCCGTTATTTGAATCTCAAAATCAGAGGTAACATGGATGACTATAAAATATCCTTAGGTAAGGAAAGAAATAAATCCACTCGTCTAAAACGATAAAAACATTCTTAATGCATCTGTGTTGTAATTAGCGATCTATGCATTATTTTTGCATACTAAATTCTTAAGCGTTAAAGTATTATGACAATATACAATACAATAGTAGTTGGTTCAGGACCTGCAGGTATTGGAGTGGCCTCTCTTTTAAGCCAAGCTGGCAACGACTACATTGTTCTTGAGAAAAAACAAATAGGGAATTCATTTATAGATTGGCCCAAGAATATGGAAATGATTACTCCATCTTTTCCAAGCAATGCTTTTGGCCAAATGGATTTAAATTCCATTTGCGAAGGTACCTCACCTGCATTTTCGTTTAACAAAGAGCACTTATTAGGCGACGAGTACGCTGAATACCTAGAGCTTGTTGCAAATTATTTTCAGATAAATATCCAATCCAGCACTGAAGTTATTCATGTCAAAAAGATGCCAAATGGGTGGGTTGTTGAAACCAACCAAGGCGATTATTTTTCAAAATATTTGATTTGGGCTGCTGGTGAATTTCAAAATCCACAAATTAAAAATATAAAAGGTGCTGAGCATTGTATACATAGCTCATATATTCGGTATCCAGATCGGGTAGAAGGAGACGGTTTCGCAATCATTGGAGGATACGAAAGTGGGATTCAATTGGCATATGACCTCGTGAGCAATCAAAAAAATGTAACGCTCATAGACCCAAGCGAAATCGATGATACGAGCACAAGTGACCCATCTCAGGTTTTGTCTCCTCATACTTTCAAAAAATACAAGAAAATTCAAAATTCTCCATTGTACAATGAAGTGACTGGGAAAGTCAATTCAGTGATTAAAAAAGAGGACGGGTATCATCTTGAGCTCGAAGATGAACAAGTAATTAAAACGGAGCGCATTCCAATATGTGCAACAGGGTTTTCGCTTGTCGATGAACCGATAAAAGAGCTCATTAGCTACAGGGAGGATGGTAGCCCAAAATTAACTGAAAAGGCTGATGAGTTTGATGGTCAAGAAAACATGTATTTGACAGGACCTTCGGTACGACACGACAACCACATATTTTGTTTTATCTACAAATTTAGACAACGCTTCGGTGTAATAGTAGAAGATATTTTAAGAAAAGAAAAAGTCGATGAGGAACAGATCTCACTTTGCGTAGAAAAATGGAAATCCAATGGTATGTATTTGTCTGATTTGAGCTGTTGTGATGACGAATGCGTTTGTTAGAATAAGAATATGAAAAAAAAGTATCTAGTCTCAATTGAAACACTTCATCTCATTGCTGGGTTTTCTCTTGTTCTTTCAGGAGCATTGGTTTACTTCATTGATGGTCTCGAAATGGCGCTTTCATGGTCAATATTTGGGGCCATGTATATCTCTATGTCCGATATTGGAGAAGCTGAAATGAGTGAAGAAAAACGTAAGCAACCTAATCATATTATACGACGATTATTTGGTTATTCGGGAGCGATATTTAGTGTCCTATTGGTTCTGTTTTACCTAAATAAGATTTTTCTATAAGGCTCATGAAGCAGTGCTTCTAGAATAAACATCTGTCTCAATTAATCTGATCAAAAATGAAAATTGTTTTTCGAATCACATGCCTCCTGATGATGGCTTTTCAAACAATCGCACAAGAAGAAAAAGCGAAATTGGATAGCTCAGACTTCAGCTTGAATATCGACATGGGTGCATCAAGTAGAAATATTTGGAGAGGTCTAGACTATGGCGCATCTCCTTCAGTGTGGGGAGACCTTTCAGGTTCGTACAAGAACTTTTCGATTGGGGCTATTGGAACAACGACCTTAAATGGATCTAAAGCTCAGTTTGGAACATGGCTTGAGCTATATGCTTGCTATGAAATCAAAAACTTTTCTTTCCTTGTTGACGACTATTTCTTCTTTAATGCAGAGGACCAAGACAACGATTATTTTGAATATCGACCTAAGTATACTCAGCACCTTATAGAGGCAAGAGTGGAATACGAAAATGATTTTCTAGAAGCCCAAGTCGGTTATGTAATTTATAGCAACCAACAGGACAATACGAACGGTGTATATCTTGAAGTAACGTATAAGCTAAATGAAAGTCTTTCGTTTACAGCAGGAGGCATCACTGGGGATCAGTGGTTGAGCTTTTATGATGCCGGAGGAATAACAACACTAGGCATTAATGGACATCGAAAAATAAGCTTCTTGAAGCATCATCTTAATTTGAATGCCTCCTTAATCTTCAATCCAAACTATAAAAACGCGAGTCCATTGGTAGGAAACAACCCTGTATATTTCGTTATTAGCGCTGATTTTTAGTAAAGATTAGCAATAATCACTAAATTAAACTTTGTGCCATCTCGCTTGTTTAATTCACATTAAGACCACATGAAAAATAAAAAATATAACCGAAAAGAGTTTATTTCTTTTTTGGGCAAGGTCAGTTTGGGTGTAGCCATCACTCCATCATTTTTAATGAGTTGCGGAAACAGCAACAGCTCAATCATCAGCGAAGGATTATCAATTGATGAAATTAATAAACTAAAAAAGCTCGTACTTAAAAGTCTCGTCGCTTCGGATAAAGATGAT
This sequence comes from uncultured Cryomorphaceae bacterium, assembly GCA_913052055.1. Classification (GTDB taxonomy): domain Bacteria; phylum Bacteroidota; class Bacteroidia; order Flavobacteriales_D; family Crocinitomicaceae; genus UBA952. Next base: position 13,202 of record CAJXDT010000008.1, read on the forward strand.
TTACTAATCACCAAAGGTCTTGATTACCATACCCTAATCAAATGGAATGATAAGATCAGTGACGAGGATACTTTTGGATTCAATTGCGATTTTACCTGTTTCATCCCTTTTGATGAAAAACATCCTGAGGACGGCTTGCTATGGGTCAACCATGAATACGTGCACCCTCTTTTTGTTTCGAACTATGCCTTTGGTAATCCAAATGAAGAAAGAACCATTGAACAAGTTGACAAAGAAATGTATAACGTTGGTGGCAGCATCGTCCGAATCCGTCAAGAAAACGGAAAATGGAAAATTGTCCATAATGACCCCCACAATCGAAGGATTACGGCCAAAACACCGATTAGCCTCAATTGGGACACACCTATCAAGGAAAAAACAACTGTTATTGGTACACATAGTAATTGCTCAGGGGGGATTACACCATGGAAGACATTCTTGACTTGTGAGGAAAACTACGATCAGTTTTATGGGGAAACGGAGCATCTAAATGATGGGAGTACTTATCATAGACCAAGCGCTATGGGTTGGGAAAATTTCTATAAATACCCACCTGAACACTATGGTTGGGTAGTTGAAATTGATCCAAAAAATGGTGCCATACAAAAGCACATTGCACTGGGAAGGTTTGCTCATGAATGTTGCACTTTATTTCAGCTAAAAGACAAGCGCGTTGTCGCGTATAGCGGAGATGATACAAATGACCAGCATTTATATAAATTCATTTCTTCCAAACCCAATTCATTAAAAGAGGGAACATTGTATGTTGCCGATACGAATAATGGTAAATGGATTCCTTTAGACTGGGAAAATCAGCCACTTCTAAAGAGCGCATTTAAAAATCAAACAGAGGTGCTCATTAGAGCAAGAGAAGCAGCAAAATTATTAGGCGCGACAGAATTAAACAGACCTGAAGATATTGAAATAGACCCTATCACAGGAAGTGTTCTTGTCTCGCTAACCAATAATAAACCGAAAGGTGATTTTCATGGCTCTATCATGAAGATTGAAGAAGAAAATAATAAACATGATTCCTTGAGTTTTAACGCTTCTGTATATCTTGCGGGCGGGGGAGAAAGTGGGTTTTCATGCCCAGACAATTTGGCTTTCGACTTGTCTGGAAACCTATGGATGACTACTGATATATCAGGAAGCGCCATGAACAAAGAAGAAGCGCCATATATGGATTTTAAAAACAATAGCTTGTTTGTAATTCCTAGAATCGGCGATGATGCAGGGAAAGTAATTCGTGTCGCCAATGCACCTCGGGATGCAGAGTTTACAGGGCCATGGTTTTCTCCAGATGGCAAGACCTTATTTCTTAGTGTACAGCATCCGGGTGAACAAACCACTGACCTAAAAAACCCAACCAGTCTTTGGCCTTTTGACAAAGACAACATTCCAAAACCATCGGTTGTGGCTATCACAGGTGACTTAATTGAGAAAATGAACAATCTACATATGATTGAAAAACCTTAATTTAAAGCTAAAAAGGACCATAAATAATAAGCACTATGAAACATACAGAAAAAATGCTTCGCGATGATGCACTCAAAGGGAAAACCATTGTTGTTACCGGAGGAGGTAGTGGGCTGGGTAAGGCCATGTCACGTTACTTTTTAGAACTCGGAGCAAAAGTAGCCATCACCTCAAGGAACATAGATAAACTACAAAATACCGCAAAAGAGCTCGAGGCAGAAACAGGTGGGACCTGCTTGCCAGTTCAGTGTGACGTTCGGCATTATGATCAGGTAGAAAATGTTTTAGCAGAAGTGCTAAAGTCTTTTGGCCAGGTAGATGTCCTGCTCAATAATGCAGCCGGAAACTTTATATCTCCAACTGAACGCTTATCAGCAAATGCCTTTGACACAATTATCGATATTGTTCTGAAAGGGACTAAAAACTGTACCCTTGCATTTGGAAAACATTGGATCAAAAGCAAACAGGAAAGCGCAAAAGTGCTCAATATTGTAACAACCTATGCCTGGACCGGTTCGGGTTATGTTGTGCCAAGTGCAGCGGCGAAAGCCGGTGTTCTCGCCATGACAAGAAGCCTTGCTGTGGAATGGGCAAAATATGGAATGCAATTCAACGCAATTGCCCCAGGCCCCTTCCCTACTAAAGGAGCATGGGATAGACTGCTTCCTGGAAACTTGAAAGAAAAATTTGATATGGCCAAAAAAGTACCTTTAAATAGAGTCGGCGAGCATCAAGAGCTGGCAAACTTAGCCGCATATTTGGTATCAGACTTTTCCTCTTATATCAATGGAGAGGTTATTACCATTGATGGTGGAGAATGGCTAAAGGGAGCTGGGGAGTTTAATTTATTAGAAGACATTCCGCAAGAAATGTGGGACCAACTAGAAGCCATGATTCGAGCGACAAAAAAGAATAAATAAACGCGTTTTGATCTTTTAAACCATTTGGCGGCTTAGAGATTTACCATGAATAAGGTATTTATCTCAGCTTTTTGTTTAAGTACTTTTGAATTAAATTAAAAGCACGTATCCCTATGAAAGCTTATTCGATCTTTATAATTCTTTCAGTACTTACAATCACAGGATGTTCTAAAGAAAATACTGGCGATAGTAACTATCGATTTGAATTCGATTTTGATTTAAATAACCATTATTTAATTGAAAGTACGGGTGAACTTGTTGAAACAAATAGGGCTTATATTGATACCAACTATGAATGGATAAATAATTTTATTCACCTTAATGATGGAGTGATTGGAGACAGCTTAGTACTCGGATGTTGGGGGAATTGGAGTGGTTATATTGAAAACCCTAGCGCATCCGTAAAAATATGGTTCCCACAAACAGAACTTGCTGATGGAGTTTATCAATACGCAAGACCTGAAGATGTCAATGACTTCACAATTCATATGGAGAGAAATATGACCTGGGGCGAACATTCAAATGCGTGGGGTACAATTGAAGGAACCAACACTATATTAAATTCAGATACTGTGGCTTCCTCGTTTACTATTGGTAACAATTTAGTAGTCGTGGAATATGCTGAAATAAAAATTGAGCATATCAACGCTACAAATTCCAAACTTCGTTATGTCATTGAAACAGTTAGCGGTGAACTGATTAAAGGCTCATACATTGGTTCTCTTGAGCGTTTTAAATTGTGGACTCCAGAGGTTGATTGTGATTGAGGTTAATGTTCCTAAGTTTAAATTGCCAAAATCTTATCAATAATCTTTTGCAACATAGAAGGATCACTTCCAGGACCAACAGTAATTAACTTTGGACCAGTCTGAGGAATTCCAAAAAAGGGCCGAATTGAAACGGTACCATCAGGAGTCCTTTCGAAATAAGTATAATGCTCCTCCTCCCCTATTTGTGTACAGCCCTTTACGCGAAGAATACTATTAGGAATTTCTTTACAGACTTTATAAATAAACTCAGTGCTCATTAATTTCGGTAAATCTGTTGAGCAGGAGGACCAGTGAGCTTTGTGGTGGTCTAGTTTTTTATGTGGCTGTTTTGATGGATCAAGTTTAGGAAGCAAGGATATATCGATTTCTTCCATATTCATTATGTCAGCTATCGGATTGATTGCTTTAATGGATCTTGATACAGCCTCAATTCTTTCTTTAGGTAAATCATCATAATGAGACAATACGACAAGGGATGAAACCTGAATTTGATTTGCTTCGAGGTCGTTGTACTCACCTCGTTTTTGCCAATTCCGAACGTCTACAACAGAAACTTGTATAGGTGGTAAAAATCGTTGATCAAGACCAACCCCTAAAAACCCCATCAAAGCACATGCGTCCGATGTTCCATTTGCCTCTATGAGCGTGATTCCCTTTTCTCGCTCAGGAATTCTATTCACGTTATCCCGAAGTTCATTGATGCCGCTACAACAAATACAACTTCCATTCAAAGGCCAAACATTATTAGATTCCACTTGATCCACAAATTGCTGAGCATCTAAGTATGCATTTTCATAATCATTGAGAATAAGAAAAGGACGCCAAGAATTATCCACATATGAGCTTACTAAATGCTTCAGCAGGGTTGTTTTTCCAGCACCTAAAAAACCTACAATTGTAATGATTGCTTCCATTATTTGTTCAAACGTTCAGTTTCAATTTAAGTTTGGAAACCTACCTAATGCCTATATACTGCTTAAAGCTCTTTGAATAACCTAAAACATACATACCCTCTTTATTTCAATCTATTGACCAAAAGAAAGAGGGTGGATTTTTGTTGAATACTTCAGTTTTCTTAGTATCAGCCTGGCAAGCAGATCTAATTCAGACTTGTCTATACCTCAATGCCAAGATTAAGGATTATATGGAAAAGAAGAATGGTGTAGGTCTATTTTTATCGAACCATTTACTACTTTATACCCAAAAGTGTACTCCACTTTGGCTTCATTTCCATCTAAATCAGTAAAGAAGTAATTCCCCATGGCGATTGCACGGTTTTCTTCTAAAATAAATCCAGCGTTTTCAAACCTCACTTTTGTCCATGGCTGAATGGCAAAACCATTATCTTCAGAACATACACGGTCATCTCCGGCAATGAAATAAGATACAGCCTCTGCCTTGGATGGCCTAAATTGTTGTGATTTACACTTGGTCGGCTTAAAGAGAACTGGGCCTGCCTCAAAGGAATAAAGTTTGTCTAAAAATTCAGAAGTATACGCTTCACATTCCGAACGACTATTCTTTAAAGAACCTATTTTTACAACACCCGCTCCCCACTCTTTTTGAGCTTCTAAAAGATCGTTTTCTGTTGTCATTTTATAAAAATTTAAAATTAATATCGCTTTCATTTCTTTATCAAGAAATGAGAAATCAAATATAAAAAAGAAGGGGCATTAATGCAACCCAATTGTATGAGTGGATTTGTACAACATTGTTTTATAACACTATATTTATTTGAGCATCAATAACACTAAATAAACCCACAAATAAATTCATTTTTTGAACAATAATGGATTAGGGTTTTTATATTGGTTAACCAAAATATATGCTAATGAAAGTTCGTTCAGTAAAAACCATAGTAAGGGCGCAACGTGTAAATATGGGCGGGCATTTATTAGACCAGCCATTACCAATACATGGTATAGATGCAATTGATCCTTTTTTATTAATTCACCACTGGGACGAACCTTTGACGCCAGGAGGAAAACAAAGCGAACTTGGTGTAGGTCCTCATCCGCATCGCGGCTTTTCACCAGTAACTTTTATCTTTAAAGGGAGTGTTCGGCACCAAGATTCTTTAGGTAATACTGCTGTTATTTCCTCAGGGGGAACTCAATGGATGCACGCTGGTAATGGAATTATCCATAGTGAACGTCCCGGAATAAAGTTAGTAAAGCAAGGGGGAGACCAAGAGTTTATTCAATTTTGGGTAAATACCCCAGCAAAACATAAAATGGAAGCGCCTTATTACCTTCCAATTTCAGCTGATGAGACACCTAAAATCAAAAAAGAAAACGCAGAAATCAGTATTGTGGCGGGTAAATTCGAATCTAAAATAGGGCCAGCGAAAACGTACAGCCCTCAAACATTACTTCGTGTTGAAGCTAAATTAGGTGCTAAACTCCAGCTTCCTATTCCGAATACATACAACACGCTACTTTATGTGTTAAACGGAAACCTTGTCATAGATGGGCAAAAAGTAAAGACGAAAGACATGGTTTGGTTTGAAAACAATGGAGAATATATTGATTTAGAAACTACGGCACCCACTCGGTTTATTGTTTTATCCGGAGAGCCTATTGGAGAACCTGTTGCTTCTTATGGTCCGTTTGTCATGAACTCCCAAGAAGAGCTTCAGCAGGCAGTCAACGACTTTCACAATGGAAACATGGGAACACTTAAAGAAACATTTGAGTCCTAAAAAGAAGCTAAGCTATTTCACTTGCTTGCCATTTATTGGCCATTAATAACAGAATCCTACTTATCTTTGAACGCTGCTAAAAATGAGCAACGACTATTTATAACTAACTAGAAAACAATAAAATATATAGTATGGGAGTTCTGAAACGTATTATTTTAGGGAATTCAATTCAAGATTGGGCCATTGCCTTAGGAATCATTATAGGGACATTTATAGCCACCAAGGTTGTCTATTGGTTTATCTCAAACATTATCAAAAAGCTTACGGCGAAAACTAAAACAAACCTTGATGATGTGTTAATTGAGAAGCTAGAAAAACCAATTAGATATTCAATTTTAATTTTTGGTTATTGGGTCGCCATTCATTATCTAAACATTTCAAACTCTGGCTTATTATCTTTCCTTGAAGGTGTAGCATCAGTATCCCTAGTGCTCACACTAACATCAACAGCCGCAAAAGTATTTGATGCACTGGTAACAGAAGTTGTTTTACCACTTATTGAAAAAACAGAGGGAGGAGCGGATAACTATATCCTACCAGTATTGTCCAAGGCAGTGAAAGGTATCATCTGGACTTTTGGTGTCATCATTGGCCTTGATAACATTGGCTTCGATATTACAGCGATGATTGCGGGTCTCGGTATTGGTGGATTGGCCTTAGCGCTAGCAGCACAAGACTCTGTAAAAAACATTTTTGCAGGAATAATGATTTTTGTAGATAAGCCGTTCAAGGTTAAAGAAAGGATTCAAATCCAAGGTTATGATGGAACAGTTGAAGAAGTTGGTCTAAGAAGTACACGGATCCGAACCCTAGATGGAAGAATTGTTACCATTCCAAATAGTACCTTCACAGATAATAGCGTCGTTAATGTAAGCTCTCAGCCTTCTCTAAAAATAGTTTTAAATCTTGGTCTAACATATGATACGGACGAAGATGGAATGCAAAAAGGAGTTGATATTCTTAGACAGATCGTAGCAGATCATTCAATGATTCTAGAAAGTGATTGCTCTGCTGGGTTCAAAGATTTCGGGGACTTTTCATTGGGTATCCTTTTTGTGTACTATGTAAAACCTGATGCACATTGGTTGGACTCTCAAAACACAATTTGTAAAGAAGTACTAAAACGCTTTAACGCTGCAGGTCTCGACTTTGCTTTTCCAACGCAAACCTTACTGAACAAGACAATCGCATAGCTCTAAGGGCAAAAGAACTATCGCTGTTTTAACATCCGACTGTTGAAACTATACTCTATATCCCAAAAATTGAAGGGAACGAACACCTACATTGAAGTTCAAAACTTAGCTTATGCAAATGCGCGCAGGATCTTTAGTGATCAATCAAAAAAAAGAATTATTGCTGATTTACCGAAAAGGAAAATGGGATTTTCCCAAGGGTAAAGTTGAAAAAAACGAAAAGAAAAAAACGGGTGCCTTGAGAGAGACTTCAGAGGAAACCGGCCTAGAACTCGAGAAGCTTTCTTTGCAGCAACCACTTAAAAAGACAGCGCACTTACTCAAGCAAAAGAAAATAAATACAAAGTGGTACCTGGTTAATTATAAAGGATCAAAGCAAAAGCTCAAGCCACAAAAAGAAGAAGGTATAGAAAAGTGCATTTGGGTCAGCCAAGAATCACTTGTCCATTATATCCCTTACCTGCGGTCCTATGCCCGAGAAGTTTTGGCCTACTACATTCAGTACGTACAAAATCCTCTCGGTATAAAATTCGTCGCTTAGTGTCCTATCATTTTTGAAGGGTCGACAATGGCGTCGTAATCGGCTTCAGACACATGTCCTAAAGTAATCGCTGCCTCTTTGAGGGTCGTACCATTTTTATGGGCATACTTTGCAATTTCAGCCGCCTTATAGTAGCCAATCTTTGTATTCAAAGCCGTAACAAGCATCAAAGAATTTTCGAGGTGTTTTTTGACTACCGGCTCATTTGCCCTAATTCCTGCAACACAATTTTCAGTAAAAGATTGGCAGGCATCACCAATAAGTCTAGCAGATTCTAGGACGTTTTTAGCCATAACTGGTTTAAATACATTTAGCTCAAAATGACCATTAGAACCGGCAACTGAAACGGCAACATCATTTCCAATAACCTGCGCACAAACCATTGTAAGCGCCTCGGGCTGGGTAGGATTAACTTTTCCCGGCATAATAGAAGACCCAGGCTCATTGTCCGGTATAATCAGTTCGCCTATACCGCACCTTGGACCTGAGGAAAGCATTCGTATATCATTCCCTATTTTCATTAGAGATACTGCAGCTCTTTTGAGCGCTGATGAAAGCTCTACCATGGCATCGTGTGCAGCTAAAGCCTCAAACTTATTTGGGGCGGTGACAAAAGGAAGCCCTGTAAATGAAGCGATTTTATTTGCAACCAAAACATCATATCCTTTAGGTGTATTTAATCCTGTTCCTACTGCTGTTCCTCCCAAAGCGAGTTCTGAAATAGCAACCAAAGCATTATTGATCGCCCTTTCAGCATGGTCAAGCTGCGCAACATAACCACTGAATTCTTGTCCCAATGTAAGTGGCGTCGCATCCATAAAGTGGGTTCTTCCGGTTTTTACAATATCCTTAAACTCCTGAGCCTTACTATTTAGTGTTTCCCGAAGGTTTTTAATTCCCGGAAGAGTAATTTCCGTAACCTGCTTATAAGAAGCGATGTGCATAGCAGTGGGGAAAGTATCATTGGAAGATTGACTTTTGTTGACATCATCATTTGGATTAAGCACCTTTTCTGAATCTGTCAGTGCGCCTCCCTGAAGCACATGTCCCCTGTTGGCAATAACTTCATTACAATTCATATTAGATTGTGTCCCAGAACCCGTCTGCCAAACCACTAAAGGAAATTCTGAATCATGCGCTCCTTTTATAATTTCGTCACAAACCTTTGATATGAGCTCTTTTTTTGCAGGATCTAAGACCCCTAGCTCCGCATTGGTATGGGCCGCTGCTTTTTTAAGAAAGGCAAACGCATGAACAATTTCTATGGGCATGGATGCTGAAGGACCAATTTTGAAATTATTGCGTGACCGCTCTGTTTGGGCACCCCAATAACGGGTAGAGGGCACTTTAACCTCACCCATTGTGTCTTTTTCTATTCTATATTCCATTTTATAATGAATTATTTATTTTAATTTTTTAATTTTGTCTTAAGCGTACAGCAAAAATAGCAGAACATGAGCACTTTCGGTATAGTTTTATTTCTTTTAATTGGAGGCATGGCCTTTTGGATGTTGTTATTTTTGATGGGATTCATTCTTCCTTATTGGCTTACATTAGCTTTATTCGAGCAGTTGCGCCCCAAAAGAGTCCTTGACGAAGAAAAAAAATAGCCTCTTTTCATTCAATTCATTTTCTATCACTTCCCTTCCTCTGACGCCCTTCCTCATGTTGAGTCGTTAGGAGAAAAAAAGATAGTTCGCTCAAAAATAACTAACTTCGAGTAGACAACAATTTGAACAAATAATCTATGGAAATCACCCCGGAAATAAAAGACCGTTTAGAACAGCTTAGAAATAAATATGCGGCTATTGGGCAGGATCTGGTTTCATATCTAGATGGTTTGATTTATGCAAACCCTATTACCTATTGGGATTACATTGAGGTAGATGCACTTTTGAGTTTACAGAAACCTAAAACGGATTTTCCTGATGAAAAAATATTTATTGTTTACCACCAAATTACAGAGCTATATTTCAGCTTAATTCTTCATGAATTAGACCAAGTGTGTCATAATGGTAAGGTTATCTCAGAGGCAGGTCAGGACCTCGGCTGGAATGACACTTTAGACTGTCGCTTTTTTATTGATCGCTTAAAAAGAATCAATATGTATTTCGAAACCTTAACACAGTCTTTTGAGATCATGCGTTTCGGAATGGAGAAAGACCAGTTTACTAAATTTAGAATGTCCCTCTTATCTTCAAGCGGGTTTCAAACAGCGGCTTATCGACGTATCGAAATTGCGTGTACCGACTTGAAGCATTTGGTGATGGACAAGCAAAGGGCACAGCTCAAAGATGCTGACATCCACGAACAACTGGATAATATTTATTGGCGAAGAGGAGCTATTGTTGAAGAAACTGGGGAAAAAGCATTAACACTGAGAGATTTTGAGAAAAAATACCTCCAAGAATTTCATGATTTCGCAGATAAGTTCCAACCCATTAATCTATGGGTAAAATACAAAGCCTTATCGGCTGAAGACCAAAAAAACGAGCTACTAATCGCGGAGCTCCGAGCGCTAGACATTAATGTAAATGTAAATTGGCCATTGGTCCATTTCCGAACAGCTGTGCATTACTTATCAAAAGGAACAGGTGATGAAAAAGGAACAGGCGGAACAAACTGGCAGAAATACCTGCCTCCACGTTTTCAAAGAAGAATTTTCTATCCTGAACTTTGGAGTCAACAAGAAAAAGATGATTGGGGTAAAAAATGGGTTGAGGAAGTGCTATCAAACTCTATAAAGACAGGTTCGGCATTCAAAAAATAACAGGGGCTAAATTATAGGCTTAACGTATGCCTTTGACAAGTCCAGAATCCCGAATGAATTCACCCGCGCACCTCTCAACCTCAGGTTAAAAACAACTACAAGGTCTTCAAAATACAAGGGTATAATAGGCGCTTTTTGATTTAGTATTTCTACGCACGAATTAAAATATTCATTCCGCTTCGATGGCTCCATCTCCGCCCTAGCGACATCCATAGTATTGTCAAAGTCTATACTCATAAAATGACCATTCTGCATACTCGCTTTACCTTTGTTTTTAGAGTAGTAGGGCATCAGAAAGGATTCCGCATCGGGATAATCTGAGATAAATCCAGCCAACCACATTGATGCATCCCCAGATTGTATAGCCGCCATTTTTTCATTGAATGAAACACGTTTCATTTTTAAATTAACCTTTAATGTTTTATTTAATTTTTCAACTAAACTCAAACACCAATCATCCTGAGGTGAGCCTTCTTTTGTGCTCACATGGAACAAAATAGTGTCCCCTTTTTTATAATTACTTTTCTTTAGATAGCTTTTCGCCAATTTGATATTATACGGGTTTTTAACGCTCCTCGTATATTTAAAAAAGGGAACTGACGGAAGGATGCCTAATTCGGCTGGAGAACCTTCACCAAAAAGAAACTCACGACAAATTTCTTGACGATCAACAGCATGGTAAATTGCCTTTCTCAAATTTGAATCTTTAAATGGTGAAGATTTACAATCAAACTCCAAAAAATTAATCTTTAACCCTTTTTTATGCTGCACTTTATGCAAAATATTCTTCCCTTCTTGGGCATCCGTTAATGTACCGAACAATGAATTGATTTCATTGACAGGAATAGAAGAAAGCAAGTCTGTTTTTTGAGAGGTAAATGAATCAAAAATATCCTCTCCTTCCTTTTTAAACTTGATTGTTAAAGTGTCTAAAAACGGAAGCTTGTTTCCGTAGTTATCATTCCTCCAATAATTTGGATTTCTTTCAAAACGAATTCCTTTATCCGATTTTTGCTTAAAGATAAATGGACCTGTGCCAATTGGGTGCTTAGCAATATCATTCCCATAAGCAATGAACGCCTTTTTAGATATCACAGAAAGGCTCTGATGGGTTAATATTTTGAGAATGGTCTGGGTAGAGTCAATTAAACGCAGCCTGATCATCGAATCAGAAAGCACCTCAATACCCTTTACTCCTCTATTAAAATTAATGGTCGTATCATTTAAAAATTCTTCTGCACCTATTATTTTAGGCGTAAGTAATTGACCTTGCTCGTTTAAGACATGACGTGAACAAGCAAAATCCAAGGTGAACTTTACATCACTTGCCACCAACCTTCTATTCTGATCAAGAAAGCAAGGGTCCTCATGAAAATAAACACCCTGCCTGATTTTTAAATCGAGGTAAGCGTTATCGGCTGAAAATGAATAAGCTTCTATTAAGTTCGATACAAGGCTCTGGTTATCTTCATCATAAGAAAGTAGGGTTTCATAAACAGGCGCCACAGCTCTTTGGTCATACATGGAAACGACTGACATTGGAAAGATAAGATCTGATTTTTCAGAGGCATGGTAAGCTACACTTCCACCATAAATTGGACCGCCTTTAGCAATCAATTGAATTTCAGACTCAGAAGATGAGCACGCTAATAGCAAGAAAAAACATACTGTAAAGCTGAAATAAAGTTTTGACATCAATTCGAAATTCTAACAATAGGAACCTGCTGAATCCCATGTTTATTTCTTAAACTTAAATAATATAAGCCATTTACAAGTGAAGAAAGATCGATAAAGTCACTTTCCTGCTGTATCATAATCAATTTTCCCTCTTGGCTGTAAACTTCTATTTTCTCACAAGAGTGACTTAAATAAACAGCTCCAGTCGTTGGGTTCGGATATGCTTCAAAAGGCAAATGATTGAGGCCTTCAAGACCGGCTAGACCGACAAAAACAGAATCTTCAAAAGTGCATCCAATGGAGTCCGTAATCAATACACTATACCAGGCTGAATTTAAATATACTGCACTAGGGTCAACATGCAATGAGCTCCAGCTATACGTATAAGGAGGTAACCCTCCGCTAGGGCTTACTGTAGCTATTCCATCCATGGTCTCTAATCCAGAGGCAGGGACTGTCTCAAAAGAGGCAGAAAGAGGGTCTAGTTCGATAATTTCAAGTGTTACACCAGCCTGACAAGAATTAGCATCTACAGCGTCAATGGTATAGCTTCCTGCCGATAAATTAGTAAGTAGAGTATCATCCACAGAAGTTAGATTTACCTGATAGCTATATGGTAAGGTGCCACCAAAAGCACTAAAAGAAATCATTCCATCTGATGATTCTGCACACAAAAATTCAGAAAATTCACTTTCTATAACGAGTAAGTCTGGCTCATTAATCTCAATATCAAGCGTATCCATACAACCCCTTGCATCTTGAACCCAAACATTATATGTCCCAGCTGAAAGAGCGTCAACAAAATTTAGTGTATCACCATTAAACCATAAAAAATTATAGGGTGCATGCATGGAGTCCATCAATAAAGTAACTTGACCATTTTCTTCTTGAAAACAAGTCACATTTTGAATGAGCAAAGAATCTATGACTGCGTTCGGCTCAGAAATCAAAACGGAGTCTTCAACGATACAGCCATCTGGATGGGTAATAACGACAGAATTCCAGCCTGAAACCAGTGAGTCATTTGGTTTTGTCGTAATGCCATTCTCCCACAGGAAAGTACAAGTGCTAAACATACACGGGCAACCTGAAGAAGACATAGTTGCGCTTCCGTCAGACCCTCCGATACAAGTTGGTGATGAAATTGCACCATATGTGATTTCATAAGGATCAATAAGATTATATATCAAGTCTTCATAACAACCTGAAGCATCTGTTACACGCACACCATAGGAACCAGCATCAAGACCTGATATCGAAGCGTCATAGATGCCATTCGTCCAATGATAAACATATGGAGAAACAACACCTGTTACATTTATAGTGACTGAACCATCTGAAGAACCATTACACGATGGATTGATGATGTTTGCCGAAGCTACCACAGCATTATCCCCACAAAATTGAGCCGTGTTGGAATATAAACCACTGTAATTACTTCCAAGGTAAGAGCCCCAAGCAATTCCTGAATTGGGAATAGGAGTTCCAAGGTCGATTCTACTCACCACAATTCCATTCCATGCCACAGGATTGAGACTATCGCTACGAGAAGCATAGATTAAATCCACATTGCCATTTTGATCAAGATCAGTAAATAATGGAGTCGACCCTAAATTAACACCGCCACCTAGAGGCGTGAGATCGGAAGCTGTGTTCGTGGTAAAGTCAATTTTTTCAAGTCTATGTTCAAAATAACCATTGGTGACATAAGTGAGCGAGGTAACAGCCTCATCCCTCCCGTCATTGTTTAAATCTATCGCATTCCCTGAGGCATAATTCAATTGACCAAGACTGTCGATAAATTTTAAATCTCCATTCGAACCGTCTAGCATGATCTGATAAAAGTCACTGAAAGAGGGAGCAATTCCCTTGAATAAGGTCAAGAAAACATCAGGCGTATGGTCTGAAGTGAAATTTCCAATTACGGGAGCAGCACTAGATTCTGTATCGGGATGCTGGAAGGACCATTGCTCAGAGAAATCAGATCCAGAAAACTTTTGGAGCTTTCCACCATAAGACAAGACATAAATATCATATGTATTGGTGGCTTCATTGAGTACTAACGAGGGCGGTGCAATATACCCTTTCAAAGAGTCAGCGGCTAAAATCACTGAACCATTCATGTTGTTATCCAAAATACTTGTTAATGGACAAGCATAAAAGTGACCTCCTAGATTTTCTCCTCCTGTTCCGAATAATACCCACTGTGAGCCGTTATTTTGAAGGTCACAAACAATTGGAGAACAATACGTTTCTGCACTATCTGGAACAATAGCTTGGGCCAAAATTTCTCCGTCTGTTGACGACAAAACAAGAACATGTCCAGGCGGCCGATCAGTCTCCCATTCTGGAGCCGAATAATCTCCACCATTTGTTACAATGAGATCTTGAAATGAATCTGCGTTAACATCATTAATAAACTGGGGGTTATAAAAGTTATACCATCCACTATCCGCAGGATTTGTTCCGTAAGGAAAAAAATCCCAAAGTAAAGAACCTGACACTCCGTCAAAGGCTAAAAATTGCGCTTCTCGACCTGTGATAAAAACATCCTCAGTTCCATCTCCATTAGCGTCATAAAAAATTGGAGATCCGTAAAGCTCACTTCTTGAGGGCGCTTTCCACAACAAAGAACCATTCATTCCATCAAAAGCCATTACGCCAGCATTGCTGATTTCACCTTCGGTTCCACCACCAATAACAATATCAAGGACACCATCATTATTCAAGTCAGACGGCCTAGGGGACGATAATGTAGGAATGGAATCGACAAATGTTTCCCAAGTTAAGTCCTGGCAAGAGATATAATGAGTGCTTAATAAGAAGACTATCGAAATGAGATTTTTCATAGCTTCAAAAAGGTTTTTTACTTACGCACAAGGTGCAAAAAGCCATGACCTTCTACAACCGGTGCAGGGGTGTCTGTGAATTGGTTTTCTGTGCCAACGGCAATGTACTTGTAGAAGTAAACGCCAGCCTCAGCTTCTTTACCCGAATTGTCAATTTGACCATTCCATGCAGGATTATCATTGTCCGGATCAACACTTGTTTCATTAAACACAATATTACCCCAACGATTGAAAATAATTAACTGAAGTTCTTCTAGATTTTCCGTAGTCAACTCAAATAGCTCGTTGACATTGTCTTGATCATTATTCGGAGTAAAAACATTTGGCGCTGAAATAATTGGCTCAGGATATATACAAGAACCATCATCTGCAGTGGCTGAAGGATTAAAATTCAAAGCGTTTCCATCAGTACAACCACAAATATCAATTAAGATCTGCAGTTGAGTTGAGTCTGCACAATTCGCGCCTTGGGAAACGACTAATTGAACGTTATAGGAGCCTACACTTCCGTCATACGTTTGACTCATCTGCTCAATAACATTGCTTGATTGAGAGGTTCCATTTCCAAAAGATAGCACATAAGCATCAGCATTTTGACTATCGCCATAGTCAAACGAAACAAGTAAGGGTGCACATCCCTGCAAAGGATTTGCCGTAAGTGCGGCAATAGGCGGGTCCAAAAGTTCGACAAATGCGCTGTCTTCGACTGTACAAACGGCATCTTCTACTGAAATATAATACCATCCTGAGGGAAGGTCCGTCCAGACCGAGGCAGCAGGGCCATCCATTCCGGACTGATTTAACCATGAATAATATACACCGTGCTCTGGTGTTGTCGTCTCACCAATTACAATCGCCGAAACATAACCATCCGGTTCACAAGTTGCAGGGCCAACATAAATCGTATCAATTTCTAATGTTTGATTCTGGGTCAAGGTAACTGTATCGACACCAGAAAAATTACAAAAGTCGGTTGCAGTGACCAAGACGTCAATAGAACCATTTTCTGATATTCCTTGATAGATTGTATCTCCTGTCCCGATAGGATTCCCACTCATGTCAGTCCAGGTATAGGTGTAAGGTGCATACCCCCCTGAGGCAGAAGCTCCCAAAGGAACACTGTCGTTGGCACATAGCACAGTAACATCTGATTCTGTAATGTTCAATATTGGACCATCTCCGATGTAAATAATCCCCTCAGAGACAATCGTGTCTCCACAAATATTCACTAATTCAACAGAAATAGTAACCGACTCAAACCCTTCATTTAAACCGTCTTGAATTGGAGATAGATTAACCGTTACTGAGTCTTGCCCTGGAAGAAAAATAATCGTATCCGGAAGGAAGTTATAATCCGTTCCTTCAATCGCTTGTCCTCCAATTTCATAATTAATAATTAAAGTGTCAGCAACATCTCCTTCAGGTCTTGTAAAGTAAAAATTAGCATCTGTACATCCCTCCACAATAGTTGAATCTCCTGAAACTGTGGCTACAGTCACATCAACAGCGTCTGAAACAAAACTTCCCGCTTCAAGGAAAACAGCCGTATTTAAATAATTGTCCGAACAATCTGCAACGGCATATTTGAAGTGGTACGTTTCGCCGCATTGAACGCTTAGTTCAACCGGAATGGGAACTGTAAATCCGTTCATTGAATGAGAAGACCCCGTATTTTGTACGTAAAAGGCTGCATTAGAGGTTGGATGTATTGTACTTATAGTAATTGGTGTATTTGTTCCTGGAACAAGCGCAACATTGGCAGAGCCTCCAGGAAAACCTGCAGGAGATGAATAAGGGCCAGTTATGCCTGGACCACTTACAAAAAATGCAAATACATCATTAAAAACAGAACCAATCCATTGTAAATATTCATCAGAAGCAAATACAAAGTTAAACGCTGCAACGTTGGATGATGGTACAAAATCAAACTCTAAAATAACCGCATCGCTTGTACTCAATATCGCTGGGTTTACTGATTGAGCAACAGCAAGTAAATCGTTGTCGGCTAATCCGCTTCCTGGCTGACCAGCATCAACATCGGCAGGACCACCGAGTAAACCATCTATTGGACCAGCAGCCATAACAACCCCTGAGTTAAAACCAATATTTGAATTGACACCATCAAAAGTTCCGATTTGATTTGCATTACCACTGAAGGTAACATTAGAGATAACGATTCCCCCGCCAACAAGGCTTTGGATATATTGCGCCGGAGTCATTCCGGAAGCTACTGTCAATTGCGCACGAGAAACTTGTGCGAAACAAAGCAATGAAATGAAGAAAAATAAATACTGTTTCAAAATTCTAGTAATTGATAATGTATATCAAAGACGTAAGCCTTTAATACGTAGTTGCACGCAAAAATAAGCAATAATTCACGACTAAAAAAAAGAGAAACCACCAAGAAGCAAATAAATATAACTTTAGCGGCCAAATTATGCCGTTTTCACCTCTTTTTATCGCGCATCTAAAAACATGGTTTATGCAAAAGAAAAAAGCAGTAATTTGGAGCCGAAAAATATAACATATGCTACAAACACAAAACTACATTTCAACACATAAAGAACGGTTTTTAGACCAGCTAATGGAGCTGCTACGTATCCCTTCAATTTCTGCTGACTCAGCATATAACAAGGATGTTGCTTCTTGCGCGGAAGCCTTAGCAGCCGATTTAAAAACAATTGGTCTCGACAATGTAGAAATCTGTCCAACAGATGGGCACCCTATTGTTTATGGAGAAAAAATTATTGATCCAAATTTACCTACAGTTTTGGTATACGGCCACTATGATGTTCAACCTGCAGACCCTATTGATTTATGGACAAACCCACCATTTGAGCCAGTAATCAAAAAAACTGATCTCCATCCCTCTGGAGCTATTTTTGCGAGAGGCGCTTGTGATGACAAAGGGCAAATGTACATGCATGTTAAAGCTGTAGAGGCCATGCTCGCTAAAAATGAACTTCCATGTAATGTCAAAATGATGATCGAAGGCGAGGAAGAGGTTGGTAGTGAAAATCTAGCTGTTTTTGTTGCAAACGAAAAAGAAAGGCTTTCTGCCGATATCATTTTAGTCTCTGACACAGGAATGTTGGCTAACGATGTTCCCTCTATTACAACTGGTCTTAGAGGATTGAGCTATGTGGAGGTTGAGCTAACAGGGCCAAACCGAGACCTGCACTCCGGACTATATGGTGGCTGTGTAGCAAATCCAATAAATATTCTTTGTTCAATGATAGATTCTCTACAAGATGAACATCAAAAAATGACCATCCCCGGATTTTACGATGATGTGGAGGTTCTTTCAGCTGAAGAACGAGCTGAAATGGCTAAAGCACCATTTTCTCACGAAGCTTATTGTAAGTCGATAGATATTCAAGATACGCATGGAGAAAAAGGTTATTCGACTCCAGAAAGAGGATCCATTAGGCCTACTTTAGATGTAAATGGCATATGGGGAGGGTACACGGGTGAGGGAGCTAAAACAGTAATCGCCTCGAAGGCATATGCAAAAATATCTATGCGCCTAGTACCAAATCAAGACCCAGAAAAAATTACAAAGCTTTTTTGCGATCACTTCCAAGCCATTGCTCCTAAAGGTGTAAGGGTTAAAGTAACGCCTCATCATGGAGGAGAACCTGCTGTCACACCTGTAGATTCTGTCGGTTACCTTGCAGCAAGTGACGCCTATGAAAAATCATTTGGTGTGAAGCCGATCCCGGTGAGAAGCGGTGGAAGTATTCCGATAGTAGCAATGTTTGAAAAAGAGCTTGGTTTGAAAACTGTATTAATGGGCTTTGGTCTAGATAGTGACGCCATTCACTCCCCAGACGAGCACTATGGTTTATTTAATTACTACAAAGGAATTGAGACCATCCCTTACTTTTATGAATCATTCGCCAAAAGAATGAAATAAGATGAGAGTCTTTCTTGCGCTTGTTGCACTTGCTCTTTTCAGCTCATGTGGATCTTGGGAAACCCCAGTTCTCAAAAGCTATGATGGACTTTCTGAATTTTCTATAAAAGAGAAATTCTTAAACGTAAACCTTGATGGTGTTATAGAAAATCCGAACAGCACAACCATATACATCCATAATCTAGATACGGATGTGTTTGTAGATGGCCGCAAGCTAGGTTCTCTCGTTATCAAGGAGCGATTTAAATTGCAAAAAAAGACTTCCACACAACTGTCCCTGCCGCTCATAATTTCACTCGAAAAAGGAGCAATGTTTAAATTGGGCATGCTTGCGTTGAAAGATTCGGCGAACTTCGTTTTTAAAGGTAAGGTGATTGGCGGCGGGCGTATTTTGAAAAAAAGCGTACCTTTTGAAGTAGAACGGAAATTGCCTACAAAATCTTTAATATTACCATAAATGCTATCGTCCGAACATCCCAAAAAGCTTTTTTTATTAGATGCCTATGCATTGATTTACCGGGCGTATTTTGCCTTTTCAAAAAACCCTAGAATCAGCTCAAATGGACAAAACACATCTGCTGCTTTTGGCTTCACAAATGTCTTGATTGATATTTTAAAAAATGAAAAGCCCTCACATATTGCCGTCGTATTTGATCCTCCCGGAGGATCTACAATTCGACAAGAAGACTTTAAAGAATATAAAGCACATCGAGAGGCCATGCCAGAGGACATACGTTCAATGATTGAGCCTATCAAAACATTGATCCGGGCATTTAATATTGAAGTAATTGAAGTTGCCGGCTATGAGGCAGATGATGTCATTGGAACATTGTGTAAAATGGCCGAGAAAAAAGGATTTGCAACCTATATGATGACTCCTGATAAGGATTATGCACAGCTCGTTTCAAGCAACTCATTTATGTATAAACCTGGCCGAGGAGGAGCACCTGCACAAATACTTGGCGTAGCCGAAGTACAAGAAAAATTTAGTGTGGATGACCCCTTACAAGTCATCGATATTTTAGGGTTATGGGGAGACGCCGCCGATAACATCCCGGGAATCCCAGGTATTGGTGAAAAAACATCAAAGCTTCTAGTAGGAAAATATGGTTCTATAGAAGGGCTTATTGAAAATGTTGAGGACCTAAAGGGAAAGCAAAAAGAGAACGTAATCGAATTTGGAGCGCAAGGACTACTGTCAAAAAAACTTGCAACCATAATAACCGATGTTGATGTGGCTTTCGAAGAAGAGAAACTAAAAGTGAAACCAGTAGATAAAGAAAAACTAAAAGCATCGTTCACAGCACTTGAATTTAGAACTTTAGGAAAAAGAGTTCTCGGAGAGGAAATCGAAATCAAAGAGACACCGATAGCAAAAGTCCCCAATGTAAAGTCGCCAACAGGGGATGTTTCTCAACTTGATTTATTTGGTGCACAAAGCCTAATTGAAGATAAAGAGCCAATACCCACCTCTTCATTCAAAACACTTGCGACAGAGCGGGCGAAGTATCATCTCGTTAATACACAAGAAGAGCGAGAAAAATTGATAAGCCTGCTCAAAAAACAAAAAGAATTTTGTTTTGATACCGAAACAGATAATCTTGAACCGCGGCACGCTAACCTTGTTGGGGTATCCTTTTCTTTTAAAGAGAAGGAAGCATATTATGTCCCCATACCCGAGGTTGATGATTTTTCTAAAAGCCTAATTCAACAGTTTTCATCTGTTTTTCTGAATACAGAGATTCTTAAAATAGGCCACAACTTAAAATATGATTTAAAAGTCTTAAGTAGATATGGAATCGATGTACCATCGGGATGCTTTGATACGATGATTGCCCACTATCTAATTAATCCTGAATCCAAACAAAGTATGGATTTCTTGGCTGAACAGCACCTGAACTACCAATGCGTTTCCATAGAAACTTTGATTGGAAAAAAAGGGAAAAATCAGAAGAGTATGAAGGATCTTCCAGCTGAGCAAGTTTGTGATTACGCTTGTGAAGATGCAGATATTACATTCCAGCTTAAAAAACTTTTTGAAACTGAAATAGAAAAACCACACCTTAAAACTCTATTTGAAAATGTTGAAATGCCATTGATGTATGTGCTAAAAAACATGGAAATTGAAGGGATAAACATAGACGTGGAGGCTTTAAAAAAGTTTGGTTTAGAGCTGAATGACGACCTCATTAGGCTCCAGTCAGAAATCATTGAAGCAGCAGGAGAAGAATTCAACCTAGACTCCCCGAGGCAACTGGGAACTATACTTTTCGAAAAAATGCAAATATCAAGCAAGGCAAAAAAAACCAAAACTGGTCAGTACGCTACCTCGGAAGATGTTTTGCAAAAGCACGAAAAAGACCATCCTATTGTGGGAAATATTTTGAATTACAGACAACTCAAAAAACTAAAAAGTACATATGTCGACCCGCTTCCTGAACTCTGCGACCCAATAGATGGCAGAATTCATACCAGCTTTATGCAAACTGTTACGGCAACGGGAAGACTAAGCTCGAATAATCCCAATCTTCAAAACATTCCTATTCGCACGGCAAAGGGTCGTGAAATTAGAAAAGCTTTTGTGCCTCGAGATGAAAAACACCAACTTTTGGCCGTTGATTATTCTCAAATTGAATTGAGAATTATTGCTGCACTTAGTGAGGATAAATCTATGATTGACGCGTTTAGTAAAGGCGTAGACATTCACACCGCCACTGCTTCAAAAGTATTTAGGACCCCGGTAAATGAAATCACTCGTGAACAAAGGTCACAGGCAAAAGCGGTAAATTTTGGCATCATTTACGGTCAATCTGCATTTGGGCTAGCGCAAAATCTAAATATCAGCCGAAAAGAAGCAAAAGGAATTATAGATAGCTATTTCGAGGAATATCCAACCATCAAAAAGTACATGGAAAATGTAGTTGCTTCGGCAAGAGAGCAAGGTTATGTAAAAACGGTTCTAGATCGCAGGCGTTATTTGCCTGACATTAATAGTACCAATGCCATTGTGAGAGGATATGCTGAAAGAAATGCCATAAATGCGCCTATACAAGGTTCAGCTGCTGATGTCATAAAATTAGCCATGGTTGCTGTGCAGAAAGAAATGTTTGGGCAAAAGCTGAAATCAAAAATGATTCTTCAAGTGCATGATGAATTGGTATTTGATGTGCATCTAGATGAAAAGGAAGTTCTAGAAAAAATGGTTAAAGAAAGCATGGAGGGCGCCTTGAAATTAAGCGTCCCCTTAGAAGTTGAATACAAGATTGCTGGGAATTGGCTTGATGCCCATTGATAATATTTGTTAATCCGCACTTAGCATACGAAAATGACACTTGAATAGTTATATCTTTGTGTCTCAAATTTTTTTGAAATGGACATTTGGATTAAAGCTGCTCAACTATTTTTATCTCTCGCTATTTTGGTTACCCTTCATGAACTGGGACATTTTATTCCGGCGAAGCTTTTTAAAACACGCATCGAGAAATTTTATCTTTTTTTTAATCCCTGGTTTTCTCTCTTTCGCTACAAGCGAATAAAAGGGAAAAAGAAATACTCCTGGTTCACTAAAGAATCCCCTGAAGCCTGGAAAGAAGACGAAAGTACAACGGAGTGGGGTCTCGGATGGCTTCCTCTAGGTGGATACGTAAAAATTGCGGGGATGATCGATGAATCGATGGACAAGGAGCAACTCGAAAAGCCAGCTGAACCTTGGGAATTTCGTTCAAAACCAGCTTGGCAAAGGTTGATCATTATGATCGGTGGCGTGACCGTTAATCTATTATTAGGTTTCTTCATCTACACCATGGTTATTTTTGCCTGGGGAAGAGTTCAAATCAACCCTCAAAAAATGGAACATGGCGCAAGTGTTCACCCTTATTTAACAGAAAAATATGGCATTCAATCGGGTGACCAAATACTCGAAGTTGACGGAGAAGCCTTAACAAATTTAGATGAGCTCAATAAGATCATTATGCTACGAGAGCTCAGCCTTTTGAAAGTAAAACACAGCGATGGACAGATAGAATCCATTGAGATCCCGGAAAATATTGGCCTAGAATTATTTCAAAACAATGCCTTCCCTGCCTTCGGTATGAGAACCTCATCTTCTTTTGTTGAAGCAGTTCAGCAAGGCTCTAATGCTGAAAATGCAGGCCTTTTATCGAAGGATCAAATCATAAAGATTGACGACAAAGGCATCAATTACTTCGATGACATTCAAGGAGCTTTGTACGCGAAAAAAAACAAAAATGTCCGCCTTACTGTCCTTAGACCAACAAACGAATTAGCAAAGGACACCATCATTCTTAATGCCAATGTTAATGAGCTTGGAACCATTGGGTTTTCCGTTGGAATAGCAGCAGTTGAAGATTCCAACGCAGTTGAAACAGTCTCCTATTCCTTTTTAAATAGTATTACTGAAGGAACGCAATATGGCCTTAATACACTAGGAGACTATGTAAGTCAGTTTAAATTTATCTTTACTAAAAAGGGGGCAGGCTCTATCGGTGGTTTTGCAACGATTGGAAACCTATTTCCTCCAGTATGGGATTGGCAAGCATTCTGGATGCAAACAGCATTGCTCTCAATCATCCTTGCCTTTATGAATATTCTTCCAATTCCTGCTTTGGATGGTGGACATGTCGTCTTTTTAATTTACGAAATGATTACAGGAAAAGAAGCACCACAAAGGGTGCTAGAAATTGCGCAATATATCGGCATATTCCTGCTCCTTGGTCTAATGATCTATGCGAATGGAAACGATTTAATTAGATGGATCAACGGTGGATTTTAGTCCCCTATCATAAATCAATTCAAATGATTTTTGTTTCTTTATGAAAAAATAAAATGAACTTTAGACGCCCCACTGTTACTTTCTTTTTTACCATCAGCACAGTATTTTTACTAAACGCTTGCGGAGGAACTTCGCCATGTGATTGCAAGGCCAACGATCTGAAAGGGGAAGCCGCTGATACCGAAATGCAAGAAAAATGCAAGGAGGCTGAAAACAATATGTCTGCTGAACAAAAAGCAGAATTCATCGCAAGTTATACGAACTGCAAATAGACTAAACTATCGCAGGTCGAACTCAAGGGAAAATGCTTTTACGGTATTTCCCTGACTTTTAAAGAAGCTTAAAAACACATTTGTATGCAAGACTTTCAAAACTATATTCTTGGTGCCTGGGAAAAAGGGAAAGGAACCGAAACCAAGCTTTACAATGCCATAAACGGAGAATTACTAGGGGGTGTTTCTAGTGCTGGCATTGATTATGAAGCAGTCCTAAATTATGGACGTAACGTAGGGGGTCCTGCACTCAGAAAAATGACCTTTCAGGAGCGTGGTCGAATGCTAAAAGCGTTGGCTTTTTATTTATTAGAAAAAAAGGCCGCATACTACAACGTTAGTGCTTGGACAGGGGCAACTAAAATTGATTCTTGGATTGATATTGAAGGTGGAATAGGAAATTTATTTGCCAATGCCTCTCTTAGAAAACAATTCCCAGATTTACCTTATTATGTAGATGGCGTTGCTGCTCCTCTTTCTAAAGGAGGAAGCTTCATAGGCCATCATATTATGGTTCCAAAGGAGGGAGTTGCCATACATATCAATGCCTTTAATTTCCCAATATGGGGGATGCTCGAAAAAATAGCAGTGAATCTTATGGCCGGCGTACCTGCCGTTGTGAAACCATCTGAATATACTTGTTACCTGACCGAGGTTATGGTCAAGGACATCATCGCTTCAAAAATATTGCCTGAAGGAGCACTGCAGCTCGTATGTGGATTAGGACGGGGTATTATTGATCATGTGGATGCTAGAGATACCGTAACATTTACAGGAAGTGCTGCAACAGGGAAAGTATTAAAAGGCCTTCCACATATCACAGATAGAAGTGTCGCTTTTAACCTCGAAGCCGATTCCTTGAATGCCTCGATTCTGGGTATGCATGCTACACCTGACACAGAAGAATTTAGTTTATTCGTCAAAGAATGTGTGAAAGAAATTACCATTAAGGCCGGTCAGAAATGTACTGCCGTTCGCCGTATTATTGTTCCTGAAAACCTTATTGATGATGTACAAAATGCCATCAGTTCAAAGCTTGAAAAAACAAAAATAGGAGACCCTGCAGTCGAAGGAGTGCGTATGGGAGCCTTAGCCTCAAAATTACAAGTAGAGCGAGTGCGTGAAAGTGTTCTTGTTCTTGAAAAGTCACAAAACATTGTTTCAGGTGATTTAGAAAGCTTCGATGTTGAAGGAGCCGATAAAAAATTAGGTGCCTTCTTCTCTCCAATTCTTTTTAGAAATGAAGATCCATTTAATAAAATAGCTTGTCACGATATTGAGGCCTTTGGGCCCGTATCCACTATAATGCCCTATAAAGACATGGGAGAGGCGATTGAGCTAGCCAAGATGGGGAAAGGCTCTTTAGTATCATCTATTGTTACCCCAAGTAACCAAGAGGCAAGAGATTATGTGGTAGGCGCTGCAAGCATGCACGGAAGAATTTTAGTACTCAATAAGGATTGCGCTAAGGAAAGTACAGGTCACGGATCTCCAATGCCTTTGCTTACTCATGGTGGACCTGGTCGCGCTGGAGGCGGGGAAGAAATGGGTGGTAAAAGAGGTGTGCTTCATTATCTTCAACGAACGGCAATACAAGGTCATCCAACGACGATTACAGCAATTACAGAACAATTTCAAATCGGTGCAGAAATGCCTGAAGCCAATCCACATGTCTTTAGAAAATACTTTGAAGAATTGGTGGTTGGAGAAACGGTTTTTACACACAAACATACAGTAACTGATGCCGACATTGTAAATTTTGCAAACGTTTCGGGAGATAACTTCTATGCCCACATGGATGCTACATCTCTAGACGGAACAATCTTTGAACAACGTGTTGCACACGGTTACTTTATCTTATCAAAAGCAGCTGGATTATTCGTAGACCCAAAGAAAGGACCCGTTTTACTGAACTACGGTTTAGATGATGCACGTTTTATAAAACCCGTGTATCCAGGAGCTACTATCGGTGTTCGTTTTACTGTAAAAGAAAAAATGGACCAAGAAAAACGTAGTGAAGATGATATCGCAAAGGGCATTGTTCGTTTCCTTGTAGATGTTTATGATGAAACAGGCGAAACTGTGGCCTTGGCAACTATTTTAACAATGGTAAAAAAGATTGATCAGAGCAAGTAAATCACATAAGCTTCAAGTAAGAAAAGTAATGCGAAACTGTAGCTAAGTCTGATCATAGAACCTAGCAGGTTGCTTTATATTAAGGAAAGAATACGCTGGTTTTTATAGTGTTCTCCTCATGATTTGAAATTGAAAAAGAATGCTTGGACAAATCGATTAACCATCAAAATACAATTCCAAAAGCTCAATTAAATAATCTAATATTCCATATTTTATGATGTTTTCAATAAAATAAATTCTTTTCGACTTGTCTAAGTGTCATTTATACACTAAGTTTGGTTTATATATTTATTTAAGCCTATGATTTCGACCAAAAAAAGAACCCTAAATGAAATAAGACAAACAAAGGATAGCTACTATGTTGTTCCTGATTCCCAAAAAAAGAACATGGCAGAGGAGGTAATTACGTCCTATCTCAAACACGCTGAATCTGAGGGTAATATATCAATAGAGAACTATAGAGAATTTTTAGAATTCCTGGATTTAAATAGGTATAAAATCACCCAGGAATAGATGAAATCTAGTATTGGGAGTAAATTAAATTTCCTATTTCTAAGTATTGTTGTTGTGCTTATTCTTTTTGGAAACAGGGCGTACGACTTCGATCTCAATAACGAGCAAATAGATAGTGGAGATACCTCTTGGATGCTTGTTTCCAGCGCTTTTGTTCTACTGATGACGCCTGGACTTGCCTTCTTTTATGGTGGAATGGTCAATGTAAAAAACATCATATCAACAATGCTGCAGAGTTTTGTAGCGCTCGGCGTTATAACTATTGTATGGATTTTCGTTGGTTTTAGTCTATCCTTCGGTGATAGCTTTTATGGAATTATCGGTGACCCAAGCACCTTTTTGTTTTTCGACAATGTGACCCTTGCGCCCAATCCTGATTACGGTCCAACGATCCCGTTTTTACTGTTTGCATTTTTTCAATTAAAATTTGCCATCATAACTCCCGCCTTAATCTCTGGAAGCTTTGCAGAGCGAATTCGCTTTAGAAGCTATATCCTTTTTATGCTCCTTTTTACGCTTTTAATATATAGCCCCCTAGCTCATATGACATGGCATCCTGATGGCTTATTTCGTAAATGGGGAGTCATCGATTTCGCGGGCGGAACTGTCGTTCACATGTCGGCCGGACTAGCAGCGCTTGCAGGTGCGCTTTTTTTAGGAAAAAGAAAAAAAATAATTGAGAAGCCCGCAAATATACCATTCGTGATCTTGGGAACGGGATTGCTCTGGTTTGGATGGTTTGGTTTCAATGCTGGTTCCGCTTTAGGAGCTAATCTCGATGCTGTTGTTGCGTTCGCCAACACAAACGTAGCTTCAGCCACGAGCATGCTTACTTGGATATTTTTTGATCGATTTACAAATCGAAAAATGTCAGCAATCGGAGCCTGTATTGGAGCTATTGTGGGTCTCGTTGCCATCACACCTGCCGCTGGAGTTGTCACACTAGGGCAAAGTGTTTTTATTGGTTTTGTGGCGGCTTTAATTAGTAATTTGGCGATTCGGTTCTTTAGAAAACTCAATATTGACGATACACTTGATGTTTTCCCTAGTCATGGTGTAGGAGGAATTACCGGAATGATATTAACTGCTTTGTTCGCTTCGGAGGTTGGCCTAATTTATGGACAAACGGAGACGTTTATAATGCACCTTGTCGCCATTTTACTTGTCGTAATATATACCCTGGGAATGAGTTATCTATTATTTAAGCTTGTCAACTTCATTACACCTCTAAGGGTTCGTGAGGATCAAGAAGAAAGAGGTTTAGATGCCTCTCAGCACGGCGAAAATTTTTACTAAATCAGTACAAGAAGTTATTGTAAGGATAACGTACTTTGAATATTTCCTTCACCTCCTTATATAAGATATCCCGCAGCTCATCCATATTTTCCTTTTTCTGAGCAGATATGAAAATTGCTTTATTCGGTCCTAACTTAGCCATCCAGGATTTCTTTAATGCGTCAAGTGATGAAAGTCCATCCGGATCTTCAAGCTCATCCTCTGGTGGAAGATAGGCGTCTATTTTATTGAACACAACGACCGTTGGTTTCGATGATTTATCAATCTCCGATAGGGTCTCATTTACCACACGATAATGGTCTTCAAAGTTTGAATGAGAGATATCCAATACATGAATTAACAAATCTGCCTCACGAACCTCATCTAGTGTAGATTTAAAAGACTCCATAAGTTGTTGAGGAAGCTTACGGATAAATCCAACAGTGTCGGTTAAGAGCAAAGGTAAATTCCCCAAAACAACCTTTCGAACAGTCGTGTCTAGTGTCGCAAACAACTTATTTTCAGCAAAGACCTTTGATTTAGAAAGCACATTCATTAAGGTGCTTTTACCCACGTTTGTATAACCCACCAAGGCAACACGAACAAGCTGTCCACGGTTGCCTCTTTGTACGCGTTTCTGTTTGTCAATCGACTTCAAACGGTCTTTCATAAGTGATATACGCTGGCCTATGATTCTCCTATCTGTTTCAATTTGTGATTCTCCAGGACCACGCATCCCTATTCCTCCTTTCTGTCTTTCGAGGTGCGTCCAAAGGCCAGTCAGCCTTGGTAGCATGTATTGAAGTTGTGCCAATTCCACCTGAGTTTTTGCATGGTAGGTCATCGCCCGGCTTGCAAATATGTCAAGAATGAGAATCGTTCGATCTAAAATTTTACATTCCAATATCTTTTCAATATTTCTCAGCTGTGATGGAGATAACTCATCATCAAAAATGACTAAGCTTATGTCTTTTGACTTGACGTAGTCGCGAATTTCCTCAATTTTCCCACTTCCTACGTAGGTCTTTGGGTTTGGGACAGGAAGGTTTTGAAGGAACATTCGCTCTGTTGTTGCACCTGCTGTTTCAGCCAAAAAACGCAGCTCATCTAGGTGCTCGAGTGCTTCTTCCTCTGATATTCTAGAATGTGCAACCCCAACAAGAAGGCAAAACTCCTTTAATTCTTCTATTTTTTGTTTTGGTTTACCCATTAATCTCTTAAGCTTAGTACATGATCCGAAATATCAGAAATATGTTGTTCTGAATTCAATATGTCTTTGTATGCAGGCATTACACCTTTTCCATTCTTAATTATATACTGTATTTCTTCTTTTGAAAAGGAACTCAGTTTTAGGTTTTTTGATCCACTTGCCCCTAAATCCCCCGCAACTCCATGGCATCTTGAACAATGAATGATATATAGATTCTTTGCTTTCTCGGCTGGGCTTTCTTGATAGTCAACTTTCTCGGCATCCTGACAACCATAAAAAAAGAGCACTAACAAAAGAGCTTTTCCAAGCTCTGTATTTAAAGAGCTGATTTTACGCATTCAAATACTCGTTTTCACCCATCTACTTTTTCTCTGTTCTTCCTTGCTTCTTTAAAGCTTTTTATGAAATAAACCATCGATAGCGCCGACGTAATGACCATAGCCACAACTCTCACTAGGCCTAAGCCACCTTGAGTAATTGACTTTGGTAAGCGCATTCCAACTAAGGCAATGAGAATAAGTAAGGTAAGTAATACCGCTACATGCGCTATAATTTTATTTTGGTTTTTAACTCCCTGATAACACAGTAAAAGCACCACCCCAAAACCAACCGGAATGAGCGCTGTTGGAGAATTCAATTCAAGGTAACCCCACAAACCCATTGCAATTAAAACGAGGGCATTGATAAGATTCATTCGTGTTGCATTTAACATGATAATTGTTTTTGATTATTTAATTTAAAAATATAAAAATTTAATATGCCCTTTTACGGTGGCTAGTCATTTAGCTTCAGTACGGCAAGGAAGGCCTCTTGAGGAACTTCAACTTTACCCACTTGACGCATTCGCTTTTTACCTGCCTTTTGCTTTTCCAAAAGTTTACGTTTACGGGTAATATCCCCTCCATAACATTTGGCCGTAACATCTTTTCTCAATGCTTTAATGGTTTCTCTAGCAATTACTTTCGCTCCTATTGCTGCTTGAACAGGAATTTCAAATTGTTGTCTAGGAATCAGTTCTTTTAGTTTTAGACATATTCTTTTACCTAAATCAAAAGCATTACTTCTATGCACCAATGCAGATAGCGCATCAACTTGCTCACCATTGAGTAGAAGATCCATTTTAATTAGATCCGATGCCTTATATCCGGTTGGATGATAATCAAAAGAAGCATATCCTCTTGATACAGACTTTAGTCGATCGTAAAAATCAAAAACAATTTCTGCTAGGGGCATCTCAAAGGTGATTTCTACCCTATCCTGTGTGAGATAAACTTGATTTTGTAGCTCTCCTCTCTTTTCAATACACAGCGTCATTATTGCACCTACATATTCGGTTTTTGTAATCACCTGCGCTTTGATATATGGCTCTTCTATTTTGTCCATACCCGATGGGTCAGGAAGCTCAGAAGGATTGTTTACGATTAACACCTCGTCCGGTGTTTTCTTCATGTAAGACTTATAAGAAACGTTAGGAACTGTTGTAATCACAGTCATATTAAATTCTCGCTCGAGACGTTCCTGAATAATTTCCATGTGAAGCATTCCTAAAAAGCCGCACCGAAAACCAAAGCCCAAAGCAGCAGACGACTCCGGTTCAAAAACCAATGACGAATCATTGAGCTGAAGCTTTTCCATTGAATACCTGAGCTCCTCATAATCTTCAGAATCTACAGGATAAATACCAGCAAAAACCATCGGCTTGACATCTTCAAATCCTTTTAGATCTTCTTGACAAGGGTTTTCAGATGAAGTAATCGTATCACCTACCTTCACCTCATTAGCTTGCTTTATTCCAGAAATAATGTAACCAACATCACCGGTTCTAAGCTCTTTTTTAGGATCTAATCCCATTTTCAATATACCGATTTCATCAGCGTTATAATCTCTCTTCGTATTGAAAAAACGAATTCTTTGCCCTTTTCTTATCACACCATTTTTTACCCTGAAATAAGCAATGATTCCTCTAAAGGGATTAAAAACGGAATCAAAAATCATGGCTTGTAAAGGAGCTTCTTCATCTCCTTGAGGCGCGGGAACCGTATTCACAACTGCTGCTAGAATCTCTTCAACTCCTAGTCCTGTTTTCCCAGATGCTTGAATGATTTCCTCATATTCACAACCGATAAGCTCAACGATTTGATCAGAAACCTCCTCAGGCATAGCACCCGGTAGATCCATTTTATTGAGAATAGGTATTATCTGCAAGTCGTGCTCTAGTGCTAAATATAGATTAGAAATAGTTTGAGCTTCAATACCTTGAGAAGCGTCAACAATCAACAAAGCACCCTCGCAAGCTGCTATAGAGCGCGAAACTTCGTAAGAAAAATCAACGTGTCCCGGGGTGTCAATTAAATTCAAAATATAATCATCCCCTTCATGCTGATAACTCATCTGAATGGCATGGCTTTTTATTGTTATCCCCCTTTCTCGCTCCAAATCCATATCGTCGAGGGCTTGGTTTTGCATTTCGCGTTCGGAGATTGTCCCCGTGGCTTGTAAAAGCCGATCGGCAAGTGTGCTTTTCCCATGATCAATATGGGCGATAATACAAAAGTTTCGAATGTGTTTCATTAGCTCTCAAAATTACACTTAAAATCTGAATATCTCTACGTTTTAAGCCCTATTTATTATATGTATACTACTTGTAAAATCTAGAGAAAACAACCTCTTTATGGAGCGCTTTCCCTTCCGTCATAAACTGGGCCATTTCCAACGAAAGTAATGGGGCAAGCATATACCCCTTAGTACCTAAACCGTTGAATATAAAAAGCCCTTTCGCATCAGGATGTTCCCCCATAACCGGACGTCGATCCGAAACCGTTGGACGCATACCCACTGTCTGACCATTCACTTCATAACTTGCATTTGTAATGGTTTTAAAAACATCCTCAAGCTTTTCGCGTGCCTCTGCCGTAATATTCAGGTTTGGTTCATTCCACTCATAGGTTGCTCCGAGCATGAACTTTTCTCCCCCTACTGGCAGAATAAATCCTTTTCGATTCCATAACTCATGCTGCGAAAGCTCGCTGCTTTCAATATGAAGTATTTGGCCTCGATTGTGCTGTATATTTGCTTGGTTGAAGTAGGTAATCTTGTCATTGTCTGACCCACAACAAAAAACAACTGCGTCGTATATTAAACCACAGTAGCTCAATTCTTCTTGAATAAATTCTGCGGGCTCAAACTGACCATACTTTAAAACGTTCTGCTCTTTCAGAAAAAGATGCATTTTTTCCATGAAGAGTTTTGAACGAATCCAAAAGGCGTTTTTCACAATCCCAGAGCCGAATTCACTTTTTGCCAAGGGAACTTTTTCATCAAAATCATCATGTAACGTCAAGTACTTTTGATACTCGGCCTCGTGCTGTTTCTTTTCCCAATAACCTCTTTCTTGCTCGGATGAAAAGAACCTACGAATCCTGAGCTTATTGTAAAATTTAGCTTTTAACGTATCCTCCAATTCTAAATAAAAATCACGGGCATATGGAAGCATTTCATCTGCACGCCAAGATAAATTCATACGGCGAAAAACCATTGGATTTACCATGCCAGATGCAACCGCAGAAGAATGATTTGTCCCTCGGTCTAAAAGCGTGACTCCAACCCCTCGTTTCATCAACTGAATTGCCAATGAAGAGCCTGCGATCCCTCCTCCTATGATTAGTGTGTTTTTCAATTTTTTATGAGCTGATTATTAGCGCTGAATTACCCAAGAAGAAACCCCGAAACTCATAAGAGATAGATTTTAAATTGCTTGACTTCATAATATGCTAACACTTCAAACAAAAGTAATGTTTCTAGAGGCATTTAAACTTATTATAATGTGAAGAGATATTAATTACTGTAGAATTCCCTTTTACTATTTCTTTGCATACAATTACCAATGATGAGCCAACGATGATACCTGTTTTTTTATGAATTGTTATTGGCAATTGAAAGGCTGAAAATAGTGATTTGTAAATCCTCATTTTTTTTTCTGAGCACATCACAAATTGTACTTATTGTTGCCCCCGTGGTCACAACGTCATCAACCAAGGCAATAGAAGTATACTTCTTGACCTCATCAGAAACGGAAAAAGTGTCAATCGTATTTTCTCTCCGCTCTTCCTTGGAGAGTTTCGTCTGGCTCTTTGAATTCCTAATTTTAGACAAAAGGCCTGTTTTAACAGGTAAGTGTGTTATCAATGAAATTCCCCTTGCCAATAGCTCACTTTGATTGTATCCTCGATCAAATCTTTTTCGATGATGGATCGGCACAGGGATTAAAGCATCAATGGTCGAGCTAATCTGTTTGCGCTCAATTTCTTGACCAAGAAGGCTCCCAAAATAAAGGCCAATACTACGGTTGTTTTTATATTTCAGCTCGTGTAAAATTGTCTGAACAGGATTGCCTTCCTCAAAACGATAAAGAACAGAAGAAGATAATAAGCCCGGTTGATTTACAGATTGCTCAAGCAAGTGATGGACCTCTTTTTCACGCCATTTAACCAATTCAATTGCGGACAAACAAGCGTAACACAAAAACGGGGATTTTTGCTGAATTGACCTTTTACAATGGAGGCATAAATCGGGATAAAGCAAATGTGATAATGCCTTAATAAAATAAATAAGTTGTCCCAAAATATTTCTAGAGCTAGGCATAGACGAAATATTGAATTATATGAACAATAGAGTGTGAAAAAAGGAATTTGGCTTTGTGAAAAAAGAGAAGGATTCTCATCTATATTTATGACGTATAAAAGATTGTAAAAAAATCAATACAATTTAACAAAATCATAAAGAAAAGTTTTAAAGATCTACATCTAAATTGTGTGGATATCTTTCGGCTACTTGTTCATAATCGCTGAAAGGTTTGCCATTAAATGGATTGGGACAAGAAGTGTTGAAAACATTAATTCATTGTTAATTTCTTTAATTTGATTTCGCGAGATTTTTAACAATTTTTGTATGCCTCAGTAACCTAAAGCTATTGACCAAAAAATAGTTTTTAATAGGCGCTTGGGGAAGCAAGTTTGTTTAAGGAGCCAATTTAATCATCAAGAAAAACCTTTCTTGACCAAAGCTGACTCCCTTGATATTTTAAAAACCAGATAACATTAAAAAAACATGGCGGAAACAACAGAAC
Organism: uncultured Cryomorphaceae bacterium; assembly: GCA_913052055.1. Taxonomy (GTDB): domain Bacteria; phylum Bacteroidota; class Bacteroidia; order Flavobacteriales_D; family Crocinitomicaceae; genus UBA952. The sequence continues at coordinate 47,341 of CAJXDT010000008.1, forward strand.
CAATCCTACAGGAAAACAACAACAGATTTGTTCTTTTCCCAATTCAACATGACGATATTTGGTCTTTTTATAAACGGGCAGAAGCAAGCTTTTGGACCGCTGAGGAAATTGATTTGTCTCCCGATTTAATTGATTGGGAAAACAAGCTCAATGACGATGAGAAACATTTCATCAAACATGTATTGGCCTTCTTTGCCGCATCGGACGGAATTGTCAACGAAAATCTTGCTGAAAACTTCCTTGCTGAAGTTCAATATACGGAAGCAAAGTTCTTTTATGGATTTCAAATTGCCATGGAAAACGTGCACTCGGAAACCTACTCCCTATTAATCGATTCTTATATCAAAGACAGCGCTGAAAAAAAACACCTATTCAATGCTATTGATACACTTGATTGTGTCAAGAAAAAAGCAGACTGGGCCCTACGATGGATTGATAAAGGATCATATGCTGAGCGTCTTATTGCGTTTGCAGCCGTGGAAGGAATATTCTTTTCAGGGTCTTTCTGCTCCATATTCTGGTTGAAAAAAAGAGGGCTAATGCCAGGCCTCTCTTTCTCAAACGAGTTGATCTCAAGAGATGAGGGACTTCATTGTGATTTTGCGTGCCTATTATATACCAAACACCTTAAAAACATGCTTCCAAAAGAGCAGGTCACAGAAATAATAAAAGATGCTGTCGAAATAGAAAAAGAATTTGTCACTGACGCACTTCCTGTTCGACTAATTGGAATGAATAGCGACTTGATGATTCAATATATTGAGTTTGTTGCTGACAGACTTCTAGTCGAACTTGGTAATGAAAAGGTTTATGACGCAAAAAATCCTTTCGGGTTTATGGAAATGATTTCCATTCAGGGTAAAACCAACTTCTTTGAAAAAAGAGTGGGAGAATATCAAAAAGCAGGCGTGTTATCGGGAGATAACAACCAAAGCTTCAGCTTAGATGAAGATTTTTAATAACTGAGAAAAGAGAAGAGACGATGTACGTAGTTAAGAGAGATAGTAGAAAAGAGCCTGTAAAATTTGATAAAATTACAGCGAGAATAATCAAAATGTGTTACGGCCTAGACCCATTGGTTTCACCAGAGGCCGTGGCTATGAAAGTTATTGAAGGAATTTATGATGGTGTTACCACAACTGACCTAGATGATCTTGCGGCAGAAGTCGCTGCAGCCAAAACAATTGACCACCCCGATTATGCATTATTGGCCTCGAGAATAGCAGTATCAAATTTGCACAAAGACACCAAAAAAACCTTTTCTGAGGTTATGGGGGACTTGTACAATTACATTGATCCGAAAACAGGTGAAAATGCGGCGCTTCTATCAGAAGAAGTTTATTCCATTATTATGGAAAACAAAGACCTTTTCGACTCTAATATTATTTATGATCGTGACTTCAGATATGACTACTTTGGTTTCAAAACCCTAACGCGATCATACCTGATGAAGCTGAACGGAAAAATCGTTGAGCGCCCTCAGCAGATGCTTATGAGGGTGTCAATTGGTATTCACAAGAACGATGTAGAAGCAGCATTAAAAACTTACAACCTAATGTCAGAAGGTTGGTTTACTCATGCTACACCAACATTATTTAATTCAGGCACACCAAAACCACAAATGTCTTCTTGCTTCTTATTGACAACCAAGGAGGATAGCATTAACGGTATTTATGATACACTAAAGTCATGTGCGCAAATATCTCAGTCTGCAGGCGGAATTGGCTTGTCAATTCATGACATAAGAGCAACGGGCTCATACATAAAAGGAACTAATGGAGAATCCAATGGTATTGTTCCAATGCTTCGAGTATTTAATGATACTGCGCGTTATGTGGACCAAGGAGGGGGTAAAAGAAAAGGTTCTTTTGCCATTTATCTCGAGCCATGGCATGCTGATGTTTTTGACTTCCTGGATCTAAAAAAGAATCATGGGAAAGAGGAGCAACGCGCTAGAGATTTATTCTATGCGCTTTGGATACCTGATCTATTTATGAAGCGTGTAAAAGAGAATGGTGACTGGACCTTGATGTGTCCGCACGAATGCCCTGGGTTGTCGGATACGCACAGCAAAGAATTTGAAAAGCTTTACACGAAGTATGAAAAAGCTGGTAAAGGAAGAAAAACCATCAAGGCGCAGGACCTTTGGTTTAAAATTCTTGAATCTCAAATAGAAACAGGTACACCTTATATGTTGTACAAAGACGCAGCAAACGCAAAGTCTAATCAACAAAACCTTGGTGTAATCAAATCTTCTAACCTGTGTACGGAAATCATCGAATATACCGCTCCTGACGAGGTAGCAGTGTGTAACTTGGCATCATTGGCACTTCCAAAATATATCAATGACGACAAATCATTTGATTTTGAGAAGCTCTTTAATGTAACCTACCAAGCGACCCTGAATCTAAATAAGATTATTGACGGTAATTACTACCCTGTTGAAGAGGCGCGCAATTCTAATATGCGACACCGACCAATTGGTCTTGGTGTTCAAGGGTTGGCTGACGCTTTCATTTTAATGGGACATCCCTTTGAATCTAAAGAAGCAAAGGCTTTGAATCAAGAGATCTTCGAAACGATATATTTTGCATCTATGACTGCCTCAAAAGACCTGGCAAAAGAACATGGTCATTATGAAACCTACCCAGGATCACCAGTCTCAAAAGGAATCTTTCAATACGATATGTGGAATGTTACTCCTACTGATCGTTGGGAGTGGAAACTCTTGAAAGACGAAGTGAAAAAATACGGTGTGCGTAACTCTCTTTTACTTGCCCCAATGCCAACTGCCTCAACAGCACAAATATTAGGAAACAATGAGTGCTTTGAACCATACACGTCAAATATCTACACGAGACGCGTACTTTCTGGAGAGTTCATTATCGTAAATAAGCATTTACTGAAAGATCTCGTAAAGGAGAATTTATGGAATTCAGATATGCGACAAAAGATAATGGCTGCAAACGGATCCGTACAGAATATTGAGGAGGTTCCACAAAAAATCAAAGACCTATACAAAACTGCATGGGAAATTTCTCAAAAGTCAATCATTGAGCAGGCTGCAGATCGAGGTGCCTATATCTGTCAAAGCCAGTCATTGAATATTTTTATGGAAAATGCAAACTTTGGTAAGCTCACATCAATGCATTTCTACGGATGGGAAAAAGGATTAAAAACCGGAATGTACTACCTAAGAACCAAGGCAGCTACAGACGCAATTAAGTTTACTGTTGACAAGTCTGTTGTTGAAAACACAGCCTCCAAATCAGAGGCCGAGGCATGCGCTATCGATAATGGCGATGATTGTGAAATGTGCTCTGGTTAATTTCAAATAATAATTAATAGAAAATAAATAGGGGGACGCGCTTAGCTCCCCCATTTGTTTTTTTAATAAAAATGCAAACCCATCAATAAAAATGAAAAAAATCCAATCTGCTCTGATATCTGTTTACTACAAAGATGGTCTAGATGAAATTGTAAAAGAATTAAATGCACAAGGTGTTCAGATATACTCTACGGGTGGCACACAGTCCTTCATTGAGTCCCAAAATATACCTGTTACTCCTGTGGAATCACTTACCGAATATCCGTCTATTCTTGGCGGCCGTGTAAAAACCTTACATCCAAAAATATTTGGCGGGATTTTAAATAGAAGGAATTTAAAAGAAGATCAAGAAACAATTGAGGAATATAATATCCCTGCATTAGACCTCGTAATTGTTGACCTTTACCCCTTCGAAGAAGTCGTTGCCTCAAAAGCCCCCCATTCCGATATTATTGAAAAAATTGACATCGGAGGTATATCATTAATCAGAGCTGCCGCCAAAAACTATGCTGATGTTTTGGTCGTTTCCTCAACACATCAATATTCCGCTTTTTTAAGCGAATTAAAAGCCCAGGATGGCGCTTTTAGCCTTGAACAAAGAAAGTCTTATGCTGGAGCCTCGTTTCAGATTTCTTCGCATTATGACACTTCCATTTTCAATTATTTCGAACAGGAATCGAATGACGTGTTGAAAATCAGCAATACGCAAAAGCGTTCATTACGCTATGGTGAGAACCCGCATCAAAAAGGAATGTTTTTTGGTGACTTCAACGCTGTATTCAATCAGCTTCACGGAAAAGAGCTTTCTTATAACAACCTACTGGATGTTGACGCTGCGACTAATTTAATGCAAGAGTTTATCAATGACGGACCAACATTCGCCATTATGAAACATAACAATGCCTGTGGGTTGAGCACAAGAGCATCAATCAAAGAGGCCTATGAATGTGCTTTAGCTGGAGACCCAGTGAGTGCTTTTGGCGGAGTCTTGATCTCAAATACAGCAATTGACAAACCTACTGCAGAGCTCATCAATAGCCTTTTCTGTGAGGTGCTGATTGCCCCCGCATACGATGCAGCTGGTTTAGAAATATTAAAACAAAAAAAGAATAGAATCCTTTTAGAATCTAAACCATTATTAGCGAGTAAACAAAGTGTTCGATCTGTTTTAAACGGCTTCCTCGTTCAGGATAAAGATGTGGTCATTGAAACAGAGGCTTCGCTAAAGAATGCAACGAATGAAAAGCCTTCAAGCGACGAAATAAAAGACTTATTGTTTGCGAATAAAATCGCAAAACACACGAAATCAAATACTATTGTTCTGGCTAAAGACTTACAATTACTAGCCAGCGGTACGGGACAAACCTCCAGAGTGGATGCGCTCCGTCAAGCGATTCATAAAGCAAAGTCTTTTGAATTTGATTTGAAAGGTTCCGTAATGGCAAGCGACGCTTTTTTCCCTTTTCCCGATTGTGTTGAAATTGCGCATAATGAGGGAGTCGACACTGTTATTCAGCCTGGCGGATCAATAAAAGACAAGTTATCGATTGATTACTGTGATGCAAATAATATGAAAATGGTTTTTACAGGAATTCGTCATTTCAAACATTAACTTTAGTATATTTGAAAAAGCTCCTTATTACTAGAGGAACTCATTCAAAATACAAGTACAGAAGGGATCGTTAATATGGGTATTTTTAGTTTTTTAACACAAGAAATTGCAATAGATTTAGGAACAGCAAACACGCTGATCATTTGGAATGATAAAGTCGTCGTCGATGAACCCTCTATAGTTGCAAAAGATATTCAGTCAGGCAAAATAGTCGCCATCGGAAAAAAGGCGCAACAAATGCATGGGAAAACCCACAAGCTCATTGAAACAGTTCGCCCTTTAAAAGACGGAGTAATCGCAGACTTTCAGAGTGCCGAGCAAATGATTCGTGGAATGATTAAAATGATCAACTCTGGAAGAAGCTTGTTCAACCCTACCCTAAGAATGGTCATTTGTATTCCTTCCGGGATCACAGAAGTTGAAAAACGAGCGGTTAGAGATTCTGCAGAACACGCCGGAGCAAAAGAAGTATACCTGATTCATGAACCAATGGCTGCTGCCATTGGAATTGGCATTGATGTTGAAGAACCGATGGGTAATATGATTATTGATATAGGTGGAGGGACATCAGAAATCGCAGTCATCGCCCTTGGAGGAATTGTTTGTGATAAATCAATTCGCATTGCTGGAGATGATTTCACGAACGATATTGAAGAATACATGAGACGTCAGCACAATATCCTAGTGGGTGAAAGAACAGCTGAGCAAATAAAGATAGAGGTTGGTGCAGCGCTTCCCGAATTAGCAGATCCTCCTGCAGAATACGCAGTAAGAGGACGTGATTTAATGACGGGGATTCCAAAAGAAATATTAGTTTCCTACACCGAAGTGGCTCACGCGCTGGATAAAACAATTTCGAAAATCGAAGAAGCTATTTTGAGCGCACTAGAAATGACTCCTCCTGAGCTATCTGCTGACATCTATAAAACGGGGATTTATCTTGCAGGTGGTGGTTCTATGTTGAGAGGTTTAGATGACAGAATTTCTTCCAAAACAAAATTACCAGTTCATATCGCAGAAGATCCATTAAGAGCGGTTGCCAGAGGAACTAGTATTGCCCTAAAAAACATAGACAAATACCAGTTCTTAATCAAGGACTAATCTTCTTCAATTTTCAGAATTCAAGAGCGCTATTCTAAGGTACTTTCTTATCTTTGATTATGCAGAATTTAATCGCATTTATCAGACGCCTTCGTTTCTTCATCGTTTTCTTAGTGCTTCAGTTTTTTGCCCTCTCTATGTACGTGTCATTTATGTCTGCGCCCAGAAGCAGCTACTTTACGACTGCCTCATATATCACTGGTAATTTATTTGAAATAAGACACTCGGTTTCACAGCACTTTCTTCTCGAAAAAAATAATGAGGCATTACAAAAAGAGAATATCGATCTCCGCAAAAGCTCTTCACTTTTTTTGTACGATGAGAAAGCTCAGGAATCAAGGGTGATAGATTCTACATTCGTCCAACAGTATGATTATATACCAGGAACTATTATCAATTCTACGACAATGAAAAGGGATAATTTCTTCACGCTCAACATTGGGGATCTTCAGGGAATAAAAAAGGGTATGGGCGTCTTTTCAAGCAACGGTATTGTAGGAATCGTTCACAATACGAGTGAGCACTTCAGCGTCGTTAAAAGCGTTCTCACAAAAAACATAAACATTGATGTCTTATTGACCGAGGTAGGCGCTTCTGGAATGCTAAAATGGAATGGAGAAAACTCAAATATTGGTTATATCGCAGGTGTCAGTAACGATATTGCTATTCCAATAGGCAGTAAGGTTGTCACAAGCGGAGGCAGTGGTATTTTTCCAAGGGGAATTGAAGTAGGAGTCGTAAAAAAGACACACACGATTGAAGGAGAGGCGTCTTGGCACATTGCTATAGAGTTCTCCCAAAAATATGCCGCTCTAGAGAATATTTATGTCGTGAAGAACCTGTTTCTTGACGAATTCAAAACAGTTCAAAACCAATAAATGTCACAACTACAAATTTACTTTTTGAGGCTGCTCTTGTTTCTGTTTTTGCAATCATTTATTTTCAATCAACTCGAAATTAGCGCATCAATTCATGTCATGATTGCCCCTTTATATCTTTTTTTACTGCCTTTTGATCGGTCGATACTAAGCCTCCTTCTGATTGCGCTCGTTCTAGGAGTTGCCATTGATGCCACATCAAATACCTTTGGTCTGCACACCTCTTCTTTGCTTCTTTTTGCCTATCTGAGACCCATTATTTTCCGTGTGTTTTCACCCCGAGACGGTTACGATTCACTCAAGAGTCCTTCAATCTTTGACATGGGTAATCGATGGTTTATTTCAACTTTTTCAATTCTACTGTTCAGCCACCATTTATGGTTTTTTATTTTGGAAGCTTTCTCCTTCAGCGAAACCTTGTTAATTCTTCAAAAAACCATTTTAAGCGGTGTAATTTCATTTGTTGTTTGTGTTATCTTACAAACAATCTTTATTAAACGTGCCGGATAATTGAATGTAGAGAATAGAAGATATGTCATAATTGCCTTTATTATTACTGTAGGGGTGATGTATATATTTCGACTTTTCTATATGCAGGTAATTGATGACTCTTGGAGCAACCGTGCACATCAAATAAGCGAAAAACGAAGAGAAATAACTCCGCCAAGGGCTGTTATTTTCGACAGAAACAAAACAAAAATTGTTGCCAACAAAACCTATTTTAACCTCATGGTCATTGAGGATAAAATGGGTCCCGATTTCGACACGCTCTCTTTTGCTAAGCTGATTGGTTGGAGTAAAAAAGAAGTTCACGAACGCTTTGCAGAAATCATCAAAGGAGAAGGAATCTACTATAACCGACATAATGATACACGAATATCAAACTATCAACGTATTAGACCCTACCCTTTTTTAAAGGAATTAACCAAAGAGGAAATGGCGAAAATAGCGCCTTATCTAGATGGCTTTCCAGGTTTTTTTGAGGAAGAAACAAGCATGCGCTACTATCCATACCCAAATGGCGCCAATATTCTTGGATATCTCTCTGAGGTCAATGCACGTGAAGTCAAAGCGGATAAGTTTTATAAACCAAGCTACAATATAGGTCGTTCAGGGATAGAGCGCTATTACGAAAAGGAGCTTCGTGGATTAAAAGGGGTTCATTATGTTGTTCGTTCTGCGCTCAACAATGATGTAAAAAAATATGAAGATGGAATATATGATACAGTTGCAAAGCAAGCGCCTTCGATTCAGCTAGGATTGGATATAAAACTTCAGGCCTACGGAGAAAAATTGATGCAAAATAAAAAAGGTTGTATTGTTGCCATTGAACCAAAGAGTGGTGAAATTTTGTCTATGGTTTCCGCTCCATCTTTTGACCCAAATATTCTTGTAGGTAGAAGGAATGTAAGTGAATATTACCCAAAACTGCTTAAAAACGAGGACAAGCCATTATACCCAAGGCCAACTCAGGCAGAATATCCGCCAGGATCGATTTTCAAATTGGTTCAGTCTCTTGTTGGTCTTCAAGAAGGGGTCTTAAAAGCGAATACGGGTTTTGCTTGCAACAAATCTCTTGTTGGGTGCCACAACCACCCTGCTCCCAACTCCATACAAAGGGCGGTTCAATATTCTTGTAATCCATATTTCTATTATGCCGTTAAAAGAATCATACAGCAAGGAAAAGAAAGCTCTATTTTCAAAGATGCCGCTTTAGGCCTCAACCTTTGGGAAAAATATATGCACAGCTTTGGTTTTGGTGAAAAACTAAAAAGTGACTTAACTGGCTTACGTGCAGGAATTATTCCCAACACTTCGTTTTACAATCGTTGGTACGGAAAACACAGATGGGCTTTCTCAACAATTAGGTCTATTGCTATTGGACAGGGAGAAGTGAAAATGACTCCACTTCATATGGCAAACCTCGCTGCAATTATGGCAAACAGAGGATGGTATTACGACCCGCATTTTGCCAAAAAGATCGGCGACACCCCTATAAATACATTCACCAAACACCAAACCATGGTAGAGGCAAAATATTTCGATCCTGTCATTCAAGGTATGTGGCGCGTTGTAAATGAAGAAGCTGGCACAGCAGGAAGGGCTCGGATAGAAGGCATAGAGGTGTGTGGGAAAACTGGAACAGTGCAAAACCCACATGGAAAAGACCATTCTGTTTTTATTGCTTTTGCTCCTTTGGAAAACCCCCAAATTGCCATCGCGGTTATTGTCGAAAATGCCGGTTTTGGCGGTACTTGGGCCGCACCTATTGCAAGTCTTATGATTGAAAATTATTTGTTGAAAGACTGTAAAAGCCCTGAAAAAGAAAAAAGGGTCTTAGAGGCTAATTTATTAGAACCCTGAGTATGAGAAAAAGTAAATCACTCATCAACAATTTAGACTGGCCATTATTTATTGGCTTTCTCTCCCTCATTGTATTTGGCCTAATCACCATTTATTCTGTTGCTTTTAACGAAGAGCACCCGAATATTTTTAGCTTTTCAGAAAAATATGGAAAGCAAATTATGTGGATTGGCATTGCCTTGTTTTTAGGTATAATGGTGTTTTTAATTGACTCTGATATCTACAAAAAGTTTGCTTTTCCCATATATCTTGCTACACTGTCCTTACTGGTAGTTGTATTATTTATGCCTCCTATCAATGGAGCACGCGCCTGGCTTGGAGTAGGTAGTATGGGGATACAACCTGCAGAATTTGCTAAAATCTCCACAGCTCTCTTGCTATCCAAATATGTGAGCTCACTGAACATGAGAGAATTAAGCGTAAAAAATGTTCTATTAGCCTTACTTATTCTTCTGATTCCAATGATCCTTATTTTATTACAGCCCGATGCCGGGACCTTTGTTGTATTTACAGCGTTTTTCTTCGTGCTATACAGAGAAGGGCTCACATTTGACCCTTTCCTATTAAAGTTTGTAAATCTAATTCCCAAAGTTCGATTCAAGCAGACCTGGCTCGGTAGCCACTTTATCCCTATTCTATTTGTTTTTGTTTTCTTATCCATAATCACCTTGCTATTTGGAGAAAAAAATATTCCCTTAATTCCGGGGCTCCAGTTATACGGGTCAGTCGGTATTATTGCAACCTTATTTATTATGGGTGCGATCGGTAGCTTTTTTGTTCAACGGTTTGGGCTCAAAAGAGCAAAATCCAAAGCCCAGCTTATTATTATTTTATGTTTCATATTAGGCAGTGCGGTATCCCTTACAGTAGAAAAGTCCTTTGGAAGTTTGGCACAACACCAAAAGGACAGAATAGAGCTTTTTCTTGGCTTAAAGGAAGATCCTAATGGAAAAGACTACAACCGAAATAGGGCCATGGCAGCTGTTGGATCAGGAGGCCTTCTCGGAAAGGGATATAAAAACGCTTCTGTTTCAAGTGTAAAAACCAACCACGTACCTGAAAGTGAAACCGACTTCATCTTCTGTCCCTTTGCAGAAGAATGGGGTTTTATCGGTAGCTTTTTTCTCGTTGCGCTCTACATCTTTATCATTGTTCGCATTTTAATTGTTGCTGAGCGGCAACGCTCTCAATTCAATAGGATTTATGCCTATTCCGTGGGGATGTTCTTTTTCTACCATTTCGCGGTAAATCTCGGAATGAATATTGGCTTTGCTCCTGTCATAGGAATCCCTTTACCCTTTTTTAGCTATGGAGGTTCTTCAATGCTCTCGTTTTCCATTATGGTATTTATTCTACTAAAACTTGACAGCCAAAGAAGACACGTACTTAGGTAAAAGATAAATTGTAATTTTGAATAATGAACGACGAAAAAAAGAACATAACGAAAATTGAAAAACGCATTCTTTATGGCTTTTTTTGGTTCTTTGGATTGCTTCCTCTAGCCGTCATTTTATCCCTTTATTTGCTGCAATCGGAGGATGATTTACCGCCCGTATCTATGCTTGACAATCCCCCCGAACTTTTGGCATCAGATATTATTGCCAACAATGCAAGTGGCGCCAATGTAACCATCGGAAAATTTTGGCAGGTCAATCGCTCAAGTGTGCCCTATTCAGAGATATCCACAAACGTTTTAGATGCTTTACTTGCGACTGAAGACGAACGTTTTCTCGAACATTCAGGAATTGATTTTAGGGCCTTGATGAGGTCTATTTCTTCAATGGGGAAAAGCGGAGGTGCGTCAACAATTCCGCAACAGCTTGCAAAGCTCCTTTTTACACTTCAAAAAAGATCAAGAAGCAAAGATGAAACACAATCGACAAGCTCGAAAATCTTAGGTAAGTTCGGTCGTATTAATGAAAAAGCACAGGAGCATATTATTGCCACAAGGCTTGAACAAAGATATACGAAGAAAGAAATTCTTACGATGTACCTGAATCAGTTCGACTACCTTTACAACGCAGTTGGAATTGAAAATGCAGCAACCGTTTATTTTAATAAAACAGCAGCTGAGCTATCTAAAACGGAAGCAGCAACGCTTGTTGGGATGTGCAAAAACCCAGGATTATATAACCCATATTCCTACCAGATAAGAAACTACGCACGTCGACTTGCTTCCCGAAAGAACCTTAAACCAGCGGATATAAGCACAAAAGAAATAGATGATGCACGCTCAAAAGATTCATTAAGGGCAATTGAAAGAAGGAATCAGGTACTTTTCCAATGGCTTCGCAACAGCAATAGCAATAATAACGCGCTTCATAATAAAATCACTCGTGAAGAATATGACTCCTTAAAAAGGACACCTATTTTGGTCAGCTATACCACTGTAGACCATAAAGAAGGATTGGCTCCATATTTCCGAGAAAGTCTAAGGCAAGAGGTGAGTAAATTACTGAAAGAAAAAGACAAAGATGGAGACTATCGATATGCAAAAAAAGACGGGACTCCCTATAATATTTACCGTGATGGGCTCAAAATATACACGACATTAAATACATCATTGCAAGAAAAGGCAGAGGCAGCTGTTGTGAAACACCTAAGCGGAAAGGACCCAATAGAGAAGAACGCAAAAAAGGTTCCTTCTCTACAAGAAAAGTTCGATAGAAACAATCGAGGTCTGAGGCGATTTCCTTTTTCAAATACCTTGAAAAAATCAACTGTTGAATCGATTTTAAAGCGAGCGCAAAGAGGTAGCGCAAGATATTACGCGATGAAAAGATCAGGATTAAGCACAGATGAAATTGACAAGGCTTTTCTTAAGCCTACACCAATGAAAATATTCAGCTGGAAGGGAGAAATTGATACGGTATTGACTCCCGCAGACTCTATCAAATACTACAAATCATTTTTGCACACCGGACTTATTTCCGTTGAACCAGCTACCGGTTTTGTCAAAGCATGGGTAGGTGGCGCCAACTTCAAGCATTTCTCGTACGATCATGCGAGACAAGGCAAAAGACAAGTTGGTTCAACCATAAAACCTTTTGTATACGCAACTGCACTCTCTATGAAGGTGGTAAATCCCTGCACCAAATTTACAGAGGAAGAGCATTGCGTCGATATTGTAGACGAAAATAATATTCTTCTAAAGCAATACTGTCCTGGTGGAGACGCAGCAGAAACAGTAAGTCTAGGAATCGCCAAATCATCGAACCCAACCACAGCAGGAGTCATGGGTAGAATGGGGCGATTCAATTCCTTTCTTAAAACAGGAGGTCCTTTTCAAATTGACAAACTGCTGAGAAAAATGAATGTGTTTTTAAGGCCAGAAGATCTTGTTCCCGCAATGTGCCTGGGTAGTATGGACCTATCCTTGTATGAGCTCGTTTCAGCTCAATGTGTTTTTGTGAACGAAGGCGTTTATAATAAACCAACCACCATTGAACGAATTGAAGATAGAAACGGAAAAGTGATTTATGAAGCGCATCAAGAACGCAAAAAAGTGTTGAGCCCAACAGTTGCACATGAAGTGCTAAAAATGATGCTCGGAGTCGTACAGGGAGGCACAGGGTCTAGCCTCAGGGGCTCATGGAGACCATGGGGGGGTATTACCGCTCAAACCGCAGGAAAAACAGGAACAACACAAAACAATTCTGATGGTTGGTTCATGGGCTTAACGCCTGAATTGGTTACTGGTGTTTGGGTTGGGGCGGAAGACCGTTCTGTCCGTTTTAAAACAATGGCTTGGGGACAAGGAGCAAGAATGGCTCTACCTATTTATGGTTATTACATGCAGAAGGTATATGCAGATAGAAGAATAAATCTTTCAACTGAAGACTTTGCTGTTCCTGTTGAGTATAACCCAGAAGAATTTAAATGCGACGCAAACACAACACTAGACCCATTAGAAATGGAGAGTGGAGAACCTGATTTTTAAAATATGAATAAAGTAGTAAGTAATGTGACGGAAGCCGTCGCTGGAATAGAAGATAAAATGACACTAATGCTCGGTGGATTTGGGCTATGTGGGATTCCTGAAAACTCAATTGCAGAGCTCGTTAAAATGGGCATTACGGAGCTCACTTGTATAAGCAACAATGCCGGAGTAGATGATTTTGGGCTTGGGTTGCTGCTTCAAAATAAGCAAATTAAAAAAATGATTAGCTCCTATGTGGGAGAAAATGATGAGTTTGAAAGACAAATGCTCTCAGGTGAATTGGAAGTAGATCTGATACCCCAAGGAAGCCTAGCAGAAAGATGCCGGGCAGGTGGTGCTGGTATTCCAGCTTTTTTCACTCCGGCAGGATACGGAACAGAAGTTGCCGAAGGTAAAGAAGTTCGTGTTTTTAATGGTAAACCACACATACTAGAAAGTGCACTTCATGCAGACTTTGCCATCGTTAAAGCCTGGAAAGGAGATACAGAAGGAAATCTGGTTTTTAAGGCAACAGCCAGAAACTTTAATCCGATGATGGCCATGGCGGGAAAAATCACCGTAGCAGAAGTAGAAGAATTGCTTCCTGCCGGGGAATTAAATCCCAATGAAATTCATACTCCAGGCATATTCGTACAACGAATTTTTAAAGGAGCAAGATTTGAAAAAAGAATAGAGCAAAGAACAACAAGAACTAAATAATATGGCACTAGATAAAAAAGGTATCGCGCAAAGAATCGCACAGGAACTTAGAGATGGCTGGTACGTTAATTTAGGAATTGGCATACCAACACTTGTTGCAAACTATATCCCAGAAGGGATTGAGGTCGAGTTTCAATCAGAAAACGGTGTACTCGGCATGGGCCCATTTCCATTCGATGGTGAAGAAGATGCTGACCTCATCAATGCAGGAAAACAAACCATTACGACAATGAAAGGAGCATCCTTTTTTGATTCTGCTACTTCCTTTGCGATGATTCGTGGGCAGCATGTACAGCTTACCGTATTGGGCGCCATGGAGGTTTCAGAAAATGGGGACATCGCGAACTGGAAAATTCCAGGTAAGATGGTAAAAGGAATGGGAGGAGCTATGGATTTAGTCGCTTCTGCTGATAATATTATTGTCGCAATGATGCACAGCAATCGTGCGGGTGTATCCAAACTTCTTAAAAATTGTTCCTTGCCGCTAACAGGTGTTGCTTGCGTGAAAAAGGTCGTGACCGATCTTGCCGTTCTTGAAATCAAGGAGGGTGCTTTTCATTTACTTGAAAGAGCACCTGGAGTGAGTGTTGAAGAGATAAAATCCAAAACGGAAGGGAACTTAATTGTAAACGGAGAGGTTCCAGAAATGTCACTTTAAATTCATGCAAGAACTAGCATCCAAGTATACCATTGCCATTAAAGCAGCAGTTGAAGCTTCTCATAAGATTATGGACATTTATGAACATGAATTTGATACTATAATCAAAGATGATGGCTCACCACTCACCAAAGCAGATTTAGCGTCTACCAAAATCATCCATAAGCACCTCGAGCCGATTGGCATTCCTATTACAGGAGAAGAAACAGACAAGATGCCCTTTTCTGAGCGCAAAAACTGGACAGAATGTTGGTGCGTAGATCCATTGGATGGAACAAAAGAATTCATCAATAGGAATGGCGAATTTGCCGTAAACATTGCCTTGTTGCGAGATGGAAAACCTGTCTTCGGACTCATTGCTTCTCCAGTACAAAAACTGATGTATGTCGGAGGCGCTGAAACAGGCGTTTTTAAAATCGAATTTGATTCGATAGAGAATACTACTAAATGGGAAACCATAAGTGATCCAATTGCAATCAATGACCCGATTGTCATGACCTGCTCAAGAAGTCATCATTCTGGCCCTGTTATTCATTTTATCAACGACCTTAAAAAAATATCCCCAACAGTAGAGTTCGCAAAAAAAGGATCCTCCTTGAAGTTTTTCGATCTCGCGAGTGGCGCGGCTGATGCCTACCCAAGATTTGCACCTACTATGGAGTGGGATATCGCGGCCGGGCAAGCCATACTCGAGGCGCTTGGTGGATCAGTGGTGCATGCAGAAACAGGACTGCCCTTATGTTACAATAAAGAGAACCTAACCAATCCTTATTTCATCGCCAAAATAAAACCGCTTTTAGCCCTATCTTCATGAAAAAGATAAGCTGCATACTTGTGCTTTTTAGTGCCGTCTTTGTGCATGCGCAAGTAGAATCTTTGGCGGGCCATAATTATTTCCGAGACCTGTCCCAAAAACCAGGTTTTAAAATAGAGGCGTTTCCTTCTCATTTGCCGAAAGGCAGCACTCAGATTTCCTTTCGGAATAAATTAAAGAAACACTTCATGGATACATACCTCTTTGAAGTTCATGAAAAAAATGTCAACCTCTACCTATCTCCCGTAGTAAATTTTCAAGCGGGCCAGGACTGGCTGGATGAAGGTGGGCCAACTTTATACCAAAACACTCGGGGCATATATGTGAAAGGGACCCTGCTTAAGAATTTCTCTTTCGCCACAACCTTCGTAGAAAATCAAGCGCGGTTCAGCAAGTATGAAAATAATTTTATCTCGAGCCATGGAGAATTTTATCCCAATGCCTCAACTGTTCAGCAAAACGGTGTGGTCTCCGGCGGAGGGCGTACGAAACCATTCAAGGAAGGTGGATATGATTACGGCTATGCCATCGGTTCGTTTCTATACAAACCCATTGAAAATCTCGAAATACGTGCAGGAAACGCGCCGACCTTTGTAGGTTCGGGTTACCGTTCTTTGATCCTTTCGGACAACAGCTATCAAGCACCGAGCATTGATGTCAAATACACCTTTTTAAAAAAATGGAGCTACGGTGTTCGCAGAACCAGGCGCTTTAATTTGATTCGAAAGACAGCCTTTTCAACAGTAGAAGGTTATTACCAACCCAAAGCTTCTTCAAGACATTATTTAAACTATCAAGTCAATCAAAATATTACCGTTGGACTCTCTGAAAATTCGATTTGGTCTATGGGGGACACCGCTACCATAAGACCTAATGGATTCTATTATGCTCCAGTCCCCTTTCTTGGTTTGAGCCAGTCCACAAATCATACAATTTATGGTTTTGATGCCTCTGAAGTAGTCGGAAAGAAAACAATATTTTACCAACAACTTGTGCTTTCTGGGTTTGATGTATCGCAGATGGGACTCCAGTTGGGTGTTCGCTTTTATGACCTTCTTCCAAATTCCATGCTTCAGCTAGAATACAATAAGGTGGGTAGTGAATTGTATGCTGCTGACACTCCAAATATGAGCTATACCCACTACAACCTTCCGTTGGCTCATCCGAAAGGACAGGGTTTTGATGAGCTGGTTATTCGAGCCAATGTATCAATCAAACGTATTTATGGAGAAAGCAAAACTGTTTGCTATTGGCTTAAAAATTATAACGAACGCGACCTGCTTCCAATGGACAATGAAAGCCCATCAATTGATGACCTAATCATTCATCAACAGTTTGAATTGGGCTACCGCATCAATCCAGAAATCAATTTCTGTTTCTTTGGTCGTGCCGTTTTAAGAGTCTCTGATATTGACATCACACAAATGCTCATTCATATTGGCTTAAGTACAAATTTATTTAATAGCTACAATGATTATTAGGCTCACCATATTATTTTTCTGTTTGCTCTGTGCCGATAGGTCGTGGAGTCAAACTGATGTTGGATATATCAATGTCAGTATTGAGAAGGTTCCTGCCGCAAGATGCAGAATCTCTGTACAGCCCTCAACAGATGTCTTAACAGATACCAATCAGATTAAAAGCGAAAGCGTCAATCCTGTTGAAGTCCCGCCACGAAAAATAATTGAAGGAACCGATAAATCAGAAAAGGAAAGTGCTTTTAAAAAGCATTATTACTTGAGACACCAAACAAGAACAAACAATTATAATTTAGGCTTTCGTCTTTCAAAAGATTCAGAAAAAACAATGAATCTGGTCCCATTAGTAGATTTGGGCACTCAATACAACACAAGCTTAAATCGCTTGAATCATCGAAATGGAATGGGTTTTTTGCTTGAAGCACGACCCATTAAAAAAAGTTATGTTCGAATTGGTGGACTCGTGAATATATCAAATGCGGAAAGCCTCAATCCCGGAAACATTAATCTAACGGACATTGGTGTATCACAAAAGCTTTGGATCATGCCCATGACTCGGTTGGCTTATACACCTAATGAGGTATTCTGTTTTCAGGCCGGTTATGACAGGAATTTTATCGGGTCTGGGAGGCGATCTCTCTTTTTAAGTGACTATGGAAAGCCCATGCCCTTTGGACAGATACGTGCCACATTTTGGCATATGGAGTACAGTGTAAACTATCAGTTTTTATCCGAAAACATCAATGGCCAGAGACAATCGAAATACATTACAAATCATCACCTCAGCTGGAACATTTTACCGTGGCTAAATTTTGGGGTTTTTGAAGCTGTTGTTTTTCAGCCAAAAGACACCTTACTCAATAGAGGGTATGATGTGGAATACCTCAATCCTTTTGTGTTTTATCGCCCACAGGAATATTCAATGGGTTCCTCAGATAATGTCATTATAGGTGCATCGCTCAATGCAAAAATTAAAAATACGACAGTGTACTCGCAAATTGTGCTAGATGAATTTTTACTTTCAGAAATACGGGCCAGAAGCGGATGGTGGGCCAATAAGTTTGGTGCTCAGCTTGGTATTATGGGAAGACTTTCTGATAAACTCTCTTACCGAGTTGAGGGCAACCTCGTTCGTCCCTATACTTTTTCTCATTTGACTCCTCTTCAGGTCTATGGCCATAGAGGGTCCGCACTCGCCCATCCATACGGCAGTAATTTTAAAGAAATACTCACAGAATTGAATTGGACCAATAATTTGGACTCAAAATTAAAGCTTCGGTTTTTTGCTTCGTTCGGTGTTAGAGGAACGGATATGGATAGCTTGAATTATGGTTCAGACATTTATGAAAGCTACATCAATCGACCCAATGATTTTGGAAATTATATAGGTCAAGGAACAAAACAAACCTTTTTTATCACAAACATAAGGGCATCATATCCACTATTAAAAGAGGGAAGAATACATGCCTTTACAGAGCTTCAAACACAATATATCAAAATGGATGGGTTCCAAAAATTAAGTTTCTTGCCGATGATTGGAATTCGATCCTATTTGTGGAACGATTACAGAAACTATTGACATGAGCGGTGAGCAAAAAAACAACCCCCTGCATGGTGTAAAACTTGCAGACATTCTGGAGGCTTTGGTTACAGAATATGGATGGGAGGAGCTCGGCTACCGCATAGACATACGCTGCTTCAATTATGATCCGTCAATCAAGTCAAGCTTAAAATTTTTAAGACGCACGCCTTGGGCCCGAGAAAAAGTAGAACGCTTGTATTTAAAAACGTTTTAGCAATGCGCAGAAA
>CAJXDT010000009.1:0-63606 GCA_913052055.1 uncultured Cryomorphaceae bacterium
TTATAAAAAAATCTTTCTTTAATAAAATTTAAAAAAAAAACTTAAAATTTTCTCTTTTTTCAAAAAAAAACTAAAAATTTAAAATTTAGTCAAAAAATAATTCAATTTTTGATTGAAATCTGAAAAAAACTGAAATTTTTAAAAAAAATTAACTTTCCTTCGTATATGATTAGGACTTTTGCTCTTATAAATTTTTTAAATTTTATGTTTTTGATTAAAAATATTAAGCTCTAACACAAAATAATTATACTCTAACACAAATTTTCAATTTAAATTTTAAATTAAAAAAACGTTGATTTTACTGACTTTATTGAATTTTACTTTTTTTTGTTTACTCTAACACAAAATTACTTTTTTTATTTGTGTTAGAGTTCTTAAAATTATTCTTAAGGTTATAAAAATTTTTAATTATTATTAAAATTAAAAAAAACCAATAAAATCAACACTAATAGACAAATAGACCTAAAATGACCACCATAAGTTGTATATTGTGTTAGACTTTTTTCTGTATTGTGTTAGAGATTCGATATGTTTGTGTTAGAGAAATTATAAAACTCTAAAAAATTATGGACGATAAAGAAAAAGAAAAATTTGGTGTCATTATAGATAAGAATGATCAAGATAAAAATGATCAACCAAAAGTTGAATCTGATAATAAGAATGTTGAGACTGAGCAAGTTCAAGAGACTAATATAAAGAGCGATGAAGAAAAACAACCTGAAATTGACAATAGTAATGAAAATAATGAAAATTCTTCAAATGAAAATAATTTAGCAAAAAATAATGAAGACGAAATTAAAAAGTTGGCTGCGTTTACAATTTTATATTTACGTTTGATCGGAGCGCCAATTAGTTGGAGCAAAACAGTATTGGGCCAAAGTTTCACGTGGACAGGTTACAATGTTAACACGAAGGAATTTGAAGTAGGAATCCCACCGGAAAAAATGCAACTCATTGCTGAAGGAGTGTGCGAAGTTCTTGATACGAAGAACGGAAAGATTCCGTTTGAAAGTTTTCAGCGTCTCACGCATCGTTTTGGATGGTGGGCGCGATGTCTCCCATGGATTCGGCCGTACTTGAAGAAATGGTACGCGGAGGTAAGTAGAGTAAGATCGATTCTAGAACAAAAGGCAAAAAAATTGGTACTGTTAAGTTCTCAAAAGGTATTTCTTATACTGAGAATAAGAAATACTTGAAATACGTCCTTCCTGCTGTTTTTTTATTCTTTATTTTTTTAACCTTTTTACCCGAACTTTTTACACAAGGGTCTTTTCGTGTACTAAACTTTTCAAAGGAATTTAAATTACAAGCCCCTTATAAGTTTGTTTTAATAGATCAAAATTTAACATTGTCTGAGGGTGAGGATCTATATTTAAAAGTTGATTTAGTAGGTAAAGATTTTCCAAATAGGTTGTATATAAATTCTAGTCAAGGTGTTTTTCTAATGAATAAGTTAAAAGCAAATTCTTTTGAATGTATTTTGAGAAAACCTAAAAATAAAGCGTCCTTTTTTTTCTCTTCTAAAAAATTTAAAAGTGATTCTTATTTGGTAAATGTTCAAGGTAAAAGCATTTTAGGAAAGTGGGATGCAACCATTACTTATCCGTCTTATTTAAATAGAGAGAAAGAACTTATTAAAAATTCAGGAGATTTTTCTGTTCCAGAGGGTAGCTTTATAGAATGGAATGGAATGGTAAAAAATGTATCTGAGCTGCAGTTTAACATAAATTCAAATGTCCAAAAGTTTACTAAACCTGGTTTTAGTTACAATGTATTACTTGAGGAGAGTAGTGTTTTAAAAATTACGCTAAAAAATAAATATACCAATCACACTGATTCTCTTAAATATGTTCTTCAGGTGATTAAAGATGAATATCCCGTCATTCAAGTGAAAGAAAATAAAGATAGTTTACGTCAAGGCGTGTGTTTTTTCGAAGGTCTTGTTTCTGATGATTATGGTTTAAAAGCTCTAAATTTTCACTATACAGTTCGTTCAAGTAATAATAAAATAAGGAAAGAGAAAATTAAGGTTCAAAATGTGAATGGAACTAAAAATAGCTTTGTGTATTATATTGATTTCAATCAATTGGATATTTCATTAAGCGATGAGATTAGCTATTATTTTTCAATCCAAGACAACGATGGTTATAACGGAAATAAAATAACATTTAGCAGTCAACTTAATTATGCTCTTCCAGATTTAAAATCATTAAATAAGATACGGGAAAAAGAGCAAAAGGATATTAAAAAGGAAATAAAGGATGTATTAAAGGCAGCTCAAAAATTTCAAGAGGAAGTCAAGTCGTTAAAAAAAGAAATGAAAAATAATAAATCAAGTGAATGGAATAAATTAAATGATTTAAAAAACCTCAAAGATCAGCAGCAAGAATTACTCAATAAATTAGAGAACATTCAAGAAAAAATGGATCATTCAATTCAAGAAAAAAATAAGCTATCTGAACTTGATAAAGAGTTATTAAAGAAACAAGATTTATTGGAAGAATTATTAAATGAGGTAATGGATGATGAACTAAAAAAACTATTAGAGGAACTTGAAGAATTACTTAAAAATAACGATCAAAAAGAGTTGAATAATAAAATGGATGAGCTAGATCAAGGCGCCGATGAAATGGAGAAACAGCTTGATAGAAGTCTTGAAATGCTTAAAAAAATGCAAGTAAATGAAAAAATAGATGATTTAGAAAAAGAATTAAAAGAATTAGCTAAACAACAAGAAAAGCTTTCAAATGAGCAGGACAAAGCTATTGATGAGCAAGAGAAAATAAACAATGATTTTAATGAAATAAAAGAGGATATTAAAAAACTAGAAGAGCTAAACAATGCATTAGAAAATCCTTTAAACATTGAAAATACGGAAGAAGAACAGAAATCCATTGAAGATAATCTACAACAAGCCGGTGATCAAATACAAAAAAATAAAAAATCAAAAGCAACGAAAAGCCAAAAATCAGCAGCCGAAAAAATGGAACAACTAGCTGAAAAACTTGATAAAATGCAACAAGATTCTGCACAGCAACAACAGGAAGAGGACATGGAAGAATTAAGAAAAATTCTGGAATCCCTGGTTTTATTAAGTACAGAACAAGAGTCAGTGATGGAGAAGATTAACAGGGTTCAGGTGAATGATCCGGCATTTCGCAAGTATGGTAGAATACAAAGGAGAATCAACGATGATACTCAGGTTGTGAAGGATAGTTTATTGGCTTTAGCAAAACGGCAACCTGTTTTGGCTACATTTATTGATAAAGAGCTTGCTGATTTAGCTTTTAGCCAGGACCAAACGATTGATTTTATAGGAGATAGAAATAAAAACAAGGTTACTAGAAACCAACAAAGCGCAATGACATCGTATAATAATCTTGCATTATTATTAAATGAAGTTTTACAAAGCATGCAAGCTCAAATGCAAATGATGACACCAGGAAGCGGTCAATGTAATAAACCGGGTGGTAAAGGAAAACCAAAGGCAGGTCCGTCTATGAACCCCGGGGATATGAAAGAAATGTTGAAAAACCAATTAGATCAACTCAAAAAAGGAATGAGTAAAGGGGGTAAAAAACCCGGACAGAAAGGAGAAAACGGAACAGGAGGTCTTGGGAGTAAAGGAATAGCAAAAATAGCTGCAGAACAATCCGCAATAAGAAAGAAGCTTGAAGAATTAAGAAACAAGTTAAATAAGGAAGGAAAAGGAGCTGGAAATGCTCTGAACCCATTGATAGAGGAACTTAAGGAGCAGCAGAAAAATATTATCAATAAAAACATTAATAAAGAGACAATTAATAGGCAACAAGAAATATTAACAAGATTATTGGAAAGCGAAAAAGCATTGATAGAAAGAGGATTTGAAGAAAAAAGAGAGTCTAAAAGCGGAAAAAACAGTAAAAAGAGTAACCAAAATCTGTTTAATCAGTATAACAAAGAAAAACTAAAGAAAATTGAATTATTACGTTATGCCGAACCGTCTTACAAGAAATACTATAAAGAAAAAGCAAACGAATATTTCGATGAAAATTAATATTTGTAAATGCTATGAAAGACGAGTATAGTGTGATAGAATCTCTTAAACTTACTTCATCTTATAATTCAGTTGCTGACATTGAGCGATTAATAGACAAGGTTTGTACAAGTGTTGGTGTGAATGAGGATGCTTACGGCAATGTTCTTATTGCTGTAACGGAAGCGGTGAACAATGCGATTCAACATGGAAACAAAGAAAATGAAGGACTGTCTATTAATGTATCTGTTAGAGACAATGAGGAAAAGGTGTGTTTTAGTGTAAAAGACGAAGGTCAAGGTTTTGATTTTGACAATTTACCAGATCCAACAGCGCCCGAAAATCTTTTAAAAGAAAATGGTAGGGGTATTTTTTTAATGCGTAATCTAGCAGATAAGGTAGAGTTTACGGGTGAAGGAAACGAGGTTTCCCTGTTTTTTAACAAATGATTTCTTGCTTTTTTGAGGATATTGAATCTTTTGAGGTTTCATTAGAACTATACACCCAAAAAATATCATATATTATTGATAATGAAGGGTTTACTAAAGAAAACATTGTTATTGTGTTTTGTTCGGATAGTTTTTTATTAGATTTAAATAAAAAGCATTTGAACCATGATTACTTCACTGACATCATCACTTTTTCATATACAACATTGGACCGTATAAGCGGTGATCTTTTTATAAGCGTTGACCGTGTCAAGGAAAATGCTTTAAAAGAGGGTGTTTCTTTCGAAAGGGAATTAGAGCGTGTTGTTTACCACGGTGTTCTGCACTTGTGCGGATATAACGATAAAACCCCTGAAGAGATAAAAGAAATGCGGTCGAAGGAAAACTATTACCTGAATTAGATTGTTTCACGTGAAACATAAATAAGGATATTCTTTTTTTTTGGTTTAATTTTGTTCCACGTGAAACAAATGAAATGTTAACAAATTACGATATTATTGTTGTAGGAGCTGGCCATGCTGGATGTGAGGCCGCCCACTGTGCAGCCACTATGGGGAGTCATGTTCTACTCGTTACGATGAATATGAATACCATTGCTCAAATGAGTTGTAACCCCGCGATGGGTGGAGTTGCTAAGGGTCAAATATTAAGAGAGGTAGATGCTTTAGGTGGAGGTTCAGGAATAGTAAGTGATAAAAGCGCCATACAGTTCAGGATGCTCAATAAATCAAAAGGCCCCGCCATGTGGTCCCCTCGTAGTCAAAACGATAGACAGGTTTTTTCAACGGAATGGAGGATGTTGCTTGAGCAAAATAAAAAAGTGGATTTTTGGCAGGACATGTGTACAGGTATTATTGTCGAAGAAGGCAAGGTTGTAGGTGTAAAAACAGCTTTAGGAATAGAAATTAAGTCAAAAACAGTAATACTTACAAATGGAACCTTTTTAAACGGCCTGATTCACTTGGGAGAAAAACAGTTTGGAGGAGGAAGAGCGGCAGAAAGGGCTTCTACAGGAATAACAGAGCAGCTTGTAGAGTTGGGGTTTGAGTCAGGAAGAATGAAGACGGGAACACCACCCCGCGTTGACGGAAGATCTTTAGACTATTCAAAAATGGAAGAACAACCAGGAGATGTGTCGCCTTCAAAATTTAGTTTTTCAGACACGAAGCCATTACAAAAACAACGACCCTGTTTTATTACGTATACAAATCCTACAACACACAAAACCTTAGAAAAAGGTTTTGATCGCTCCCCAATGTTTAATGGAGCAATTAACAGCACTGGTCCACGATATTGTCCAAGTATAGAAGATAAAATAAACCGTTTT
This sequence comes from uncultured Cryomorphaceae bacterium, assembly GCA_913052055.1. Taxonomy (GTDB): domain Bacteria; phylum Bacteroidota; class Bacteroidia; order Flavobacteriales_D; family Crocinitomicaceae; genus UBA952. Next base: position 5,792 of record CAJXDT010000009.1, read on the forward strand.
GCAGATAGAGAAAGACATCAAATTTTTGTCGAGCCAGAAGGCTGGGATACGATTGAGATTTATGTGAACGGTTTTAGTACGTCTCTGCCAGAAGAAATACAACTTGAGGCCATGCAGACGATACCTGGTTTTGAAAAAGTCAAAATGTTTCGTCCAGGATATGCCATTGAGTATGATTATTTCCCGCCAACCCAGTTAAAACACACTTTAGAAACAAAAAAGATAGAAAATTTATATTTCGCGGGTCAAATTAATGGAACAACAGGATATGAAGAAGCGGCCTGCCAAGGTTTAATGGCGGGGATAAATGCAAGCTTAAAGATTAAGAAGAAGGAGCCTTTTCTTTTGTCTAGAAGCGAAGCATATATTGGGGTGCTCATTGATGATTTGATTACGAAAGGAACAGATGAGCCTTACCGTATGTTTACAAGCAGGGCAGAATACAGAATTTTATTAAGACAAGATAATGCTGACATTAGACTTACTCCACTAGGACACTCTATAGGCCTTGCCAACGAAGAAAGAATGCGTCGGGTTAATGTAAAAATAGAGGGAACAAAAAGTTTCAAAAAAGACCTTAGAAAAATAGCTATTTCACCCGCTGAAGTAAATCCTTTTTTAGAAAGCATCGGCAGCGCTCCTATTTCTCAAAAAGTCAAACTCTCGTCTATTATTACGCGGCCAAAAGTTTATTTAAAAAACCTTTTAGAGCTTTCTTTTGAAGCAAACGAAAAAGCTTTAGTTGCACATACTTCTCACGATGAAATTCTGGATCAAGCAGAAATACAAATGAAGTATGATGGATATATAGAAAGGGAACAAGATCAGGCGGAAAAAATGAACCGATTAGAAAATGTAAAGATTCCCTCAGACCTAGATTTCAAAAAATTAAATAGTTTGAGTACTGAAGCGAAAGAAAAGCTTTCGGACATTAAACCTGTAACAATAGGTCAGGCCTCAAGGGTTTCTGGGGTTTCTCCTAGTGACGTTTCTGTTCTTCTCGTTTACATGGGAAGATAATAAAACCTGCTTTTAAGGCGTTTTAAAGCCTTTACCAAAGAAACAACAATAAACACCATTAAAAAACAGAGAAAACACCACGGAGACGAAATATAGAAGCCGTTTTTTAAGGTTTATTGAAAAACACGGACATAATCGACTGCCATGGTTTGTGGAAATAAAGTATTTTGATTTGGACTTCCTGGCCAGGTTCCTCCAACAGCAACATTCAATATCAAAAAGAAATCATTTTGAAAAGCGCTGAGCGCGCCACCGCTAATATTTATGTCGTGATACTGAATGTCATCCCTAAGAAAACGAATAGAAGCTTCATCCCAAATTATTGAGAACACATGAAACTCCTCTGCATACATCTCTCCGGAAGGCAATGAGCTAGCGTCTCCGTAAGATGCCTGTGCGCCATTATCGCTCCAATGGACTGTTCCATAAATGGTTCTATCATTAAAAGAACCACCACCAACAAGCTCCATAATATCTATTTCTCCACAGGAAGGCCATCCTTCCGAGCTGATGTTTTCTCCGAGCATCCAAATTGCCGGCCAGTAACCTTGGCCGTAAGGGAGGGCCGCTCTAACGTCTATACGCCCATATTGAAAAGACTGAAGACCCTGTGTCTTTATTCTTGACGAGGTATAATTAAAGGACGCCGCCGACTCTTCTTTTGCTGTAATTTTTAATAATCCGTCCTCTACAACGGTGTTTTCTTCTTTGTAAAATTGTAGCTCATTGTTTCCCCAGCCCCATGATCCGTTTCCTATTTCATGCACCCAATCAGAGGAAAGAGAGGAACCATTAAATTCATCGCTCCACACCAAAGAATAATTGGGGTAGCTTTCGGGGGTAGTATATCCTGTTGTGGGAATTCCCCCGGTATAACCGACATCTAAAATGCTGATATTTTCCATTTCTTCTATATAATCATATGCGGTTACATGTGCTCGTACTTTTACTGAGTATTCGCCTGTTACAGAATAGGTATAATCTGCACTTCCGTCATTAGATTCTACATAGGACGAGTCTCCGCCATCATAAAACATGAAGCTGTAAAAGTTTGCCCCGTTAGCCGTTGCTTGAAGCTCAACAAAGCCCTCATCGACAACAATGCTTGTATTTAGGTTGGTGGGTAAAACAACAGGCGAAACAGGGTCTTCTGGGTTGCACGAAAAAAGCAATAGAAGCGTGAAAAAAAGAGAAAGGTTTTTCATAAACACTTGTTTTTCAGACGTTTATTGTTCTGGTTTTAATCGAAGGTACCACATAAGCTCTCCTGTGTGGTGGCCGAAAGCGAGGTACATTGAATTTTCTGTTAGTTCAATTATTTTATATGTATTAACGCCTGTTCCAAAACCAATAAAAGAGCCTCCGGATACTGTAATTGTTGTATCGGTATCTTCTGTGACATTCCAAGATTCGTTTAATTGGTTGTTGTAAGGCGCTGTGAAATCTGCAAGGTTTTCAAAAGAGCCGGGATATTGATCTGCAAGGGTGTTGTGCACATATACATCTCCGTTTGTAATCATATCAAAGCGATATTCGTTGAGGTAAAAGACAAATCTGTCGTCGTACATTCCGCACCCCGGCTTGGCCATTTCTGGTGCCGACCACCACTCTGGTGTATAACCTAGCGCAGAAACAGGGTCGGGGCCAACTCCGAAATGGCCGGCGACCGTAGAGTCTATATACCAGGATTTAAATCCGGGCCCATCAACACCACCAGTCAGCATTGTAAAAATAGGGTTGTCCAAAAGCCCCGGGTCTGTTTGGTCAATAACAATTTCTTGGTTGCTTGATTTACTTCCTCCACTATTAAAAACACTCAAATTAATGTTATAAGTTCCGGCGTTTGGATATACGGAGGAAACGACAGCCCCCTCACCAGTAAGACCGTTTCCGAAATCCCACATATTGATAATGTCTGGGTTGCCCGCGGTAAAAATGATAACGTTGGCATTTGTGTCAGAAGGCGCATAAGTAAATAAAGCGTCCGTTTCTGAAGGAGGGGTGCCGAGTTGCGGGTTATCTTTTTTACAAGAGAACAAGGCAATTAAAAAAACAACCGTTGCAATCGTAAAAAAAGGAGTGTGATTTTTTTTCATAATGTTATAATTAATATCCGCTATTTTGTGACCAGTTTCCTCCAGCCAAATCTATTTCTAAGGTTGGTATTGGAAACAATTCGTGTTTTCCAGTTTGAAACCCGTCTATTGCACTCTCTGCTTTTCCCCAGCGAACAAGGTCAAAAAACCAATGACCCTCGCAAGCTAGTTCATAGCGGCGTTCATTGAAAATATCATCAATAGAGCCAACCGTAACGTTTGAAACACCAGCGCGGTTTCGAACCGCGTCTACTTTGCTTTGTGCTTCAGAGATATTTCCGTTTTGGAAGTGCGCTTCTGCTGCCATTAAAAGAACATCTGCATATCTAATGACTCTGTAGTTCACAGGGCTTGTAAGGTCATTATCAGGAAGGCCAAGCTCATTTTGTCTTTTAATGTATTTATTGTTGTAGTAACCGGTGTGGCCCCCAGCGCCGATACCATAAGTAATACTTTCTGGGTTTGCTTGTGCCGCAATAAAAGCATCTATATCCAAAATTGTCATGTCGCGTCTAGGGTCTGTTGGGTCAAAAGCATCATACAAGTTTTGCGTTGGAAGATTGTAGCTATTGCCGTCTCCATAAATAGGCCCATTATATTGTCGTATGCCTTGAAATCCAGGCCCCGCATTTCCTTCTAAACAGATTAGGCAGCCGTAACCTCCGCCCTCTGCACCGGTATATTCAACATCAAATACCGTTTCGCTGTTGTTTTCGTTGGCGACTGTAAAAAGGTCTGCATAATCGCTGATCAAACTGTAAGCGCCACTGTTAATAACCTCATCTAGCTTGTTCGCCGCTTCTGTATATTTTTTCTGATAAAGAAACACCTTTCCTAATAACGCCATAGCGGCTCCTTTTGTTGCCTTTCCTTTAACGAGTGAAAACGGATCTAAAACAGAAGCCGCATCAAGAAGGTCTTGTTCTATCTGAGCATAAACCTCTGAAATAGGCGAACGAGCAATCTCGGTTGCCTCTTGTGCTCCGATTCTTTCATCAACAATCAAAGGAACGTCTCCAAAAAACTTTACAAGCTCGAAGTAATAAAAAGCACGTAAAAACTTGGCTTCGGCTAAAATCTTGTCTTTCCCCGCGAAATCAATATTGTTTTTGTTTTCCATAATAAAGTTGCAGCGTGTTATGCCAGCATAGTTCCAACGAAACAAACTACGAAGTTCAGAGTTTACACCCCCGTGGGTCATTTCATCTATTTGGTGAAGGCCTTGTGTATCGTTTACGCTTTCACCCCCTGCAATCGTATTGTCAGAGGCAATTTCACTAATCCAAACCGACATAAATGAACCCTGAAGCAGGTCGTATGCGCCCACTAAGGCTTGCTCATAATCTTCGGGAGACTGAAAGTAGTTTTCAGCGTCTTGAGTATAAGGAGGATCAACGTTCAGAAACTTATCACAACCTGAAAAGATCAAACTGAAAGCTATAAGCGTAAGGCTTATCAATTGAGATGTTCTATTTTTCATGTTTTTAAAATTTAATATTTAAACCACCCATAATTGTTTGTGCTTGTGGATAAAACCCATAGTCTACACCGGCAGAGAGCGTTCCTCCACCAATATCTGGGTCAAACCCCATGTACCTTGTTAAGGTTAGTAAGTTGTTTCCTGATAAATAGAATCGCAAAGACTCTACTTTAAGCTTCTTAAGTATTTTGCTCTTTTTTGGAAAAGTATATCCCAACTGAACGTTTCTCAAGCGAACGAACGAACCGTCTTCAACATAGTAATCAGAGAAGGAGTTGTTTCTAGTAGCCCCGGTGGTTAACCTAGGGTGTTCATTGGTCGAGCCAGGGCCGGTCCAACGATTAATCACATAATCTAGTTGGTTGGCATAAGGCTGCTGTCTTTCATAATTTCTAATTATTTCTTGCCCAACAGAAGCATAAATGTTAGCAGACATGTCAAACCCTTTGTAGCGAAGGTTCAGCGCAAACCCCATTGTAAAATCAGGAATAGGTGACCCTAAGAAGGTTTTATCAAGGTCGTCGCCAAAGCTAATTTCTCCATCCCCATTTTGGTCTATAAAAATAAAGTCTCCTGGCCTGGCTCCTTCTTGAACAACATCGTGGTTGTCAATTTCCTCTTGGGTTTGGAAAACGCCTGCGGTTTGTAGGCCATGGAAGTAACCAATCGCAAAACCTTCTTCAAAACGGGTTGCAACATCTCCTCCTACACTAAATTGCGCACCAGGAAGGTAGTCAACGCCCTCGGGCACACTCGTTACTTTATTGGTTATGTGTGAAAAGTTGAGGCTAATATTTGTTTTAAAATCTCTAGAGGGCTTATTGTGATAAGCAAGCTCTAGCTCAACCCCTTTATTTGATACATTACCTGCGTTTATAATGGGAGAGTATCCCCCTGGACCATATGACCCGAGAATACCAGAAACGTCAGGCTGAAACAAAAGGTCGTTGGTGTTTTTTATAAAATAATTGGTTGTGAAATCTAAAGCGCTCCAAAGTGTTAGGTCTAAACCAGCGTTAAATTGTCGCGTTGTTTCCCACTTTAAATCAGGGTTTGCCGCACGCCCAAGCGCCGTTCCGATAACGATTAGGTCATCAAAAACATACACCCCTTCTCCGTTCAAAAGAGCGCGATACGCAAAGTTTTCAATTTGGTCGTTTCCTGAAACACCATAGCTCAGCCGTAGCTTCATAAAGTTAATCGCGTCAACATTAAAAAAGCTTTCTTCAGAAATAAGCCAAGCCGATGAGAGAGTTGGAAACCAACCGTATCTATTATTTGGTCCAAACTTACTCGAACCATCTCTTCTTAATATTCCTGAAATAATATATCGTGAATCATATGCGTACTCTGTTCTTAAGAAGGCAGAAACGAGCCGCTCTTTAAATTCAAAAGAACCGACATTGTTTAAGTATCCGCCAGCAGCAGTATTTGCCGAGATGTCTGCATATTCCCAAGAGTTATTTGGAATACCATATGCTGTTCCGTTTAAAGCAGCGCCTTTTCGTTGAAAAACAGAAGCCCCGACGGTAGCTTTCACTTTGTGCAGCTCGTTGAAGGTTCTGTCATAATTAAAATAGCTTTCAAAGGTAAGGTCACTGAAGGATGAGCGCTGTTCGTAAACACTAGCGCCACGGTCGATAAAGACACTGTCAGCAATTTCTACCTGAGGAGACTCTAGCTCTGCATTTAGTGCTGAGTTTGCGAATTTTCCAGGACCGTACCAGGCAAGAGGAGTAAAGGACTTTGCTTCGACAACGGCATAATTGTAGTTAAAGCGATTTGTAAAAGAGAGGTGCTCGTTAAACTTATAAACCAACTCTTCTTTTCCGACAAACTTATCAGCAATGCTATAGTTATATGAGTTTTCCATTTGAGCGATAGGGTTGATAATGTCAGCAACCTCCTCTAAGTAGCTGTAGTTACCGTCCGGAGTTCTGATAGGTTCGTTAGGAAAGGCGTTTACGGTGTTATATAAAACAGAACCGATTCCGTTTTCAGAAAGTGTTGATCGGTTATCGTTCGAGAAGAGAAAAACAGAATTAAGCAATAATTTGTCCGAGAGATCTGTGCTTAGGTTTAATCGCGCATTGTATCTAGAGAAATTTGCTTTTGAGCCACCAACGATACCTTCTTGGGCATAATACGTTGCCCCAAGAGAGTAGCGGGTGTTTTTTGTACCACCACTTATTCCAATATTATAACTTTCTACAGGAGACGTTTGAAAAACAGAATCCTGCCAATTTGTTCCTTCTCCGATAGCGGTATTTGTAAATGGCATTGTTTGGCCCCCAAAAGCAAACATTTCGTTTTTAATCACTGCATATTCCTCTGCGTTTAAAAGGCCTAGTCTATTAGCTGTCTGTTGTACACCCTTATACATGCTAAACTCTATTTTAGGCTTGGCATTAAGCTTTCCTTTTTTTGTTTCAACAATGATCACGCCGTTCGCTGCACGCACACCATAAATACCCGCTGTTGCATCTTTAAGTACATTGATAGACTCAATATCATTAGGATTTAAAGCGTTCAAGCCCTCGGAATCATACACCACGCCGTCCACTAAAATTAAAGGGTCGTTGTCTCCAAAAGTAGAAAGCCCTCTAATTCTAATGCTTGAAGAACCTCCAGGCGACCCAGAATTTGTATTAATAGCCACCCCCGAAACCTGACCCTGAAGGGCTTGGTCCATTCGTGAAAGGTTAAGCTTTTCAATATTTTCTCCTTTTACTTTTGCCGCAGCACCTGTAAGCTCTTTGTTTCTTGAACTCCCGTATCCAACAACAACAATTTCGTCAAAAACCTGAGATTCTATTTCCAGGGTAATATCCAATTCTGTTCGCCCAGCGACGAGCACTTTTTGCGTGACGTATCCGATGTAAGAAAACCGCAAAACAAGATCGTCCTTTATTTCTGTAGTAATACTGTATTTACCGCTTACATCTGTAACAGCACCGCTTGTTGTGTTTTCGACAACAACCTTGACTCCGGGAAGGGTTTCTTGCTTTTCATCCAAAACTGTTCCGCTAATCGTTATTTCTTGGGCGTTTACGCCTGTAAACACAAAGCAAACAGCAGCAAAGAATAAGAGTAAGTTTTTCATAAAAAAATAGTTTTCAGCGTAAATATATTCTTTTTTAATTAAAGTGTAAAAAATACACTAAGTAGAGATTCTCTATTAAACGCAACACCTGTGATTATTCCATGTTACGGTTCTAAAATTAAATAATTTAAAAAATGAATGTTAAATAAACAGTATAATTACTTACACATTTGGCAGAATTACAACATATAAAGCAAATGGATTTTTTGTTTTTTTTATAATCTTAGAAAAAACAAGTTTTTGGGCAAACTAAATTGTTTTGGTGTTTCGTGTATTTAAAAGTAAATGAAATTAAGACAAAGGTTGCTTGTCTTTTTATATTTTTGACCCGTTATGCGTAAGGTTGTTTTTGTTGATGTGGTCCATAATGTGCTCAGAGAAAAACTGACTGCAAATCAATACTTGTGTGTGGACGCAACATCCCAAAATAAAGAACAGGTTTTAGAGCAGATCAAAACAGCTTTTGGAATAGTTATAAGATCAAAATTCACGCTAGACGCCGGCTTTTTAGAAGGGGCAGTAAATTTAAAATTTATAGCTAGGTCCGGATCTGGTACTGAAAACATTGACCTTGAGTATTGCAATAAAAAAGGTGTTCAAGTTTTTTCTTCACCTGAAGGAAATAGAAACGCTGTTGCCGAACACGCGCTTGGTTTTACACTGTCGTTATTAAACAACATTCATCGTTCACATCAAGAAATAAAACAAGGGGTGTGGAATCGAAAATCTAACACCGGCAAAGAGCTCTCGTCTTGCACAATAGGAATAGTTGGTTGCGGAAACAACGGGCTAGCCTTTGCTAAAAAAATGAGAGACCTAGGAGCGGCGGTTCTTACCTATGACAAGTATAAAAAAGTGGAAGAACCAGGAATAACACAGGTTCCTTTGGAGGGGCTTTACAACGACGTTGACATTCTCAGCTTTCATGTTCCACAAACAGAAGAAACTGTTTCAATGGGCAACCATCTGTTTTTTTCAAGGTTTAAAAAACAGCTCATCGTACTAAATATTTGTCGAGGAAAAGTCATTGACACAGGAGGGCTTGTAAAGGCGATGAAAGAAAAAAAAGTATTGAAGGCAGCTTTAGATGTTTTGGAATATGAAACAAAATCATTTGAGCACTTTTTTAAAAACGCGCTACCTGAAGACTTTATCTATTTGAAAACAAACCCTAATGTTATTTTGACGCCCCATATAGCAGGCTGGACAGCACAAAGTTATTATAAGCTAAGCAATGTATTGGCAAATAAAATTATTGAGGAGTTTGGCGCTTAGCCGTGGTATAAACGCTTGGCTAATCTATTTCTTTTTTAATTTCTTTGTAGCCCAAAAGAAGCGTGTTTTTTATGCCAGGAACAATTGTTGTTGTATAACCCATAACATGAGGATATAGAACAGAGGACTCTTTGGCGAGAACAGGAACCGCTTCGTTTTTTGGGTCTAATGGACCTAAAAGAAGCAATGCACAACCAGCTAAAAGCCCCCACTTCAATACGCCAACCAGAGCACCGAAAATCTTATTAAAAATAGATAGCCATACAAAGGCAACGAATTTTTCAAAAAGCTTGCCAAGAAATCGAACAAGCACAACGACAAGTATAAAAACAATTAGAAAAGACAAAAACGGAACAAGCATCCCCTCATCTCTATCTGCTACAAAGTATTGTGTGATCGTATCTGAAAAATGAAAAGCGAAATAAACCCCGGCTAAAAGAGATCCAAAAGTGAAAAGCTCCATTATCAGGCCTTTTCTCCATCCTAAAACTGCGCCGATAGATAAAAAAGCAAGAATACAAAGGTCCAGCGTGTTCATAAGGTGAAAATAGAAAGATAAGAGAGATATGAGTGAATAATATATCATAAATTTACCAAGGAAACAACGTTAATAACCTCAAGCAATGATCGAAGTATATAATGATGAATTCTTTATGAAACAGGCGCTTTTAGAGGCAAAAAAAGCATTTGATAAGGACGAGGTTCCTGTGGGAGCAGTCGTTGTTTTAAAAAACAGGATAATTGCGCGAGGCCACAACTTAACAGAGCAGCTCTCAGATGTTACGGCTCACGCCGAGGTACAAGCGATAACTTCAGCAGCGCAGTTTCTTGGCTCGAAATACTTGAAAGGCTGTACAATGTACGTGTCTCTGGAGCCTTGTGTCATGTGTGCAGGCGCTTTGTTTTGGTCTCAGATAGACAAAGTCGTATTTGCAGCAAGAGACGAGAAAAGAGGAGCTAGCCTTTGTGAGCCAACGGTATATCATCCATCAACACTAGTTGTAAAGGGTCCGTTTCAAGAGGAAAGCCGTCAGCTATTAAAGTCCTTTTTTTCAAAGAAACGAAAATCAACCATATAGTGTTTCTCGAATAATTTCTACAGACTTTTTAGAATCATATCCCGGTAAATGATAGCTACTGTAATCCAAAAGCAAGTCGAAAACAAGGTGTTCTATACCAGGCTTGAGGACACTAGGCCCGTAGAAAACAGAATGAAAACAACGTACAACATCTTTGTTGTGTATGGTATTAACAGAAATCCCCTTGGGGTTAAAGAAACCGGTAGCTATGTCAAAGGACTCTAGTTTTTTTTCATTGCTTTTAAGTGGCTTGTGTCCAGAGTATTTGATTAATTCTGATAGAAAATGAATAGGGAATTCTTTGATGCGATTTTCATTATTGAGGAGAAGTATTTTTTCTTTTATAAAAAAGAAAAAGGAGCGGTCCTCAACCCCACTCGTTAAAAAAGATTTGATGCTTTCTGCTACAAAAAAAGCAATTAAGATTTTAACAGCAGAGTTGTAGGTGTTTTCAAGGGCAACAGACCGTTCAACCCCATTTATATTTTGAAGTCCAGAGTTTGACCAGCGGTAAAAAGAGGCCTCATAAAGGCCAAGAACTAAAGGCTTTACTTTTTTCTTTTTTCCTCCTTTAATGATTCCATTTTGAAGCCCGTGCTTCTCAGAAAAAAAGCAAACCCAAAGGCTACTTTCCGAGTAGGGTTTAATGTCAAGAATTACAATTTCGGCAACCTCTTTCACAGGCGTTATTTTGTTGATTTTTTGGGTCTAAAATCAATTTTGTAGTAAAATATAGGTAAGAAGCCAAGCTGACTTTTCTGTGCTGTAGGTTCATAACCAGGACTTGAAACAACACTTGGGTCAAGAGAGGGCGCATACGCTAGGCCTAAAAGGTTACTAGTATTGAGAATGTTAACAAGGTCCAACCCTATCTCATGTGCTGTTTTTTTAGCGTTAAGCCTCCAGCTTATTTTAAGGTCTATTCTAAAGTAATCTGCAAACTGTCGTTCATTAAATAAAGAGTCTTGAAATATAATTTCTTTAAGCTCTTCTGTCGCATCAACATCAACATAACCATATCTCTTTCCTCCAGCCCGGGTCATTTTTAACCCTACCCCAATTGTATTATTATTGCCTACATTAAATTCTTTTCCTGCAAGGAAGTTTACGACATATGAACCGTTGTAAGAGGTGTTTCTTTGTATTCCGTCACTACCAGTATATTTCGAGTCATATAGCGTTCCTGAAAAAAGAAAAAAGAAACTTTTGTTGAAGTACTTTTGTACCGTCAGTTCCAACCCATAGTTGATCCCCGTGCCTGTATTTTCTAGAGAATCTGGAAAAAGTCTAGCGAAGCCACTTCCCATGTTGATCATGGAGAAGGAGGAAGCGGAAACGGTTACAGGAACCTCATACAAATATTGATAATAGGCCTCTGTTTTTATACTAAACCCTTTGTCAAATGTTTTTTCATACCCAAGACCACTATGAACGCTTTTCATTAGACCCATATCTTGGTTTTGGTATATTTTGTTTCCGTTAGCGTCTAGTTGATGGTAAGAATAGGTATAAAGCGGTTGCATTTGGCTGTGGAGCCCAGCTCCCGCGAAAACAGACTGGTTGTTTTTAAAACGATATTTAATAGCAGTTCGTGGTTCAAGTGGGCTAAGGCTGTTGGCGTTTGAATAATATTGGCTGTGAAGCCCTAGCGTAAAATCAAGGTTATCACTTGCTCGATATTTCCACTGAACAAAGGGTTGCGCTAAAAGCTGTGTTCCTGAGTAGTCCCACCGGTTTTTGAAATTGTCTGGGGAATCTAGGTCGTATAAAACCGAGTCGGACTGAAATAAGCTGAAAACATCCAGGTTTACACCCGTTTTTATAAGGTTTTTCTTATTGATTTTGTGGTTTAGGCTGAGATGCCCCGACGTTTTGATGGTATTAAAGTTATACCCCATCATTAAATATGACGTGTCTACAGAGATAGTGGTGTCAGCACCAATAATAGAGAGAGACCTCTGTAAATAATCATGTCTGCTATGTTGTTCTTCATAAGAAGCCGCAACAGTGGCAGAAATAAATGTTTTGGCGTTTATTGGTTTTTTATAGTTCAGGCCTGTAACATACATAGACGTGCCAAATTTCTGATCGCGGTCACCTTCTCCATAAAACTCAGTGGAATATGCCGTTTGTTCTGAAATAAGGATGTTAATATTACTTTTTCCGCCGATACCAAACCAAGATAATTGCCCCCCTTTCTTTAAAGGGAAGTTGAATTTAAATGACGCGTCACCGTATTGAGGAACAGCGTCTGTCCCAATCTTTATTCCGATCTGCTGAAAAAGCGATAGTGTTGAATACCTTCCCATAACAAGATAGCTTGATTTGTTTTTTTTAGAAAGCGGCCCTTCAGCAAGAAACTCTGTTCCTAAAAATCCAAATTGCCCTGTAAATTCGTGTCTATTATTGTTTCCGTTTCGCAGTTTTAAATCAAAAACACCAGAGGTGCTGTTTCCATATTCTGCGGGAAATGCGCTCATGAAAAAATCTGAGTTCGCAAGAATTTTATTGTTAATAATAGATACAGGCCCTCCTGTACTTCCAGAAATGGCAAAATGAGAAGGGTTCGGAATGTCAATTCCTTCTACTCGCCAAACGACACCAAGGGGACTGTTTCCTCGAATTATAATATCATTTCTTGAGTCATCAGCCCCTTGAACTCCAGCAAAGTTAGAGGCCATTCTTGCTGGGTCCATTCTTGACCCAGGATAACGATTTGTTTCTTCAACGCTAAATTGCTGGGCTGAAATTAATGCCAGTTCGTTTAAGACCTCCCCACGCTTTCTACCGTGCACAACAACCTCTTCTTGCTCAGAAACAAACTCTACGAGAGGAACGTTCACAACAACCTCCTTTGCAGAAGTCACCTCTACAGTAATCGTGTTTGTTGAATAAAGCGAGTAACTGACCTGTATTTCATGTTTTCCGACAGGAACGTCATTCAGTATAAAATCCCCATCAAAATCTGAAAGCGCACGGTACTTGTTTTCAGTTTGAACTCCTGGGATTAAAATGGCCTTTGCGCCGATTAACGGAAACTTTGTTTCGTTGTCAAAAACCTTCCCTCGTATGGTTTGTGTGGGTTGTTGAGCGAGGCTAAAAAGGCCTGAAAAAAGGAATAAAAAAAGAAGTATCCGCATCATAAAAGGTAGTTTGTAACGAAAGTACGAGTATTATTTAATTCGCGGCAAGGTCAAATCTATTCAAAAAGGATATTTTTTTTGCGTGATAATACTTTTGCACGGTCTTTGCTAAACACCTATGAAAACACTAATTTTAACAAAATTCAAATCATGAAGACTCCACTTACCTTATTTTTTATTCTATTTATCGGCTTGAGCTTTGGGCAAAGCAAACTTGTTTGGCATGACAATCTCGAAGAAGCCGTTAAAATTTCGAAAAAAGAAAAAAAGCCGATCATGATGTTTTTTACCGGAAGCGATTGGTGCGGCTGGTGCATTCGCCTTCAAAAAGAGGTGTTTTTTAAAGATGAATTTACGAAATGGGCTGAAGAAAACGTTGTCCTCTTAGAGCTAGATTTTCCGCGGAGAAAAGCATTAGCCCCAGATATAAAAGCGCAAAACATGAAGCTTCAGAGTCAATTTTCAATTAGAGGATACCCCACTGTTTGGTTTGTTTCTCCTGACAAAGACTCTCAAGGAAGCCTTCAGTGGCGAAAACTTGGAAGAACGGGTTATGTGGCAGGCGGACCAGGGGCATGGATCTCAAACGCAAACACATTGTTGGGCGCTAAATAAAGAAGCGCTCAAAAACAGCGGTTTATTTGCTCCGAGGTGTATCCTTTTGCGGCTAAAAACCGCATGATTTTTGATTTTTTTTTATAATCAGACTCAAATCCAGGGAGGCCTTCCTTTTTCTTATCAAACAAAACGCGAAGGTTTTTTTCATAAAGAGACTGATTTATTTGAGCGAGACCATCATTAATCAGTTTTTGCTCGATTCTTTTTTCGAAAAGTCCTGCTTTAATTTTATTGACACCCCACTTCTTGATAGAAACCTTTCCGTTAATATAGCTTTCAACAAAGCGTTTATCATTAAGAAAGTCTAAAGAGTTTAGGTGGTGGAGCGCCTCTTGAACCTTTTGAGAGTCTTCGAGGCCAATCGTCTTTATTTTCTGAAGAACCTCATGAGTACATCGCTCCTGGTAAGCGCAGTAGCGCTCAAGGCGAATGATTATTTCATTGAACCCGAGAGAGTCCATGTTTAGTAAGAAATCTTCTTCTTGTTTTTGTCGGTAATGTTGTACTCTAAGAACCGGTATGAGGACAAGCCGTTAACAGACACCCATCTTTTGTGTTTAAGAAACCACCGCATTTGCTTAGACATAAGACCCTTTGTGAAAAAAGCTTCAAGGTAAGGGTGTACGCTCAGCTCAACACTTTTTTTAGGGTTTTGCTGCAGCACATATTCTATGTTTGACTCTATTTCTTCGGCAAACAAAATACTTGCTTGTATTTCTCCTGTGCCATTGCATGTGGGACAGGTTTCTCCCGTTTTAATTTCTGTTTCAGGTCGAACACGTTGCCTTGTGATTTCGACAACGCCAAAGCGGGAAGGAGGAACAATATTGTGTTTTGCTCGATCAGGCTTCATAAAGACCTTCATTTTGTCAAATAAAGCTCGATTATTCGCTTTTTCATGCATGTCGATAAAGTCGACACAGATAATACCGCCCATATCACGGAGCTGTAAGACCCTTGCAATTTCCTCCGCTGCCTCAATATTTGTGGCTAAGGCGTTGGACTCTTGTCCATCAGCCCCTTTTCTGTTTCCACTATTTACATCAATGACGTGCATAGCTTCAGTGTGCTCAATAATTAGATAGCCTCCGCTAGGAAGCGGCACCTTTTTACCGAATAGTGTTTTTATCTGTTTGCTAATTCCAAAACGTTCAAAAACATCTAGCTTACCACTGTAGTGTTTGACTATTTTTTCTTTTCCCGGCGCAATGGAAGAGACGTATTCTCTAATTTCATCGTAAAGAATGTCGTTGTTGACATGAATATTTGAAAAGTCCTTGTTGAGCAGGTCTCTGAGCATTGATGAGGTTCTATTCAGTTCTCCAAGCAGCTTTTTTGGACCTCTTGTGCCTTTAATACTAGAGAACATTTCTTGCCACTTTTCTAAAAGCTGTTTAAGGTCTTGTTCAAGGTCTTCGGTAGACTTTTTTTCAGCGACAGTACGAATAATGACTCCGAAATTCTTAGGCTTTATTCGTGACATGACCTCTTTAAGCCTTTTTTTCTCTTCGTTTTCTTTGATTTTCTGAGAAACGGATACTTTGTCAGAAAAAGGAACCAAAACTAAATACCTTCCCGCTATGGTCACTTCTGAGCATAGGCGTGGGCCTTTTGTTGAGATAGGCTCTTTGGCTACCTGTACAAGTATAGACTGTGAAGAACTTAATATATCGGATATTTTGCCGTTTTTTTCAATGTCGTTTTCAAGCTTAAAGTAGCGCAACTCAGAAACGCTTTGTTTTCCGCGCAATGTGTTTTTACAAAAACGTGCAAAAGATTTGTACTGGGGTCCAAGATCTAAATAGTGAAGGAAGGCATCTTTTTCATATCCGACGTCTACAAACGCCGCATTAAGACTAGGAACAACCCTTCGGACTTTCCCCAAATATATATCACCAACAGCAAAGTCAGCCCCGCCACGATCCTCATGTAGCTCAATGAGTTTTCCGTCTTTTAAAAGGGCTATCCAGATGTCGTTGGCTCGAGAATCAACAACAATTTCTAATTTCACAAAAGTATATTAAGTTAAACGAACTGAGACCGCACGCCTGTGCGGACACAAAAAAACAACAAGAGAGAGAAGCTTACTTCTTCTTCTTGTGGCGGTTTTTTCTGAGTCGTTTTTTTCTTTTGTGTGTAGACATCTTATGTCTTTTTCTTTTTTTACCGCTTGGCATATCTATATATTTTAATAAGTATAAAAATCTTCTCTAAATAAAAAGCACTCCCACAGGAGGAGTGCAAAGGTATAGATAATATTTTGAAAAAATAATTTTTATCCGACAGTGACATTGTTTTTCACCTCATCGACAAAAACTTTAGCTGGTTTAAAGCTAGGAATATTGTGTGCCGGAATTATAATGGTCGTGTTTTTGGAAATATTTCTTCCTGTTTTTTGAGCACGTTCTTTAACAACGAAACTTCCAAAACCCCTTAAGTAAACATTTTGTCCTTCTGAAAGGGATCGTTTAATAGACTGCATAAATGCTTCAACGGCGCGCAACGCTTCCGACTTCTCTAATCCTGTTTCCTCTGATATACCCGCAACAATCTCTGCTTTTGTCATAATTTATTTAGTGTTTTAAATCTTCTTGTGGTACAAAAATATATTTTACATTTCTTATTTTCGTCAATTGACATAAAAAATTAACATTTTAAGGTTTAAATGGTTCATTTTCAAGTAGAATTAATCAAGTGGTATGACGAACACAAAAGGGATTTGCCCTGGCGACATACAAAAGACCCATATAAAATTTGGTTGAGCGAAATTATTCTTCAACAAACTCGTGTTGCACAAGGCCTCTCTTATTATCAAAAATTTATATCAAGCCACCCAAACGTAACATCACTTGCAAATGCCTCTGAAGAAGAAGTTCTGCGTTTATGGAAAGGACTAGGTTACTATTCACGTGCAAGAAACCTGCATAAAACAGCAAGGCAAGTACAAATTGAATTTAAAGGAACATTTCCTCGCTCTTATGACGGCCTTATAAAGCTGTCCGGTGTTGGTCCTTATACTGCTGCTGCAATTTCTTCTTTTTGTTATGATGAGCCGAAAGCGGTTTTGGACGGAAATGTTTTTCGAGTACTTAGCAGGCTTTATGACGTTGCTACGCCTATAAACACACCAAAGGGTCAAAAAGAATTTGGCGAGTTGGCAAGCGCAGTATTGAACCTAAATGAACCAGCCAAACATAACCAAGCCATGATGGAGTTTGGCGCATTGCAATGCCTGCCTAAAAAACCTCAATGCCCGAGCTGCCCCGTTGTTTTTGATTGCGTAAGCCACAATAAAGGGTTGGTGAGTGAGAGACCACAAAAAATTAAAAAAATTAAAAAGAAAAACCGATACCTTTTGTACACTGTGTTTTTTGACCGCAAAAACAAAATGGTTTATTTAAAAAAGAGAATTGAAAAAGACATATGGTTTAATCTGTATGATTTTCATCTTGCCGAGTATGCTTCAGCAGAAGAATTTGAGGAAAAGCTAAGCGCTAAAAAGGTCTTTCGAAAAAAACACTTACTAACCCACCAGACCCTTTATGTTGCTTTCTCCCTTGAGGAGGCAACGAAAAACAAGAAGGACTTGACAAACCTAAAACCCTATTCGATGCCTGAAGCCAAAGACCTTCCCATGCCCATACTGCACGAGAAATACCTTTTAGAGCATTGTGGTTTTCTTGATTAGTGTTTAAAGATGTACTTTTGACTTTCGAAAAGCGCATGGTCTTTTTTTTAAGCGCGAAAAACTAAAAGAATGGCGAAAAGTGTCAAAATTGGAATTACGATTGGCGACAAAAACGGTATAGGGCCGGAGGTTATTATAAAAGCCCTTAAAGACCCACGAATTCTATCTGGAATCACTCCTGTGATTTATGGTTGTGAAAGCGTTTTAAACCATTACAGAAAAACACTTGGCTTTGAACAAGTAAATTTTGAGTCCGTCTCATCAGCGGAGAAAGCAGCACATAAAAAAATCAACCTGGTCAACGTATTAAAAAATGAGAGCCCTGTAAAAGAAGGTGCCGAGGAGGAGTCCTCGGGCAACTTGGCAATTAAGGCAATAGAAGCAGCTAGTGCTGACATTTCATCCGGGAAGATTGACGCTATTGTTACAGCGCCAATATCCAAAAATGTTTGTCAAAATGCAGGCTTTGATTTTCCTGGTCATACGGAGTTTTTTATATCGCTCTCTAATGGAGCTGAGGGAATAATGATTTTAACATCGTCCCTAATGAACATTGCTTTGGTCACAACCCACATCCCATTAAAAGAAGTTTCGTCGTACATAACCAAAGAGACAATCGTTTCTAAAGCAGAGGTTTTTCACCAGTCCCTTCAGAAGGACTTTGGGATTTTAAACCCAAAAATCGCAATCCTTTCATTAAACCCTCATTCTGGAGAAAATGGAAAAATAGGGACCGAAGAAATAGAGGTACAGATTCCAGCAATCAATGAGCTAAGAACGAAAAACATCCTTGCCTTTGGCCCCTTTCCAACAGATGGGTTTTTTGGTTCTTCTGCCCCTTCAAATTACGACGGTGTTTTAGCCATGTATCATGACCAGGGCTTATCGGTGTTCAAGGCACTGTCTTTTGACGAAGGAGTAAATTATACGGCTGGCTTGCCGATTGTAAGAACATCTCCTGATCACGGAACCGCTTTTGATATTGCTGGAAAAAATCAAGCCTCTGAAACCTCTATGCGCAACGCATTGTATTCTGCCGCAGATATTTTTAACAATAGAATACAGCATAAAAACACTCATGCCAATCCGCTTCCGGTGAAAAAAAGAGAAAAAGCGGACAATTGGCGCTCAAAACCAAGGGATTCCAAAAAAAATTAATACATTTGCCGTCCCATTTTAGTATTACAAGTGCATAAACAACTAGATATACCGTTTGTAGGCCTGAAACAAGGGGTGCATAATTTCAGCTTTGAAATTGGCAATACGTTCTTTGATGATTTTCCTTTTTCTATTATTGAGGAAGGATCTATTTCTGTAGAGTTGTCTTTAGATAAAAAAGACACATTGATGGTCGGAACCTACAAGGTTTCGGGAACGGTTCTAACGAATTGTGCGACTTGCAACGAATTGTTTGACGCGCCCATCAAGGGGGAGATGAATATTTACTACAAGTTTGGTCACGAAAACGAAGAAGATGAAAACCTAATTGTTTTACCACCAGAAGCTTATAAAATTGAACCCGCTCAGCAGATTTATGAGCTGATAACTGTTTCTTTAAATGCAAACCCTAGGCACAAAGATGGGGAATGCAATCAAGAAGTACTATCTTTGCTCAGAAGTTATCAAAGAGGAGCAGACGAAAACGAAGAAAGTGACCCTAGATGGGACAAATTAAATAAGTTGAATTAATAAAAGACTTGCAATGGCACATCCAAAAAGAAAAATCTCGAAAACGAGAAGAGATAAAAGAAGAACTCATGTTAAAGCAACTGCTAGTAACGTAGCTACATGCCCAACAACTGGTCAGCCTCATTTATTTCACCATGCTCATTGGCATGAAGGAAAGCTTTATTACAAAGGAAAAGTTATAGCTGAAAAGGCTATTGAAGCTTAATTAGGTCTCATATTATGAGAATTGGTTTGGATGTTTCTGGTGGTGATTTTGCACCAACAGCAAACTTGGATGGCGTTGCTTTAGCTATGCAAAGCCTTGCCGAATCAACTTTTTACCTTTTTGGAAATGAGGAAGAGGTACTCAAGCACAAATCATACGAGAAACTTGATAAGTCTCGTGTTGTTATTGTCAACGCACCTCAAACAATTTCATACCACGACCATCCAGCACGCGCCGTATTAAAAAAACCAAAGAGCTCGATTTCTGTTGGCCTCAATTGGTTATCCACGCGTAAAATAGATGTTTTTTCGAGTACAGGAAATACAGGAGCAATGCTTGTTGGATCGATTTATAAATCTACTACCATACCAGGCGTTGTTCGTCCCTGTATTACTTCTACGCTTCCTACAATAAACGGAGACAAAACAGTTTTACTTGACGTAGGTTCAAATGCAGACTGTAAAGCCGATGTTCTGTGTCAGTTCGCTGTTCTGGGCTCTATTTATGCGAAGCATGTTTTTTCAAAAAAGCGACCAAAAGTAGCCCTTTTGAATATTGGCGAGGAAGAATCCAAAGGGAACCTTTTAACAATTGCGGCCCACGAACTTTTGAAAACGCAAGACGACATCAACTTTATAGGAAACATTGAGGGGAGAGATATTTTTTCAGGAAAAGCAGATGTTATTGTGTGTGATGGTTTTACCGGAAACATTGTTTTAAAGCAAGCTGAAGGAATCTTTTCGTTAATGAAAAAGCGTGGAATCACCGACGAATATTTCGATAGCTTCAATTATGAAAACTATGGAGGAACCCCGATTTTAGGAATCAGAGGGAATGTAATTATCGGCCATGGTATTTCAAATGATATCGCAATTAAAAATATGTTGCTACATTCGTATGAAGTTGCAAGCTCAGGGCTGGCTAAAAAAATAAAAAAAGCATTTAAATAAATGAAAATATCAGCGGCGATTAAGGGAGTTTATGGCCATGTGCCTGACAATGTAGTCACCAACCACGACCTAGCTAAAATTGTTGACACTAATGACGAGTGGATCACAAGCAGAACAGGAATCAAAGAAAGAAGGCACCAAAAAGAAGGAGCGTCCTCGGACATGGCTCAGATGGCTGTTGATGGGCTGCTTAAGAAGCTTGATATTGACCCACTAGACATAGATTTGGTTGTCGTCGCAACGGTAACGCCTGATTACCCTTTTCCGTCTACAGCAAATGTCCTTTGTGATAAGTCTGGGATGAAAAATGCATGGGGGTTTGATTTGAAAGCGGCGTGTTCAGGATTTATATATGCTTTAGCAACTGGCGCTCAGTTTATAGAGTCAGGAAAGCATAAAAAAGTTATTGTCGTTGGCGTTGACAAAATGACGTCGATTATTGATTTTGAGGACAGAACCACGTGTATTATTTTTGGCGATGGCGCAGGGGCTGTGCTTTTAGAAGCAGATGAAGAAGGTTTGGGAGTTCAAGATTTTATTTTGCGAAGCGATGGGTCTGGAAGAGAGTATCTTGTTCAACCAGGAGGGGGCTCTTTACACCCGCCCACCCACGAAACGATAGACAATCGCATGCATTATGTAAAACAAGAAGGAAAACAAGTCTTTAAGTTTGCTGTGACGAATATGGCGGATGTTTCGGCAGAAATAATGGAAAAAAACAACCTTAAAAGTGAGGATATTGACTGGCTCGTTCCGCATCAAGCAAATCTTAGAATTATTGACGCGACAGCAAATAGAATGGGGTTACCTAAGGAAAAGGTAATGATCAATATTCAAAAATATGGAAATACCACAGCAGCAACCTTGCCACTGTGCTTGTGGGATTATGAAAACCAGCTCAAAAAAGGGGATAATATTGTTTTATCTGCTTTCGGAGGAGGATTTACTTGGGGAGCGGTTTATTTAAAATGGGCATATAATTCTTAGTCATAAATATAAAAACTGAACATTATGAATTTTGATGAAATTAAAGATTTAATAAAACTTGTTTCTAAGACAGGGCTTGGGAAAGTTCAAATTGAAAAAGAAGATTTCCAAATTACAATTTCGGGAAATAAAAACAGTAAGGCAGAACAACCAATTATTGTTCAGTCTCCTCAGCCAACAATGATGGCAGCACCAGCACCAGCGCCCGCTGCGGCACCCGAGACAGCACCAGCGCCTGCCAAAGAGAAGGCAGCGCCTGCAGAAGATGACAACTTGATTACCGTTAACTCTCCAATGATTGGAACATTTTATCGTTCATCGGGTCCAGATAAGGACGCGTTTGTAAATGTTGGAAGTACATTTAGTGTAGGAGACAAGCTATGTATCATTGAAGCAATGAAAACATTTAACGAAATTGAAGCGGAAATTTCTGGTAAAATTGTTAAGGTTTTAGTTGACGACGCAAGTCCTGTAGACTATGACCAACCATTATTTATGGTAGAGCCAATGGCTTAATAAAAACCAAAGACATGTTTAAAAAAATATTAATTGCCAACAGGGGAGAGATAGCGCTTAGGGTTATTAGAACCTGTAAAGAAATGGGTATAAAAACAGTTGCAGTTTATTCTACAGCTGATAAAGATTCTTTACCTGTTCGTTTTGCAGATGAAGCAGTCTGTATTGGCCCGCCACTTAGTGCAAAGTCTTATTTATCTATTCCAAGTATTATTGCAGCTGCAGAAATTACTAACGCAGATGCAATTCATCCAGGGTATGGATTCTTATCCGAAAACGAGCAGTTTTCAAAGGTTTGTCAAGAACACAACATAAAGTTCATCGGTGCACTTCCTGAGCAAATATCAGGAATGGGGGATAAAGCAACAGCTAAGGCAACGATGATCAAAGCCGGTGTTCCATGTATTCCTGGTTCAAAAGGATTGCTAAAAGACCCTGAAGAAGCGAGGCAAAAAGCGAAAATTGTAAAGTACCCAGTAATCCTTAAGGCAACCGCAGGTGGTGGTGGAAAGGGAATGCGAATTGTTTGGAAGGAAGAAGAGCTAGAGCCCGCATGGGACTCTGCTAAACAAGAAGCAGCAGCGGCGTTCGGAAACGACGGCCTTTACATGGAAAAATACATTGAGGAGCCTCGACATATAGAGATTCAAATTGCAGGAGATCAATTCGGTAATGCGTGTCACATGTCTGAAAGAGATTGCTCGATTCAAAGGCGCCATCAAAAACTAGTGGAGGAAACACCATCTCCATTTATGACCGATGCCTTGAGAAAGAAAATGGGAGAGGCTGCAGTTAAGGCAACCAAAGCCGTGAATTATGAAGGTGTTGGTACAGTAGAGTTTTTAGTGGATAAAAACAGAGACTTTTATTTCATGGAAATGAACACGAGGATTCAAGTGGAGCACACAATCACAGAAGAAGTAATCGGCCACGACCTAATAAAAGAGCAAATTAAAATTGCTGCGGGAGAGAAAATATCTGGCAAAAACTATTTTCCCACGATGCACGCGATACAGTGTCGAATTAACGCCGAAGACCCAGCACATGACTTTAGACCTTGTCCTGGACGGATAACGGACTACCATTGTCCCGGCGGACATGGAATAAGAATAGATGCGCACGTTTATTCAGGGTATACAATACCTTCGAATTACGACTCAATGATCTCGAAACTTATTGTTGTCGCTCGAACTAGAGACGAGGCAATTTTAAAAATGAAAAGAGCGCTTGGCGAGTATATAATAGAGGGCGTAAAAACAACTATACCGTTTCATCAAAAATTAATGGAAGACCCAGATTTTGTTAAAGGAAACTTTACAACAAAATTTATGGAATATTTTGAGTATTAATTTGTTTTAAAGCAACCAAAACAGAGTGTTTTCGTTTTTAAAATGAGTTAAAATGCTTAATTTAATTTCATGAGAAAACCTTCCGTATTAATCGTTCTCTTTGCAATATGTTTTGTTTTTACATCCACTGCACAAGAATCTAAAAGCTTTAAGTCGTATTCTGCTCAACCATCCTCTGCTTTAGCACCTGAAAAAGTAGAAGAAATTCAAAATAAAATAGCTAGAATTGAGTCTCATCTTCAAGCGATTGAGATAAAAAGGGCGTTTGTTATGTCAAGCGAAGCAGAAACACAACTTGCAATAGAGTCTGGATGGTTTGATTCAATGGCACAAATAAAAGAGCAATTAATAGCAAAAAAAACAGAGCTTGTTAATTACCTAAACACCCTTGATGATGAATAAAATTATATTTGTTTTAAACATTGTTTTTGTCTGCTTTTTTGCACGTTCTCAAGGGGGAATTAATTGCTCCGGAATGGCTCCGATATGTACAGATGTGGGGTTGAATTTTACGGCAAATGCTGATGGTCAAGAAGCGAGTTTGACTGATCCAGGAAACAATTACGATTGCTTAATAGGTCAACCAAACCCCACCTGGTACTATTTTCAAATCGCTACAGATGGAAATATTGAAATGGAGTTGGCTGCTGCATTTGATATTGATTTTGCCATTTGGGGCCCCTTTTCCTCTTTGTCTGTCGCTCAAGCGGCTTGTGGTTCTCTTGGAAATCAGATCCCGCCTGATCCTAACAACGGTAATTTGGTGGATTGTAGTTTTTCCGTAGCTGCCGTGGAGAACCCGGTGATAACCGCAGCTGTCACAGGAGAGGTTTATGTAATGTTGATTACAAACTTTGCGGGAATGGTTCAAAACATCACCTTAACACAAACAGGGGGTACGGGTTCTACAGACTGCGATATTGTAATTAACCCTCCGTGTTCAATCTCAGCGTTAAATACAACTATTTCTGGATGCGATTTCACTACGAATAGTTATGAAATAACAGGCTCTATTGATGTAACAAACCCACCTGCCTCTGGAGATCTAGTACTTGAGGACTGTGATGGAAATACGACAATAATTGCTTCGTCACCCTTCAATGCAACCTCATACGCATATGCGCTCAGTAACCTTTCGGCTAATGGTGGCGCATGCACCCTTCAAGCGTATTTTACTTCAGAAACTACGTGTTCACAAACAGTTAATTATGTTGCACCAGTATGTGTCAATAATTGTCCAACATATGAGCTTCAAGCGTCTTCTCCTGCAGAAGCATGTGGAAATCAGCAATACTTCTTAGAGGTTCAAAACACTGGATGCGACGGTATTGTAAACTTCGAGGTAGTAGGAGATTATGGCTCTTTTGCCTCGGAAATTTCTTGGTCCATTACCAGCAATTTGACCGGCAACGTGGTCGCCAGCGGAACTGGTGGTGTCGGTGGAGGACCTATTGCTGTGTCTGTTGGTCCGCTTGACCCTAATACGGAAGGGTCGGTATTTAATTTAGTCGTTGAGGACTCTTGGGGAGATGGTTTTTCAGGCGGAGGGTTCATTCAAGTCGAATCTATGGATGGTTCAGCCGTTTTTGCAGGTCCTATCGAAGGTAATTTTGGCATGTTAACTAATCAATATTTCAATGCAGGAATTATTGTATCTTCCTCAACGATAAGTGTAACATCTCCGAACGGAACAATTACATCGAATATAAGTAATTGTGCAGATCACAGTGTACCCATAACGCTTGAAAATAATAATTACTGTACACCAACGGTTGTTGACCTTCCTTGGTCAATAACATGTGATTTAACAGGCGACTTAATTGCTAGTGGAACTCATAGCGTTACCGTTTACCCTCAGGTTCCCACAAGCGCATCTGATTTAGTTTCCATAGACTGGAACCCAACGACATGTTCTTGGGATGTAACTCCGCAAAATGATTGTAGCGCTTTTGACCTAAATGTCTTATATTCTATTTCTCCAGACCCGACTACCTTGGGATCAGCTTGCGCTGACGGAACGGAGGAGTTTACAGTCACTTATTTGGGTTTTGAAAATGGACCAGATTGTTGCTCGACGGGGGGTCCGTTAACACCTGCAACCTACTCAAATAGTCAAGGAACAACGGATTTTATTACACAAACAGCATATGGCGGAACGAATAACGCTGCCTATGGTGTGATACCAGCAAGCGGCGTAGGTGGAAACTCTACGTCACTAACAATTAATGTATCAGGTTCAGGATATTGTTTTCCGAACGTACCCTCAGACCCGTTCGCCTTTCCTATAGACCCCAACCCAGATTCGTATTATGTTGATATTTATGTTGATGGTGTTCAGATAGCCATATATGGACCATTATACGACCCTCCAGGAAGCTTTAATTATTCTTTTAGTCATGCAGACCTTTTGGCTTCGGGGGTGACTTACAATCAAAATAGTATTATTGAAGTTTATGTGTTGCCGAATCAATTCTTTTATCCAGGCCCCCCCGTCGTTAATACCATTTATGTTCCGGGAGCAGATTGTAATACTTTAGCTGCGGGCGAGTGGTCAGCAGGTAATTTTTCAATAAATGTTAACGCAACATATGAGCAACTTGTGCCCTCTCCTGCAAATTGCTCTTTTACACTTAACGAGCCCTACACATGTTGCACGCTAACTCCTATTACCGCAACCGCACCTGCGAATGAGAACGTTCAATGTATATCCGATTTACCTGTTAGTGATATAAGCTCAGTCACAAATATCGTAAGTGATTGTCCAGTTGTAGTTGCATTTGTATCAGATGTTTCAGACGGAAACACCTGTCCTGAGACCATCACCCGAACTTACAGCGTATCGGATGACTGTGGCAACTCAATAAATGTTACCCAAACCATTACCGTTAATGATATTACGCCTCCAACGGCCTCAAACCCAATTGGACTAACTGTAGAATGTGTTAGCGATGTTCCAGCTGCTGATGTTTCTGTTGTGACAGACGCTGCTGACAATTGCACAGCTATTCCAATTGTTTCATTTGTTTCCGATGCCTCAGATGGAAACACTTGTCCTGAGACCATTACCCGAACATACAACGTAACAGATGACTGTGGCAACTCAATAAACGTTACTCAAACCATTACCGTTAATGACATTACACCACCAACGGCTTCAAATCCGGCGGGACTAACTGTCGAATGTATTGGTGATGTACCAGCGGCTGATGTTTCTGTTGTGACAGATGCTGCTGATAATTGCACAGCCATCCCAGTTGTTTCATTTGTTTCGGAGTCATCGAACGGCAATTCGAGTAGCACGACGATCTATTCCGAAACATTTGATAGCGGAACAATTGCAGGGGCAAATGCTTCTGTTATATACGGAAACGGAGGGTCCGACTTTAATCCAGCATACGCGCTGAGCGGCACCTTTTTTGGGTGGTTTAATGTTCAAAATGGGGTTGGTGACGTAGATATTTATGAGCAAAACTTTAATGCTTTAACAGCAGGCTGTACGATGACCCTGTCTATGTGGCTCAGGGGAACAGCACCTTTATCAGATATTACAATTACCCTTACAGATGATAACGGGACTGTTTTAAATGTTTTAAACCCGATTTTAACCACCTCGTGGCAACTTTTCACAATAAATGCGAATATAACCACAGCCGGTTTAAACTTTATTATTCATTACAACAGCACGGGCTCTGGTGCAGGCGCTGATGTCATAATGGAGGATTTAGTCGTTACACAAGAATGTGCATCTACTGTCTGTCCCGAGCTTATTACTCGCACTTATAGCGTGTCGGACGATTGCGGGAATGAAACAACGGTAACACAAACAATTACGATCAACGACATCACACCACCGACAGCGTCAAACCCCGCGGGAGTCACTGTAGAATGTATTGGAGATATTCCTGCTGCTGACATTTCTGTTATCACAGACGCGGCAGATAATTGTACGGCTATTCCTACAGTGTTGTTCGTATCAGACATTTCAGACGGAAACACATGTCCAGAGACCATTACGCGGACCTATAGTGTAACAGATGATTGTGGAAACGAAACAAACGTAATACAAGCAATTACCATAAATGACATTACACCACCAACAGCATCTAATCCTCCAAATATTAATATTCCTTTAGCGCCGGTTCCGGCGCCGGATATTACAGTAATTACAGATGCCGCAGATAATTGTACAGCATTGCCAATAGTGGCTTTTGTTTCGGATCAATCTGACGGTGGGGACTGTCCAGAAGTTATTACAAGGACCTACAGTATTACGGACGATTGTGGCAATGAAACGTTGGTAACGCAATTAATAATAATTGGGGGAGGGTTGGTTCCCGCACCAACAGTTACTGCAAACGGACCTATTTGTGAAGGCGAGGATGCTGTCTTTACGATTGACGGATTGGTAGATGCTGTTGTAACCTATGATTTAGGCACAGGAGCGAATACAGTAACACTGGTAGGTGGAACAGCAGTCATAACCGTCCCATCTGTTGGTTCTGATATAACAATTACACTTTCGAATATCGCCGATGGATCATGTAGCTCAATCATTGAACTTTCTGCAACGACTGTTCTAAATCTTTTTGAAACTCCTTCTTTTAGCAGTTTTGGGCCATACTGTCAAAATGAAACGGCAGATATCCTTCCGACAACCTCTTTAAATGGATATTCAGGAACATGGAATCCTCCAAGCATTGATGCAACTATTTTTGGAATAGGAATGTATACATTTACTCCAGACGATGGGCAATGTGCCTCAGAAACGACTATAGAAGTTGAGATAACTGAGCCGATAGTTCCTCTTTTTACTCAAATTGATGATATATGCGAAGGAGCAGAAGTTTTTCCTGGAGGCTCTCCTTTTCCAGTAGCTTCAACTGAAGGCATAATCGGTGTTTGGGCACCTGTCTTTGATGCCTTTAATACAACAACGTATACTTTTACTCCTGACCCTGCATTTTGCGCAACGACGACGACAATGACCATAACCATAGTTGGCTTCCCCGCCGTAGATGCTGGTTTAGATCAAATTATAACGTGTAATAATAATGTTGATGGCGCTCAATTAGGTTCCGCAGAAGTTCCAGGCAATGTATATAGCTGGAGTCCAACAACAGGTCTGTCAGACCCAAATATCGCTAATCCAATCGCTAATCCTAGCGTCTCAACAACTTATACGCTTACTGTGACCAATTCAACAGGTTGTTCCGCAGAAGGATCGGTGAATGTATCAGTTGACGACACCCCTCCAGTTGTCGCAATTACAAATAATACCGGATCAACAACCTTAACTTGTACTCAGTTAGAGATTAGTGTTACTGCTTCAGGCGCGGACACTTACACTTGGGATAATGGGCTAGGAAATATTGCTTCCCCAACGATTACAGCTCCTGGCATCTATACTGTTACAGGAACAGCTCTGAATGGGTGCCAGTCGAGCGCTCAAATTGAAGTAATTCAGGATAATGGAGTTGATTTATTATTGGTTTTGGCACAACCCGAAATCTGTTCCGGAGACGTTGTTGATATATCTATGAATAGTTCAAATGCAACTGATTTTAATTGGACGGTAATTCAAAATGGCGCAACAGGTGCTACTAACGGTACGGCACCAAACACTGGATTTGGCGCTTCTGTTTCTCAAGTTTTAACGGTCACGGGCACTGGTAACGGAACCGTTGATTATGCTGTTGAGCCGATTCTTGGCGGATGCGTTGGGACAGCTCAAATAGTCTCCGTTACTGTATTGGCGCCAGAAACCCCTCAGTTTAATCAGCTTGGTCCATTCTGTATTAATGATGTGGCAGCAGCTCTGCCCTCAAGCTCACAGGAAGGTATAGTAGGAACTTGGTCTCCGTCTGCCATTGGCACAACTACAGCAGGGATAAGCACATATAGTTTTACACCAAATTCAGGACAATGTGCCGGCTCCCAAACAATGGAAATTGTTGTAAACGAGCTTCCTGAGGTTTCCTTTAGCGGCGATAGCCTGGTTGGTTGTTCTCCACACACCGTTGTTTTAACAAGTCTAAATGATAATTGCAGTTGGACCATAAGTAATGGCGTTGTTTTAGAGGGTTGCCAAGCTACCTTAGTACTAACGAACCCTGGTTGTTATGATGTTACGCTACAGGTTGATGACGGCGGCTGTGCCAACAGCTTAACTATGCCAAGTTACATTTGTATAGAACAAGACCCTGTTGCCGACTTTACAGCCTCACCAGACTTGTTTACCGATGATGACGCTTTGGTCTCTTTTACTAATTTGAGCTCAGGAGCTAGCTCCTTTATATGGGACTTCGGTGACGGAAATTCAAGTACTTATATAAACCCATCTAATTTATACGAAAACACAGAAGAGGGAGCCTTAATAACACTTACAGCGATTAGTGATTTCGGATGTATTGATCAAACCCAACTTATTATAGAATATGATGAGCAAGAGGTTTTCTATATTCCAAATACTTTTACCCCTGACGGAGATAATTTTAATCAAATGTTCACGCCGGTCTTTTATTCAGGGTTTGACCCATACAATTTTGAAATGCTCATTTTTAACCGATGGGGAGAAATTGTTTTTGAAACGCACAATTCAGAAATAGGATGGGACGGTACATATGGGGTGAAAGGAACAAAAGCTACCGACGGAACCTATTCTTGGAAAATCACATACAAGAACCCAAAAACTGATGAGCGAAAAGTTATTGTTGGTCATGTAACTTTAATGCGATAATATCGAATAAGAAAGGAAAACTTAATTGAAAGATTTAGGTTCCTCTTCATTAAAAATCAACCGTGCTTTATGGGTATTAGTTACGCTCTTACCTATAATTATAGTTCCTATCAAAGGGTTGCCCGATATTTTTAATGCGGCAAAAGCACCAATTTTGTCTTTAGGTGTGATCTATATCACTTTCCATTTAATTAAGATAAGGGAGCTCAAGAAAACAGGGACAAACCTCGTTTTAATAGCTTATCTGTGCTGTGTTTTCATCGCGTCTCTATTTGCTTACAAACCTCTTTTAGCCCTATCTGGTGTGTCTTCAACGGCAGGCCGGTTTGAAGGGTTTTTGACTTTGTTCTTTTATGCCGTTTTGTTTTATGCATCAAAAGAGCACATGCGTTTAACACATAAAAACATTCGGTTTTTTCTTTGTGTCCAGGCGATTGTTGCTTTGTATGCAATAGCGCAATTTTTTAAGATAGACCCTTTAGTGGAATACTTGAATTACACCAAGGGATCATATGCCACTATTGGGAACCAGAACTTTTTAGCGTCTTGGACATTGCTAATGCTGGTTATTGCAGTAGGGTTTTACATGAAATATCGAAACCATTTATATGTGGTTTTTCCTGCTTTGTTTTTTGGAGCACTCCTGGCATCAAACACAAGAGGAGCTTGGCTCGCATTACTTGTTGTTGGCCTAGCGTCGCTATACTTTTTAAGGTTTAAAGAAATTAGACGCTATCAGATCACGGCTTTCTGCTCTTTTTTATTGGTTTTTTTGACAATGAATTTTCTAAGTGAAAGTAAGATTCAAAAAAGGACTAAAACAATCAAAAGTGAACTCAATATAAACAATGAGTGGGCCGGTTCGGGCCGGGCGCTAATTTGGAAGATGTCTTTCGATATAATTCAAGAGCACCCTTTCTTTGGCGCTGGACCAGAAAATTTGAAAGAAGCCTTAAAACAAACAAAAAATAAGCGCTCGCATGCATATGGAAAACTTACGGGGCACACTGTTGACAAGGCGCACAACGACTTCCTTCATATTGCAGCCGTATCCGGATTGCCAGCACTGTTATTGTACCTTCTTTTTCTAGCCCTCATCTTTAAGGACAACATTAGGAATATTATACGAACCAACACCAAAAGTGTGATTGCGCTGGCTGTTTTAGCCTACGCTATTCAATCGTTATTTAATATAAGCGTGATTGCGGTAGCTCCACTTTTTTGGGTTTTATTAGGCTTATTGGCAAGTCATAATGATGAGATGTGGACTCAGGAAGTTTAGACAAAAACGGTGTTGTTTTTCCCATCAAAGGAGGCATACACTATTTTGGGATGTGACTCAGAAAAAAAGACATCCCCGTCTTTCGATACCCCGATAGCTCCCGCAAACCCATCGTATGGTTTTAGTTCGTCAAAGGATCTTGTAAAAGCTTCTTCCAAGCTGCGCCCATCTGTTACACGTGTGACTATTTTAGTTGCGAGACCTGAGCTAACAATATCTTCCCCCACTCCCGTACAGCTCACTGCGCAATGTTGATTTGCATAATTTCCAGCAATGGTTGCTGAGTCAGATACTCTACCTGGAATTTCAAAGCCCTTTCCACCTGTTGAGGTTGCTGCGGCAAGTTTTCCTTGGTTATCCAGGACCACACACCCAACAGTTCCTGTTCCGGCGCTTTCTTTTTTGGAGAGGTATTCTTTCTTTCGCTCCTCTGTTTCAGTTGAAAACAAGGGAAAACCTTCTTTAGCCGCATATTTCGTTGCCCCCTCTCCTCCAAGAACGCGGTCATCTTCTTTCATGAGTCTCTGTGCGACAAAAACAGGGTTCTGAACATTCTCAATATTGATAACACCACTGAATTTTTGGCTTGTTCCATCCATAATTGCTGCACTCATGCGGATTTTTCCATCTTGCTGAATCTGAGAGCCTATCCCAGCATTGAACAATGGGCTATCTTCAAGTAGTGATGTTGCAAATATAGACGTGGCAACGGCGTTATTGCTTTTTAAATACGATTTAGATTTTTCTAAAATATCTAGAAGGGCTTTTTGTTTCAGAGATTTGGTCTCGTTAGATTGAGAGGATTCACTGAAGAAGCCGCCATGTATTAGTATCCTCATGAAAGCTCATTTTCTTTTTTACGAATTTTAAATGTATTGCTACTTAATACATATGAATCTCCCATACTCATAACATGAACAATTAGGTTTTCAATAGAAATTGGTTCCCCAAGTGAAATATCAGTGATATTCGTGTCTTTAATACTTCTTCCGTCCACGAGAATCACAAGCCCCGACCCCAGAGCTTCCATTTCATCTCCATTTGAAATCAATAGTCCCGTATCCTCTCCTAGTCCTAGTCCAATTATTTTTGGGTTCGAGACTACCGCTTGAAATAATCTACCGATTCGCCCACGTTTCACAAAATGCGTATCAATAGCCACGTCACTCATTAAACCAAGCCCTCCTGTAATTTTTATTTCACCCTTCAACAAGGCTTCCTTGCTTGAACCTTGATAGATCATGTTTCTTGATGCGCATGCGGCTCCTGCGGAGGTTCCAACATAAAGAAAAGGATCGTTGTAGTATTTTTCCAAAATAAGGTCGTGAACAGCAGTTCCGCCAATAATAGAGGTAAGCCTGAGCTGATCACCCCCTGTAAAAAAGATAACGTCTGCTGATTTTACACGTTCTAGAATTGATGTATCCTGACAATGTTCTCTCGATTCAATTTCTAAAACACCAACATTGTCGGCGCCTAAAAAATGAAAGGCCCTAGAATACTCGGGCCCTACAACGTCAGGTATTCTTGATGCCGTTGGAATCACTTCGATTCTAGATTCGGTCCCCTTATCTGACTCGTCAATGATGCGTTTTAAAATACCACGTTCAAAAAAGTTAAGATTTTTATCAATTTGTTCGGTAAAATCACTTTCTGTAAAGCTTCCCGTGTCTATCCCCCCCCCAATTATTATCAGTTTTCCTACAGGCCTCATATGAACAAAAATAGTTTTTTTGATGATTAATTTATTTAGAAAACACAAATTGTTAATTGCTTTGTTGATTTCTATTGGCGCCGTGCCTTATTCCCTTTTTCAATATATGTAAATTTGAAATAAGATGTCGATAAAAGTTAAAATAATAAACCAATCCAACAACCCTTTACCGGAGTATAAGACTTTGGGTTCTTCTGGAATGGACGTTCGGGCATTTACTGCCGAAAAGATTTGTATTAAACCGCTTGAAAGAGCATTGATTAAAACAGGGCTTTTTTTAGAGATGGAGACAGGTACAGAATGTCAGGTTAGGCCTAGAAGTGGCTTAGCTTTAAAACAAGGCTTAACGGTTTTGAACACGCCAGGTACAGTAGACGCCGATTATAGAGGGGAGCTTGGTGTTATTTTGGTTAACTTATCCAACAAAGAGGTTTTTATTGAAAACGGAGAACGGATCGCCCAGCTTGTTTTTGCCAAAATAGAGTCTGTCGTTTGGAGTGAGGTTGAAACGACAGAAGCGACTGATAGAGGAGCAGGAGGCTTTGGCAGTACAGGATTAAAATAAATAAAAATGAATATTATAGTACCAATGGCCGGTCGCGGCAGCAGATTGCGCCCACACACATTAACCGTACCGAAGCCTTTGATAAAAGTGGGAGGAAAACCGATTGTACATCGCTTAGTAGAGGATATTTCGAAGATGTGCAAGGAGAAGATAGATGAGGTTGCATTTGTAATTGGTGATTTTGGGGAGCAGGTTGAAAAAGAATTAATAGCAGTTGCAAAAGAATTAGGCGCAAAAGGGTCTATCCATTATCAGAAAGAGCCCCTAGGTACAGCACATGCTGTATTGTGCGCAGAGCAATGTCTTGAAGGACCTGTTATAGTGGCTTTTGCCGATACGCTGTTTAAAGCTGACTTTCAAATTTCAGACGGTATTGATGGTATGATTTGGGTTAAACAAATAGATGACCCTAGTGCTTTTGGAGTGGTCAAGTTAAACGAAGCAAATGAAATTGTGGATTTTGTTGAAAAACCAACAGTGTTTGTTTCAGATTTAGCCATGATAGGCATTTATTTCTTTAAAGACGGTTCCGCGTTAAAAAGTGAATTGAATTACTTACTAGATAACAACATGCAAAAAGGGGGAGAGTACCAACTCCCTGATGCGCTGAGACGGCTTACCGAAAAGGGAACTACTTTTTTGCCGGGAAAAGTTGACGCTTGGTTAGATTGTGGAAATAAGAAAGTGACGGTGGACACGAATAAACATGTTTTGAATTTCGATCATGAAAAAGGGTTAAATCTTGTAGATAAAAAGACTGAGATTGTTAACTCCACAATTATTCAACCTTGTTTTATTGGTGCAGGTGCTAAAATTATAGATTCAGTGGTTGGCCCGCATGTTTCAATAGGAGAGAACACAGTTGTTCGTAGCTCTGTTTTATCAAATTGTTTAATTCAAAACGATTCTTCGTTAGCACACCTCAATTTAAAAAACTCCATGGTAGGAGCCTTGGTCGAAATTCATCAAAAGCCAAAGGATTTAAGCGTAGGGGACTTCACCAAAATACATGATGCTGAATAGACTCACCCTATTCTTATTGCTTTGTCTTTGTGGATGCAAAGAAGGCTCACATATAGCTGGAGAGACATCAGAACAGCGTTCAAAAGTTTTTGTTCAGTCTTTTCACGAGGGTGTTCGGCTGAAGCTTCAAGGGAACTATAATGAGGCCATAGATCGTTTTAAAATATGTCTTGAAAACCAGCCTTCAGACGATGCAACCCACTTTGCGCTTGCCCAAACATATTTACTTCTAGGCGACCTTGAACAGGCAGAGGTACACACCTTGTCAGCTGTGCAAGCAGATAGAGATAATTTGTTTTATCAGGTTGAACTTGCATACATGTTAAGAGAAAAAGGAGTATTCAATGAAGCAGCAGAATTATTCGAAGTTATTGCAGAATCGCGCACTAGAAACACGGAGTACTATCTTGCAGCGATTGATTGCTATAAAAGAGCCGGCAGCTATTCAAAAGCAATTAAGGTAATTGAAAATTTAGAACAGGTTAAAGGAAATCACCTCGAAGCAGCGATCCGAAAACATAGGGTTTATATTGAGATGGGAAGACTAAAAGATGCAGAAAAAGTGTTAATAGGCTTTTACACTAAACATCCGAAAAACACGATGGTTTTAGCTAGTCTGGTTGACTTTTATTTTCAAAATAAAGAAGAGGAAAAAGCGGTTAAAATATTAAAAGAGCTTGTAGCTGAAGACCCTCAAAACGGCATGGGCTTTCTGATGCTTGCCGAGTATGAATATCAGCAGGGAAACAGAAAAAAGACAGCAGAATTCTTTTATAAAGCGATTCTTTCTGAAAATTTAACGGTAAAAGAAACGGTAAGCGCATTTGATTATTTGGTGTACCACAAGGAAAAGGCTCGGGTCGTGGATTGTCTCGAGGTATTAGAAAACACCTTTTTTGAAAATGACACAATATTGACTGTAATCGGTGATTATTATTATAAAAAAGCATCAAAGGAAGACACCGGTAAAGAAGCATCCCTTCAAAAGGCAATAAACAATTATCATGAGGCTGTAAAAGTAAACCCTAGTCGTTATGATCTTTGGCAAAAGTTACTCTACATTCATTATGATGCAAAGCAATGGGAATTATTAGAATCTGCTGTGGAATCTACCGTGAGGATTTTCCCGTTGAAACCAGTACCTTATTATTTTGGCTCTGTTGCGAGCAATCAACTAGAGAAATATTCGCGGGCCTCAACGCTTGTTGAACAGGGACTAATGTTGGTTATGGAAGACCGCGTATTGGAGTCTGATCTATTGGGACAAAAGGGAGAGGTCTTCTTTGGAATGGGGCAGCCTGAAAAAGCAATGGTATATTATTTGCAAGCAATAGAAATGAAAGAGTCAACAGCTCCATACCTCAGCTTCAATCTATGTATGAACATGTACCAATATGGATTTCGTATAGCGAAAGCTTTGGAGGTTTTAGAAAACGCAGAAGGATTAGAAATGTTATATGGGGCAGAGGATGGTTCTTTTCATTTGCTTAAGGCTGATTTATTGTTTGAATTACAGCGTTATGATGATGCCTTAAAAACGTTAAATAAAATTGAATCTGAAGCTCAAAATGTAGTAATAGAGATCCTTGTCCGAAAAGGAGATGTATACGCTAAACTATTGCAACAAGAAAAGTCTTTGCGTTATTGGAAGGAAGCTCAGGTGCTAGGAGCAGATTCTCAAAAACTAATTGAAAAAATAGAAACAGGTCGTTATGTTGAATAAGCTTACAGGATGTATTGTGTTGGTTTTTCTCACCATGAGCTGTGCTAAACAGTGGTCGGATAGCGAGGTCAAACCGGAAAAGCTTCCTAAGCTGAAGCAAAAGGAATTCATAACATTATTGGATAGCATTTCAATGTCGGCACCTCACTACATGTATACTAAACTAAAGGTAAGTTATAAGGGCGCTGATAATAAGGGTTCTTTTAAAACAACCCTTAAGTCTGTTAAAGACTCTGCTGTCAGCGCCGTAGTGTCTTTTGCGAGAATACCTGTCTTTAGCGCCCTGATTGATACGTCAACACTAACGATACTTAATAAAAAAGACAAATGCTTTTCAGTACAAGCGCTTAGTGAATTTTCGAAGACTATCGGTGTTGATTTAGCGCTTCATAACATTGAAGAGCTCATTTTTGGACACGCCATTGGTTTTTCAATGGATAAGAAATACCATATGTTGAACGACCCTTACCACTATGTTTTATCGACGCATAGGAAAGGAGGTGGTCGAAAGAAAAAAGAAATTGTCTATCGGTACAATTTAGCGCCGAATAAAGGCCATTTAGTGTCTTCTCATATATCTGCTCCTTTGGATTCGACAGAGATCGAGATTAAATATCTCGAATGGCAGCAAGCAGATAAATACACGCTTCCACAGCGAATCGAAATGAATATTCAAACAAGGGGTAATGTTGGACAAATTACACTAGAATATACGAGGCTTGATGCCGTTACACCAGAAGCTCTTTTTTTAACCATACCTGAGAAATATGAAAAGTGCGATTAACATTTTAGTTTTTACCTGCGTTTTTTCATTTGCTTCGTTTTCTCAAGGAAGTACACAGAACCTTAAGAAGCAACAAAAAAAAATAGAGCGTAAAATTTCTAATACTAAAAACCTTTTGAAGAAGGTAACTAGTTCAAGGAAGGAATCGCTGAGTGAGCTTCAGTTGATTAACAACCAAATTGAAAGCAGGGAGAGCCTTCTGCGTCTATACGACCGTCAAGTTCTTTTGGCCGAGGGTACAATTCGACAAAAGCAAGAGGAAATTGACGCCTTAAATAAGCGTGTTAAAAAACTCAAAGGTCAATATAAAGACATGGTTCTGCATGCGTACAAATCAAGGAATAAAAATGGGCAAATGATGTTTGTGCTTTCTGCTGATAATTATTACGAGGCGCAAAAGAGAAACAAGTATCTTAAAAATATTACCGCACTACATAAAAAGCAAGTTGCGATTATTGCAACGAATCAGAATAAAATTAAAGCTGAAATTATAGCCATAGAAATAGAAAAAGAAAGAAAGCAATCCCTTTTGTCCCAAAAACGTGTTGAGCGTCAAGAGATTGAGTCCGACAGAGAAAAAAAGGAAGCTGTTTTAGCAAAAATAAAGCAAAAGGAATCTTCCCTTTTGGCAGAAATCAAATCAAATCAAATTAAACGTCAAGCCCTCAAAGCAAAAATTGCGGAGGCGATAAAAAGAGAACTGGCAGAGATAGAAAGAAAACGCAAAGAAGCAGAACGCAAGAGAAGAGCGGAGAACCCTGGAGAAGCGAACTTACCGAGCTTTACCGACGAATCTTCAGAAGGAAAAATAATCAGTAAGAACTTTGAAAAAAATAGAGGCACCTTGCCTTGGCCTGTTGAATCTGGTGCCATCACAGAGCGTTTCGGAAAGAATAAGCACCCTTCTTTAAAGGATGTTTATACAAACAACAACGGCATTGATATATCTTGTCGCTCAGGCGCACCCATACGCGCTATTTTCTCCGGAAAAGTAACTGCGGTATTCCCAATTCCCGGTGCTGGAAAAGTGATTATTCTCAAACACGGCAACTACAGAACGGTCTATAGCAACTTAAAGGAATCCTTTGTTTCAATAGGAGATGAAGTGAATACAAAAACTGAAATAGGTGTTGTTTTAGCAACAGAAAGCGCTCTAGGAACCCTGCATTTTGAGGTTCACTTGGTCAGCGGGATGACGACAAAAAGCCTTAACCCTTCTTTGTGGATTGATCGCTAGTTTTGAGGCTAATGGTCATTGTAACAACCATAGCACACATCGCCCAAACGGGAACAGCAGCTTTGTCTGTGTCGAGATAATTATTTAGGAAGGCATGAATAAAGTATGAAGCCAAGGAAACAATAATTCCCATAATTAGAATTTTTACATCATTGTTTTGGTCATACCTGTAGTATAGTCTTATAGAGGAATAAAACACTGCGACGACGATTGACATAAATAGAAGCATTCCAATGAATCCCGATTCTGATAGCGCACCCAGGTATTCACTGTGCGCATTTCCCATATCTCCGAAATTAGTTGAAATTATTGTTAGGTTTTCGGGGTCTTGAAAGGCCGCATACTCGAACGCATATGTTCCCGGACCAAAGCCAATAAAAGGTTTGCGTTTAAACATGTGGTAGGCACAATCCCAGCGATTTATACGCTCTAGATTTGATGCGTCGGTCGTTACATTTGCAGCACTTTGAATTTTCTCATCAAAAGCCTCTGTTGTATGCTCGTGTGTGTTTTTGGCTAAGGTCATTTGAATATTGTCCCATTGAACGTAGAGCGTTCCCAGTGCCAACACACCGACAAAAGAGAGCAGTTTAAAGCTTACTTTAAAATAAACGAAAGCACCAACAATAGCAGCAAAAAGGATGCTTAGCCACGCAGCACGGGTATAGGAAAAGATCAGCCCAATAATTAATATCACATTGATTAGAATGAGAATTGCTTTTGAGAGTGCAGGTCTTCCTTTTTGTTTGAGCAGCGCCAAGCTCAAAGGCAAACAAAGGGCGATAATTGCTCCATATATTGTGTGGTCTTTGAAAAAAGGCCACATGACCCAGTGTCCTTCCTCCTCACCAAAGCCATATTTGGAATGGTGTCCAATTGTATAGCAGACAACAAGACTACAGGAAACGATAAAGTACCAAAGGAATCGAACTCTATTTTCATGGTTTTTAAAAAAGTAAGTTCCAAAAATTAAAACAGGAACAATAAACCAAAGCTTAGAAAGTAAAAACTTAAATGATACGATTGGATCTGTACTCGTGACTGAGGTAATTAGTAGCCAAACAAGATAAGCCATTACCGTAATAATAATTGGGTGCCGCCAAATTTGAGGGTCTAAAAAAGGTTTTTTTAGCTGTAAAAACAGAAACCAAAGCATGAAGCCAAAAAGTAAGGGCTCCGTGGGTAGGTATAAACCAAAACCATCAACGTACTCCTCAATATTTACAGAAATAGGTGTTAGAAAAGCAATAAAAAGAAAGAATTTTTCAGTTTGAAATATAGCCAAGTAAACAAAAAGCAAGGCTACAGGAAATAGTGCTAGGTACTCGAGACGAAACCAATTGAATAATGTAAAAAGAGCCGTCAGCAAAAGTAGACCAATGGCTAAGCTTATTTTTTTATTCAGTGCCATTTTAAGCCGCCTTCTTTAATTCTCTGTAGCGTTCAAGAATCAATAGGCAAAAAACGATGAAAATGAAGGAGCCGATGGCTGCAACAATGGTTAAGATCATTCGCTTGGGCTGATCTTTTCTATCCGCAACCTCAGCGCTTTGTACAACAAACTTATGGCTAAACTTTGTTGAAGCATCCGATTCTGCTTGCTCATAGGCGACCTTGAAGTCCTCAAGCTTGGTTATCTTTTCGTTCCTTGACCTTTCTAAACCATCGAATAAAGATCCATATTTTGAGTTTACATCAATCTTTTGTCTAAGCTCTTCTTTCTCTTTACTGCTCTTTGAATCAACAAGGGCTTGAAATAATCTTGATCTCACATCCAGAGAAACCACACCTAATTTTGCTAACCGATCCATTTCATCTAGTAGCGCCTGTATTTCTGTGTCGAGTTGGTCTTTTTTTCTTTTTGTAATTTCAAATGCTGGAAATGTTCTTTCTTGAATCATTTGGTTTTTAACTGTATCAATGAGTCCTACAACAGCATTTGCCATTTCCGAGGCGAGCTTTGGGTCTTCATCGAGCACATCAATTTTAATTGAACCAAAACGCGTTCTTTCAAAGGAAAAATGACCTTCATAGGCTTTATTGAGTTTAAACATTTTGTTCGGGTCATCTGAACCAATCTTATATCGGTCAATCAAATTATACTTAGCGACAACAAAATCTCGAATTCTCGAGGATTGAAGAATCTGAACAAGCTGCTCGGCCTGTTCTTCCTCTCCAAAGTCCATAGATGAAGCTTTTACATTTCGAGATTCATAAAACGAAACCGAGCTGGACTTTGATGGGAATACAATAGCCGTTGAAAGAAATAAAGGTGTAATGAGAAAAGAAAGGCCATATGCTGCAATACTTACGGACAGTGTAAATCCAATTACGAGCTTCCTTCTTCTAAATAAAAAGGCCAGTAATTTTTCTCTTTCCTCTGTTAAATTTAATTCTTGGTTTTCCATAGGGTTCTTTTGAGGTTACGAAAATAGAACATATAAACACAAGTAAAACTTAAAATTTAAGAATTTATTTGATTTACTTGGAAGTGAGAATAAGTTTCTTAATTGCCTTTAAGTCAATTAGTGAGAGCATAAATATGAGCCCCAGACCCGTCATGATTTGAATAAGCATGAGGTAGGGTGAGTGATAAAAAAAGTCGCTAATGTAGTAAAGACCTGCAGAAAGCAATATAAACTTAAAAATTCCTACAGGCTTTTTGGGGATTTTGAATTTTTGTATACAATATAGAAACTGAGCAATTGCAGTCACCCCTTGAGTGGCAAAGGTGGCAATTGCAGCCCCCAAAGCACCGTGCTGAGGAATTAGCACTATGTTGATGGAAATATTGGCTAGAATGCCTATTGCAGATATGCTATTTAGAACTTTAAGGTTTCCGTTTGCTGTCAATAACGTCCCAAAAATAAAATTCATTCCGATTGGGAAAAACCCAAGCATTAGAAATTGAAATGGCCCAATGGCATCCTTTACATCATTATAGATCCAACCTAGAATTAAGGATGAATTAAATACGGTAACAAAAACGATAATTACAATTCCTCCTAGCAGAAGGTTTGCAGATGTTTTCACTAAATCTAATACCATAGGCACTGATGTTTTAAGCTGTCTAGAGAACATGGGAAACAACAAACCGGCAAAGATCATCCCGAACATAAACAAGGCGTCTAACAAACGGAAACCTTGTGCGTATACGCCTGCTTCATAAGCCCCATTTGGATGAATTCTTTCCAGCATTACTCCGTCTATTCTCGTATACAAGATCATTAATACAATCAGTAAGGCATAGGGCCAGCTTTTTTTGATTACAGAAATACCAAAACCAAAGTCCCACTGTAGGTATGGCCGATCAATATGCTTGACAAGAAGACTAAGGCCAACGATAAGTGTTGAGGCATAGCAGAACGTTTGAATCCAAATAAACTCCTCGATTCTAATTTGTGCAGGTGCATAGGCAGAAAAAAGCCAAACGCCACCAATAATGATTAATAAAAAGCGGTCTAGAACTGATATAAGCGCATCGGTTTTAAAGAAATGAAAACCCGCAAAATGGCTTCTTAAATAGGCAATACTCAATACCAGAAACTGATTTAACATCAAAAAGCTTAGCAAGTAAAACGGTCTTCCTGAATACCCTAATAAGAAGGCCAGTCCAAATGTAAAGACAGAGTAAATTGAAAAAAGAACAAGTCTGAATGAAAAAACTTTACCAAAGTATTTTTTTATTTTTTCGGGTTCCTGGGCGAGATTTTTGGTGGTAAAATTATTTATACCGACATCCAAAAGAATATTAAAAAGAACAGATAGGTTGAGCAGAGAGAAATATAAGCCGTAATTTTCTGGTCCAACTCGATTTTGAACCGTTGCATCAATTCCAAACAAAGCGATAGGCTTGACAAGAAGGTTCAAAAGCACCATCAAAATCAAATTCGAAAAAAAGATTCTTTGCATATTACTGCTTAACAAGGAGCTTAAAACCAATACCATGAACATTCATGATCTCGATATTAGCATCTTCCTTCAGCAATTTACGCAATTTGGCGATGTAGACATCCATGCTTCGCCCATTAAAATAATTATCATCTCCCCAAACTGCACGAAGCGCAGCTTGCCTATCTAAAAGCTCGTTTTGGTTCTTTACCAAAAGTCTAAGTAATAAATTTTCTTTTGTGGTTAGCTTTTTTGCCCCTTCGGCAAGGTGAAGCATTCTTAGCTCGGGCTCATAAGGAATATTTCCGATCAATATTTTTTGACTTACTACTTTCTTTTTTGCCCTAGTTCTATTTAGGATAGCATTCATTCTTGCTAAAAGCTCTTCCATAGAAAAGGGCTTTGTTAAATAATCGTCTGCTCCGATATCAAACCCTTTGAGCTTGTCTTCCCCCATTGCTTTTGCGGTTAAAAACAGAAAGGGGATTTTTTTATCTAGCTCCCTAATCTCTTTTGCCAATGTAAAGCCATCCATTTCAGGCATCATCACATCAAGAATTAAGAAGTCAAAGCTGTTTTGGGGATCGTTAAAAAGATCGTAAGCGAGTTTTCCGTTCTTCGCTAGAACAACATCGAACCCTTTGTTTTTTAAATAGGTCCAAAGAAGCTTGCCGAGGTTTTCATCGTCTTCGGCGAGTAATATATTTATGTTTGGTTCTTTCATGTATTTATCGTTATGTCAAAAGTCGTACCTTTTCCAAATGTGCTGTCTACTTTCATATCCCATCCATAACCATCACACACCTTCTTTACGTAGTTTAACCCTAAACCAAAGCCTTTTACGTCGTGAATATCTCCTGTTGGCACGCGGTATAAATTGTCAAATATTTTTGTCAGGTGCTCTTTTTTTATTCCTAGACCCTTATCAGAGACACTAAGAACGACATGATCGGTGTTTTGTTTTATATTGATTTTAATTTTAGCAGGAGCGGGGCTATATTTTATGGCGTTATCTAAAAGGTTTGCGATTACACTTTTAATATGTGTTTCTTTCGCTTGCACCACGATGTTGGGTTGAGAGCTTTCGAATTTGATATCACAAGCCTTTGAGTCAACTCGGAACTTGGCGTTATTTATTAAAACGGAGGTTAGCGCCACTATTTCAATTGGGCCACCCTCCCAGATGAGGTCTTTTCTGTCAAGAGTCGAGTTTTGTAGAATGTTTTCCACCAATGTTTCAAGCCTCTTGTTTTCTTGGTCAATCATTTTTAAATAAGGCTCAATAAGTGAAAGCTCCTTTTGGTCCATTATATCAGGGTCTTTTAGCGCCTGACAGGCCAATGCAATTGTCGAGATTGGGGTCTTGAATTCATGGGTCATATTTGAAACCAGGCCTGCTTTTATTTCAGAAAGCTTTTTTTGTTCGACAATCGTTTTGATCATAAAAACGAAAGCTGCTAACACAATGCAAATGACAAGTATGGCTCCTATTATTGGTAGCCTCATCTCGGAAAGTAAAAACCCATTTTGATGTGGAAAGTTAAGCTGCAGAAAAAGAGATTCACTAACTGGGTTTCCTGGGAAAAGCTTTGCTTTTTCCATGTACGCACTCGCGGGCCTTTGTGCATATTTGTTACTGGCTTGCTCAAAAGAAACAGGATCACCTTGAGCATCATAGATACAGAAGGTAAATTCTTTTGGGAGCCGCTCTTCTTTTATTTCGAAGGAAATAATTGAGTCTAAGAAAACGGCGTCAATTCTTTGTTGAGGACTTTTTAGAATATTGTCCTTGAACGCCTCGAGCATCATATCATTGATGTATTTGGCTTTTTTAAAAATTTGCTGCACCGCTTGTTGGTTGAGCTGCAAAGAAAGCTGGCTAGAATCACTTCCCTTAAGAATGCCCGACCCACTATTGAAGACATCCTGAATTTCCTGATAATTTTTCGCAAGCACCTTTTGTTCTGTGCTCAGTCCCGTCAAGGAGTCGTAGGCTTGACCCCTAATTACAAGATATTTTTCTCTTTTCCCGTTACTAACAATTGTCGTATCGCTCACGCTAACAGATTCTTTAGAAGCGGTTAAGGATTGGAATTCTGATTTTAAAATATCTTGGTATTCTAGACTAAAATCTTGATTTATAATCTTCATG
Organism: uncultured Cryomorphaceae bacterium; assembly: GCA_913052055.1. Lineage (GTDB taxonomy): Bacteria > Bacteroidota > Bacteroidia > Flavobacteriales_D > Crocinitomicaceae > UBA952. Next base: position 50,097 of record CAJXDT010000009.1, read on the forward strand.
TACCGACGATAATCCTCGGCTTTTTCATGCTTAAAAGCAATTTTATTTTGAAAGGTTATAATTTCTGCAGCAAGCTCTTTTTTCTTTTGGTCATAATTGAGGTAAAGCTGAAATGATTGTACAATTAGGAGGCTGAGCATTGATAATGCCAGGAGAATTACTGCTAAATTGATTTGTTTCGTTCTCATCAGATGCAACGAATCTAAATAAAATCATGTCATTGCAAAAGAAATGTTAACCATTTTTAACACGGCCAAATGCAGTGCCGAAAGGTTTATGTATTGGATTACCCATTTATATAGGGTCAATTGATTAATTTTGTTGGTAATAATTCCTGATTATGATTGAAATACAGCGTATCAAAGAAAAAACAAATGAAGTCCTTGCCGGCATTGGCAAAAGGAACATTGATGCGACCAAAGAGATTGCACAAATCATCGCTTTGGACTCCGACTGGCGTGAGAAAAAAACACAGCTTCAGCAGCTCGAAACAGAGATGAACGCTATTTCTAAACAAATAGGAGTTTTGTTTAGCACCGGGAAACAGGATGAAGCAAAAGTGCTTAAGGCGAAAACAATAGCATTAAAGGAGTCTCTTCAGGTGCTCAAGCAATCAGAAGAAAAGCTTGAAAATCAAATAAAGGACTTGCTTTTTACTTTGCCTAATGTTTGCACAGAAGACGTGCCAAAAGGAAAGGATGAAGCGTCAAATGAAATCATTGAAGAGTATGGCTCAAGCCCTTCTTCAGAGCAGGCGAGTATTCCTCATTGGGATTTAGCCAAGGAATATGCTTTGATAGACTTTGAGCTTGGTGTCAAGGTAACTGGAGCAGGATTCCCATTTTATCGTGGACAGGGAGCGAGATTACAAAGAGCCTTGGTGTCTTTCTTTTTAGACGAGGCGGTTGATGCTGGATATGAAGAGTTTGTTTCTCCTCTAATGGTAAATGAAAATAGTGGAAAAGGAACGGGTCAGCTACCTGATAAAGAGGGTCAAATGTATTACATTGAAGCAGATGATTTATACATGATTCCGACTGCTGAAGTGCCGTTGACGAATATCTATAGAGATGTAATTCTTCCCGATCCTAATTTTTCGATAAAATTAACTGGTCACACACCGTGTTTCAGAAGAGAGGCGGGATCTTACGGAAAAGATGTTCGTGGTTTGAACAGGCTACACCAGTTTGAAAAGGTGGAGATTGTCCGAATTGAAAACCAAGAAAACGCAGCGCGTGCACTTCAAGAAATGATTTCTCATGTAAAATCTCTATTAGAAAAGCTCGGCCTGCAATATAGGGTATTGCGTTTATGCGGAGGTGACACGGGTTTTGCAGCAGCAATTACTTATGATTTCGAGGTGTATTCTGCTGCTCAAAAAAAATGGTTAGAGGTCAGTTCTGTTTCTCGTTTTGATACTTTTCAGTCAAATAGATTAAAGCTTAGATATAAAGACGAAAATAAAAAGTCGAGACTTTGTCAAACATTAAATGGTTCAGCTTTGGCTTTGCCGAGAATTATGGCTGCGCTTTTAGAAAATAACCAGGTGCAAAATGGAATTGAGATTCCAACTTGTTTGCATAAATATACAGGCTTCACTAAAATCTCAAAAAAAGGATAAAGCTTATATGATGAAGAAAACGCTGTTTTTTATGGTTCTTCTTTTGGTATCATGTTCTGATCTCAAAAAGGAAGGCCAATTGGCGAAATTAAAAACGCTTCAAGAGCAATTATTCGAGAGCCAAGCTGAATATCAATCAGCGTTTATAGATTCTTTACACACAATGACGATGAATTCTAGCGATCTAGAACGAAACCTAAAACAAAATTACAAATCTGATACTGTAGATGTTGCGCTCGGGAAGCGTGTAGATGACTATAAGCGTATGCGTCGAATGTTTGGGCCATTGGGTAACTTTGGTTCTAAGTTGAAGCGCGCATATGCCGAGCAAGAAAAGCAGCTTCAGTCTTTGTTTCTTGATATAGAAAAGGGGTATGGTGAGCGAAACAAGTATGATACATACATAAAAATGGAGGGGGAGAAGAACGAACAGGTTTTTGTCTTGCTTCAAGAATACCTTCGGCTTAAAAAGGAGGCATTGGAAATATATAAAGCACAACACCTGTGGCTTTCTGATTTTGTAGTTCAGCTAAAATCGAGCAATGAATAGGCTCTTAAGTATTGTCTTTTTTTTTCTGTTTTTACAAGCTGGTTTTGCTCAGCTTGAGAAAGACTTAAAACTTGCCGATCATTATTATTCTCAGGGAGAGTATGACAAAGCAAGGCCTTACTATGAGTCTGTATATAAGACCAATCCGAGTAAAATATATTTGAGCAGACTATTGAGCTGTCTTGAGGCAGAAGGAGAATTAAAGCAGGCAGAAAAGGTTCTTAAGAAGGCCAATGCAAAATTTCCAGCTGACCTAGATTTAAAGATGCAATTGGCTGGATTTTATGAAGAGCATGAGGCCTCCGCAAAAGCAAAAAAAGCATATGAAGACCTATTAGAAAACTTTATCGTCAACCCCTCTAAAGGAATAGCGCTCTTTAATGCATTTGTGGCTCTTTCGAAAATAGATTACGCTGAGCGTGTTTTACAAACGTCACAAAAGGCATTTAAAAATTACCCATTTCATTTTCAGCAAGCAGACCTTTATTCATTAACGAATAGGAAAGAGCAAATGCTTTCTACTTATTTGAGCCTATTGGATAAACATGATTATTATGACAAGTCCGTTCGCACTTTACTGTTGAGGCGTTTGGACTTAACGGACGAACAAACACCAGATTTTAAATTATTGAAAAAAGCCCTTTTTGAAAAGGCGCAAAGGGTAAATGCGGGTGTTGTTTTTTCTGAATTATTGATTTGGATGTATATGCAGGTTGATAATTTTTCAGGAGTTTATAATCAGGTTGTTTCTGTTGACCTTCGTTCAAAGGCTAATGGACAGAGGTTATATGATTTTGCCAGAACCTGTACTGAAAATAAAGATTATTCTACCGCGCTTCGCGCCTTTGAGGAGGCCCGTTTGATGACGACAAATAGAGAGCTGAAGTTTTATAGTCTCGAGGGGATTTTGCATGTGGGGTATATTCAAATTTCCGAGCTTAAACAGCATACAGATGACGAGCTTCAAAAGGTTTTAGGAAATTATGAGGAGGCCCTTCAGTCAATAGGTCCAATTACTTCCCGAACGCTTCGGGTTTTGCTAGAATATGCTGAGTTATTGGCATTTTATGCAGAAGAAAAAGACAAAGCCTTGGCAGTAATTAAAGAAGCATATTCGTCAATATCTTTGACCGACATGATGCGCTCGGAGCTCAAAATGTTGCAAGCTGATATCGAGCTGCTAAAAGGGAATGTCTGGGAGGCATCACTACTTTACATGCAGATTAGTGAAGCGTTTAATTTTGAATCAATTGGCAATCAAGCGAAATTTAAGAGTGCCCGAATTTTCTATTATGAAGGAGAGTTTGAGTTTGCACAATCTCAGCTTGATGTTCTCAAGCAGTCTACTTCCAAGCTGCTTTCCAACGACGCTTTGGAGCTTTCCATTATGATTACAGATAATTATGGACTGGACTCCAACTATATTGCCATGGCTTGGTTTTCGAAAGCTGATTTATATATTGAACAATTGCAATTCGACAAGGCATTTTCCTTGTTTGACAGCATAAAAACAAATTATCCTTTCCACGCTTTAGCAGATGAAATTTTATACAAAAGAGCAAGAACGATGGAGCTAAAAGGAAATTGGCAGTCTGCACTTGATTTTTATGGTGACATTTTAAAATTTTATGGCACAGATATTTTGGCTGATAACGCGCTTTTCAAGTCCGCTGAAATTTTGGAAACAAAACTAAATCAACCGGAACAAGCGTTGGATGCTTATAAAAGACTTTTGTTAGAGCACCCAGGTAGCCTTTATGTCTACGAAGCCAGAAAACGCGTGAGACGTTTGAGGGGCGAAAAGATAGAGAAAGAGGACGAATTTTAGTTTTACTGAGGCATGTCTCTTGCAAACGCAGGAATACCAGTAACATCCATACCCGTAATTAGTAAATGAATGTCATGTGTACCCTCGTAGGTAACAACTGATTCAAGGTTCGCCATGTGTCTCATCATTGAGTATTCACTTGTGATACCCATTCCACCATGAATTTGTCTTGCCTCGCGTGCTATGTTCAGTGCAATCTCAACATTATTTCTTTTTGCCATTGAAATTTGGGCGGTCGTTGCCTTACCTTCATTTCTTAGTTGACCTAAACGGTAGGTAAGCAATTGTGCTTTTGTGATTTCTGTAATCATTTCAGCGAGCTTTTTTTGAATAAGCTGAAAGCTTCCGATGGGAACATCAAATTGTATTCTCTCTTGCGAATATCTCAGTGCTTGATCGTAACAGTCCATGGCTGCACCTAATGCACCCCAAGCGATACCGTATCGCGCAGAGTCAAGGCAGCTAAGCGGAGCACCTAAGCCCGATCTTCCAGGTAATATATTTGATTTTGGGACGCGAACATTATCGAAAATAAGCTCTCCTGTTGAAGAGGCCCTCAACGAAAGCTTTCCATGCATTTCAGGAGTGGTAAAACCTTCCATACCTCTTTCCACAAGAAGTCCATATATTCTTCCTTCTTCATTTTTCGCCCAAACAACAGCAACATCTGCAAAAGGGGCGTTTGATATCCACATTTTTGCGCCGTTTAGAATGACATCATCTCCATCTTCCTTAAAGTTGGTAATCATACCTCCCGGGTTTGATCCAAAATCAGGTTCCGTTAAACCGAAGCAACCGACCATTTCACCGGAGGCTAGCTTAGGCAAGAATTTTTGTTTATGCTCTTCGCTACCATATTTCCAAATCGGATACATAACCAAAGAGGACTGAACAGAAGCCGTTGATCGCAAGCCGGAATCACATCGCTCTAGTTCTTGCATGATAATACCGTAAGAGATTTGGTCAAGACCAGGGCCTCCATACTCTGCTGGAATGTAAGGTCCAAAAGCGCCAATTTCTCCCAATCCAGGAATTAAGTGTTTTGGAAAAACAGCCTTTTCATAACAATCATCAATAATCGGAGAGACCTCTTTTTTAACCCAAGCTCTTGCTGCATCGCGCACCAATTTATGTTCGTCAGAATAAAGCTCATCTAATCCATAATAATCTGGGTGTGTATACTGATCGGTTTTCATGTATTATCGTTTTTGGACAGTGCAAAATTAACAAATATCTAAGCGGATTCTTCTTATTTTCTATTTAATTTTAGAACCCTAATATGATTCTAACAACACACATCTATGCAGTTCTTGAGCTCCTACCCAGAGAAGTTGTAGTGAAAAACACGCTCTTGGCGCTTGTTTTAGTGTGTTTTGGGTTCGTGGGCTTATCAAGATTAAGTTGCCCAAACTTGTTTACTATTGTATACAGAAACTATTTTTCAAATAAGGTATATGACTCAACACTAAACGATTCTGAAAAAATATCTCCTTTTGCCAACATTATGCTTATCCTCAACCTTATCATTACATTAAATATATGTTTAGTGTCAATGGTGCATTCAACCCTGGAAGCTGAGCTATTAATGAAGGTTGCTTTTTTGGTTTCATGGATCTATTTATTCTTTTGTTTTACCAGCCACAGAATTGTTGCTGTGATATTTGAAGACAAGTCGTTCGGTAGAAGCCTAGGCATGTTCACGCAGCAGGTATTTAACTTTTCGGGCCTTTTATTGCTTGTTTTAGCGCTGTTTGCTTTGCTTAACGATGCGTACAAAGTTTGGATTCAATATATTGTTTATTTCGTTATTCTATCGCTACCAATAGCTAAGATTATCAAGGGTGTCGTTTACGCTAAGTTAAATAATTACAGATGGTTATATATAATTTTGTATCTTTGCACTCTCGAAATACTGCCCGTAGTGATATTAGGGCACTATTTTGTTGGTAAAATATGATTATTTAAAACTCGATTAAAGAAACAGTTTTGGCCATAAAAACGATCCTTGTCTCTCAACCCAAACCAGAAAACAATCGTTCTCCATATTTTGATATGGCAGAAAAGCACGATTTAAATATTGATTTCAGACCTTTCATTAAAGTCGAAGGTGTTAATGCTAGTGAATTTAGAAATCAAAGAATCAATCTGGCAGATTATTCAGCAGTCCTGCTTACCTCAAAGGTTGCTGCTGATCACTTTTTCAGAATAGCTGAAGAAACCCGTTATGAAGTCCCTGACAGTTTGAAATACTTCTGTATTTCTGAAGCTGTTGCGCTTTATTTGCAGAAATATGTCGCATACCGGAAAAGAAAAATATTCTTTGGTAAACAGAGAATTCATGACTTGATGGATGTGCTTAAAAAACACAAGTCTGAAAAAATACTTTTGCCTTGTACGGATATTTTACGTGATGTGATTCCCAATACACTAACTGAAAATAACATTAAGTTTACCAAAGCAGTTCTTTATAGAACAGTTGCGGCGGACTTGTCAGATTTAGAAAACGTATTCTATGATATCTTGGTGTTTTTCAGTCCAGGTGGTATAGAGTCGTTGTTTAAAAACTTTCCTGATTTTAAGCAAAACGATACCTTAATCGCCGCTTTTGGTGCGACAACGGCAACTGCAGCTATAAAAAATGGATTAGAGCCCAATATTAGAGCTCCTCATCCAAAAGCTCCATCGATGGTTGGTGCCATTGAACTCTTTATTAAAGATACGCTCAAGCAGAAGGTTGGTTAGTATTTTCTTTTCCTCGTTTTTCTGAAAGGTTAAACTTTTCTTCCTTTTCTAAGGTTGACTCATTGAATTGGTTTGTTCGGTGTGAAATTTAAAAGCTCCACTGAGACGCCTCAAAACGTCGCGAAGACACTTACCTCTTAGGATTGAACATTTTTCTTTAATGTCATTAAAGATTTCGTAATATCATTATAATGTCTTAAATTTATGCCACTAAAAAATCAAAAACATGAAAAAAATTTTACTTTCAGCATTGGTTTGTTCGGCATTATTCGCCAGCAATTCTCATGCGCAACTTGCTGACGGAAGCGTTGCTCCCGACTTCACTGTAACAGACATCAATGGAACTCAGCACAATTTATACTCATACCTAGACCAAGGTTATTCCGTTGTTATGGATGTGAGTGCGACTTGGTGTGGACCGTGTTGGTCTTACCACCAATCAGGTGCTTTAGAGGACCTTTATGTAAATCACGGACCAGCTGGATTCCCTGGAGTTTCTGCAAACACTACTGATGATGTAATGGTGTTATGGTTTGAAGGTGATGGAAGTACAACTCAAGCAGATCTTGAAGGTACAGGTGGAAATACTCAAGGAAATTGGTTGGCAGGAACTGCTTTCCCAATTATCGATGACGCTTCTCAAAATGGACCTTATGCGATTGCATTTTTCCCTACCATTTATACTATCTGTCCAAATAGAAGCGTAACTGTTTCTGGACAAGCTTCTGCAACTCAGCACTACGCTGGTATTGGAAACTGCCCACAGCAGGCTGAAGGTACTGACGCAGGTATCATCGGATACAATGGTGATGTTGGTCTTTGTGGCGCAGGAGATGTTCCTGTAACAGTAGACGTTCAAAACCAGGGTACTGATGCTTTGACTTCTGCAGAAATTATGGTTTATGATGGTGCAACACTGTTATCAACTACAAATTGGACTGGAAACTTAGTAACATGGGCTTCTGAAACAGTAGATTGTGGAACTGTTTCCGTAACTGATGCAACTACACTTGATATTGTGATCAACGCATCAAATGATTCTGAGGCATCAAACAACACAATTCAAAAAGTTGTTGGATTAGCTCCTTTATCTTCTTTAGACATTACAGTTAATGTATTTACTGACTTCTATGCAGTTGAAACTTCTTGGGCGATTAAAAACGCAGCTGGAACAACGGTAGCATCTGCCGGTCCTTATACTGCAGGAACTGATGATAGCTTCGGTGGTGGTGGTCCTGATGCGAATACAACAATGACGCATTCAGTTACTTTACCAGCAGGAGAAGATTGCTATTCTTTTGAGTTGTATGACTCTTACGGTGATGGAATGCAGTATGGAGATGCTTCAAGCTCAACAGGAGAGTTTGGTTTTGAAATCGTTTCTAATGGTGCTGCTATTACTACTGTTGCAGTTGGAGACTTTGGAGAATCAAATGTTACTGATGCTGCGCTTAGAACAGATGCCGGTTCAGGTATTTCTGATTTAGACCTTGCAAACATCAATGTTTATCCTAACCCAGCAGCAGACGTAGTAAACATCTCAATGGAGAATGTTTCTTCTGAAGCTTCAGTTACTATTATGGATCTTCAAGGAAGAATTCTTGCTACTCAGTCTGCTTCAAGCACGAACGGGACGCAAGTAATTACTTTCGCTACTGAAGGTTTTGCTAAAGGAACATACGTTGTTTCTGTAAGAGCAAATGGTTTGACATCAAACACAAATGTTGTAATCAAGTAATTACAGCATTTAGAAAATATAAGGGCGCTACGGCGCCCTTTTTTTTTGCCTTTATTTTTCTGCTAAATTCTGTTACAATTTGTTAAGAAGGGTCTACGCTAGCAGGGTTTTACCATTCAAAAGTTCTATATTGTGAAAACTATTTCAAAAAAATTAAAATCAATAAAATGCGAAACAACCAAATCTTTTTAATGGCCATTTTTCTTGTGGTCGCACAATTCACTTTTGCGCAAACCAAAGAAGAAATTATTGCCAACTATATTGAGAATACGGGTGGAGCCGAAGCCTGGAACAATCTTCAAGGACTTAAAATGACGGCAAAGGTAAGTCAAGGAGGAATGGAGATTCCTATAGAGATGGTTCAGCTTAAAGACGGAAGACAAATGACGAAAATAACTTTCCAAGGAAAGGAGATCAAGCAAGGCGTTTTTGACGGTAAAAAATTATGGTCACATAATTTCATGACAATGGAAGCAGAAGAAAGCGATGCAGAAGCAACAGCAAATTTCAAGTTAGACGCAAATGATTTTCCAAATCCATTTTTAGATTATGAAAAGAAAGGATACACGATTGAGCTAATGGGAAAAGAAACGATCCAAGGAGCAGAAACATTCAAGCTAAAATTAGTGCAAGAACCTAAAATGGTCGAGGGTCAAGAAGAGGAATCCGTGTCGTATTACTTTTTTGACACAGAAAACTTTGTGCCGATTGCGATGCAAAGTGAAATTCAGTCTGGTCCAGCTAAAGGTGTAATTGCAGAAACTTCGTTTAGCGATTACCAAGAGGTAGAAGGCTTATACTTCCCTTTCTCGATGTCACAGGGAGAAAAAGACAAGCCAGGTCAACCGATTACCTTTACCACAATTGAAGTAAACCCTGCTTTTGAAGACGGTGATTTTGCTTTTCCTATGAAAAAATAATTAGCGAACCTATTAATAACATCTAATGAAAAAACTGAGTTTTTATGCTTTGTGGCTGTGTATGGCCACGAGCTTATCCGTGCATGCCCAAGAGACAACTGTTGTCGACGGCTCCTCTGTGTTTGGTGATTTAACAGCCAGACAAATAGGCCCAGCCCTAATGAGTGGACGAGTGAATGATCTCGAGATTCATCCGACGAACAACAAAATTGTATACCTCGGAGCAGGTGGTGGTGGCGTTTGGAAATCAAATGATGGTGGCGCAACCTTTATTCCAATCTTTGACGACTATATTCAGTCTATTGGGACCGTAACCCTTGATCCGAATGACCCTGATAAAACCATTTATGTTGGAACAGGTGAAACCTGGACGAGAAATAGTGTTTCATATGGCAATGGTCTTTACAAGACGACAGATGGTGGTTCAAACTGGCAAAAAATCGGACTTGAAAATTCAGAGCGCATCGCAAGTATTGTTGTTAACCCCGAAAACTCAAATGAGATTTATGTAGCTGCAATGGGTGCATTGTGGGGAGACAATGAAGAAAGAGGTGTTTTTAAATCAATTGATGGAGGTCAGACCTGGGAAAAGGTCTTGTACGTTAATCCAAGAACAGGTTGTGCAGACTTATTAATGGATCCCAGAAATCCATCTGTGCTTTACGCTTCGATGTGGGAGTTCAGAAGAACAGGTTGGTCTTTTGATTCAGGAGGCGAAAACAGCGCATTATATAAGTCTATTGATGGCGGTAAAACCTGGGATAAGATTCACAACGGCTTTCCTGAAGGAAAGCTTGGTCGAATGGGAATTGCCATTGCTAAAAGTAATCCTGATGTCCTGTATACAGTCATTGAAGCAGAACAAAAAAAAGACAAAGGCTTATACAGAAGTAACGATCTTGGTGCTTCTTGGGAGCAAATGAACAATGACTTTGAAATCACAGTAAGACCATTTTATTTCTCAAGACTCGTTGTAGACCCTAGAAACGAAAATGTAATTTATAAAGGAGGTTTACGAGGATCTGTGTCAAAGGATGGAGGAAAGACCTTCAAAGGGCTTGGAAATATGCACAGTGACGTTCATGATATGGTCTTTTCTAATATGCATTCGGATATTATGTTTTTTGCCACTGATGGGGGTGTTTACCGCAGCTGGAATGGAGGAACGACATGTGAGATTGTAGAGAACCTTCCGCTCTCTCAGTTTTATCAGATTAGCGTAGACAACGCTACGCCTTATAATATCTACGGCGGACTTCAGGACAATGGTTCGTGGTATGGCCCTTCAGCCTCTCCTGGAGGTATTCAGGCAAGAGATTGGAACTCCTTGGGTCAGGGAGACGGCTTCCGAGTGCTTAAGCACAACACCAAAAATATTGTTTATTCTGAAATGCAAGGTGCTGAAAATGTATGGCGCATTGATCAAGACAACAAGCAGGTAAAAACAATACAACCACTTCCGGTTGAGGGACACGATAAACTCAGGTTCAATTGGAATGCGCCAATGGCTTTAAGCGCCTCGGTACCCGATAGAATTTACATGGGGAGCCAGTACCTGCATAAATCTGATGACATGGGCGCATCTTGGCAAATTATATCTCCTGACCTAACTACAAACGACCCTGCCAAGCAGGATCAAGACAACTCTGGAGGTCTATCCAAAGATAATTCGGGCGCAGAAAACCATACGACTATTTTCACCATTGCAGAGTCAGACCTTGATGAAAATGTTATTTGGGTGGGAACCGATGACGGAAACGTTCAGGTAACCCAAGACGGTGGAAAAACATGGACCAATACGGTCGCAAATATTCCTGGCCTTCCTACAAATACATGGTGCTATCATATTGAATTAAGTACCTTAGAAAAGGGAACAGCGTATGCTGTTTTTGATGGCCATACCGCTAATGATAAAACACCTTATGCTTACAAAACGGATGACTTTGGAAAGACGTGGAAAAGTATTATTACAGGTGGTGTTGAAGGCGTTGTAAGAAACATTCAGGTAGATTACGAAAACCCAGACCTATTGTTTTTAGGAACGGAGCTTGGCCTATTTATTACGATGGATGGGGGTGCTCAATGGTATAAGTACACCAACAATATGCCTGCTGTTGCAGTACATTTTATTGCCCTTCAAAAGCAAACGAATGATTTGGTTTTGGGAACACATGGTAGAGGTGTAATCATTGTTGATGATATCTCTCCGCTTCGCGAATTGACGGCAGATAATATGCAGAAAAAGCTTCATTTTTTCAATACAAAACCGACGGTAATTGACGAGGAAGCAAGCTTTTCCGGATCCTTTGGCGCTGAAACACAATTTGTAGGCTACAATGAGACGACAGCTGCACAAATCAAATACCACCTTAAAAAGCGCCACACCTTTGGTAAGATGAGTATGCTTATTCTGGATGCAAAAGGCGATACCATTTCAGAGCTTGGCCCTGGTAAATCCAAAGGGATCAATATTGTCAATTGGAATTACAACATGAAGCAACCCAAAGTAGCAAAAGGAAAAACCTTTTCCTTCGGCGGTTTCACGACACCAACGCTACCTGCAGGGGAGTACACTGTGCGCATTACCAAAGGAAAAGATGTTTTTGAGCACCCACTTGTGCTCGCCTATGACCCTAAAAGCATCATTTCTTCGAGCGATCGGAAAAGCAAAAAAGAGGCGGTCATGTCTATGTATAATATGATTGAATCCTTGGCCTATGATGTTTATTGTGTTGACGCATATCTAACCTACGCCAATGAAAATAAAAGTAAAAAACTGATTTCAAAGCTAGATGCGCTCAAAGGGACTATGGTGATTACTTCGGGAGACAACTACGTGGGCGCAGCAGAGCCACAGCTCAGAGAGAAAATGACCAACTTGTTCCAGCGTGTTGAGAACAACCCTGGAGCGCCAACACCAAACGAGCTTGAAAATCTTTCTCAAATTCAAGCACGGTATTCGGCAACGAGGGCTTCATTGTCAAGCTTGGAGAAAAAGTATAAATTGGGTAAAAAGACAGTCGTAAAATCAAAAGAACAGTACCTTAAAAATTAACTTAGCTATGAAAAAGTTTTCTTTCTTAAGCACCTTATTTGCCTTGTTTTTTTCAGGTCAAGCGCTAGGTCAATATCTAGCTCCCAACTTAATTACAGACAACGACCACAAGTGCAGTGTCGTATTTCCTTCGGTTCCTCAAGAGGTATTTAAAAGAACCGACGAAGGGATGAAATTTACGACGCATGTGACCGTAGATCAGAACACGTATATGATGAAGGTATTAGAAATAAATAAGCCCCCGAGCGCATCTCGGGGGGCTAAAATACTTGCGGATTGGGCCACAAAAATGAAGGGGAAAGTCGTTTCTCAAAAAGAGTGGTCTCTTGGAGCTAGAAAAGGATTAAAGGGAGAGATTGCTGTAGCTGTTACAGATATGCCCGAGATGGCTGTGTATTGTAATGTGATCTTTAAAGGAGAAACTGAGTATCAGACAATCGTGGTTGCACCAAAAGAGGTCTTGAATACGGCTCGCAAAGATGCCTTTTTGAATTCCTTTAAGTTTTTGAATTAACGGTTTGGCTAAGCTGTGTTTTAATGCAGTTTAGCTTTTGTTTTAGTACGTTTATTTTAATTTATACACTTCCTTTATATTTTGACCGAATATTTCGAAAACAATAAATTCCCTTTTGTCACCAAGGATTTTACCTCTCATTTCGATGTCAGCATATTTAATTGTGATAGTGTCCTTATCGGTATATTCAAATTTACCAAGTATTTCAGAGTTGCTGGCTTGCCCGTCAAATCTTGATTGGTCGAGTATCGTTACTTCCAATAATACTTGATTGTTGGATTCAATAAATTTTAAAGATTTTTTTTGAATATATCCATCAAAGTTTCCACCAGCTACCCAATCAACGAATGGGGCAGTAGGTCCTTCTTCATATTCTAAATCAAAATGTGGCTTGGTCATTATTGTCTATGTCTTAATGTGCTATAACGTAGGGCTAAAGATACATCTTTATTTTTCCATTGTGAAGCCCTTATACAGCTGCATTTCCTCGATAGGGCTCTTAATGGCTCGTAAATTTTTAGTGCTCACATGCGTATAAATTT
>CAJXDT010000010.1:0-61289 GCA_913052055.1 uncultured Cryomorphaceae bacterium
GTTAGGGAGTCAATTGATTTACTGATTAAAAAAGGAGTAGGGCAAAGCGATTGGACAGAAGGTGTAGGACTTCCTTTTTATATTCATAGAAGTTTTTCTTGGCTTGTTCTCATTTTACTTTGCGTGGTTTTTTGGATCAATGAAAAAGGGCAGCAATTCGGTGCAATACGTTTATCTTTCTTTGTCCTAGCCATGGAGCTTTTTTCTGGTGTATTGTTGGCGCATGTGGACATGCCAGGCTTGGTCCGAACGGCGCATCTTTTGTTTGCCTCAATCATGTTCGGTGCTTTGTGCTGGTTTCTCATACAGGCGCGTGCCAAAAAATCATAGCTATCTTCGCTTATAAATTAAACCAATTATGAAAAAGGTATATCTCGTTTTGTGTGTTCTCGGTATTGTTTTGCCTTACTACCACCTCATCCATTTTTTAATTGAAAACAATGGCAGTATGGATGGCTTCTTTGGTCAGCTCTTCGCGACACATCCCATGGCCATGATTTCAATGGATATTACTGTCGCTGCCAGTGCTTTTTCGGTCTTTCTAATTCACAAATGGAGAACTAAGAAGCTAAAGATCACCAAGTATTTCGTCTGTTTATTTATGGTAGGTTTTTCTCTTGCATTACCGCTGTATTTGTACGACAACTTCGGTAAAGAAGATTAGTATTAACTGAATATTTTATTATTTTTGCACCCTCTATGATGGATTTCCATCGGGTCCTATAGCTCAGTTGGTTAGAGCACCTGACTCATAATCAGGGGGTCCAAGGTTCGAGCCCTTGTGGGACCACTTCTAAAACCCTTTACTAGTAATAGTTTAGGGTTTTTTTGTGATAATATATCTGGTGTTTTTATATATTTAATGTAACAACCCCGTTTATTTTGCTTGAAGATCTCACCTCTATTATTGATTATGTACTTCCGATGCTTACTGTAGCAATTGTAATGTTTATTTTATATCGTCGGCTTAGGAATGTGCATATGTTCATTAGAGCTCAGGCCGTAGTATTCAAGTTTAGTGCAAAGCTGCTCAGGGCAATAATCGCTGTCAATAAGCAGCATGAGGAAGATATGAAAGATCCCGAATTACGTAATCGGTTTTATATATCTAAAGAAAACGATCTGAAACAAAAAGCGTGGCTAAAAAAGATTGACGATTTCGTGAAGGCGCAAGACTTAAAGAAATCAAAAGCAGAAGGGGAGAAGAAGCAATAAATGAGGTCTAGGCATGTCCTTTTATTATTCCTCGGTGGTTCCATTAAGCGCTGCAGCTAGCTTATTAAATACCGCCTGCGCCTCCTTTATTTGCGAGATGCCATCTTGTATTTTTTTTACCTGTATTTGGGTCTTTGTGTTTTCACCTGTCCATATTTCATCCTTGTGATGCATCAGTTTTTGGTTCGTCAAAAGCTGTGTTAAAGATTTTGTGATTTCACCTTGTGTACGATCACTTTCAGCCAATAATTCGTCCATCTGGTTAAGGGCATTCCTTTTTTGCGTGTAAGTGCTGTCAGGAATACTATTTTTAGCATTATCTAACTCTCTTCTGTAGCGTGTTATTTTTATTCTTGCACTTTCTGAGGAGGTGCGGAGCTGAGAAATATTAGTTTCAATATTCGTTTTTAATTCAGTCTTGTTTAGGAGCTTAAATTGGCTATTAGAAATTGCATTTCCTAGCGCATTGGATGCCGATACGTATTTCGGGTTTAACTGATCAATTTCTGCGCTGATGCTTTTCATGTTGCTCTTTATTGTCTTGAATTCTTTCCACGTGTCCTCATTAGATTTTATTTCTTTTTTCCCTTTAGCAAGGGTCTCGAAATTGAGTTGCAATGCTTTTATTTTATCTGTTTTTAAACGCAGTGCATTGTATTTGTTCTTCATATCGTTTTTGTGGCCTGTAATTGATTTAAAGGGTTCTAAATCTTTATTTACAATGTATCCCTCCAGCCATTGATAGGCATCTAATTTATCTCTGTAGTCTTTGTTTGTTGAGGATTGGTTTTCTTTTGCAATATTTACATTGGAGACAATGGTTTTGCGGACATCCTCTGTTTTGTAATAAACAACACAGGATGAAAGAAACAACATGGGAATTACAGGGGTCAAAATCTTTTTCATAAACCTTAAAGTACGAAAAAGGCATTATATCTGATGGTACGGACTATTTTGTTTTGAATAAGTCTTATGAAATTCAATTATTTGGTCATTAAAAAAGGGGCCGAAGCCCCTTTTAAAATTATTGTGCATCAGGGATTATTTACCTCCCATCATTTGTGCAACCACCTCTTCTGGTAATATTTGCATCATTGTTGCACCGAAATCTGCATAATGTGTAAGGGTTGTCATCAAACCTTCATTATTGAAATCTGCACTTCCGTAGACTTTACAGTCTAGATTCTTTTCTCCAGAGGCGAAATTCCAAGTACCATAGTATCTAACCGAACCGTCCATAGCTAGTGTTGTTGTGTCAACTCCAGGAAGGAATATGGCTTGTTTTAACGTAGGTTTCATCATACTCATCATTGCTTCATTATTTGCTTTCCACTCCTCTTTCGTACGATCAGGTTCACCAAGACCTGTTCCTCTTTCCATGAAGTCATCAGCCATCAAGTCTAAAGCACCTTCAAGGTCTTGCTCCCCCCATGCTTTGCAGAGCTTTTCGAAGCTTGCCACATTGGCTTCATATGTTGCTTTTATGTCTGTATTTTCATTTGATGTCTCAGCATTTGTTGTTGCGTTCTCATTTCCTGTTGCTGAATTGTCGTTACAAGAAACAATCAGACCACCTAGAAGTAGTGTAAAAAAAATCTTTTTCATTTGTAATGGTTTTATATTTAAAAATTTGATTGAAGCGTCAATATGACACCTTTAATTGCGGTACAAATATAAAACATCATTTAGATGTCTTTGTAATGGAAAGAAAAAAAATCATACCTAAAACAGGGTATATTGCATTTTACGATATTCCTTTTTTACCCTAAAATGGGTTGGTTGCCCATACGTTTAGCTCATTGATGAACCCTCTGTCATCCATTTCAATGGCGGACGTAATAGCATGCGAGATTTCTTTTGATGTCAGCTTATTGTGTACTTCATCTCTTTCAATCCTATCTGGGCTTCCGAATGCTGTAGTCACCTCACTTGGGTTGATTTGACAAACCCTAATGTTGTATGGGCGTAATTCAGCCTGCCAGCATTGTGTAAGGCAACGTACGGCGAATTTAGATGAAGCGTAAATACTACCTGTTTGATATCCTTTTAAGCTTGCTGTGGAGCCAATATTTATGATTGTTCCCCCTTGATTCTTTTTCATTATAGGTACTATTTGCTTTGTAAATAAGGCGAGTCCAAATACATTTACATTGAATACTTTCATGAAGCTTTCAATACTCAGTTCTTCAATGGATTTTCGCTCCCCAATTCCCGCATTATTTATCAAAACATCAACTTTCCCATTGAGCAAAGCCAAGCATTTTTTTGCATTCTGTTCAATATTTGAGGTGTCTCCAATGTCAAATGCGACAGTGTGGCATTCGATGTCCGTCAAAGCCTCGTCGAGCCGTTCTTGAGACCTTCCTGTTACAAGCACCACTGCTCCCTTTTCAATCAGGTTTATTGCCGTTTCCTTGCCAATACCAAGGCTTCCTCCTGTAACAATTATGTGCTTTCCTTTTACGTTCATTGGGTTAGTTTTAAAGGAATGGAAGGTACTTAAATTCTTTCGTTAAGCAAGAATAAAGTACTTCTTAATTTATTCGGAAACAGTATCTAATTGCTCCGCAAAGCGTCTCATGTATTTGCTTACATGAGCAGGGTTATTTCTTTCCATATATCTGCTTTCTATTGGGAACGTTCTTGTGATTTTCGGATCAGATAGGTTTTCGAGGTGAAGCACATCTTCATGAGACAGACCATGTTCCTCTAATTCCTGAAAAAGGTCATCAATGAACTTGTGCGTACCTTTGCAATAAGCATCAGCATATTCAGTCCATTCATCAAGATGCCCATTGACCATTTCGACAACTTCTGTTTGTGTTTTATCCATCAAGTTTTGGACTAAACAACCAGCATTACACCGTGCCATATGCCCCCATTCATATTCGCATCCATTGTCTAAATCTTTTGCGGTTTGTCTGAGTGCCTTGATTAATCTTTTCTTCTTCATTTGCTGTACTTGTTCCTTAATGTATCTAACAATACAAAAATATCAATCAAAAGTTTACTTTTCATACCTTCATTATGGTATTCTACTTTTGTATACAATTAAATATGGGAAGGGTTAGAACTTTTTTGGATTGAAAGTAACACATGTAACTTATTTGTTTGGCAAATTTATACCCCCAAATAGTTGATAAATTCAAAGATTTTCAAGATTTTTAGGTTCTAAATTATAGCAAAATGAAATACACTTGTCTTAGTCTCATGCTTTTTTGTATGAGTTTCCTTACTTTTTCTCAAAATTTTAATTCCGACTACCAAGATGGTAAAATAATCTTTCAAGTCCCAGTCGGTGGGCACATGTTTAAAACCTTTCAGGGTAAACTTCAACCCGATGATAATCCATTTTTAGCGGATGATTTTCAAGAGTTTGGTATTTTCGAGGTCGTTCAATTACACCCAGATATTAAGGATGAAAAATTAGTTCGCACATATGAAATACGTTTTTCTGAAATTGACAAAACGGACATACTCATTGGTCGTGTTAAATCAGAAATCGAGGTGGTTTATGCCGAAAAGAAAGAACTACATAAAACTTGCTTAACACCCAATGATACTTATTTTACTAACTCATTTAACAATGGTATGTGGTGTTTATTTCAAGTCAATGCACCTCAAGCATGGGATATTTCTACGGGAGACGCAAATATTGTGGTTGCCGTTACAGATAATGCGATTCAAGTCAATCATCCGGATCTTGTGAATAAGATTGTTCCAGGTCGCGATGTTGTCGATAATGATAATGATCCTTCTCCTTGCGGGGGTAATGATGGTTTTCACGGTTCTCACGTTTCTGGTACAGTTGGCGCCGAAACCAATAACAACCTTGGTGTAGCGTCTATCGGATATAACATCAGTGTAATGCCTATTAAAATAGGAAACTGTTCAACAGGTGCACTCACCGGTGGATATGACGGAATTATTTGGGCTGCCGACAACGGTGCAGATGCCATTAATATGTCATGGGGAGGCGGGGGCGTCTCCACTTACGGTCAAAATGTATGTAACTATGCCTGGAATGCAGGTGTTATATTAATTGCTGCTGCGGGGAATGACAATTCTAGTCAACAATTTTATCCTGCTGCTTACAACAACGTTGTGAGTGTTGCTGCTACTACAAATGGTGATGCCAAGTCAAGTTTTTCTCAATATGGAACATGGATTGATGTTTCAGCACCAGGTTCTCAGATTTTGAGTACAAATGAAGGGACATCTTATCAGTTCTCTCAAGGAACTTCGATGGCTTCTCCTATGGTTGCTGGGTTGGTTGGTTTGATGATTTCTCATGCACCATCTGCAACGCCTCAAGATATTGTAGATTGTCTACTTTCATCAGCAGACAATATTGAATCCGCAAATCCTAACTATCAAGGTCAGCTTGGTTCAGGAAGAATTAACGCGGAAGAAGCACTTATTTGCCTAAATGCCTTTACTTTCAGTTTAGACGCGGGTATTACATCCATACTAAGCCCACAGGGTCAGCTTTGTAGCTCAACAGTCTCACCCGAATTTGAGCTGAGAAATTACGGTAGTCAAAATTTAACGTCGGTAACCATTTCTTATCAATATGATGGTTCTGCTGCAGGAGCCCAAACCATTAATTGGACCGGTAACTTGCCGCAAGGAGGAGTAGAAATGGTTTCCTTACCCACTCAAACTTTAAGTGCGGGACCGCATGAATTGTTTGTTTCTTGCTCGGAACCAAATGGAAATACCGACCAAAATAATTCCAATAATAATCAAACAGCAACGTTTACAGTGGTTGCTTCGGGGCAAGCGGTGAACGTCGAAATTGTTACTGACTGCTACGGTTCTGAGATTGAATGGAATATAACCGAAGATGGGGGAACGGCAGTTCTTGCCTCCGGTGGACCATATCCCGATGTAACGGGAGGAGAGACTTATCAAAACGAGGTGTGTCTTGCAACTGGTTTGTGCTATGTGTTTACAATTACTGACACCTATGGTGATGGTTTGTATGGCAGTCAATGGACATGCACGGTGGATGGTTCTTACAGTATTACGGAGGCCAATGGTAATACATTAGCTACAATCCAAGCTGCGAATTCGGACTTTGGATATGAAGAGGTAAATCCTTTCTGTGTTTCCTCGAATGTTTCCTATGATGTTGGTATCAATCAAATTAGTTACCCATATGGTACAATTTGTAATCCTGCTGTTGAGGCTCAGATTGAAATATTTAATTACGGTTCAGAAGCTTTTTCTTCCGTAGATATCGCATATGATTTTGGAACAGGTACACAAAATACTACCTATAACGGCAGTCTTGCACCTGGTGCTTCTGCAATGCTCACGCTTCCTGCAGTTACTTTAGGTGGAGGTGCTAGTACCTTGAATGTCACTGTTGATAATCCTGACGGAAATGCTGATGGAAATGCGGCGAACAATGCTATGAGCTCTGAATTATATGTTTACGACAGCTATCAAGGTCTGCCGTTTACCGAGGACTTTGAAAGCAATAGTTTTGCCTCTAATAATTGGTACATGACAAACAGCGACAATGACATTACTTGGGAAATTGTGACTGTTGATGGTACTACTCCAGGTAATAAAGCAGCAAAAATTGATTTTTACAATTATTCCAATGGTGGTCAGCGAGATGGTTTTCAGACAGCTCCATTTGACTTTGGTCTTTTCACCAATATTGAAATGACCTTTGAGCATGCCTTCCGTCGTTATAATCAAGAATCAAGAGATTCTTTAGCGATTCTTATTTCGACGGACTGTGGTGCCAGTTTTTCTAATATTGGAAGCTACGCCGAAGATGGAACAGGATCTTTTGCAACTGCCTACACGTCACCAACTGAGTTCGTTCCTGCGCCAGGTGATTGGTGTATGGGAGAGGTAGGAGCAGATTGTTTTACAATTGACCTCAATGCATACTCGGGGATGAGTGGTGTTGTGATTCGATTTGAATCTGTAAACAATGGTATTGCTGGTAACAATCTGTTTATTGACAACATTAATATTACGGGTGACCAATCTTCAAGCCCCCCAACGGCAAACTTTAATGCACAAAGTAATGTTTGTCTAGGCGATTTTATTCAGTTTACGAATAGCTCACTTGGAGGTTCTAACTACGATTGGAGCTTTGGAGACGGTTCATCAAGCAATATTATGAATCCAACGCATGAATATACGAGTGTTGGTACCTATAACGTACAGCTTACCGTTACCAATGCTTTTGGTTCTGATACTTTTTCTCAAACGGTTGTTGTAAGTGCTATTCCTACTGTAGAGATAAGCTCACCAATTACAAGTGCATGTAATACGGATGGGGGATTCAGTATTAGCGGAAGCCCTTCGGGAGGTGCATTTTCAGGCCCTGGAATCAACGGTAACGTTTTCTCCCCATCAATTGCTGGTGCTGGAACACATACGATTACGTACACATACACTGATAACAATGGTTGTGCTGCGAGTGATTTCTTAACGATCCTTGTTGACAATTGTGTCAGCCTGTTGCCTAACGAGTTGCAAAGTCTAATGCTATATCCAAACCCTAATAAAGGAAGTTTCTTTATTTCGGGCTTACCGGAAAGCGGTAGTATTTCTGTTTACTCAGTTGAAGGAAGGATGATTTCAGAATTTGAAATCAAGGAAGAATCTCAATCCATTCGTCTTTCTTCTCCTGCTCCTGGAGCGTATCGTATTATTATTCGCACAGAATTTGGCGAAAGGGTTCTAAAAATGATTGTTTCATAATCGAAACTAGAATGAAATTAAAAGAGGCGAAAGCCTCTTTTTTTTGTCCAAATATTATGGTTTGTAGAGTTTCTTTCGATAGATAATTCCGTTGATGTCTGTGACCATAGCTAAATATATACCGGATGGTTTAGTACAATTAAATTTTTTGCAGTCGATTAAGTTTTCTTGGTGCAATTCTAGCGCTAAAACTTTCGTCCCCTGCAGGTCATATAGATTCAGTGTCCTAAAATTATTTAAAGAGGAACATATCTCAATATGATCAGCAGTAAGTTTGATATCTAACTCGTTGTTGCTTTCATCTAAACCGGTTGAGATAACATTTTGGATAGAAACATTTACTTGCTGTGAACAGCCGTAAGCATCCGTAACCAATACTTGGTAAGAGCCCGCGATGAGTCCTTCAATGAATGATTCGACTGTATCTCCCTCGAGTATATATGTATATGGTGGTGTGCCGCCAAAAACAAAAATCGAAATGCTTCCTAGGTCGTTGTTGGTTTGCCCTGTCGTTAAGCATTGGACATTCATTATGTCTGGGCTATATATTGAAAATTCAGCTGTGTAGGTGCACATGTTATTGGTAATAAAAGTGTACCAGTGGTTTGAAGCCTCAAATAGGCTATCTGCATTCAGTCCTATATCTCCATTTGACCAATAAACTGAATCTATAAGAGATGGATCAGCAAATATTAGCGACGCAGTTGCCGAGGAAGGATTTTCACAGGAGACCTCATCTGCTATTAACTGAAATAATGGTGCTGTCTCTAATTCGATAACAAGATCATTAGACCTGTAAATAGTATCTCCCGCTGCATTAAACGCCTCAAAATAATATGTACCTGGGCTAGTAATAAGTAGAGATGAGTCTTCAGAACCTGTACTCCAGTGGTAATTTTCATAATTACTAAGCGCTATCGTCAAGCTATCACCACTACATAATAATAGAGAATCGACTCCCTCCATTAGCTCAAAATGTATGGTTGTATATACCTCTTCATAAATATTGATTGACTGATTTACAGGAACCTGGTATCTTTTAGCCGTTAGGCCACTCGGAAAATATACATGAATAGAATCTATAACCTGGTTATTTCCTACACCAAATATTTTATGCTGTGAATTTTGTGCAAAAAGTTGCTCTCCACAAAAAACAGTTTGTAATTGTTGTATGCCATTTGTGAAAAGTCTTATCTCCGCGCCAATAGCCATACGGTTAGATACTAAACCAACAGGAGTAATCTTGATGTAGTTGTTATTATTGCCTTGGTTCAATAAAATATCTGGGGGGGAGTCCATGTTTAGCACGGCGATATCATAGAATCCATCATTGTCGATATCTCCCTTCACCGGGCAGAATGAAACTGCAGGTATGCTCCCATTAATCGAATCGTTGATTTTGGTAAAGCCAGAACCATTATTATTTTGATAGAGGATAGAGTTGGTATATCCCCCTTGGTTATTGGCTGAATTCCCAGTCGCGATATATAGATCTTCATACATATCATTGTTGTAATCGATCCACAAAGCTCCCCAACCAAAGTCATTGACGGTCAAATTATATTCAGGGGCCTTGTCTAAAAATGAATTGCCATTTTCATTTTCAAATAACTTGTAATGGAATGGTCCTTCACCCGTAAATATTGAATCTACACCAAAATCAGTTAAAAAAATATCCTGAAATCCATCATTATTATAATCTGAAATTGAGGATGACATCGGATTTTGTCCTTGATTTGAAATGCCTAAAGAGACTGCCACATTTGTAAAAGATCCATTTCCTATATTGTTGTACAAGGCATCATTACCTGTACTTCGGTCGTTAATAACATGTAGATCCATCAAATGGTCATTATTAAAATCAAACCATACTCCCATAAAACTCGGTTGGGCTCCATTATCGATTCCAAGTTCAATCGCTTTTTCAATAAAGGTTCCATTACCTTGGTTCTCGAAGAACATATTTCTGCCTGCACCACTTGGGTCAGAATAATCTGCAAGATAGATGTCTAAATCATTGTCAAGATCGTAATCGATAAAACTGAAACCATGTGGACGACTTACTGATGGATAAACGCCTGATGAAACACTTACATCAGTAAAGTTAAAATCTCCGCCGTTGTTGTATATCCGCAGCCCGTCCTCGTCATAGGTTATACACAAATCTAAGTCCCCGTCGTTGTCGTAGTCCACCCACATGAGCTGTCTGATGTCTCCATCGCTGTGTAATAGTGAAGCTATTTTATGAAATTGTCCGTTGAAATTTTTATAAAATATAATTGAGTCATTGTGCATTGGGTAGGTCAAATCATCCCATCCATCTTCATCAAAGTCATAAAAAGTCATTCCATTTGCATTTGACATAGCGAAATCTTGAAACTCAGTGATGTTTTGTTCCATGGTAACGTGAATAAGTTCTTGTCCAAATGCGAGCTTTGTTACAAGCAAAATAAATATTAAAATCACTTTATTCATCATAACACAACTAGTCTAAAGGATTTTTGATTTAGGTGCACAAAGTAAATGCCAGACGGGACATTTATAGGCTCAGAGCTCCATAACTGCCCTGTCTTTTCCAAATTGAGGGTCTTTATGAATTTCCCATCAGCCGAGAAAAGGTCACAATTCTTAAGTAATGAGTGCTCCGCCATATTTTTTAAATGGATTTTTGTTCCTTGCGCAAGCAGGTTTGGATATATTTCAATATCATCTGTGTTTATAATTTCCAAATCAAGTGCGCCTTGAATGGTAAGTAAATCATTTAAGGTCAATACGTTTAAAATGTTTCCGGCAAGATCAGTGGCGTCTGTTATATTTAAATCATAAAGATTAGGTTCTTCCCCGGCAGACAGTAGCTCATAAGATACATTTAGAGAATCATTATCAAGCCATGTAAGGTTGGTCTGTTGTATTATGACTGATGGTGATGGTGCTGGGAAGAAATTAAATTGAGGCGCCTCATTTTGATTCATTTCCTCATCGAAAAGCACTTGGAAAAGCAATAGGTTATCATTTAGGTTCAATACACTTGTATTGCTCTCGAAGTCTATAATTGTCGGATTCTTGGTATCGAGGGAGATAAATGATGGTGCGATATATGGTTCCTGGGAATTGTGTGCAAAATCTTCAGCATATAATACTTCAAGGTTAATATCCTCAACTTCTATATTCTCATCATTTATTTGAAAATTAGCACGATAAACAAAAGGATCTAGGAAATAGCTTTCATTTACATTGTATTGTATAGAATTATTAAGGGTTATATCATTTTCATGAAAGACCAGCGGCTTCATTTCCGTATTCATAGGTTCATTAAAAACCACATCAACGTAATAATTTCCATTCCCGATTAAGCTATCCGAAATAATGGTGGATGGACTGCTGGCGGATAGTACCTGTGGACCATTCATATCTGAGCTCATCACTGAAAGATATATGCTATCTCTTACTAGGTTTCCATTGTTGTCTTTTGCATTTACACATACCAAATCTAGATTGAGTAGGTCATTATTATTTGGAAGCACCCATATCTCTGCGGACAATGAATTTGAATCAACCCAAAATGTTTCAATTACATTCATTAAAAGACTTGAATAAATATTGTTGTTATTTAAAAAATCTATTTCCGGAATAAAGGATACATCCATAGATTCATTAAAATCAATTAATGCGGAAAATTGAGGGGAATCATTAGGGCTGTCAAGATTAATCATCGTCTCAGAGCTGGAGAAGTCATCAATAAACGGATTTTTAGTATCTATACTGAGCTTGTCTGGATGAAACGGATTGGTTAGCGGATTACCATGTATATCTTTAATTAAGTCAATATTTAAGTCTATTGATTCGACTTCCTCATTAAAATCATTCGCGTTTAATATGGCATTAAAAGAAAACGGGCTGAACCATCCTGAGCTACTATTATCCATTGCAATACTTTCATTATTGTATCCTATGCCCGAAAAGGAAATAGTAGGTTGATAGCTCATATCACAATCTTCAGTAAAAACGAATGTTGCTGCAAGTCCTGAGCTTGTAATTTCGTCGTTAATAAGTTCATGATCAATTTCAACAGTGAGTATTTTGGGCCGCTTTGTATCTACGATGATGAAATCTTCTAGCACAATATCGTTCAGAGCTAAACCATTTTCGGAGGAAACGCCAAAGACTCGAATAAATGAGTTTAATTGCTCCATTACTAATTCCTGTGCGACAAATTTAATTTTTAGCTGCAAGGCATTTTCCCATGTGACACTTGATATAATAAAGAATTGATTTAAATTATTCGGACTGAAATTCATGAAAGGGCTCATTGTTGTGTCCATCGCAACGTTAAAATTACATTCGAGCTCAATGGTATCCCCAAACTCATATGAGTTGATTATGGTATCACTTATAATTGCAGATATTAATGCGGGGCGATCAATGGCGAAAATAGAGTCCGCTTTTTCGAATCCCGTTTCACCTATAGTTGATCCAATGTAGCGGCCGGGAATATCATCTACCGGCGGATGAATACCTCCCCAAATTCTGCTCAAGCTGCATTGGTCGGCAGCATCTTGATAGGTTGCCCATTGCAATGTAATGGTTGAGCTTGGGCCATTTTCGAATTGTAGGAATGCATTCTGTTCGGCTACAAATTCACCAAGTCCTCCTGGAAAATAAGGCGAGCCTGTGATATATTCCAAGATACCTGCTGCTGCTCTTGAAAATGTAGAATGACCTGAGACAAATCCAGCAAATGGTGGGGTGACAAAAGTAGGACGTTGATAAGGCCACCAATTTTCTCCTAAAATCCAACCTGCTCCAGCAACATCAATTTCCGTATCATCGATATAATCGTGACCTTTCCATGTGTAGAGTTTTATTTTACCAACGTGCTCATAATTTAAGCCTGCTAATTCATCTGTTGAGTCTACCAATTCAATAAAGTTTTCAAGTAATGGAATTCCGTTGGGATGATAGTTGGGTAAAAGGATATCTGAGCTTTGACCATTTCCAGCCATGTAACGGATTGAGGATACTGGTCGTATATAATCATAATAACCTTTCAAACTCCATGCAGCAATAGCCGCATCATGCATTGTTCCACCTAATGTCAGGTGTGCTTTTAAATCATACTCTAAAGCACTAAGCTGCGGCCCTTCGCCTTGCCATTTTCTTTCAAATAGTGCTTGATCCGTAACATAATGGTAGATTTCAAACCAATGACCAGGAGGTGTTTCTGAATCAATACCATCAGCCCAAAATTCAGCGAGCACCCTTGTATAATCTCCGCGTGCTACCATTTGGGTTTGATAAGGAAGACCGGTAATTGGATTTATGTTGTATCCTGATGATGGATCTCCGCCTTCTTCTAAGTTATAGAAAGCGCTATACTCATTGAGTGAATTGTTGGTGGGGTACCACAGATTATTGCCCATCGATGCAGGGGAGATGTCCCACATTACACCATCTGCAGTATCCAAGTGGGATTGCCATACACTGACCAGGGAATGGTTCCATTTATAAAAAGAGTCCCAATCTGATGCACTATTTGTATCCAAATAGGCAGGTTGAACAGTGTCAAAATAGACTTTGTATGCATCGCCGTCTCTATAATTTTCTGTCGCCATGCTGGGTTCTAAAGCAAAGGGTTTTACATTTCCCCATTCGGGAGAAAGAAATGGCAAAGTATTGTCTACCAAGTTCCCCGATTGGTCAATAGTCGAATCAAGGGTAAGCGTTTGCCACCTATTTGGGTCAATAATGTCAGGGTTTCCATCTTCACTCATGATCAATGGTGGATTGATAGAAGTGTAAAAGGTGTTTTCAAAATCAAGAAACTCATTGGAACCATCGCTATTTCCGAAATTTAGCATCTGCCACGCTATATAATTACCGAGCTCTGCTGCTCCTCCATTTGCATAATCTATATTTGAATTATTGACGCTATATCCGTGATCGGTCATGTAATTATACATCAATAGATACGTGGTATTAAAGTCGGGAGAATCTCCGTAACGCTCATTGATGAAATAAAACGATGCATATGAGATGGTTTCTTCGATGGACTCACTTATATCCAAAGGAATATTTATTCCATCAAAATTGCTGATGTATCCATTTAACGTATCACCGATGAGGTAGGTGTCCTTAGAAGGGGAGTGTACGGCCCAAGAGTCATATGCGATGATGGAGTGGTGGTATAAATTTCTTGCATGAACAGTAGGTCTCGCGTAATCATTCCTTATGGCCTCAAGCAGTATTTCATTCCACTCTCTAGCCACCGATACTTGAGAGTACGCGTTACTTGCAGCAATTGAAATAAATATACCTATTGCCGCTAATTTTATACTTGAGAAAATGAGTTTCATAGTTTAGCGTGATGAATATAGTATTTTTTTTTCGCCGACACAATTATTCCTATTCTTTTAATAATGTTTATATCCTTTAAAATACGGTAATATAAAATACCAAATGGTTTCAAATGAATGGCGGTATAATTTCACTTAGTATGTAATTACTTACAATGATTAATGGCGCATTTATGTTTTCTAATATCATCTGTATAAAAGCAAATTCTTTTCTATTGCTTACATTTATAAAAAATAAAAATGCAACAATTTTTGGCCATTTTATGGAATTACGGTTTGAGCTTAAAGGAAATTGGTGTAGCCTCAATGGTACTTTTTGCTGTTATTGACATCGTGGGTAATATACCCTTAATTATTGCCTTGAAAGAGAAGACAGGACAGATTTATCCGCTTCGAACAGCATCAGCTTCTTTACTTATTTTAGTCGGTTTTTTATTTGTAGGGGAGAGTATATTAGGCCTTATTGGGGTTGGGATCAACGAATTTGCTGTTGCTGGATCCTTTGTATTGTTTTTTATGGCGCTTGAAATGATTTTAGGAATAGAAATTTTTAGGGATAGCGGAGAAGGAACAACTAAGGTTGCTTCTGTCGTTCCATTGGCATTTCCAATGATTGCTGGGGCAGGAACAATGACATCTTTAATCTCCTTACGTGCTGAATTTGAATTGGTCAATATTTTAATAGCGATTTTACTTAATATCCTTGTTGTTTGGATTGTACTCAGGCTTACGTCTACTTTTGAACGAATTATTGGTGCGACCGGGATCGCAATACTTAAAAAGGTATTTGGTATAATTTTATTGGCGATTGCCATTAAATTATTTAGCAGTAACATCAGAGAGTTGTTTTAATAATTATTTTGTCCATGAAAGAACTATTTCTGTTAGACTCCAAAATAACGTATCTGAATTTCGGGTCTTTCGGTGCCTGTCCAAAACCTGTTTTTGAGGCTTATCAGAAATTACAGCTGCAGCTTGAGAAAAGTCCTGTTCAATTTATAGTTCATTCAGGTATGGAACTCTTAAAGTCATCTAGACTTCGTTTGGCGTCTTATCTTGTTTGTGACGCCGATAGTCTTGTGCTCATGACAAATCCGTCTTATGCCATAAATACGATTGCTAAATCTATTCCTCTGAATAAAGGAGATGAGGTACTTACCACAAATCTAGAATATGGCGCAATGAATCGAACCTGGAATTATTACTGTAAAAAATCAGGGGCAAAGTACAAGCAATCAAAAATCAATTTCCCCATTGAGTCAGTATCCTCTTTTTTAGAAGATTTCTGGGCTGGCTACAATGAAAAGACCAAGGCTGTTTTTATTAGTCATATTACAAGTTCTACGGGTATTATTCTTCCTGTAAAGGAGATTTGTAAAGAAGCTAAAAGACGCGGTCTGCTTACCGTTATTGACGGGGCACATGTTCCGGGTCAGCTTACTTTGAACATTCGTGAGTTGGACCCTGACATATATGTTGGCGCATGTCACAAATGGATGATGGCCCCCAAGGGAGCTTCTTTTCTTTATGTGAAAAAAAAACAGCAGCAATGGGTTGATCCTTTGCTCATCAGTTGGGGTTTCCAGAGTGATACTCCATCACATTCTACTTTTTTGGATTATCACGAAACAGCTGGTACAAGAGATTTCTCCGCTTTTCTCACTGTGCCGTACAGCATTGACTTTATGTCTAAGCACGATTGGGTTAAAAAGCGGATGCTTTGCCAAGAAAAGACGATAGCATGGGCGACTAAATTTCAGCAATTTTGGCATTTTCAATCAATTGCGCCAATCAGCAAGGGATTTATTGGTCAGATGTATAGTATTCCTATTGAAACAGATGACATCGCTGGTCTTAAGACCGCACTTTATGAGCGATTCAAAATTGAAGTTCCTGTTTTTATGAATGAGGATCAGGTTTTTATCCGATTTTCTTTTCAGGTGTTTAATTCTGATGAAGATATGCAAAGACTTTTTGATGCAATGAAGACGTTGAATGAAGAAGGATACTTCAGGATTAAAACATTTGTTTAATGTGATTTAGTAAATCATATTGCTCTTTAGAAAGGTTGTCAAATGATACTTGGAAAAGTTTGATTCTATTTTCGTTCATATCAATATTCCATGGTTTCGTCTTTAACGTTGATTTCCCTTCATAATCAATTGCATCAATAACATACCTAAAAGCATTTAGTCTTGCCGTCATTTTGTTTTTCGCATTAATAATGATCCAAGGTGCTTTTTTTGTAGATGTTTTTCTGAACATCTCATTTTTGTAATACGTGTATTGGTCCCACATTTTCAAAGACTCAATGTCGTTTTTACTGAGCTTCCAATATTTAAGGGAGTGGTTTTTTCTTATTTCAAACCGTTTTTTCTGTGTGGTTTTATCAATTGACAGGTAAAGTTTGACCAACGTGATACCATTTTTAATCATATTCGCCTCCCATTTATTGACGTTCCTCATAAAATATTTATACTGGGCGTCGCTGCAGTATTTCATTGTAGGCTGAATCATTGCTCTCGAATACCATGAACGGTCATAAAAAACGATTTCTCCTTTTTTAGGCAACGTTTTCTCAAAAGTATGAAACCAAGATCTGTTTTGTTTAGGGGTTGGAGAGCCAACTTCAATCACACGGTGGTGTTTGGTCATAAGGTTCTCTGCCATACGTTTGATTGCTGATCCTTTACCGGCAGCATCCCTGCCTTCAAATACAATTGCAATTCGTTTATCGTTGACCAATGCCCATTCTTGCATTTTAAGTAGCTCGATTTGGTACCTGAATTTTTCCTTTCGGTACTTTTTATCGCTTACATTTTCAAAAGCGCTGTAGTATTTGGGTTCCACCATATAAATGAAAGATATTAAGTTAAATTAAATATAAACGAAAAGTAAATTATATGTTAATGATTTTCTTTTAAATGCCGTATAGCACCTCGCTTTACAGTAAAATATGTAGGTTTTAATGTTTGTTTTGTCTCCGTTTGTTTTTGGCGTGATACTTGATACTTACATGTAAACCACATTATGAAAACAGTCCTTTTGACTCATGCGGTTACGAAATGGTCTTTTGCTTTAGTAGCATTTGTCGTTTCTTTATCTGGTTTGCCAGAAAGTCAGAAAGCCTCTTTTTCAAAGGCTGTAAAGCATATATTTCATAATTATTTTGAGTTTTCAGTGGATAAAGAAATACAGCCCAATCGAAATAGATTTGTACCAGATTTATCTCAAGTGGATACTGAAACTGCTTATTATTTTAATAAAATCTCCCGTTATTCGGAGAAGAGACCTTTTGAAAAGGGGCCAGTCCTGAGATGGAATAAGGATATTAAAATGTTCTTGCATGGTGATGTCAGTAAATCAAATAAAAAAGAACTCGTTAAGGTTGTGATTGAGCTCAATAGATTGATATATCCATTGAAAATTCAGCTTGTAAAACATGCCTCGTTGGCAAATTCATATGTTTTCTTTGGTTCTGTTGATCAATACAACAAATCTCCTTTGACGGAGTCAAAACTAAATCACTCGTATTTTGGCCATTTCCACATTAAAACGTATCAACAAGAAATACAAGGGGCCCACATTTACATCAATACTGCAGAAAGCTCCAAGAATAGACAAAAACATATCATTCGGGAGGAAATTACGCAGTCCTTAGGTTTGATTAATGATGCTTATGATTATCCTCAAAGTATTTTTTATCAAGGATTTTCAGAGACGAAAAGTTTTACAACCTTGGACAAAAAGCTTGTTCGCTTACTTTATGGTGCGGAATCTCGTTAGACGAGCCAAGAACCTCCTACTGAAACGACGTTGCTTAATTCTAAATAATTTTGGTGTGTATCTTCGGAGATCCCACCGGTAGGACAAAAAAGAATATTCGGAAATACATTGCCGTAGGTTTTTAGTGCCTTAATACCGCCAAAAAGATTTGCAGGAAAGAATTTAAAGGTATCCCATCCAAGCTCCATACCCATAATGATTTCACTCGGCGTTGCAATTCCTGGAATAAATGGTATTCCGCTATTATTTAGTGTGTTAGATAGATTTTTATTGATGCCGGGGCTCACCATAAAATCAACCCCTAAATCCGTTACTTGTTGTATTTGCTCCTCGGAAACGACAGTACCTACACCTACCTCAAATCCGGAAATATTCAATGCTTTAGCTGCCTGAATACATGCGAATGCATGTTCATTTCTAAGTGTAATTTCAATACAGTTTATTCCTTTACTGATCAATACGTTTATTGTAGGTTCTACTTCCTCTATGCTATTGAAGGATACAACCGGGATAACAGGGTTTGCCTGTAAAATTTTTCTAATGTTATTTTGTTTCATTTTCAATTAAAATTGTAAAATCATTCGTTAAAGGATCAATTGCGTGGTAAAGTTCTTTCAACCTCTGTTTTGGCGCGCTATTATTGCAAAAGTGAAGTAAATTTAATGTTCTTTCTTGAAGCTTTTGGTTTGGAAATAAATTCTCTTTCAGTTTGGCTACTTTTTTTAGCTGCCCATCGAAGGTGCTTTTTTTTGCTTTTTCAATTTTTTGTTGAATTGATTTGTGCTGCTGTTTGATTCTATTTAGCTCTGCTCCAAGCCAGCCGTCAAGTCCTGGATTGTTTTTAATCGATTCTAGATAAGCTGTTTCAGCTATTTCTAAAGCCTTGGAAACCTTCTCTATATCAATAGGATTTGTATCTGACTGAGCGAGCATCTTTTTTTGTAGCTGCTCAGTTTGTTCGAATAACTCTTCTATTGTTAAGTCTAGCTGAGTCATTCGCTGATGAGCATTCTTGTCAATCCATAAAAGGTTTGATCTTAGCTGTAGGATTGGAAAAGGAAGGTTACAGCTTTCAAAAACAGCTTTAAGTTGTGCCCAATACTTTAATTCTGCCATGCCTCCTATATAGCATAGATTCGGAAGTAATAGTTCCTGTAATATGGGTCTAAGTGCAACATTTGGCGAAAAGCGGTTGGGATGCTCATTTAATAGCGCAATTAGCTCATCTTTTGAAAAGCTTAATTCTCCCGCCTCGTAAACACCAGCAGTGTTTTCAACAATCCTAACGCGCTTGTCCTTTTCCATGTAAAAGACATTGATTTTTCTCGAATAGATTTGCGGTGTCCTTTTTTCTTTTAATAACTTTTGATTGGTTTTTTCGATACAATCATTGGAAAAGTTTTCGAGTATATCTTTATGAAAGACAGGAATCATTTGTTCTTTTAATTCCCTTTGGTCTGCATCAAGAACGATTAGGCCCATTTCCCCAAAAAGATTGTGAACCCAGCTTTTGAATGCGGCTCCATAAGTAATGCCATCCATGGCGCTCAAGTATTCGTCTAATTCAGTTCCTTTTGGTTGCCTGAAAAGTTCTAGAAGCTGATCTTTCACTTCATTTAAATTTTCAGTATTGAATTTACCAACAGCGCCCTCTTGCTTATGGTTCCAAGTGATATCCTTGCCAAATATATTTAGGTGCTCTATTTCTGCGCTATCATGATCTTCAGAGGCCATCCAGAAGATGGGTATGAAATTGTAATCTGGGTATTGCTCTTTGAGGACCTCACTTAGTCGGATCGTATGAATTATTTTTATGAAAAAATAGAGTGGGCCTCCAAATAAACACAATTGATGTCCTGTAGTGACGGTATAGGTATTCTCTTTTTTTAAAAGTGCAATTTGTTTAAGGGCCAATTCATTTTCTGAGAGCTTTTCATAGTTATCTTTTAGAACACTCGCGATTGTGTTGCGCTGTGCACTAGTGAATTGCTTTTTTTTCGTTTTTATTTGCTTTTCAAAGTTTTCTATCGCAAACGGAAGCCCTATAAAATCGGAGAGCTTTTCCTGGTGATAGATCAGATCAATGTCTTCTTGAGAAAAAAACGGAAGCTTTGAACGCGGTATAGAAGAAGTTTTGATCATCTGAGCTCCTTAATTAAATTTTATTGACTTTGCTGGTGAAATTCGCGCAATTACATAACTTGGGATCAATAGGCTTGTCATACATGTAACAAATGTAATTGCATTAATGAAAATTACAGAACCTACTGAAAGTTTGATTGGTACGTGGGATAAGAAATAAATACTTGAATCCAAAGTAATGGGTTGAAATTGATATTGGAAATAGCAAAGGCCAAGTCCAATGATGTTTCCAATTAACATTGCTTTTAGAATGAGGACACCTGTTTGGTACAAAAAAATTTTTCGAATGCTCCAATTGGAGGCGCCAAGAGATTTTAGCACACCTATAAAGTTGCTTCGAACCACAATCATTACCAATAAGACAGAACCTATATTAACAATTCCGATAAGTATCATTAATGTTATGATAATAAGAACATTAGTATCTAAAAAACCAAGCCATGAGAAGATGTCGCTTTCGGAGTTCAAGATAGAAATACTTTGTAAAAGAGCGCCATGTTCATTTGGTCTAAGTTCAGCCAAATCTTTGACTTCTTGTTCAACATTTTTAAGTGACTCCCAATCATCGATATGAATTTCGAACCCTGATACGAAATGGTTATTTCCTCTATTTCGGTCACCAAAATCACATAATTCTTGTACCTTTTTTAAAGGTGCAAAAACGATTTGTCGGTCAATTTTTTCTATTCCTGTTTCGAAAATACCTTTGATTTTGAAACGCTGCATCAAGGACCTGTTTTTTACGAAGAAAATAGCAATGTCATCGCCGACTTTAAAATTTAAATCCCTGCATATCTCTTTAGAGAGGTAAACTTCATTTTGATCTTTGTCAAAAGAAGGAACATTTCCCTCCTTAAGGATGCTCTTTAAGTATGATTTTGGGTAGCTTGCTGAGATTCCTTTTAGTACAACCCCATTAACCTCTTGTTTTTCTAATTCGTTTTTTATTCCTTGATCAGTTCTCTCTTCTGTTATTTTCTCAGAACGAAGGAGTGCAGGTTTGTACAAAATAGGAACAGCCTTTTTAACTCCATTTATCTTTTTAATTTCGGTAAGTATATTTTGTTTTTCATTTAGCGGATCGGCCTCATAAATATTTTCATTTCCAGCTTTTAGCAAGAAAATCGGAGCATTAAAACCAACAATTTTTTGCCTGATTTCACTTTGAAAACCGTGTACAATGGCCAATGTAACGAGGTTCACAATAATCGTTAGGGCAACACTTATTAAAGAAATACGGAGTATAGGTCTAGAAACTTTTATACCTTTCTCTTTACTTTTAAGAATTTTGTTCGCTATGAAATATTCAAAAGACACGATAGGATTATTGCTTTATCAAAAATACACAAAGCTATTGGGTCTTGTGCTCTTTTTTGTTTTTTTACTTTTCTCATGTCAGTCGCATCCCGAGCGTTCTGAACATCTTTCTCAAAACAAGACCGTAGTTGAGCATAAGGACTCTAGTCTTGTACTTGGTGCAGAGCGCATAGATGAACTTCTATATATAATAGGGGATAGGAGGGTTGCGGTTGTCGGTAACCAGACCTCTATACTTAGTAATACTGTGCATCTTGTCGATACCTTAGTCAACAGAAATGTTCAATTGATGAAGGTTTTTTCTCCCGAGCATGGTTTTCGAGGAAAAGGTAGTGCAGGTCAAAAAATCGATGATTCTAAAGATGATAAAACAGGCCTGCCAATTGTTTCTTTATATGGGGATCACAAAAAACCTACCAAAAAAGATTTAGCAAATATTGAGCTTGTGATTTTTGATATACAAGATGTTGGTGTGCGCTTTTACACATATATATCTACCCTTCACAATGTCATGGAAGCTTGTGCTGAGTACGGTATTCCTGTATTGGTTTTAGACCGTCCCAATCCAAATGGAGATTATATTGATGGTCCCATTCTTGAAATGGCGCATCGCAGTTTCGTTGGTATGCATCCTGTACCTGTGGTTCATGGAATGACAATAGGAGAATATGCATTTATGATTAACGGTGAGCAATGGCTTAAGGATAGTTTGCAATGTGACTTAAAGGTTTTGGCATGTAAAAATTATCATCATGCTATGCAGTATAGCTTACCCGTTCCTCCTTCTCCAAATTTGCGTTCTGATATTTCCATACGGTTATATCCAAGTCTTTGTTTTTTTGAAGGAACAACGTTGAGTGTTGGAAGAGGGACAGAACATCCTTTTGAACTTTATGGTCATCCTGATATGGATAAGGATAATTTTAGCTTTAAACCTCAATCTATGATGGGTGCTGTTTATCCGAAGCACCAAAACCTTGTGTGTGGCGGTGTAAATCTCGCTAATGAGCCACTCGATTCAAGATTTACACTTCGTTATCTTATAGATGCTTTGAAGCGCACAGGTGATCCAGTTTCAACGATCAATCGAAAGAAATTCTTTGTGCTTTTGTCGGGTACAGAAAGGTTATACAATCAAATCATAGGTGGTTTATCTGAAAAGGAAATCCGAAAAACTTGGCGCAACGACTTGGAGGCTTACAGCGCTACTCGAACCAAGTATTTAATGTATGACTAACCAAGCGCCTCTTGGCTTTTTTCTACTTTTTCTTTCATCGCTTGTTGATATTGCGCGAGCGTTTTAGAAACTTCTGGGTCAGCAGTGCCGATAATGCGAGCAGCAAGGATTCCTGCGTTTTTAGCTCCATCTAATGCTACTGTTGCGACTGGAATACCATTCGGCATTTGTAGTATACTTAAAATAGAATCCCACCCATCAATTGAGTTTGAGGACTTTACCGGAACACCAATTACAGGAAGTGTTGTAAGTGATGCTGTCATGCCTGGTAAATGTGCAGCCCCACCAGCTCCAGCAATAATTACTTTTAGGCCTCTTTCAGCGGCGTTTTTCGCATAGCTAACCATTTTTTCAGGCGTGCGGTGTGCAGAAACAATTTCTACCTCTATTTGAATACCAAATTCTTTTAAAATGTCAATTGCACCTTGCATTACAGGAAGGTCAGATGCACTGCCCATAATAATTCCAACACTAGCTTTTTTCATTTTTCTTGGGTTTCTTGGGTTCGTAATTTATGGTATGTTCTATATCTGTCATCATTTGATCCATCGGAAGCTTTATTTCTTCTTCTGTTTCTTTGATAAGTGCATTTACATTTAAATCTTTTTTAATATTTCCCGTGGAGTTTTTGATCTCGCTTTTGAGATCATCAGAGGCATTTTTAATCTGGTAAATTGCTTTTCCCATTGTTTTTGCAATACCAGGAATACTATTGGCTCCAAAGAAAATAAGTACAAAAACAAGTATCAACAAAATTTCTGTTCCAGCAATATCGTTAAGAAAGAGAAACTGATACATAATGGGACAAATTTACAACTATTTTGTGTGCATAGAAACTGAATGTTACAGTGATTTAGCTACGAATGTCGTAACCGCATCTGTAGGTATTGGCATGCGCCTCAACAATTGTGTTTATTTCTTTACTATAACCTCCGCCCATTGTGGTGACAATTGGCACGTCAAGTTGTCTGCTGAGGTCGAAAACGACAGCGTCCCTTTCTTTACATCCCTCCAAAGATAGATTCAACCTTCCTAATTTATCACTCTCAAGTACATCAACTCCTGCTTGGTAAAAAATAAATTCGGGCTGAAAGCAATTCATAACATCCTCTATACCTCGCTTAAGCTGGTGCAAATATTTCGCGTCTTTTATTCCGTCTTCGAGTTCGATATCGATGTCTGATTGCTCCTTGCGAAGAGGATAATTGTTTTTGCCGTGCATGCTAAAAGTAAAGATGTTATCCTGATTGGTGCATAAGGCTGCAGTTCCATTGCCTTGGTGCACATCGAGATCCAATATGAGGATTTTATTGACTTTTTTCTGCGTTAATAGCCAATGCGCAGCAATTACTTGATCATTGAGCAAGCAAAAGCCTTCTCCCCGGTCTAAAAATGCATGATGTGTACCACCTGCAATATTGAAGCAGATATTATTTTTTATAGCAAGCTCAGCTGCCATTCTTGTTCCCTCCATAATGGTCCATTCACGTTTGATTAAGGTTTCATTATGAATAAAACCTGAGGTTCTTTGTTCTTTTTTTGTAAGCTCTAGGTTTCTTAATCGTTTTAGGTAATCAACACTGTGAACAGCCTCTACATGTATATTGTTAATTGATTCTGGTGCAAAGAATTGACGCTGCTCAATTGTTCCCTCATGAATAAGTTGTCTAGGCAGAAGGTCATACTTCTCCATCGGAAACCTATGATTTTCGGGAAGCTCATGAATGTATATGGGATGGAAGGCAATCATATTCAATGAAACACTAGAAAATGGTACAATGTTGTGATTTATTACTGAATTATTTTATCTACAATTCGAGCTACTGCAGGACATACCTCAGTATTTTTGATGGTCAGGTCTATGATTTGTAGCACATTTTTTCGATCGGTATGCGGGTATTCTCTACAGGCTAAAGGCCGATAATCATAGACACTGCAGGTATTGTCTTCATTTAAAAATGTGCACGGTGAGCTCTTTAGCACATAATCGTTGTCTTCGTCAAGCTTTAAATACTTTTCGGTAAATGAACCAACTTTCATTCTGAGATGCTTGGCTAATCTATTGATATCAACATTTCTGAATATTGGACTCGTCGTTTTACAACAGTTCGCACAGTTTAAGCAATCCATGGTTTCAAATTCACCATCATGGAGTGTATTGAACTGTTCATTGATTTGTTTTGGGCGTTTCTTTTTGAGGTGTAATAGTTTTTTACGGTACTCCTTGCGCTTTTTTTTTGCCTGACTCAAACTGTTAAGATCCTGATTACTTAAGTAACTATTCATATGCTATAATTATTGACTAAGTTATGAATTTATACTTTTGGGCAGAATGATCAGTAATGGGAACTAATGAATACATTTACACACCAATTGACCGAAATGCCTGATTATCCGATGTATCGAAAATTATCGAATCAAAAATCATTCTATCGAATTGAATCGATTACTGAATTTGAGGAAATTCAATGCATCGGTTCCGCGCGTATTAAAACCTTTTACAAGGCAGAAAAATACCCTGAAGTACTTCGCGTAAAAGAAATGATTTCTTGCCAACCGCCCTTTGAACTGAGCACGGAGATGGAGTATAATGCACAGAAAGGAACGTAACTAGAATATGTTTCCAAGTTATAGAGCGTAAAGTTCTCCTCTATGAAAATAATTTCTTTAATCATTGTTTTGAGTATGCTCTTCTTATCATTTAACACCCCAAATGAAGCATATACTTCAATAAGATTTAACGCGAATCCGTCTGGTCGAGAAGATATTGAGGTCCTGAACTCAGTTTATGAGGCTGAGCTTCTTTATTTAATTAATCAGTACAGAAATGAAAAGGGTTTGAATTCACTTTCGGTGCACGCTGACCTCATGCGCGCAAGCCGCTATCATGCTGCAGACATGGCACATGAAAACTACCACGAGCATGCAACCCATAACAGGATTTCAAATGGATTACAGCGCGGATTGAATACATTTCAAAGGATTTCGAGTTTCTATGATGGATTTCCAAATGCTGAAAATATTGCGGCTGGTTACGGAAACCCTGAAGCTGTTTTTGAGGCATGGGTAAGAAGCCCTGGCCACAAAAGAAACTTATTGAATAAAAGTGCGACCCATATGGGGGTTGGTTATTACCAAAATCCAAACAGTAAATTCAATAATTACTGGGTTTTTGAGTCCGGCGCCCAATGATTAAATAGGAGGCAGTCCATTCTATTTTTAAACATCTATTCATTTGACTTGAATTTTGTACTTTTGGAGGCGTTTTAAATCGTAGACCGAATGGAACAAATTCCTGCTTACAAGCCCAAAAATAAAATAAGAATTGTCACTGCTGCATCTTTATTTGATGGCCACGATGCTGCCATTAATATTATGCGTCGAATTATTCAATCTACAGGTTGTGAGGTGATTCATTTGGGGCATGACCGTTCTGTGGAAGAGGTTGTAGATTGCGCCATTCAAGAGGATGCGCAAGCAATCGCAATGACTTCCTATCAAGGTGGGCATAATGAGTATTTTAAATACATGTACGATCTTCTTTGTGAAAAAGGAGCGCCGCATATAAAAATATTTGGTGGAGGTGGAGGAACCATACTACCGGAAGAGATTTCTGTTTTGCAGGATTACGGTGTCGAAAGAATTTACCACCCTGATGATGGAAGAACAATGGGGCTTCAGGGAATGATTAATGACTTGATCGAGCGCTGTGATTATGGTCTAGGGGAAAACCTAGAGCATGATTTAAAGAAAATACAAACTAAGAATGTCCCTGCTTTGGCGCGAACGATATCTGCGGCTGAGAACTTCCCAAAAATACATGAGTCAGCCTTGAGTGAGATTAGAGATTTATCCGCAAAGAGTGCTGTTCCTGTTTTAGGTATTACTGGTACTGGAGGAGCAGGTAAATCTTCTTTAGTGGATGAATTGGTGCGTAGATTTCTTGTTGATTTTGAGGACAAGCAAATCGCGGTTGTTTCTGTCGATCCCTCTAAACGAAAAACGGGAGGTGCCTTGCTTGGTGACCGAATCAGAATGAACTCGATTAAAAATAGCCGAGTGTACATGCGTTCCTTGGCAACAAGACAATCGAATCTAGCTTTGTCAAAGCACGTTGCAGATGCGCTTTCCATATTAAAAGTTGCGGATTATGATTTAATCATTCTTGAGACCTCTGGTATTGGACAGTCGGATACAGAAATACTAGACCATTCTGATGTTTCACTTTATGTAATGACTCCAGAATATGGAGCTGCAACCCAGCTTGAGAAAATAGACATGCTTGATTTTGCAGATGTGATTGCGCTGAACAAATTTGACAAAAGAGGTGCGCTCGATGCCCTAAGAGATGTTAGAAAGCAGTACCAAAGAAATCATAACCTTTGGGATTCGGATGTGGATGATATGCCTGTTCATGGAACCATTGCTTCTCAATTTAATGATCCCGGAATGAATTCGTTATACAAGGTAATCATGGATCAGCTTGTTGAAAAAACCAAGGCATCGCTTCATTCTACTTTTGAAATTACGCGTGAAATGTCTGAAAAAATCTTTGTAATACCTCCCGATCGAACAAGGTATTTGTCTGAGATTTCTGAAAACAATAGAGCATACAATAAATGGGTTGAAGCTCAGGTTAAAGTTGCTGATAAATTATATGGATTAACCCAGACCATTGAGACGCTCAAAGAATCGGATTATGATGATAAAGACCGTTTAATTAAAAACATTCAGGAGCTTTTAGAGAAGGAAAAATTAAATTTTGATCCAAAAAACTGGAAAATATTACAAAATTGGAATGCGCGAAAGCAATCATTTAAGAATCCAATATTTGAATTTAAGGTTAGAGATAAGACCCTATCTATCCAGACACATACAAAGTCTCTTTCCCATTCTGATATACCCAAGGTAGCCTCTCCTAAATATAATGGTTGGGGAGATATCCTTCGATGGGTGCTTCAGGAGAATTTCCCGGGAGAATTTCCATATACCGCAGGTTTGTTTCCATTCAAAAGGGAAGGGGAAGATCCTACACGAATGTTTGCAGGAGAAGGAGGCCCAGAGAGAACAAACAAAAGATTTCATTACGTCAGTTTGGGAATGCCCGCTAAAAGATTGTCAACAGCTTTTGATTCGGTAACACTATACGGGAACGATCCTGATCTACGCCCAGATATTTATGGTAAGATTGGAAACGCAGGTGTATCTATTTGTTGTTTGGATGATGCGAAAAAACTTTACTCAGGTTTTGACTTAAGCCATCCCGCAACTTCAGTTTCAATGACGATAAATGGTCCAGCGCCAATGCTTTTGGCTTTCTTTATGAATGCAGCAATTGATCAAAATTGTGAAAAGTATATTAAAGCAGAAGGTCTAGAGGAGGCAACGGAAAAGAAAATCAAGTCTATCTACAAGGCGAAGGGGGTGAAACGCCCAAGTTACAGTGGCGACCTTCCAGAGGGTAATGATGGTCTTGGTCTGATGTTACTCGGTATTACGGGAGATCAAGTATTACCTGCAGCCATTTACAACGAGATAAAAGCCAAAACACTTACGCAAGTTAGAGGAACTGTTCAGGCAGATATTTTAAAGGAGGATCAAGCACAAAATACATGTATTTTTTCTACTGAATTTGCTTTAAGGCTAATGGGAGATGTGCAAGAATATTTCATCCACAAAGGTGTTCGAAATTTCTATTCTGTTTCCATTTCAGGGTATCACATCGCAGAGGCAGGAGCCAATCCAATTACGCAGCTGGCCTTTACACTCTCAAACGGGTTTACTTATGTCGAATATTACCTAAGTAGGGGTATGAATATCAATGATTTTGGTCCAAATCTATCTTTTTTCTTTTCCAATGGAATTGATCCAGAATATGCGGTAATCGGAAGGGTGGCAAGAAAGATCTGGTCCAAAGCAATGGCGAAGAAATACGGTGCAAATCCACGGGCACAAATGCTGAAGTATCACATCCAAACCTCAGGCCGTTCGCTTCACGCACAGGAGATTGATTTTAATGATATCCGAACCACATTACAAGCTTTGTACGCGATATATGATAACTGTAATTCTTTACATACCAATGCTTATGATGAGGCCATTACGACGCCTACAGAAGAATCTGTTCGACGCGCCATGGCAATACAGCTGATTATTAATAGAGAGCTCGGTCTGGCTAAGAATGAAAATCCGCTCCAAGGTAGTTTCATTATTGAGGATTTAACAGATCTAGTTGAGGAGGCTGTTCTTTCAGAGTTTGATAGAATTACGGAGCGTGGTGGTGTTCTGGGTGCCATGGAAACAATGTACCAAAGGTCGAAGATTCAAGAGGAGTCTCTATATTATGAAACACTAAAGCATACGGGTGAATTCCCCATTATTGGTGTTAATACGTTTTTAAGCTCGAAAGGGTCGCCAACGGTATTGCCGAAAGAGGTCATTAGGGCAACAGAGGAAGAAAAGCAATACCAAATTGAAATGCTAAATAATTTGCACGAGGCCGAGAAAGATAGCACAAAGAAAGGGATCAAGAGGATTCAGGAAGCTGCGGTGAACAACCAAAACATTTTTGAAGAACTCATGGAGATTTGTAAACATGCTTCACTTGGTCAAGTTACACATGCTTTGTTTGAGGTTGGTGGTCAGTATAGAAGAAATATGTAACCATATATATTATGTTTTCTATTGGTGAGGTTATTTCTATTTTACATGAAACGGGCAGGTACACAATCGAATCTATTGAGAATGATTTGTTGCACGTTATTGATGAGCATGGTTTTCTTTTAAAGATTCCCTTGGATAAAGCTGTTAAAATCCATTTTTTTAAGACCGGAGATGTCCAAGCCAAAGAGGTGGATCGAGCAAAGCCGAAAACGAATAAAATAAATGCAGAAGATATTCCTAGACTAGATCTTCATTTTGAGTCATTTGATACCAATAAGTATGAGGCTTCAGCCCATGAAAAATTCACCATTCAGATGAATACCTTTAAACGATTCGTAAATGATCATTTAAAGAAAAAAACAAGCCGTATTTTGATTATTCACGGTGTTGGAGAAGGTCGTTTGAAGAGTGAGATTTTATCGTGTTTGAGAGGTAGAAGGGGGTACGACATGAATGATGCAAACTATAGCCAGCGTGGCGTAGGTGCTTCTTATATCGACATTAAGATTTCGATTGCCGAGCCGCTATAAATGTAAGAAGCTTTTCTTCGAGAGGAGTTCGTCTTCGGATTCACGATAATCAGGATCATCTACACAGCAGTCCACAGGGCATACAGCCGCGCATTGAGGTTCGTCGTGAAAACCGGCACACTCCGTACATTTATCGTGGGAAATGTAGTATACATCCATATCCACTGGTTCAAAAGATTGATCGGCGTCAACTTCATCTCCATCAAGCGTAGTAATGATGCCGTTTAATGAAGTTCCATCAGAATATTTCCATTCCGCGCCACCCTCATAAATTGCATTATTTGGGCATTCGGGCTCGCACGCCCCGCAGTTTATACATTCATCTGTTATCATTATGGACATATCACACAATTTTTATACAAATATAAACCCCAAATTTGATTCTTTTGTTCAATCTTACAAAAAAGAAGCTTAGTATATTTGTACCGTGAAAAGAGAATCATTAATTCAAGCCTTTAGTCAGCTCGGTATTGTATTGCGAAATATAGGTGAAAATAAGCCCTGGAATAATTTTGAAATAGGTGTCACTGAGTCCGAGTATAATCAGCTGATTACTACTATTGAAAAGCTTAAACATCATAATGGATGGTTTACCGAACCAATGGTTAGAAAAGCGATGCTTAATCTGGGGAGTGCATTAGAGAAAGATCATTTAGCATCTTGGTGCTCGAAATATACATTTACAAATCAACCAAAAACGATCGCTGTCATTATGGCCGGCAATATTCCGCTTGTTGGTTTTCATGATTTTCTTTGTGTATTGCTTTCGGGAAATAAAGTGTTGGCTAAAATGAGCTCGGATGACGACAAGCTTTTACCGGCTTTGGTCGATTTTCTGGTTTGTTTTTATCCCGAAATACGAGAATTCATCTCATTTTCTAGTCGAAACATGAAGGGCTTTGATGCCGTAATTGCGACTGGTAGTAACGCAAGTTTTCTCCATTTTGAACAATATTTTTCCAAGTACCCGCATATATTTAGAAAGAACAGGACCTCAACTGCTGTTCTGAGTGGTCGCGAAACAGATGAAGAGTTAAAGTCTTTGAGTAGCGATATTTTTGATTTTTTCGGACGTGGTTGTCGAAGTGTTTCTCATCTCATACTGCCGGAATCTTATGACATCAATAAGGTTTTTGAGCATATCGTTCATCAAGGAGAGGTGATTAATAATAAAAAGTACGGTAACAATTATGATTATAATAAGGCGGTTCATTTGATGAATCAAGAAAAATTATTAGATAATAATTTTGTCCTATTGAAGGAAACAAGAGATTTACACTCTCCTCTTGGGATGATTTACTATCATTTTTACAAAGACTTGAACGAGGTTCATGATTATCTTGAACAGCATAAGGATGCTATTCAATGTTCAATTGGGTTGAATGGTTTACCTTTTGGCACAGCGCAATGTCCGGCATTGGATGATTATGCGGATCAAGTGGATACCATGAAATGGTTGAGTAAGTTAAGTTAATTATCCATCTATCAATAAGAAT
This sequence comes from uncultured Cryomorphaceae bacterium, assembly GCA_913052055.1. Lineage (GTDB taxonomy): Bacteria > Bacteroidota > Bacteroidia > Flavobacteriales_D > Crocinitomicaceae > UBA952. The sequence goes on from CAJXDT010000010.1 coordinate 31,472, forward strand.
TATCTACCTTTGCGACCCATGTCGTTATTTAACAAATACATGATATTATATAAATCAAAAGAAGAAATTGCAATCATGCGCGATGCAGCGCAGGTGGTAAGCAGAACATTAGGGAAGGTAGCCAAACTAATTAAGCCGGGTATAACGCCACTTTCATTGGATAAAATGGCACATGATTATATCCTTTCGCAAGATGCTAAGCCAGGTTTTCTTGGTCTTTATGGTTGTCCTAGTACCTTGTTGATTTCTGTTAATGAACAAGTTGTACATGGTTTACCTACTGAAAAACCTTTTGAGGAAGGCGACATTGTTTCAGTGGATTGTGGTGCTGTTTACAAAGGATATTATGGTGATCATGCATATACATTTAAGGTTGGCGAGGTATCTGACGAGCGAAGTCATCTGCTTAAGGTTACCAAAGAATGTCTGTATTTAGGGATTGAGCAATGCACGACAGCCAATCGATTGGAGGATATTGGTTGGGCCATACAGCAACATGCTGAAAAAAATAATTTCGGAGTAGTAAGAGATCTTGTGGGGCATGGTCTAGGAAAAACATTGCACGAGGAACCTCAAGTTCCTAATTTTGGCCGCAGAGGGCGTGGTAAAAAAATCCAAAATGGACTAACGATAGCCATTGAGCCTATGATCAATATGGGGACTGAGAAAGTTCGAACACTTGATGACGAATGGACGATCGTAACTGAAGACGGAATGCCCAGCGCACATTTTGAACATGACATAGCCATCGTAGATGGTAAGGCTGAAATTCTTTCTACCTTCGACTACATCTATGATGTAATCGGATCTGATGATTAGGGAGAAGAAGTTTGTTTTTTTAGCTGTGCTGACCTTTTTAGCTTATGGCTTAGGACTATTTTTTGAAGCTGATTTTTTTTTACTTCCCTTTCCTATTTTTGATTTTGTTTTGCTTTGGGGTGCTTTGCGGTTCATTCTGATGAACGTAAATAGCAGAAAGGGATACAGTTATTTGTTTCTCTTGGGGGTATTGCTGAAAATCAGTATTAATGCGATACTTAAGGCATTGCTGTTGAATCAAAATCAGCTTGTGTATCTAGAGACTTCGGTAATTCCAGATTTTTTGTTGGTATTCAGTTTGCTCTTCTTTTTTATAAGCTTTATCGCTTGGAATATTCAAGAAAAACTATCCATTCATTGGTTGTGGCATACACTTCATGCCCTTATTGGCATATTGGCCTTGACCCTGGGATTATGGTTTATATTGTTTTTTGCGCTACTTCCAGCAATCCTACTCTATGTAAAAAACAAAGAAAACAACTTTCGCTACATCTGGCATTTATATTTCCTTCTTGAGCTCATGACAACATTTATGCTATTCTTTGTTGTCCGTTAAAATAGCGTCAAGCTTTGAATCTATAAATGTATGACCTCACCGTAGGCTGCTGCCGCTGCTTCCATTACGGCCTCTGACATTGTTGGGTGTGGGTGAATCGTTTTAATCAATTCTTCTCCTGTGGTCTCGAGTTTACGAATCGCAACAATTTCTGCAATCATTTCAGTAACATTCGCTCCAATCATGTGCGCGCCCAAAAGCTCACCATATTTGGCATCAAACAGTAATTTAACAAAACCGTCTTTTGCACCCGCTGCACTTGCTTTACCTGAAGCAGAGAATGGGAATTTTCCGATCTTTAATTCGATGCCTGCTTCTTTCGCTGCTTTTTCTGTCATACCAACTGAAGCGATCTCAGGTGAACAATAAGTACAACCTGGAATATTTCCGTAATCAATTGCTTCAGGGTGGTGGCCTGCTATTTTTTCGACACAAACAATTCCCTCTGCAGAAGCGACATGCGCTAAAGCAGGACCTGGAACAACATCGCCGATTGCATAGTAGCCGGGCATATTTGTTTGGTAAAAGTCATCCACAAGAATTCTTCCTTTGTCTACGACGATACCCACGTCTTCTAAACCTATATTTTCAATATTGGCCTGAATACCAACGGCAGACAATACAACATCGCATTCAATTTTCTCTTCTCCTTTCGAAGTCTTAACTGAAACTACGCATTGCTTACCTGAGGTATCCACACTTTCTACAGAAGAGCCTGTCATCACCTTGATTCCAGATTTCTTGAATGTTTTTTCAAGCTGTTTCGATACATCCGTATCTTCAACGGGGACAATATTTGGTAGGTATTCCACAACCGTTACTTCTGTTCCAATTGCATTATAGAAATAAGCGAATTCAACACCAATTGCACCGGAGCCCACAACAACCATTTTCTTGGGCTGTGTTTTTAAAGTCATTGCTTGTCGATATCCAATTATTTTTTCACCGTCTTGAGGTAGGTTCGGTAATGTTCTTGACCTTGCTCCCGTAGCAATAATTAAACCTTTAGATGCGGTGTAGTCCGTGCTTTTACCAGCCTCATCGGTTACCGTAACGGTTTTATTTGCTTTGATGACTCCGTTTCCAGTCAGCACATCAATTTTATTCTTCTTCATTAAAAACTTGATTCCGTTGCTCATTCCATCAGCAACATCTCGGCTTCTTTTGACCATTCCTGCGAAGTCTGCTTTCGCATCTTTAACGGTTATTCCGTAATCTGAAGCATGACTCAAGTACTCGAATACATTTGCAGATTTTAGCAGCGCCTTTGTTGGGATGCATCCCCAATTCAGACATATCCCACCTAATTCCTCTCGTTCAACGATTGCTGTCTTTAAACCTAGCTGTGATGCTCGAATAGCAGTAACGTATCCTCCTGGGCCGCTTCCTACTACAATAATGTCATAATTCATAGTACTTATTTTAGGCTACAAAAATACTTAAAATAATGAAATTTGATAGGGTTTTAGTTTCTTTATCAAATATCCCATTCGAGTCGATTTAATTCTTTTTTATTAGTGAATGAGATACCTATTTTATCCTTATTTTTGTCTGATAATAAAGAACAAATGAGCGAAACCCTCCAAAAAGAAGCAACACTAGAGCAAGCAGTAGATTTAGGTCTTAGAGCAGATGAATTTGAAATGATTAAGGGTATCCTTGGTCGTACACCAAATTTCACAGAAACAGCTATATATTCTGTCATGTGGTCTGAACATTGTTCGTACAAGAATTCAATTTTGTGGTTAAAGACCCTTCCAAAAGATGGTCCTCACATGCTTGTAAAAGCGGGTGAAGAGAACGCAGGTTTAGTTGATATTGGTGATGGCATGGGTTGTGTTTTTAAAATAGAATCACATAATCACCCTAGTGCTTTAGAACCTTACCAGGGAGCTGCAACAGGAGTAGGAGGGATTAATAGGGACATATTTACGATGGGTGCCCGGCCAATTGCACAGCTAAATTCTTTGCGCTTTGGAAATATTGAACGTGACAGAACTAAATGGTTGGTCAAAGGAGTCGTGAAGGGTATTGGCGACTACGGTAATGCATTTGGAATTCCAATCGTCGGAGGAGAGGTTGCGTTTGAGGATTCTTACAATACAAATCCATTGGTGAACGCATTTTCGGCTGGTACAATTGATACGACAAAAATGATTTCGGCAACGGCGAAAGGACCTGGTAATCCGGTTTTTATTGTTGGCTCCTCAACAGGTAAGGATGGAATTGCTGGAGCAGCCTTCGCTTCTAAAGATATTACTGAGGATTCTGCTTCTGATTTACCTTCTGTTCAGGTTGGTGATCCGTTCATGGAGAAATTACTGCTTGAGGCGACAATGGAATTGTCGGAAACAGATGCTATTGTAGGAATGCAGGATATGGGTGCTGCGGGTATTACCTGTTCCACTTGTGAGATGAGTGCAGCCGGTGAGGTTGGCATGGAAATAGATTTGGACAAAGTACCTACTAGACAGCTAAATATGCTGCCTTATGAAATTTTACTATCTGAATCACAAGAACGTATGCTTGTAGTTGTCCAGAAAGGAAAGGAGCAAATCGTTAAAGATATTTTTGATAAATGGGATTTACATGCTGAAGAAATTGGTGTCGTAACTGATACACAAAGAATTCGGTATTACATGAATGGTGAGCAGGTGGGTGACGTTCCCGCGGAATCATTAGTTCTTGGTGGTGGTGCTCCTCAATATGAACGAGAATATAAGGAACCTGCGTATTACCAGGAGTATAAGAAATTTGATATTAATGCTATCGAGCAGCCTCAGGACTTGAAAAAAGTTGCTGATGCCATGCTTGCCATGCCCAACATAGCTTCGAAGCGTTGGGTCTATGAGCAATATGATTCAATGGTTGGCACAAGGACCATGACAACAAATGTTCCTTCTGATGCAGGAGTTGTAAACATTAAAGGCACGAATAAGGCCCTTGCTATGACCGTAGATTGTAATTCACGTTATGTAAATGCCGATCCAGAAATAGGTACGATGATTGCGGTATCTGAGGCGGCAAGAAATATTGCTTGTTCAGGTGGAGAGCCCAGTGCAATTACAAATTGTTTAAATTTTGGTAATCCCTACAATCCCGAATCTTACTGGCAGTTTGTAGGTGCAATTAAGGGAATGTCAGCGGCCTGCTTGAAATTCAATACGCCTGTAACAGGTGGAAACGTTTCTTTCTATAACCAATCTGTGATTAATGGAGTTGAAGTTCCTGTTTTCCCCACTCCAACAATTGGAATGATTGGAATTTTAGAGGACAAGAGTAAACTTATGTCGTTAGATTTTAAACATAAAGGTGATTTGATTTTCCTGATTGGTAAATATGAGGAAGATATTTCATCCTCTGAATACTTAGCAAACTATCACGGTGTAAAAGCTTCTCCGGCGCCATATTTTGATCTGGATTATGAGCATAAAGTCCATTCAGTCACTAAAGAGTTGATTCAGCACAATAGAATTAACGCTGCCCACGATGTTGCAGATGGAGGTTTGTATGTGACACTCGTTGAAATGTCTTTTCCTAGGGATTTAGGGTTTGATATTGTAACAGATTCTGAAATCCGAGAAGATGCTTTCTTATTTGGAGAGGGGCAGGGCAGAATTGTGGTAACTGTTTCTGAGGATCAGGAAGATTTGTTCCTTGAACATATGGTTAATTCAAAAGTTAATTTTACCTTGCTAGGACATGTTACCAAGGGTAAGCTTGTCGTTGACGACGAACACTACGGTTTTGTGAATGATGCAAAAGAGATTTACAACAACGCCCTGGGTAATTTGTTAGAAGAATAGATATGGAATACAATACAACAAGAGAAAAGCTCATCCTTCCAGAATATGGAAGAAACGTTCAAAATATGATTTCTCACGCGATGGAGATTAAAGACCGTTCAGAGAGAAACAGTGCAGCTCAAGCTATTATTGAAGTAATGGGACAGCTGAATCCTCACCTTAGGGATGTGGATGATTACAGACCTAAGTTATGGACACATCTTTTTGTGATGTCTGATTTTCAATTAGATGTAGATTCTCCTTATGAAATCCCCAATAAAGAGGTATTGAGTGAGAAGCCAAACCTTATGATCTATCCAAAAGGAAGAATTAAATACGGTCATTACGGTAAATACACAGAGAAAATACTCAGTGATGCAAAAGAAGTAGATGATCCAGAGGCAAAGGAAGCTTTGAAAATGTCAATGGCTAACTTCATGAAAATGCAGTATTTGACACACAATAACAATGCAGTTGAAAATAATGTAATTGCTGAAAATATAAAGGAATTATCGAAAAACGAATTGGTATTAGATAATCCTGATGAATTGACCAATACAAATCAAATTCTGAGGACGATTGGTCAGAATAAAAAGAATACGAGGACGAATAACAATTACAAGTCTAAAAAGAAGAGATATAAAAGATAGCGCTTATGGCTTCGTTTGAAATTTACGGAGGGAAACCTCTAAAAGGTGAGCTGACACCCCAAGGAGCAAAGAACGAGGCATTACAAGTGTTGTGTGCCCCATTACTAACATCGGAAAAGGTTACTATTTCTAACATCCCTGACATTATTGATGTTAACAAGCTTATTGCATTAATGCAGGCGATGGGTGTCAAAGTGGAAAAGGTAGAAAAGGGGACATATATCTTTCAAGCCAAAGAAATTAATATTGATTACTTACAATCTGAAGATTTTAAAATTAGGGCAGGTTCATTAAGAGGTTCTGTGATGATTGTTGGTCCGCTTCTTGCGCGTTTTGGCGTAGGTTATTTACCCAAGCCAGGTGGAGACAAGATTGGTCGACGAAGGTTGGATACCCACTTTGCAGGTATGATTGCTTTGGGTGCTAAATTCAATTATGATGCTGGGGAACATTTTTACGCAGTAGAAGGCAAAAATCTCAAAGGGACCTATATCCATATGGATGAAGCCTCGGTCACTGGTACCGCGAATATTGTAATGGCAGCGGTCATGGCCAAAGGTGAGACCACTATTTACAATGCAGCTTGTGAACCCTATCTGCAGCAGCTTTGTAAAATGTTAAATTCAATGGGTGCCAAAATAACAGGTATCGGTTCTAATATGTTGACGATTAAGGGTGTTCAGGATTTAGGAGGCTGCTATCATCGCATTCTTCCAGACATGATTGAGATTGGTTCTTTTATCGGGCTTGCTGCAATGACACAATCAGAGATAACCATAAAGGATGTAAGCTGGGAGAATCTTGGAATTATACCGACTATTTTTAGAAGATTAGGCATCAAGTTAGAACGTAGGGGCGATGACATATTCGTTCCTGCGCAGGAGAGCTACGAAATTGAAACATTTATAGATGGTTCAATTATGACTATTTCTGATGCTCCTTGGCCAGGTTTTACTCCTGATTTACTATCCATTATTCTAGTAGTAGCGACTCAAGCGAAAGGTTCTGTTCTGATTCACCAAAAAATGTTCGAATCTAGATTGTTCTTCGTGGATAAGTTGATCGATATGGGTGCACAAATTATTCTTTGTGATCCACACCGTGCCACGGTAATAGGTTTGAATCGAAAAAATGCTTTAAGAGGAATTCAGATGACCTCTCCGGATATTCGTGCTGGAGTTTCATTGCTTATCGCAGCGCTATCTGCAAATGGAAAGAGCACTATTCATAATATTGAACAGATTGATCGTGGATATCAAGATATTGATATTCGATTGAATAATATTGGTGCGGATATAAGAAGGGTAGGGTAATTAATCTATCAGCCTTTCCAGTGCATGCTGAATGAGCGCTTTCATGTGACTGCTATAATCACTTGAAAACTTTTTCGCAGGTCTATTTGCAATACCCAAACAAATTGTTGCGCATGAGTGCCCCAATGAAGTTCCGAGTGCAAACAATGCGGAGCTTTCCATTTCGAAATTCACAAATCGATGCTCATTATGCTTGAATCTTTGTAGCTTTTCGTGGAGGTCTTTGGTGTGCGTTGGCAAGCGAAGTGCTCTTCCCTGTGGTCCATAGAAACCTGAACTAGTAACAGTGATTCCTTTAATCGTATGATTTGTCTCGAATTTTGTCAAGAAATTATCGGATGATTTTTTCAAATACGGAATTATGTGCTGTGGAAACAGAGCACAATCTTGAATGGATTTGAGTAGCTCTTTTTCCTGATCTGTATAGTTAATGGAATAAAAATGTCCAACATTATCAAGCCCCAGTGCATAGTCGCTTAAAACGTATGAATGAATAGGTATATCGGCTTGAAGTAAGCCACAAGTGCCAATTCTAAGTAGCTCTAGTTTGGTCTGGTTTGGTTTTTCTTCTCTTGTTTCAAGATTTATATTGAAAGCGGCATCCAGTTCGTTCACTACTATATCAATATTGTCTGTACCAATTCCTGTAGATAATACTGATATCCGTTTGTTTTTATATAAACCAGTATGGCAGAAGAATTCTCTATGATTCGATTTGAATTCAATGGAATCGAATTGTTCTGAAACTAAAGAGACCCTTTCTTGGTCGCCAACGAGTATGATTTTTGTTGACAAGTCCTTTGATGAAACGCCAAGATGATATACTTGGTTTTTTGCGTTTAAGACAAGCTCTGTAGGGGCGAATTTTCTCAAAGAATATTAGTTGGTTAAACTTCCAAAGACTTTACTGAGTAGTTCAGTAACTCTCGCTAAAGGATCAAGCCTAATTTTGTTTTCTTCAGTTTCCACCATGAAAAATAAGCCTTCAATTGCTTTTTGGGTGACAAAAACGTCAAGGTCTGGATTTATTTTCTCTCCACCGGTCAGCATCATGGCTGTATTGTATTTGTTGATGAGTGGGTTCCAATAATCAGTGAGCTTAACTTTTGAAATAGCCGATTTAACTTTAGGTGAAAACGCGCTTGTAAGGCTATCCGAGGTTTGCTCTTTCAAATATTTTGTCGCCGCACCACTTCCACCGTTAAGGATGGCGAATCCATCGCTTAATGACATATCTGTTATTGCTTTTTTGAAAATCGGAAGCGCTTCTTTACATGCCTCTTCGGCCGCTCTATTTAATGTGGTTTCAAACTTTTGTACCTGATCCTCAAGTCCTAAGTCTAAAGCCTTCTCTCTTACCTTCAATGCATCAGGCGGGAAAGGCAATCTAATATTATTGTTCGAAAGGAACCCATCTGTAACTGATGTTATTGAAACTGAGTTTTCAATACCAACATTCAGTGCTTCTCGAAGTCCCGATATGACCTCTGAATTAGTCAAACTAGGTGACTGGGTATCTGAGGAACCTTCATTCATAAAGTTATTTGCGGCATCAGAAGCTGCCTTATTCAATACATCGCATGACGACAGGACAAGGAGTATTGTAAAAAGACAAAAGTAGTGTTTCAACATAATCTATTCTTTAACGAATCACATTTACATATCCAGTATGTATCTTTCTACCGTCGTTCTCACGTTCCTTGTAAATAGCTCTCCATATGTAAGTTCCTTCGGGCACGACTCCTTTATGGTATGTTCCATCCCATTCTGCCTTGATGTCATTCGTTTCCCATATTGTTTCTCCCCATCTATTGAAAATTTCTAATGAGAAGTTTTGAACGTCAATTCCTTCTACGAAAAATGTCCATGTTTGATTGTGCTCATCATCATCAGGTGTAAAGGTGTTTGGTGCATAAAAAATAACATCGGGTACAATTTCAACATCTAAGGTTGTCGTGTCTGAACATCCTTCATTGGTTGTTGCAATCAATGTAATGGGATACGTTCCAGATACTCCCTCTGGATAAGTAATCATCGCAGAACCTTCATTGCTAATTAGCGAGGTTGCATTCGGGCTAATCCATTGAAAATCTGTTACATTTCCAACACAGGCCTCTGTTGTTTGTATTTCAGTTTCAAACCAAGTGGCGGGATTTTTCGACAAAGTAAAGTTTGCTATTGGTGGAGGTGTAACCGTGATGATATTTTGAAAATCTTGCGAGTAGGTGCATCCGTATGTCGATGTTATGGTGACATAACAGTCATAAGTTCCGGGGAATTCAAAAGTAGTTTGAATAGACTCTGTTCCGTTGGTTGTATATGTATCACCATTTGAAAAGTTAAATACGGTATAATCTACATCTGCTCCTTCAATGGTGTTATTGTAAAAAACAAAATCTCCAGGTACACATTGAACCTCAGTATCGGGTGCAATGATAGGTGTAATCGTATTCGGAAATGTTACCGAAAGACATTCACTTGTTTCAGGTGACCCGCACTCTTCACTAAGCGTTACACAATATAAAGTATTGTTTGCTACTGGATTCACGGTTATCGTTTGTCCAACGTCAACGCTAGACCCGTTGGCAGTCCAAGTGTATATGTAAGGACTTGAACCTCCATTTCCAGTTGCCTGAAGGTTAATAAAAGCATCAGCGCAAATAACACTATCCGGTGTAAGGTTGCTAATGCTTAATGCATCAGGTTCTCCAATTGTGGCCGAAATCTGATTGGAACAACCATTGTCATCTGTAACTGTTATTATATGTGTACCGGCGAATAGATCAGTTGCTTCATTTGTAATGCAAGTGCTTTGATCCCAGCTGTAGGAATACGGAGATGTTCCATCAGATACGCTAACTTGAATTGATCCTGAATTAAAGCTATTACATGATGCATCAGTTTGATTTGTTATGCTCAGGTTCATTGCCGGTATTTCATCAACTGTGACTGAGACGTTGCCAATACAACCCGAACTTGCTACGATTTCACAGGTATAAACTCCAGTAGTGAGGTTTGTTGCTGTTGCAGTAGTTTGTCCGTTACTCCATTGAAAAGTTTCAGAACCATCGGAAGGAGTCATTATTGCTGTTGCTGTTCCATCTGTTCCACCGGAACACCCGACAGGGGTATAAGTGGAGGTAAAGTCTGCAGGACTATCTCCTACGGTTACCGTTCCGTTTGATGTGCATCCATTCCCGTCTACCACGAATACTGAATAGGTACCGGGAAAAACATTGTTAACAGTTTGCGTTGCTGCACCAAGTGCTGGCCAAGTATAGGTATATGGTCCAGGCGATCCTGCACCCGGTGTTGCTGTTACACTTCCTACTCCTTGGCTACAAATATCATCTGTCATTGAAACAATAATTTCTGGTGATGCTGTTGTAATATACGTTGTGTCTGATACAGAACCTAAAGCTGCTTCACATGCTGAGGCTGTAACAAAGTAACCCGTCGTGCCTGGAGGAGGATTGGAAACATTTAAAATTGTGTTGTATGGAAATGTCTCTCCTAAGGTGTTATTCCAAACAAGGTTACCACCAACGCCAACAACCTGAATATATGTAATGGCCTCTATTGTATAATCATTCCCTCCTTCATAATTCCATCTGTAAGCATCGTTGTCCGCCGTCCAAATTGAGTTATTTCTTCCTGGCGTAATGTGTGCTATTGTTCCACCGGCGTTTTGGATACCCTGAATGGCTAAACTTCCATTCCACGTTCCACAAATTGTTTTCTTCCCGATATGCACTTCAATATCGTTACTGGTTTCATAAAGAATGATTCCGGCATAGTTGCATTCCAAAGGACCACACTGAAATTGGCCTATTTCTCTATATAAAACGACAAACATCCGGTTTGGTGCAGTTCCAATCGTTTGATATTGAATATCCCCGTTAGTACTTATGTTCGGATTCATGTCTTGATAGAAAGGCATGATTGCGTTGTGTGCCGCTGTTGTACCAGTAGAGGGTAATGTTCCAACGGTTTGAAGTGCCCACGGGCAGCCACCACCTGCATTTCCCATATTAAAGGAAAGAATGCCGTTTGAACCGATTGTAAGCTGAGTGAAAACGTTGTTGTAAAAGGTAAAGTTAAATCCAATATTTATCGCTTGACTCCATTGATCATCACTTAGGGTGGGCACGATAGTGGGGTTATCTAATTGCAGACCACCTACGACGTTACCGCCAGCACCGGGAGAACACATTTCAATGTCCACACTTTGACCTGAGCAAACTGTAGCATCATCTCCTAAGCAAACCTGCTGTTGAGAAAAAGAGTTGTGCGTAATAACTAAAATGCTTAAAAAAGCGGCGATTGTATGTCTTATAATCATCTCTAATATTCTTCTGTTACCTAAACGTACTCGTTTCTGTAAGGTTGCTTAAATCAAAACAAAATTAATGCAATTTATTGTCAAGAAAAAATAGATAAAAACATACAGTATAGCGTTTGTGACGATAACACTTTTAACTTTTTGATAAATAACATTTAACATTAGTAAATCTTGCTTACTTTTGCCTCGATTTGAACCTTTAAAATTTAAGTTGTTATGTCAACAAATTACCATTCAGAAATTGAAGCATTTATGAATAGAGTGTCATTGAAAAATGCACATGAACCAGAATTTTTACAAGCGGTGCAAGAGGTTGCTGAAGCTGTAATTCCATTCATAGAGCAAAATCCAAAATATAAAACAACACGTATTTTGGACAGAATTGTAGAACCTGAAAGAACGATAATGTTTAGAGTTCCTTGGTTAGATGACAATGGTGAAGTGCAGGTAAATAGGGGTTACAGGGTTGAGTTTAACTCTGCAATTGGTCCTTACAAAGGTGGTTTGAGATTTCATCCTTCTGTGAACTTGTCAATTCTTAAATTTCTTGGTTTTGAACAGATTTTCAAAAATTCATTAACAACTCTCCCAATCGGAGGAGGTAAGGGTGGTTCAGATTTTGATCCTAAAGGTAAATCAGATAATGAGGTAATGAAGTTTTGTCAATCCTTTATGACAGAATTGAGCCGTCATATTGGACCAGATACGGATGTACCTGCTGGTGATATTGGCGTAGGTGGAAGAGAAATAGGATATATGTTTGGACAATATAAAAGAATAAGAAATGAGTTTACCGGTGTATTAACAGGTAAAGCACGCAATTGGGGTGGCTCATTAATCCGTCCTGAGGCGACAGGGTATGGTACGGTTTATTTTGCAAAAGAAATGCTGGCAACAAAAAATCAAACTTTTGAAGGTAAAACTGTTGCAATCTCAGGTTCTGGTAATGTTGCACAATATGCCTGTGAAAAGGCTACTCAACTTGGTGCTAAAGTTTTGACGCTATCAGATTCTAAAGGTTATATTCTGGATGAGGATGGTATTGATGCCAATAAATTAGCATTTGTGATGGAGCTTAAAAATGTAAAAAGAGGTCGCATTTCGGAATACATTAAAACATATCCAAATGCCAAATTTGTGGAAGGGCAGAGACCTTGGGGTGTTGATGTCGATATTGCCCTACCTTGTGCCACACAAAATGAATTAAATGGAGAAGAGGCTGCATTGCTTATTGGAAATGGCGTGATTTGTATTGCAGAAGGAGCCAATATGCCCTCGACCCCTGAAGCGATTGAGAAATTTCTTGAAGCGAAGGTTTTATTTGCACCAGGAAAGGCATCAAATGCTGGCGGTGTTGCTACATCAGGATTGGAGATGTCTCAAAATTCTTTGAGAATGTCATGGTCATCAAAAGAAGTTGACGATCGACTACATGAAATAATGATATCAATTCATAATGCATGCGTAGAGTATGGAAAACTAGCAGATGGCAATGTGGATTATGTGAAAGGAGCTAATGTTGCTGGTTTCGTTAAAGTTGCCGACTCAATGATTGATCAAGGATTGGTTTAATCGTATAGAAATTTTAAAAATGAAATAGCGCAGGTTTACCTGCGCTATTTTTTTGTTTACTTATTTTTCTTTTCTGATTGTCTCAGTTTCATGAAAGTCACTATCTTTGTTTAGAATCTTTCTAAATAATGAGAAAATTAGATCCTTCTGTCATTGATCCCACGAGTCAGGATGTGTTTTTTCCTGATTGTGTGCTTTCCTGTGATAAGAAAAAGAAGTGCTGTAAGAAATACAAAAAGAAAGGTTATGCTTGTAAAAAGTGCCCCAAGTTTTAGGTTATTTTTTATAAAAAGGTAGCTTCACCACTTTTGCCTTGAGCATTTTATTCCGAACAGCAATAAAGATTTCCGTATCCACTTTGTTCAAAGGTAAGTTTACATAGCCTAGCCCAATTCCCATTTTTAAAGACGGCGACATTGTTCCTGAGGTAACTATTCCGATACAATTCGAATCAGCGTCGAATATTTCATACTCTTTTCTAGGAATACCTCTGTCAATCATTTCAAAAGCAACCAATTTTTTATTTACACCCTCTTCTTTCTGTTTTTTCAAAAATTCACTGTCGACAAAATCTTTTGTGAATTTAGTAATCCATCCCAGGCCTGCTTCCAAGGGAGAGGTTTCATCATTGATATCATTTCCATATAAGCAGAAACCCATCTCCAACCGGAGCGTGTCTCTAGCTGCAAGACCAATTGGTTTTATGTTGAATGCTTTTCCGGCCTCAAAAACCTTGTCCCAAAGTGCGTTGGCATCTTCATTACGAACATAAATTTCAAACCCACCTGAACCAGTATATCCTGTCGCAGAAATCATTACATTATCGATACCTGCAAAGCGATTGTGTTCAAAAGTATAATAGGTCATGTTGCTGAGGTCCACCTGCGTTAGACTTTGCATTGCTTTTGCGGCATCCGGTCCTTGAATCGCTAGTAATGAATAATCATCCGAGACATTCGACATCTCGACGCCTAGGTCATTATGAGAAGAGATCCAATCCCAATCTTTCTGAATATTTGAGGCGTTGACCACCAAGAAAAATTCATTTTCATTTATTTGGTAGATGATTAAATCATCAATAATTCCACCTTTTCCATTTGGCATGCAGCTGTATTGCGCTTTTCCATTAAAAAGCTTTGAAGCATCATTTGATGAGAATTTTTGAATAAGCGCTAGGGCATTTTCACCTTTTAAAATAAACTCCCCCATGTGTGATACATCGAAAACACCAACTCCATTTCGCACGGTTTCATGCTCAATAGTAACGCCCTCATATTGAACTGGCATAGCATATCCTGCAAAGGGAACCATTTTGGCACCTAATGCAATGTGTTTTTCTGTTAGCGCTGTATTTTTCATCAATTAGTTTTTAACACGTTCCACATAAACTCCTGTTCTCGTATCGACTTTAATTATCTCTCCTGTGTTTATGAACAATGGAACTCTAATTTCGGCACCTGTAGCGATTGTAGCGGGCTTCATACTATTCGTTGCAGTATCTCCCTTTATTCCGGGCTCTGTATAGGTTATTTCAGATACGATATACATTGGCAAGTCAATCACTAATGGAAGCTCTTCTTCTGCATGAAATAATATATTCACGATCATTCCCTCTTGCAAGAATTCTGCTTTCTCAACCATGTTCAAGGGTATATTTACCTGTTCATAGGTTTTTGAGTTCATAAAAATATAGGTGTCAGAATCTTGGTAAAGGTACTGATAGTCTCGATTCTCTATACGAACCGTCTCGATTTTGTGACCAGCAGAAAAGGTATGGTCTAAAACTTTTCCTGATTCAATTTGTCTCATTTTTGTTCTCACAAATGCTGGACCTTTGCCTGGTTTCACATGCTGAAATTCAATAATTTGAAAAAGTTTCCCATTGTGCTTTATGCACAAGCCGTTTTTGATATCTGAAGTATTTGCCATAAGTAAAAAATATGTGCAAATATATGTTTTTAAAGGAACTGCAACAACATCAAATATTTCAATTGTAGAATATTCCTTTCAAGAAAATTCGGATACAACTTTTTAGTACCTTCTGCGTTATTTAAATAAAAAAAATATGAAAGTATATTTATGCACATTTGGTCTTTTATTATGCTGCTCGATTTGGGCTCAAATTGATGCAGATCAAATCGATATTTACAGGGATGAATATGGCGTTCCTCACATTTATGGCGCGACCGATGAAGCTGCGGCATATGGTTTAGCATGGGCACATGCCGAAGATGATTTTGAGACCATTCAATATACTTTTTTGCCATCTAAACGACTTATGGGGTTGCATGCAGGAAAGGACGGCGTGATTATGGATTATCTAGTGGAGCTTTTGCGATGCAGAAGTACAGCGTCAACGCATATTAATGATCTTTCTGAGGAGGTATTAAGGGTGATCGAAGGCTATGTCGCTGGTATTAATGCATATGCGAAGTCTTTTCCCGATGAGGTTCTTGTGAAAAATAGCTTTCCAATGACTGTGTTGGACTACTTAACGGGATATAATCTTGTTATACATTTCTTTTCAGATACAGGCGATATTTTGGGTGAGCTACTTTCTGGCAAAAATAAATCTGCTCAAGAAGAAATGGAGGAGAAGACAATTGGTTCAAATGCATTTGCCTTTAGTAGGAAAATAATGGAGCATAACAAGACCGTTTTAAATGTCAATACGCATCAACCCCTTGAAGGACCTTTTTCTTGGTATGAGGCACATATTAATTCTGACGAAGGTTGGAACTTGCTCGGTGGTTTATTTCCAGGCTCTCCTTTTCCTATGATTGGAACAAACGAACATTTGGGTTGGACGCATACCTATAATTATCCTGACCTAATTGATGTTTATGAACTCAAAATAAATCCTAAAAATAAGCACGAATATTGGATGGATGGAAAGTGGGTATCATTTGAAGAGTCTTCTGTAAAACTAAAGTTGAAGACTAAAATGGGTTTTAATCTAAAAGTGAAAAAGAAATTAATTTGGAGTGCTTTTGGCCCTGTAATTAAAAATAAAAAAGGCTATTTCGCATTTTATTCAAACGCTTTTGAGAACATAGCTTCTATTGATGAATGGTACCACATGGGAAAGGCTAAGAACTGGAATGAGTTTGAAGCAGCTTTGAAAATGATGACTGTTCCTCGTTTTAATGTTATGTATGCAGATTGCGATGATAGGATTTTTTGGATGAACAATGGATTGGTTCCGAAAAGAGCATCTGAAGGACAAAGAATTAATGGTGTAATGAAAGGTGAAAGTGCAGAGGTCCTGCAAGAGGGTTTCCTACCTTATGAGGCTTTACCTAAGCTTTTAGATCCGTCCCATGGTTATTTGTTCAATACCAATAATACTCCCTTTAATAGTGCGCACGAGGACGACAATCTCGAGGAGAATGATTTTGCGGATTTTAAAATTGGTTTTAAAGAATCTGAAAACAATAGGAGCACACGATTTATGCAGCTCATTGATTCTAAAGAGTCATTGAGCATGGAGGATTTTTTCTCTATTAAATATGACATTAAATACCCTGATTCTCTTTGGACACCTTCAGGAGCAAATATTGTATTCAAGACTGCACCAGATTCTTATGCTAATTACGATAAATATGAGCAAGTTTTTGACCTTATTCAGGGATGGGATAAACGAGCAGATACTACGAGTATTGGAGCTGCACAGTGGGCTATTTATTACAACTACTTTCTTGGGCTAGGAGGGAAGCAGCTATCGCCAGAAGAAAGAATGGATAGAGCCTTAAAGGCAACTGATAAGCATTTAATGAAGTATTTTGGTCGCTATGATATTCAGCTGAGAGATTATCAGATACACCATAGAGGTAATAAGCGTTTGGCCGTGCCAGGGTTAACAGATATGATTGCTGCAATGACAAGTGCGCCTTTCGAAAAAGGAACAGCAAAACCAATGCATGGAGAATCCTACATTATGATTTTACAATATTCAAATGAGGGTGTGGAAATTGAGACTGTCTTGCCATATGGAAACTCTAGAAACGAAAATGGTCCGCATTACACCGATCAGATGGAAATGTATGCGCGCCAAGAGAGGAAGAGAATGACTTTAGACAGGGCGTTGATTGAGACGGCTGCAACGAGTCATTATCACCCAAAATAAGGACTATGTTTTGACTAAGAGCTCTACAGAGTCTTTGTTTATTTTAATTCTGCGATGCTTGTAAAGCTTTCCGATGGCTTGTTTAAATGTTCTTTTGCTCATTCCGAGCTCTTTATTTATTAATTCTGAGGGAGATTTATCACTCAGCATTAGTTTCCCGTTGTCTTGCAGAAGTTCTAATATTTTACTTTCTGCAAGATCATATTTTTCAAAAGTAATGGGTTCAAGACGAATATCAAGTTTGCCGTCATCCCGAACTTTTTCCACATAACCTTTGCGTTCATCTCCGGGTTCTATACTTGCAATGATATTTGAATCGAAAATCATTCCATCATACCTATTGTTTACGATGACACTTACTCCAAGGTCGTTTTGTTCGCAGATTAATAGGTCTACCTCTTGTCCTTGAAGCTCCTCATTACAAATGTCAAGCGATTTTCGCACGCGCATGCTTCCGAAAAGACGGTCAGTTTTATAATCGTATCGTAAAACAAAAAGATAATACCCTTCTTCCTCTAATTTGCAGATTTGTTCACTGAAAGGGATCAAGAGATTTTTATCTAAACCCCAGTCGACAAATGCTCCGATTGGCTTAACCTGTGTAACCCTGAGGTATTTAAAGTCTCCTAAAAATAAGAAGGGTTCTTCTGTGGTACAAACAATACGTTGCTGTGAGTCTTTAAAAACAAATACATCTATTTTTTGCCCTAGTTCATAAGAATCTAAAAGATATTTTTGAGGCAGCAAGACTTCATTTCCTTGTTCATCCTCAAGAAATGCTCCAGGAGGAGTAAAGCGATCAATAGTTAATGTATTTATGAGTCCTAGCTGCATTATGGTAATTTATTGCGGTTCTTTTTTCTTTTATATTTTCCAGTTGTTATGGATAGACCTGAAGGGTCTTTTTTATAGGCTCTTTTTAGTTTTCGTTGTGCTTTTTTATCGTATTCTAGCGGTGTGGACTTAGACGCTGACTCAAGCTCAGGTGTCCTGGCAACATGATTAATGTCTCCGTCATTTTGTTTAATATTGGTTGGGTTGATCCAATCTTTTTTCAGTCTTTTTCTTTCAAGTTTTCCCGTTCTAGGGTTCATCTGAATAAAACTTTTTGGCTCAAACTCGGGGTCATTCACGGCGATTACATCTTCCTTCAATACCCAATAAGCTCCGTTATAGGCATAGGAGTCATAAGATAAGTCTGGTACATAATAAGAATAGATGCCTTCGAGTGCAGGTGCTTCAGGGGATAAATGGTCCATAACAATCCTTCCATATTTCTTCTCAAACCTCATATTCATTACGGCCTCATTGGCGTATTCAAATACAATCCGTTTTTGCAGCTTATTGTCAGAAATGAATACAGGACTACCAAATCGAACACTTCGTTTCCCTAAAACCAAAACGTCTAAAATCTTGAAATTACTTCCTGTGGTTCCTCCATCCCAACCCAGTAATAAGTATTCGGTTTTATTGCCATTCTCGAAAGGAATAATTTTATAGTAAAGTGCTCCATACCAATCTGAAAAATCAACAGTTCCTTTTGGCTTTTTTTCATATGCACCATGCATGTCATTAAGGGCAACTAGTCGAACGCTTTTATTTTCATTTATCATGATGAATCCGCCGTATGCATAAGACATATCTGGGTATTCGATATTCCAGTTTACAATCCGTATTTTTCCATCTGGGCTATTTAAAATAGCTACAGATTGCAGGTGTTTAAACGTATAGTTAAATGCTCCTTCTTGTTGAAGGAATTCATAAAGCTGTTTTTTGAAGTTCTCATTTTCAGTGTCCATTTGTTCAACAGTAATGGCTTTGCGAAAAGACAATAATGTTGTATTCAATTCTAGCTCTTGCTTTTCCAGCTCAGATTGGGCAGAGACAAAAGCGCTGAGCAAGGGAAAGAGGAATAGTATTTTAAATATAAATTGCATTGTACATTAAAACGTTTTACAACCCAAAGAGTTACGCTTACAGTTTTTTCAGATTTGAGATGGTTGTTGTCGGGTCTTCTGACTTAAACACATAACTTCCCGCAACAATAGCATCTGCTCCTGCATGACTCAGCTGTGCACCCGTTTCCAAGTTTACACCTCCATCAACCTCAATAATCACTGATGTATTTTTTTGCTCAATAAGTGTTTTTAATTTTTTCACTTTTGAGACGCTTGAAGGAATGAATTTTTGTCCGCCAAAACCAGGGTTAACCGACATAATCAATACGAGATCTAGATCTTGAATGACTTCCTCTAAAACGGAAACTGGGGTATGTGGATTTAAAGCAACTCCTGCCTTAACACCGAAACTTTTAATCAGCTGAATGCTTCTATGAAGGTGTTGGCACGCCTCGTAATGAACAGTGATTATATCAGCGCCTGAGTCAACAAACTCTTTTATGTATTTATCTGGATTTACGATCATAAGATGCACATCTAGAACCTTATCCGTATGCTTATTTACACTTTTAAGGACAGGAAAACCAAAGGATATATTAGGTACAAAAACGCCATCCATGACATCAATATGGAGCCAGTCTGCTTTCGATGCATGAAGCATTTTTGTGTCTCTTTCAACATTTCCAAAATCGCATGATAAAATTGATGGGGATACAATCATTGTTTTTTATTTACAAAAGTAAACACTTTTACTGAGTGTTCCGTTTTGTTCTACTTAGTCAATCAATATTATCTATCTTTATAAGATAATTAAAAGCATGCTCAGTCTTATCCTTATAATCGTCATACTGACCGTTTTGATTTCTTACCAAGGGTTTTCCAATGCGGATTTTACAGAGAAAAGTCTGTTTGTTCCATATAAAGTAAAATACCAGAAGGAATACTACAGGATTTTTTCACATATTTTTATTCATGCAGACTGGACACATCTTTCATTTAATATGATCTCTTTATATTTCTTAGGTAGCTTTCTTGAGGACCAGTGGAATTACGTATTCGGTATTCAAGCAAGTTTCTACTTGATTTTATTGTATTTTGGTGGTGCAGTTGTGGCGACGCTTTGGCCTTATTTTCGCAACGCTGATAATCCTGGATACCGCTCTTTGGGTGCCTCTGGTGCTGTTTCTGCTGTTATTTTTGCTGCCATGCTTTGGAATCCCCAGCTTGAGTTATACCTTATGTTTATTCCGATACCGATAAAGGCATATATTTTGGCTCCTTTGTATCTTTTTTTTGAATACTATTCCCTAAAACGAGGGGGTTCTGGGATTGCACATGATGCCCATATTGGCGGTGCGTTATTTGGAATTTTATTTGTATTATTGATTGATTTCACAAAGGGAATTGAATTTTTAGGGCTTTTATTTTAATATGGGTGTTTTATATATCAATAATAACGGTAATCTTTTACCAAACTCTTCTCCGACAATTGACCCGGGAAACCGTGCACATTTATACGGGGACGGTGTTTTTGAAACCATAAGAATTGTTAGTGGAAAACCAATAAATGTCGAAAACCATATTGCTAGGCTTATCGAAGGTGCCAAGGTTCTTCGAATCAGAGTCCCGAGCTATTACAATGCTGAATTCTTTCAGGAGCGCATAGAAGAACTTATTTTAAAATCAAGAATTGAAAAAGGAGGTAAATGTCGTTTATCCATTGATCGCTCAATCGGCGGGACATACCTGCCTACCTCTAATGAAGCTAATTTCTACATCGAGGTTGATGCTTATGGCTCTAATTTTTTTGAGCTAAACGCCAAGGGTTTGGAGGTGGATATTTACCAAGACATTAAGTTGCAAAAAAACTTTCTATCTAATTTCAAAACAAAATCCTGTCTTCATTATGTAATGGCTGCTATTGCTGCGAAAGAAAAGGGTCTAGATGATCTTTTTTTGAGTAATGACAAAGGGAATATTTTAGAAACCTCTTCAAGTAACGTTTTTGTTGTTAGTAATGGTGTTCTATATACCCCAGGACTTGAGGAAGGTTGTCTTGCCGGAACAATGCGGATGCAGATTATTAACCTTGCTTTAGCTGCTGGTATAAAGGTTTATGAGTGCAGTATATTACCTCAAAATTTATTGGCAGCTGATGAGGTTTTCATTACCAATGCTATAAAGGGTGTCAATTGGATTGGGGGTTACAGGACAAAAACATTTTCCAACGCAATTGCACGAAAGTTGATTATTGCTCTAAATGAATCTTGGAGAAAATCTATCGAAAAATAGCATTCTTTCATTTTCAACTATACATCGTTCATAATTCAATTGATTCCCTTGTTTTATCAAGGGCTTTACCAATTATATTTGTTATGTACCACTATGCAATTACTAAACTATGTCTGAAAATCAATATACGGAAGACAATATTCGCTCATTAGATTGGAAAGAGCATATTCGCCTTAGGCCGGGTATGTATATAGGAAAGTTAGGTAGTGGGGCTTCATCTGATGATGGTATCTATCTTTTGGTAAAAGAAGTTGTCGACAATTGTATAGATGAGTTTGTCATGGGTAATGGCAAAAAGATTGATTTGCACATAAAAGATGGTTTAGTAACTGTTAGAGATTATGGAAGAGGTATTCCCTTGGGTAAAGTCGTTGATGTTGTCTCAAAAATGAATACCGGAGGTAAGTATGATTCAAAAGCTTTTAAAAAATCAGTTGGACTCAATGGAGTGGGTACAAAAGCAGTCAATGCATTGTCTTCTCATTTTTCTGTTTATGCTGTTCGGAATGGAGAGCTTAAAAAAGCATCCTTTAGCAGGGGAGAATTGACTAAAGATTTTTCATTAGAAAAAACAGATGAGCAAAATGGGACATATGTCGAGTTTACTCCAGATGACCAGATTTTTAAAAAGTATGCATTTAAGACGCATTATGTCGATAAAATGCTCTGGAATTACTGTTACCTAAACAGAGGACTTTCTATCTATTTCAATGGAAATAAGTTTCAGTCGAAAAATGGATTAAAGGACCTTTTAGAAAATAATATGGATGGAGATCCGCTCTATCCAATTATTCATATAGAAGGCGCAGATATAGAGGTCGCATTTACACATGGTAAGACCTATGGAGAGGACTATTATTCTTTTGTAAATGGTCAGCATACGACTCAGGGTGGTACACATCAAAGTGCTTTCCGTGAATCAGTAGCTAAGGTTATCAAGGATTTTTACAGTAAGAATTACGAGGCGTCTGATATTCGTCAATCTATTGTTGCCGCCGTATCCGTTAAGGTAATGGAGCCTGTTTTTGAGTCGCAAACAAAAACCAAGCTAGGGTCTCAAGAAATTGAGCCGGGTGGGAAGTCAATGCGTGCATTTATCAATGATTTTTTGAAGGACAAGCTTGATAACTTTCTTCACAAAAACCCAGAGATAGCCAAGACAATAGAAACCAAAATCAAGCAGTCCGAAAAGGAAAGAAAAGAGCTTGCAGGAATTAGAAAAATAGCACGTGAGCGCTCCAAAAAAGCAAATTTACACAACAAGAAATTGCGGGATTGTAGAATTCATCTTAATGACCTTAAGAACGAAAGAAGAGAGGAAACAACCTTGTTCATTACTGAGGGAGATTCAGCAAGTGGATCAATCACAAAATCAAGAGATGTAGGAACGCAGGCTGTTTTTTCTTTGAAAGGTAAACCATTGAATTGTTATGGATTGACGAAAAAAGTAGTTTATGAGAATGAAGAGTTTAACCTTATTCAAGCTGCTTTAAATATAGAGGATGATCTTGAAGATTTGCGTTATAATAAGGTCGTTATTGCCACTGATGCGGATGTTGACGGTATGCATATCCGAATGCTTTTACTTACCTTTTTTCTTCAGTTCTTCCCTGATTTAGTCAAAAAGAACCACGTATATGTGTTGCAAACGCCGTTGTTTAGGGTTCGGAATAAGAAAAAGACACTTTATTGCTATTCCGAGGAGGAACGCAAAAGTGCATTACAGGAAATAGGAAAGAATGCAGAAATCACTCGTTTCAAAGGTTTAGGGGAGATATCTCCTGATGAATTTACTCATTTTATTGGTGAAGAAATGCGTTTAGAGCCAGTTTTACTTTCTCAAAATGCATCGATTGATTCTATATTATCATACTTTATGGGCAAGAATACGCCACAAAGACAAGAATTTATTATTGAAAACCTCAGAGTGGAAAAAGATGCGTCAGAAGATGAATCTTCAGATGAATCAGAAGATACGTTCCAAGTTGAATCCCAAAAAGAAATAGCCTAACTTTTTATGTCAGACGAGAATCCAGAGAGCGAGCAGAACGAAGAGCAGCACAATCCTTTTGAGAATAATGAAGTCGATGAGAGCATTATTCCCGTAAGTGGTCTCTATGAAAGTTGGTTTCTAGATTATGCAAGCTATGTGATTTTAGAGCGGGCCGTCCCTGGTTTGGCGGATGGATTGAAGCCTGTTCAAAGAAGGATTTTGCATTCCATGAAAGAAATGGAGGATGGGCGTTACAATAAGGTTGCTAATATTATTGGTAATACAATGAAGTATCATCCGCATGGAGATGCATCTATTGGTGATGCATTGGTGCAGCTTGGTCAAAAAGATCTTTTAATTGATTGTCAAGGAAACTGGGGAAATACCCTTACGGGGGATGGAGCAGCTGCACCTAGATACATAGAGGCAAGATTATCTAAGTTTGCCTTGCACGTTGCCTTTAATGCCAAAACAACAAATTGGTTATTAAGCTATGATGGAAGAAATAAAGAGCCCAATAATCTTCCAATGAAATTCCCGCTTCTTTTAGCACAAGGTGCTGAAGGAATTGCTGTAGGAATGGCTTGTAAATTTTTGCCACATAATTTTATTGAACTCATTGACAATTCAATCAACCACCTCAAGGGAAAGAAAGTTTCGTTTTTTCCTGATTTCCCGAATGGAGGAATGGCTGATTTTTCTAATTATAATGACGGAAAGCGAGGGGGAAGGGTTCGTGTCCGTGGAAAGATCAAAAAGAAAGATGCAAAGACGCTAATTATTCATGAGATTCCATTTGGAACCTCTACAAGCTCTTTGATTGATTCTGTTCTTAAAGCAAATGACAAAGGAAAGATTAAAATAAAGAAGATTGAAGACAATACCTCTGCGGATGCTGAAATCATCATTCACCTCTCGTCTGGCGTATCTCCTGACAAAACTATTGATGCATTGTATGCTTTTACAGATTGTGAGGTTTCAATATCTCCGAATTCATCAATTATTGATGGAGAAAGACCTGTTTTCTTGGGTGTCTCTGAGATACTCAGAGCCAATACTGATCAAACTGTTTTTCTTTTAAAGAGAGAGTTAGAGATTAGGCTGGCCGAATTAGAGGCACAATGGCATTTTGCGACGCTTGAGAAAATATTCATTCAAAAGGAGATGTATATAGATTTCAAAAACTATTCTGACAAGGAAAGTCTTTACGATTATCTATATAAGTGCTTCAAACCATTCAAAAAGCAATTGATCCGTGAAATTACAGATGAGGACCTGCACAAGCTCACCCAAATTCCTATGATTCGAATTACACGTTTTGATAGCAGTAAAGCGGATGATAATTTATTGAAGATTGAAGATCAAATCAAGGCTGTAAAGGAGAATTTAGCAAATCTCGTTGAGTATGCCATAGAGTATTTCCGGAACCTTAAGAAGAACTTTGGCCAAGGCAAAGAACGTAAAACGGAAATAAAAACATTTGAAAATATTAGCGCCTCTAAAGTGATTATTGCCAATAAGAAGCTTTTTGTAGATTATGATGAAGGCTTTATTGGTTATAGTTTGCGCAAGGTACAAGCGGTAAATGACTGTTCAGAAATTGATGATATAATCTGTTTCTTTAAGACAGGTAAGATGTTGATTACCAAGATTACGGATAAGAAATTTGTCGGAAAAGATTTGGTTTATGCCAATGTCTGGAAGCGGGGAGATAAGCGAACGATTTATCATGTGATGTATAGAGACGGAACTTCGGGGCCCACAATGATGAAACGTTTTTATGTCAATAGTATTACGAGAGATACGGAATATGATTTAACTAAAGGCAACAAAAACTCCAAGGTGCTCTATTTTTCTGCTAATCCAAATGGCGAAAGAGAAATTGTCACAGTTGCTTTGAGACCAAGGCCTCATTTGAAAAGATTAAAATTTGATGTTGATTTGGGTGACCTAATCATAAAGGGGAGGAAATCAGTTGGTAATCGGGTGACCAAGGAATTGGTACAGAAGGTTATTTTCAAGGAAACCGGTGGTTCGACGCTCGCTGCGCGCAAAATTTGGTTTGATGATGTCGTTGGTCGATTAAATGATGAGGGAAGAGGTCAGTTTTTAGGAGATTTTAAGGGAGACGATAAATTACTTTCGCTGTACTCCAACGGTTCGTATCGTTTAAGTAGCTTCGATCTTTCAACACGTTTTGAGGAGGACATGATTCATCTTGAGAAATGGATTCCCACTCGTGCGATATCTGCGGTTTACTATGACGGTAAGAAAGAGCTACATTATGTTAAAAGATTTGAGTGCGAGTCAACAACTAACAAAAGAGTCCTTTTTATTAGTGATAGCGATGGTTCTTCTTTAGCTGTTGTTTCTACAGCCTTTAAACCAGAGGTTAAAATTGTTTACAATAAACATTTAAAAGCAACGAAAAATCTTCCCGATACTATTTTAGATCTAAGCTCATTTATCGATATAAAGGGAATGAAAGCTCAAGGTAATCAGCTTACCAAGCTTAAAGTCAAAGAGGTCTTACTCAATCATGCTATTGGAGAAGGGAAGGAGCCATGGCCGGCTGCTGAAGAACAAGTATTGAGCAACGATTCGCCGAGCGAAATAGAGGATGCAGAGCTTGTTGAAGAAACAACTGCTGAATCTTCTCCAGAACCAAAGGCTGATAGTAAAGAAGAAACGAAAGATTTACCAATACCGAAGGTAAAAAAGGAGATAAAGTCTAAAAAGAACTCAGTCGAAAAGGAAAAAAAAGCAAAAGTTATAGCTCAGAAAAAAAACAAATCCAATAAATCTGCCAAGCAGGTTGATGATAAGATCGTAGGCGAGGAAAACGCCGCTAATACGATTGAGTGGGATTTGAGCAATGACAAACCTGATGGTAAAGCTAATGAAGATGATCAAATGACTTTGTTTTAGTCAAAATAATAGAAGCATTTAAGGTTTTTACCTAATTTTATTCCATGCTAAGTGCTCAAAGGCAAGATCAAATTAATTATTTAAATATTGCACTCATGTTCATAAGCATGATTGCAGCATTTGTAATGCCTTTTGAGGTGTTTTTATTTGCGTATGCCTTTCTTGGGCCACTTCATTATTTAACCGAGATCAGTTGGCTTCACGACCGAAAGTATTTTTCCACAGGTAAGTATGATTTTGTCATCCTTCTCGGTGTGGGCTGTTTATTAGGCTATAGTGATATTGCGCATACCTATGAGTTTCATTCGAGTTTTACGGAAATGTTTTTTGAATTAAATCTCGGAGATAAACTTATTTTACTCGCTTTTATAAGTTCTTTGTTGTTTGTCTTGGTGAAAAACATATTTATTAAAGCCGTCTTAATCATTGTTCTTTTTGGCTTTATCGATGGTTGGTTTGCGCCCAACTACACCAACGCAATGGGGAACGAGGTTTTTAAGCCAAATTATACCACCTTTGCATTGACCTCTCTTTTACCTACATTATTTCACGTGTATTTATTTACTGGTTTATTCATGCTGTTTGGCGCGCTAAAATCAAGGTCAAAAACAGGTCTTTTGTCTGTTTTGTGCTTTGTTTTGGTTCCCTTTCTTTTAATTTATATTTTACCAAACACCACTTTTTTTCAAATTTCTGAATACGGAAAAGAGTCTTATTTTGCAGATGGAAAAGGCTTTTACAATTTAAACTTTCAAATACTTCGGGAGTTTAATCTAGCTGATATGCCAACAGTCGCCGGATATACTGATATCTTTGATAGGCCTTATGTTGATCCTAAAAAGTCCTTAGCTGTAATTTTTTATTCTACACCAGGAATTCTATTGATGCGATTTATTGCATTTGCCTATCTCTATCATTATCTCAATTGGTTTAGTAAGACGGAAGTAATACGTTGGCATAAAGTACCTAAGGTGCGTTTTATAGCGGTAATTGTGATTTGGATTTCAGCGTGTGTTGTATACCTGATCGATTATGGTTTAGGCCTGACTTTTCTTTTCTTTTTGAGTTTCACCCATGTGCTCTTAGAGTTTCCTCTAAATATGATGTCTATAGTTGGTATCGGAAAGGAATCATTAGCTATAATGAAAGGTGGGTTTTCACAAAACTAAGTAAGGTATTGCGGGTATATCCCAATGATTTGTTGCGAATACATAGGTAAAATGCCCCCCGTTTCTCTATTGGAAAACGTTTTTACTATTTTAGCAACTTCTTTACGAAATAGTCGTTAAGATGGTAAGTGTCTTTCTTACAATTTAAACTGTGTTACTGATCAATAATTTTAATTTTCTTTTGAGGTCTAAAAGAGCCTTAATTACGCTCCTGCTTTTTTTTGTAGGGTATTGGAATTCAGGACATTGTCAATTATTTGAGCCTTTTGATGTTAGGTATCAGAATGCCCAAAAAGGAGGGATACGTTTTCTTTCAAACGTTGCTATATCTTGTAGTAGCGGTAATTGCGCCAATCTTCAAGCACAGATGCCGCCCAGCGGAAACGGAGCCAATGATAATCAAAACATGCAATATGTTGATATCGATGGTGATGTTTCAACTTTCATGTCTACGAGTGACAGCCTAGATTTAGAAAACTGCAGTGAGATACTTTGGGCTGGATTGTATTGGAGTGCTGAAATTAGTTCAGGTACTCAGGGTTACGCAAGTCGAGATCAAGTAAAATTAGCTGTAAATTCTGACCCATATCAAGATATAATAGCAGAGGAAACCATTGACATAAGTGGTATTAGTCATCCAAGCTATAATTGTTTTAAAGATATTACCGGTATCGTTCAAAATGCAGGTATTAAAGCAAGGTTTACCGTCGCTAATGTTGTTGCGCGCTCTAATGCATTTAATGTATTTGGTGGTTGGTCTATCGTTGTCGTGTACAAAAATATTTATGAATCTATGAGAAACCTAACCGTTTTTGATGGTTATGGTGCTATTGGAGTCGGCACGACGCTTGATATACCTATTTCAGGATTTAACACCCCGCTTGCTGGTCCTGTTTCATTTGAATTAGGAGTTATCGCCCACGAGGGTGACCGGAGTTCTGCTGGAGATGGTCTTTCGTTTAATGGTGCGGGTTCTTATGTCTCTATTTCTGATGCTTTACACCCCGTTAACAATTGTTTCAATAGCACTATATCCTATGATGCAGTAGTGACGCCATATAGAAATCCAGGATACAATAACAATTTGGGGTATGATGCGGCTATTTATATTCCTGATAATTCAAGCTTTAATTATATCGGTAATAATACGAATTCAGCCACCGTTCGGGTTTCAACCTCAGGTGAAAATATTTTGTGCCGTGTAATAACTTCTGCCATAGATATATATGAGCCTGATTTAAGGGCATCGGTCTACATAGATGACTTGAATGGCGGAATTGTTGAGCCTGGAGATATTCTAGAGTATACCCTGGTGGGAAAGAACATCGGTTCTGATTTATCATTAAATACCTTCATTGTTGATACGCTTGATCCTAGAACACAATATGTTGCAAATTCAATTTCAATCGACTTTGGGCCTAATTCTGGTGCAAAAACGGATGTAGTTGGTGACGATCAAGCCGAATATGATGCGGCAACTAATTCGATTAAAGTTAGAATTGGAACAGGAGCGGACGCGTTAAGTGGAGGAGAAGTCATTGCTTCTCCTGAAGGTACTGACAGTACGGTTATCACTTTCCTTGTTACAGTAGTTGATGATTGTTTAATGTTTCAGTGTGATTCAACCTTGGAACATGTGACCTATATTTTTGGAACAGGTGAAATTTCAGGGAACGAATATGGTAATGATGGAGCCTCTGACTTATTGGACGCAAATGGCTGTCCACTAACGGCAAGTAATACTTTATTAATTAATGTTTCAGGTTGTCCACCTCCAGCCGTAGATTATAACTATCCTGTCTGTGAAACTGAATCTCTTAACTTATCAGCAACCTTTTCAGCATTGGCAAATTATTCTTGGTCAGGACCAAATGGGTTTTCAGGATCAGGATCTGCAGTAACCATTCCTGAAACTGAATTGGCTGATTCTGGTATTTACAGTGTGCAAATTACCTTTGATGGTTTGGATTGTCTCATTGATACTTTTGAAACAGTTATCATTTATACCAATCCTATTATTTCGCTTTCATCACTTCAAAACGTCCTTTGTTTTGGCAATGATGATGGATATATTTCTACCGATGTAGTAGGAGCGGAGCCGATTTTTTATTCTTGGTCAAATGCTGCTACTGTGGATAGTATTTCAAATCTGGCGCCTGGTGAATATATTCTCAATGTTGTGGATGAGTATTCATGTATTGCTTCAGATACTTTTAATATTACGGAGCCCCCATTATTAATTTCTAGTGCTTCGGTGCTGACTGATTTCAATAGTTTTAATGTGAGCTGCTTTGCAGATAGCAATGGCTTGGCCGAAGTAATTTATTCGGGTGGAACAAGTCCTTATGAGGTAATATGGTCCAATGGAGATACAA
>CAJXDT010000011.1:0-57229 GCA_913052055.1 uncultured Cryomorphaceae bacterium
ATCCTGCCGACCACTTCTCATTTAGCTCAACTCCTGACATCAGATTAATTTCGGATTTGCCCATTCGGTTTTGATAGGCATTCAAATAAAACCGATCCATCGTCTCTGGCTTTGCTATTTCCAAATTAATCAAACCTGCCATGCTTTCATAACCGTTCACGACATTTCCGGCGCCTTTAGTGATTTGAATAGACTCAATCCAAGAGCCAGGAATAGTTTCGAGTCCAAAAGAACTTTCAATACCACGTAAAAAAGGCATATTCTCAAGCTGAATCTGTGTATATATGCCCTCGAGCCCCATCATTCGTATTTTCTTTGCGCCCGAAACTGCATCAGTCATGTTCACGTCAACCGAGGCATTGGTCTCGAATGACTCTCCTAAATTGCAGCAGGCCGCTTTGCGCAATTCACTCGAGGTAAGTTCCTCTACATGAAGCACTTTTAAGCGAGATATGGAAGAAGTATTTTTTCGATAGCCCACAATGACCTCGGGTAGCAGTTGTTCAGAAAATAAAACAATATTAAATGCCGTAAACCTATCATTCTTAGTTACAGGAATAGTGTCTGAAAAATAACCTCTTCCAGTAATGATTAGCGTATCTGGCAGTATCCTTGGTAATATCAACTCAAACTGTCCATCCTCATCTGTAATGACACCCTCACTTGAGCTTAAGAGTTTAACTTTAGCTCCGTAAAGTGGTTTTAATTGCTTCCCATTTTGACCCTGAATCAACCCTGTAACCTGAGCAAATGTGAAGATTGGAAGAAAAAGAAAGAGATAAAATATTTTCATAGAAATTTAAAGTGTGAATTTATATCCCACACCCCGAATTGAGTGGAAATAAATAGGAGATTTAGGGTTCGACTCAAAGATTTTACGAAAGGTCAAGATATAATTATCAATGGTTCTTGATGTAGGAAAGTTTTCTTTACCCCAAAGCTTATCCAAGATCTCGTCTCTCGAGACAACTGAGCCTTCTGAGTCTCGAAAAAGTTTAAGCAATTCTATTTCTCTTTTCGAAAAAACATGTTTTTCGCCTGTTGTTAAATCCAATAACTCATAACTGGAAAAGTCAACTGATTTCGAGCCAATAATGAATGCTTCATCTCCGTCTGACATCGAATTTTCCGATGGCAATAGATTTTGAATTCTCAATATAAGCTCCTCTAAATCAAAAGGCTTGGGGAGATAGTCATTTGCGCCCAAACGTAGGCCATGAATGCGGTCTGCAGCAATTCCTTTTGCGGAAAGAAATAGAATGGGCACCTGACTAAAACGCCTAATTTCCTTACATACATCGAAGCCGCTATTTTCTGGAAGCATGACATCTAAAACAATCAAGTCACTTTTGATGATTTTCTGAACATTTGAAATTGCTTTTCGCCCATTTTTGTAGACTTCAACCTGATAACCTTCCAGTTCAAGATTGAACTTTATCAATTCAACAAGGCTTTCTTCATCCTCAACAAGGCAAATTTTAATCATTTTTAAAATTGGATTACAAAACTTATATTTGTTCGGTAAAATTAACAAAACTATGTCGAGAAAAGGAATTCCTAAACCATCGACGTCTAAAACCAAAAACAAACCTATGAAAAACTTTTTTACACTACTTTTATGTGCCTTGGTCACACTCAACCTGAGCGCACAGCGGAAAGGACTTATTTCACAACCTTTTGAAAACCTAAAAACTATTCCTGCTCTATCGCTTGAGACCCCTGACCTTTCTCAAATACATTTGGAGAATGAAGAAAGAGAAAAAAATGGATCCCTTTATCGCATTGGAACTGCAATTTCTACAAATATTAATCCTAGTCTTGTTGGAGATTGGAAAATCAACAATGATGGATCAAAAACATGGATGCTTCGTGTTCAAGCAAACGGAGCTGAAGCACTAAGCTTTTTATTTTCAAAATTTGAGCTATTTGGTCAATCAACACTTGAGATTCGAAATATTGAGGGTCGTTTGGTGCACAAGCCAATGAATCAAGAAGATGTTTTAGCACACAAAACACAAAATGCAGCCCTATGTTTCGGAGATGATTTAGTACTTACATTGACCGAACCTGCAAATACACAAGAAAGTCAAATAATGATTGATCGGGTGATGTACAATTACCGATCTACAGGAAATCCCAATGCGACAAAAATCAATGAATCTGATCCATGCGAGGTTAATGTAAACTGCTCTCCCGTTGGAGATTCTTGGCAAGACGAAAAAGACGGTGTAGCTAGAATCTACATTGTAGAAGGAAACAGTGCCGGATGGTGCACAGGATCATTGGTGAACAACACAGCGCAAGATTGTAAGCCTTATTTTCTTACTGCTCTGCATTGTGGCGTGAATACAAGTGCAAATAACATGAATAGCTGGCGCTTTTATTTTCGTTATGAATCACCCAACTGCAACAATCCAAACTCTGCAGGTTCTTTGGACGACCATTACGTCACAGGATGTTTAAGAATTGCTGACTCTGATGATGGTGGAGGTAATTCAGGTTCGGATTTTTTATTAGTCAAGCTTGGCAATAACAACAATGAAACTTCAGTTGTCAATACACTCAAATCATCCAGCTTTAGTGGATATTGGAATGGTTGGAAAGCGGCATCCTCAGCATCTCAAGGTGGGGCTGGTATACACCATCCTGCGGGAGATATAAAGAAAATTTCAACTTTCAACGGAACCACCCAAAGTACCTCTTGGGGTTCAGCTAGCGGTTCTCATTGGAGATTATCTTGGTCCTCAAATTCAAATGGCCATGGAGTAACAGAGGGAGGATCATCGGGATCACCACTATTTAACAACAGCGGATTGATCATTGGAACACTCACCGGAGGAAGCTCGTTTTGTACAAACCAAACCTCTCCTGACCTGTATGGTAAAATGTCTTACCATTGGACCTCAAATGGGTCGGCAAATAACGAGAGACTGAAGCCATGGTTAGACCCAACAAATTCAAATGCAACCACCTTAAATGGCTCATATGACCCATGCTCTGGAACAGGTCCTGGGCCTACACCATCGGACTGTGACCTACAGACCAATAATATTCTCAAAGTTTCGCTATTGACGGATGACTATGGCGATGAAACTTATATGGAAATCACAGATAGTGATGGAAACGTAGTTTGGTCAGAAGGAAATGAGAATGTTGCAGGGAACTTTGGTACGGGGGAATTCCCGCCTGCAACTGATCCGACTAATCCCCTGGAAAATCTTACCCAATATAACTGGGACGTCGGTCTGCCGGGATCTGATTGCTACACCTTCGCTATTTACGATTATTATGGAGATGGACTAGGTGCTTCGCAATGGGAGGAAACGAATACAGATGGAAACCTTCAATTGAAAAATAATGCAAACACAACAATATACACAATTAGTGCAGCTGACTTCGGGCCAACTGAAAGCATTGGCGTCGAAAACACTGGAGGCGGTACAAGTGGTATTGATGTATTTGGATCAAACGATATTTTAATCTATCCAAACCCAGCTCAAAATGAAATCATCATTGACGCATCGAAGGCATCGAAGAATTATGAGCAAATTAAAATTACAGATGTGACGGGTAAAGTTATTTTTGAAACGGCCCTAAATACAAATAAAATGACCGTTATAAATCTTGAAGATTTTGCAGGTGGTGTGTATCATGCTCACTTGGGTTCTGCAACAGGTACAACTGTGAAGCAATTCATTAAAAAGTAAATTACATTGAATCCAATGTCTAAGGGCCTTCGGGCCCTTTTTTTTGTACCAATGATTATGTTTTACTTTCGAAATGCAATTTATTTCTACTTCATTGTGCTCAGATTAAGGAAATTCCTAACTTTGTTGACGTTAACATTCTAATTTTAATGGATAATACGTCATATATAGGCAATGCTGATCCCAATGCCATTGATTATTTATATAAGCAATATAAAAACGACCCTGAAAGCGTCGATATCGGATGGAAAAAATTCTTTGAAGGTTTCGAATTTGCACAAACCAATTTTGATTCCTCTGATGAAATACCAGAAAATTTCCAAAAAGAATTCAAAGTTCTAAACTTAATTAACGGTTACAGAACCAGAGGTCACCTTTTTACCAAAACGAACCCCGTTCGAGAGAGAAGGAAATATGCGCCAGACCTTTCCATTGAAAACTTCGGACTATCTGAGGCAGATCTTAATACTGTATTTCAAGCCGGAGAGGATGTAAATATTGGACCTGCTTCATTAAAAGATATCATAGAACACTTAGAATTGACCTATTGTCAATCTATTGGGATTGAATTCATGTATATGAGAGGACCAATCAGAACTGAATGGTTTAGAAATAAAATTGAAATCAAAAATAGGCCCGTCTTTAATAAAGAACGGAAGCTAAAGCTCTTTGAATCATTAATCCATACTCATGGATTTGAGTCTTTTTTAGGTAAAAAATTCGTAGGACAAAAAAGGTTTTCTATCGAAGGTGGAGAATCATTAATCCCCGCCCTACAGACAATGATAACAAAGGGTTCTGAACTTGGAGTTGAGAATTTCATCATGGGAATGGCACACCGTGGACGCCTGAATACACTTACAAATATTTTCAAAAAAAGACCCAAAGATATTTTTGCAGAATTTGAAGGTAAAGAATTTGACTTTGAGACTACATTTGACGGTGACGTAAAATACCATCAAGGTTTTACCTCAAATATAACCCTAGATAGCGGAAAAGAAGTTGGCGTAACACTTGCGCCTAACCCATCTCATCTTGAAGCTGTCAATGGTGTGGTACAGGGTATTGCAAGAGCTAAAATTGACCATATTTATAAGGACGAACAAAAAGTTTGTCCAGTACTTATTCATGGTGACGCGGCAATTGCAGGACAGGGAATAGTGTATGAGACAATTCAAATGGCTGAGCTGAATGGATACCGAACCGGAGGAACTATTCATATTGTAGTGAATAACCAGGTTGGATTCACCACAAACTATCTGGATGGACGTTCATCTACGTACTGTACCGACATCGCTAAAACCACTCTTAGCCCTGTTTTCCACGTAAATGGAGACGATGTAGAGGCGGTATTGACAGCCATGGAAATTGCCATGGAATACCGACAACAATTTCATCGTGATATTTTCATAGACCTTCTTTGTTACCGTAAATTTGGACACAATGAGGGTGACGAACCAAAATTCACACAACCAAAACTCTACAGCTTAATTGCCAAGCATCCAAATCCAAAGGACATCTACTTTAGTCAACTAGAGGCGGATGGAGTACTAAATAAGACTGAAGCCAAGAAAATTGAAGGGGCATACAACGCATATCTAGAAGAA
Source organism: uncultured Cryomorphaceae bacterium (assembly GCA_913052055.1). Lineage (GTDB taxonomy): Bacteria > Bacteroidota > Bacteroidia > Flavobacteriales_D > Crocinitomicaceae > UBA952. The sequence goes on from CAJXDT010000011.1 coordinate 5,315, forward strand.
GAATACGATTTAGCAAGTAAATCAGAAAAAGCTTTAGTCCATGATTTTTTAAGTGAGATTTGGGAAGACTATCGCCATTGTAATGGAAAAGATTTTAGTGTATCACCTGACACGAAAGTCAATATCAAAGCGCTACAGGAGCTTGGTGTAAAGCTCTCTACTCTTCCAGAAGGCAACAAATACTATAGAAAAATAGGAAAGATATTTAAAGATCGGTTGAAGGCTTTTAGCAGCGATACCTTAGACTGGGGAAGCGCCGAAATGCTTGCATATGCCTCATTGCTTACAGAGGGGCATCCCATTAGAATCTCTGGACAAGATGTAGAGAGAGGAACGTTTTCTCATAGACACGCTGTGGTGAAGACAGAGGATACCGAAGAAGAAGTAGAAACCTTAAATCTTTTGGATAAATCACAAGCTAAATTTACAATCTTCAACTCTTTGCTAAGTGAATATGGAGTGCTTGGTTTTGAATACGGCTATTCATTGGCATGTCCAAAAGGTTTGACCATTTGGGAGGCGCAATTTGGAGACTTTTTTAACGGTGCACAAATCGTAGTGGATCAATTTATTTCAGCTGGCGAGGATAAATGGGCCACCCAATCTGGTTTAGTAATGCTTTTGCCACATGGATACGAAGGACAAGGTGCAGAACATTCAAGTGGGCGTATGGAAAGATTCTTGCAGCAATGCGCAGATCAAAATATGCAGATTGTCAATACTTCAACACCCGCGAATCACTTTCATCTACTTAGACGACAACTAAAAAGAGAATTCAGAAAACCTTTGGTGATTTTCACACCTAAAATGTTGCTGAGACACCCGATGGCAACCTCGAAAATGGAAGCCCTCTCAAAAGGCGGATTCCAAGAGGTTTTAGATGATGTTGACGTTAAATCCAAAAACATCGATACCCTAGTGCTTTGCACCGGAAAGTTTTATTACGAAATGAAAATTAAAGCAGAAGAACTTGGTGTCGAAAATATGGTTTTCATTAGAATAGAACAGCTCTATCCTTGGCCTCAAAAGCAGGTAGATAAGATTCTATCAAAATACAAAACGAAACACATCATTTGGGCGCAAGAAGAGCCAGAAAATATGGGTGCTTGGCAATATGTAGCCATGCAAAACAGAAATTTACCGATTATCGGCGTTTCTCGCCCGGCATCAGCCGCTTCAGCAGAGGGATCAAAAAAATTACACGAAAAGAGGTTGGCAAAATTATTCAATGAGCTCTTTTCTTTTGCTAAGACAAAAGTTCATCAAAAAAATTAATACGTCATGAGTTTGTTAGAAATGAAAGTTCCTAGTCCGGGTGAATCGATTTCAGAGGTTGAAATTGCTGCTTGGCTCGTTAACGAGGGAGATTATGTTGAAAAAGACCAGGCTATTGCCGAGGTTGATTCAGACAAAGCAACACTTGAATTACCTGCTGAAGAAAGTGGGACCATTCAATTTAAGGCTGAAGAAGGAGATGTGGTTCAAGTTGGACAAGTCGTTTGTGTAATTGATACAGCAGCAAAGGCACCTGAAACAACAACTGAAGCTGTAACTGAAGCTAAAAAAGAAGTAGAAGAAGCACCAATTGTTCAAAAGGAAGTTGCAAAACCTGAGCCTGTAAAAGGCACATATGCCACCGGTGTTCCAAGTCCAGCTGCTGCTAAAATCATGTCTGAAAACAATGTTCATTCAGGACAGGTTTCAGGAACAGGAAAAGACGGTAGAATTCTTAAAAGTGACGTACTTAATGCATTGTCTGGAGGAATTGAAATGCCAGTTTCTGATAGCTGGTCGGGAAGCCGAGAGGTTTCAAGAGAAAAACTCTCAATGCTCAGACGAAAAATTGCAGAGCGACTCGTTTCTGTGAAAAATGAAACGGCAATGCTGACAACTTTCAACGAGATAGACATGAAACCTATCATGGATCTAAGAAAGAAGTACAAAGAGGCGTTTGCAAAGAAACATGAGGTTAATCTTGGATTTATGTCCTTTTTCACTAAAGCCGTAACAGAGGCCTTACAAATTTACCCTTCGGTAAATGCGCAAATTGATGGAAAGGAAATTATCCTTCATGAATATGCTGATATAGGTATTGCTGTCTCTTCTCCTAAAGGTCTTATGGTTCCGGTTGTGCGAAATGCAGAGAGTATGAGCCTGGCCGAAATAGAACGCGAAATCAAAAGACTCGCTATAAAGGCAAGAGACGGAAAAATCACTCCAGATGAAATGACTGGAGGTACTTTTACAATAACCAATGGAGGTGTTTTTGGCTCAATGCTGTCAACCCCGATTATCAACCCTCCGCAATCCGCTATATTGGGGATGCATAATATTGTTGAAAGACCCGTAGCTATAAACGGACAAGTTGAAATAAGACCAATCATGTATCTAGCACTTTCCTATGACCATAGAATCATTGATGGAAAAGAATCTGTCAGCTTTCTTGTAAAAGTCAAAGAAATGCTTGAAAATCCAGACAAAATGATCTTTGGTTCAAAGGACCCTAAAGAAATACTCCTAGGTCTGTAGACAAAAAGCGTTCATCTTAAACTTCTTGGGTGTTTTAAGCCTTGTATTTCGTATATTTGAGGCCCTTAACAAGCTAAGATGTCCAAAGTAAGAAAACAAGAAGCATTAGATTATCATTCATCAGGGAAACCTGGGAAAATAGAAGTAATACCAACAAAGCCTCATGCGTCTCAGCGAGACCTTTCTCTAGCCTATTCTCCCGGTGTGGCGGAACCTTGTCTTCGCATTTCAGAGAATATAGATGATGTATACAAGTATACGAGCAAAGCTAATTTAGTAGCTGTAATCTCCAATGGCACAGCAGTTCTTGGTTTAGGAGACATTGGTCCAGAGGCATCAAAGCCCGTTATGGAAGGAAAAGGTTTATTATTTAAAATCTTTGCCGACATTGATGTTTTCGATATTGAAATTGACGCAAAAGATCCTGAACTCTTTATTCAAACTGTGAAAGCAATCGCTCCAACGTTCGGAGGGATCAACCTGGAGGACATAAAAGCTCCTGAAGCCTTTGAAATTGAAACAAGATTGAAAGAGGAGCTCAATATCCCTATCATGCATGATGATCAACATGGTACTGCAATTATCTCATCAGCTGCGCTCTTAAATGCGCTAGATATAGCAAAAAAGAAAATAGATAAAGTTAAAGTCGTTGTCTCTGGTGCGGGGGCTTCTGCGCTTTCATGCGTAAAATTATATCGCTCTCTTGGCGTAAAACTTCAGAATATTTTCATGTATGATTCCAAAGGACTGATATGGAAAGGAAGAGAAGGACTAGACAAAATGAAAGCGCCTTATGCAGTGCATAAATCAGATATTGATTTTAAAGATGCCTTCAAAAGAGCAGATGTGTTTTTAGGTCTTTCAAGAGCAGGTTTGGTAACAAAGGAAATGATTGCTGATATGGCCAAAAATCCTATTGTCTTTGCTTTGGCAAATCCAGAACCAGAAATATCTTACAAACAAGCAACTGCGGCAAGAAAAGACATTATTATGGCAACAGGCCGTTCCGATCATCCCAATCAAGTTAACAATGTTCTAGGTTTTCCTTTTATTTTTCGAGGTGCTTTAGACGTCCGTGCCACGACAATTAATGAAGAAATGAAACTCGCAGCAGTTCATGCAATTGCAGACCTCGCAAAAGAAACAATCCCTGAAGAAGTTATTGAAGCTTATGGCGAAAAGTCGATTTCATTTGGAAAAGAACAGATCATTCCAAAGCCACTTGATCCAAGATTAATTTATAAGGTAGCTCCAGCAGTAGCAAAAGCCGCAATGGATTCGAAGGTTGCAAAAGAACCAATCACGGATTGGGAAAAATACGAGCACCAACTCAAAAAAAGACTTGGCCTTGATAATAAGCTACTGAGAGACATCACCCTGAAAGCACAAAACAGCCCGAAAAAGGTAGTTTTTACTGAAGGAGACAATATCAAAATTCTGAAAGCAGCTCAAATTTCCTATGAAGAAGGAATCGCTATTCCAGTACTGCTCGGTAGGAAATCAAAAATATTAGAACTAATGGAAGAGTATGCAATTGAGCTTCCTGAAGTAGAAATTGTTGATCCAAAAGGAGATGAAGAAGCTGAGCGAAGAGAGCTCTATGGCCAGTCCTACTTTGAAATGAGAAAAAGAAAAGGCTTTACTGAATTTGAAGCCGTTCAAATCATGAGGGAACGCAACTATTTCGGATCTATGATGGTCAATGAGGGTGACGCTGACGCTATGATTACTGGGGTAACAAGAGGGTATAGATCTTGCATCAAGCCGGCCTTGAGTTCGGTGGGTATGCAAAAAGATGTCAAAGTTATTTCCGGTATGTACATCCTCAATACAAAACGAGGACCTTTGTTTCTAGCCGATACGACCATCAATCTAAATCCAACTGCAGAAGAATTGGCGGAGATTACGGTTAATGTTGCGAAAACGATAAGGAAATTTCAAGTAACCCCACGAATTGCACTATTGAGCTATTCTAACTTCGGTTCTTCTCCTGGTGCAGATGCAGAAAAAATGGGAGAGGCGGTAAAAATATTGCATGAAAATCACCCAAATATTATTGTTGACGGTGAGGTTCAGGCCAACTTCGCCCTTGACTCCGATCTCATGAACGAGAAATTCTCTTTCTCACAAATTGCCAATAGAGATGTCAATACATTGATATTTCCCAACCTCTCAGCAGGAAATATTTCCTATAAACTACTTCAAAATATGGTCGATGGAGATGCTGTTGGACCTATTCTCATTGGTCTTAAAAAATCGATTCATATTCTTCAGCTAGAAGCCAATGTTCGAGAAATCATCAACATGGTTAAAATTGCTGTTATTGATGCAAAAAACAAATAATTATGATTGCTCAAATTCAAGGAAAATTAATTGAAAAAAACCCTACCAACCTATTGATAGACTGTAATGGAGTGGGTTATGAAATAAAAATATCTCTAAATACATATAGCGCTCTCCCTGATGGTGAATTTATCCGAGTGCATACCAAGCTTATCGTAAGAGAAGATGCTCAGCTGCTTTATGGTTTTTACACAAAAGAAGAACGAGATATGTTCAACCTTCTTATAAGTGTTTCAGGTATTGGACCAAACACTGCAATGATTATGCTTTCGTCACTTACACCAGCAGATGTAGCCCATGCTATCCAGAGTGATGATGTTGCCACAATTCAGAGTGTCAAAGGAATTGGTGCGAAAACGGCACAGCGCGTGATCATTGATTTAAAAGGTAAGGTTTTGGCATTTGAATCAGACGCGGAAAATATTAACGGAACAAACAATACAAACAGGTTTGACGCGTTAAATGCTTTAGTTTCTCTAGGGTTCGACAAAAAAGCTGCAGAAAAAACTTTAAACAAGTTAGATTCTGGAGCCAATTCTGTTGAAGAGCTCATAAAAGAAGCACTGAAGCTATTGTAAATTGAACATTTGTAAAACATATGAGACGTCAGTAAAATGGGGCACTACGCTCTTGTTTTATCTTTTGACTTGGTCCTACTTTGCACAAGGTGATAGCATTCAGCTTCCCTTCCCAATTTACAATGCACAAAATCCGTTTCAAGTCGAAACACAAAGCTTTGATTTGGGAGACCCATCCTCTCTAAATCAAAATATTTCATACGATCCCTTGACCGGGACGTATATTTTTTCTGAAACAATGGGAAATGGCCTGGACTACAGAAATCCATCATTTTTAACATTAGATGAATATCTAGAGTTCAAAAGAGAAAAATCCATGTCGCAGGATTGGCTAGAAATCATTGAGGAAGAAACCGAGGAAAACAGGGCTTTTGAATTACCGATTAAGATTGGGAGTAAGGCCTTTGAAAACTTTTTTGGTTCAGACCAAATAACCATAAAGCCACAAGGGAACATTGAGCTTGCCCTAGGTGTGAATTCATCAAGGTACGACAACCCATTGCTACCGCTGAGACAGCGCAGAGTTACAAGATTTGACTTTCAGCAAAACATCAATATGGATATTGTAGGCCAAATCGGGACGAAATTGAAAATTGGCGCAAAATACAATACCCAGGCTTCCTTTGATTTTGAAAACATATCAACATTAGAACACACAGGAGACGAAGATCAAATTCTTCAAAAAATTGCACTAGGGAATGTTGCTTTAGACCTTCCCACATCTCTTATTCAGGGTTCTCAAACCCTATTTGGTGCCAAAACACAGCTGAAATTTGGACGTGCAACGGTAGATCTAATTGCCGCCTCATCGAAAGGAAAAAGAAATGAAATCAATGTAAGTGGTAAAGCCCAAATTCAAGAATTCGAGCTGAGTGCAGATAATTATGAAGCGAACCGACACTATTTTCTAAACCTATATCACCAGCAACATTATGATGAGGCCATGTCAACCTTACCTGTGGTAAGTTCGACAATGTATATTACCCGAATCGAAGTATGGGTCACAAACAGAAACAATAGCATTGAAAACACTAGAAATGTTATTTCTTTTTCAGATCTCGGGGAAGCAAAGCTAGAAAATTGTCAAGGAAACCCTGGTGGGTATTCCGTAAATGAGATCCCTCGTAACGAGGCCAATGATTTGTATAACTGGGCTGCAAACCAACCAACAATAAGGGGATTCGCGAATTCAGTAAGTACGCTAAGCTCTCAATTTTCAAGTCCTGGGCCTTTCGAGCAAGCTGTGGAATATGAGAAACTTGAAAACGCCAGAAGACTTGAAACAAGTGACTTTACTTATAATGCACTTCTTGGATACATTTCTTTAAATAGCCCTCTGAATAACGATGAGATTTTATCAGTGGCCTATGAATATACTTATCGTGGAGAAACCTATCAAGTGGGAGAATTTTCAACAGATGGATCAACTGGTCAAGATGCACTTATTCTAAAGTTACTTAAACCAACAATCACAAACCCCAAAAACAAGATCTGGGACCTCATGATGAAAAATGTCTACTCGATTGGTGCGTATCAGGTAGATCAATTAGGGTTCAAGATCGATGTTTTATATAACAATCCCGAAACTTCTGTTGAGCTTCCAATCATCCCATTAGACGGTGTTGATACAAAGCAGATTGTCACGCTTATTGACATGGATAAAATCAACCAAAATAACCAACCATTTTCAGATGGTGTTTTTGATTTTGCGCCATTCAATCAAATCCAAAATAAAATAGATAACGGTGGAACGATCAATAAGAAAAATGGGCGTATCTTCTTTTCAACAGTTGAGCCGTTTGGGCAGACGCTTGAGAGTAAACTAGTTGAAGCAGGGATTCCGGGAATTACCGTTGACAAAATTGCATTTCACGAGCTTTACGATTCAACAAAGACAGCCGCACAACAGATTCCAAGTAAGAACCGATTTGTGTTCAAAGGAGAGTATCAGTCGTCCATTACTTCTGACATACCACTAAACGTGATGTCTGTTCCTGAAGGATCTGTTTCTGTAACGGCTGGAGGAATTAGGCTAGTAGAGGGTGTTGACTATACCGTGGATTATGCTTTTGGTCGGGTGAAAATTTTAAATACAGGTATTCTAGAATCAAATACACCAATAAAGATTTCCATAGAAAGTAACTCTGTATTTGGGTTCCAAGCAAGGTCCATGATTGGAGGCCGATACCAATATAGGTTCAGTGACCGTTTGAAATTAGGTGCAACCTGGGTCAGAATGATGGAGCGACCCGTTACGCAGAAAGTTGACTTTGGAAGTGAACCCTTTAAAAACAATGTGATTGGTGCAGACATAGCGCTAAGAACAGACGTACCCTTTTTAACAAAGCTTGTTGATTTTCTTCCTGTTATCTCAACCAAACAAATGTCCACGTTGTCTTTTACAGGAGAATTCGCGCATTTAATTCCTGGGCAACCAAAAGCGATTGAAAAAGAAGGAACATCCTATATCGATGATTTTGAAGCCGCCCAGAGTGCGATTGACCTGCGAAACATAAACGCTTGGCGTCTCGCCTCTATTCCACAAGGACAACCCGACCTATTTCCAGAAGCAACAAATAAGGATTTATCAGCAGGATTCAATCGGGCTAAGACTGCCTGGTATGTTATTGATCCCGTGCTCAACGGAGGAGGTACCTCACTTACGCCTCAGCATATTCTTGACAATGGTGGCGCAATTACAAGTGATAGTCGAATGAGGCTCGTAAACCAAAATGATATTTTCCCACTTGTGGACGTTCCTTACGGTGGAATTCAGAATATTCCTGTTTTGGATTTAGCCTACTACCCAAAAGAAAGGGGAATGTACAATTACGATACGACAAATACAGTAGATTCTATCGGTCAATTTATCAATCCGGAAGAAAGGTGGGGAGGAATTATGCGCGGCTTAACGACAAACGATTTTGAAGTTGCGAACATTGAATTCATACAGTTTTGGGTACTAGACCCCTTTAATGAAGATGCAGAAGGAGTTGACACCAATGCTTTCCACAATGGTGGAGACATTTATTTCAATTTAGGTAATATCTCAGAAGATGTCCTTCCGGATTCAAGAAAGAGTTTTGAAAACGGACTCCCTCCACAAGGAGTATCCGTAGATGACAATATTGATACCACCGATTGGGCTCGGGTTTCAACACAACAAGTTGTGGTCAATGCCTTTGACAATGATCCTGCTTCACGCCTTAACCAAGATGTTGGATTAGATGGGTGGGACAACACCGAAGAAGCTGTAGCTTTTCAGGATTACCTTTCTTGGGTAAATAACCATCCAACGATGACTCCAGGAACGAAAGATCAGCTCATTGGTGATCCTTCTGGCGACAATTACAACTATTATTTGGATGATAATTTTGATAGCGCCGAGTCAGATATTCTAGAACGATATAAGGAATTCAATGGAATGGAGGGAAACTCTCCAACGACAGAGTTCTCTGCATCTTTAAATTCAGCAGGATATCCGACGCAAGCAACAAATATGCCTGATATTGAGGACATTAATCAAGACAATAACCTTTCCGAAACAGAAAGTTACTTCCAATATAAAGTCAGCTTACGAAGAAATGACATGCAAGAAGGCAGTAATTATATTACCAATAAGCAGGTTTATACGAATGGAAATAAAACAGAAACATGGTATCAATTCAAAGTGCCAATTACAGACTACGAGAAGCGAATCAATGGGATCCAAGATTTTAGATCCATTCGTTTTATGCGTATGTTCTTGAAAAACTTTGATGAGGAAGTTGTTGTCCGATTTGCCAGACTAGAGCTAATAAGAGGCGAATGGAGAAGGTTTTTAGAAGATCTTACCCAACCGGGCTTGAGTATTCAGCAAGATCCTAATTTAACAACCTTCAATATAGGTGCAGTAAATATCCAAGAAAATGAACAGAGGCAACCGATCAACTATAGTGTTCCACCTGGAATACAGCGAGAGGTGGATCCCTCACAGCCATATGCAAGACAGATGAACGAGCAATCCCTCGTTCTTGAAATATGTAACCTCCAAGACGGTGATGCCCGAGCTGCATATAGAAATGTCCAATTCGACGTGCGAACATATAAAAAACTTAAAATGTTCGTTCATGCGGAAGAAGTTGTGCCCAATACCTTAGAAGACCATGAGCTTACGCTATTTGTGAGGCTAGGGACCGACTTTGTCGATAACTACTATGAATATGAGCTACCTATGGATGTCTCGGAATGGTACAACCATGGAGCAGATGATGCATGGCCGGAAGCTAATGATATTGAAATTGTTTTCGATGACCTAATTAATCTGAAAAAAGAGCGAAATGCAGTTGTTGAGGCAGGCGGAACAGGAATATCATATATTGTGGAATATTCAAAAACAGATCCGAAAAATAACGAACGAAGAATTAAAGTAAAGGGAAGTCCTAACCTTCAAGGATTAAGGACCATTATGATAGGGGTGAGAAACCCACTGAAAAATGACCCAAATAATATTTGGCAGCCCGACGATGGAGAAGCGGAATGTGTAAATGTCTGGGTCAATGAAATGAGGCTTACGGATTTTGTCAGTGAAGGAGGGTCTGCCGCAGTGGGTCAATTACAGCTAAAACTTGCTGATTTCGCAAACATTAATGCCTCCGGAAATTATTCTGGAATCAATTGGGGAAGTGTCGATAGCCGCGTGCAAGACAGACAGAGAAACGAACAGATTGGATTTGATTTGAATTCTACTTTTCAGCTCGGACAGTTTTTTGGTAAACAAGCACGCGTTTCATTGCCTTTCTTTTATGGGTATTCACTCGGCTTGGTTAATCCTGAGTACGACCCATTTAATCCAGATATAAAGCTAGCCGACTACGATGATGCGACACGTCGTCAAAGGATGAAGCTCGGTCAAGATTTCAACGAAAGAAAATCATTCAACTTCACCAATGTAAGAAAGGAAGCAAAAGCAGGAAGTAAAAATCACTTTTGGAGACTTTCTAATTGGGCTGCAAGCTATGCTTATGCTGAAAATCTGCAGAGAGACTTCAATACAAAAAAGGACCTTACAAAAACTTGGACGGGTGCATTAAACTACAACTATACCTTTAAGGGAAAACCATTTCAACCATTTAAAAAATGGAAGCCTGTTCAGAAATCAAAATACCTGAAGCTGATCAAAGACTTTAATCTGTTTTTGATGCCAAAAAACATGTCCTTTACCAATGACTACTCACGAATTTATAATGAACGTCAGGTAAGAAACAACCTAGTTCCAGACTATGAGTTTGATCCTATCTTTTTGAAACGTTTTGATTGGAATAGGAAATATGAAATAGGATACGATATTACTCGAAACCTGAAAACAACATTTAGTGCGCGGAATCAATCAATTTTTGAAGAAGGAAACAATAGTGTGGACAGAAAGGGAAACCCTGAAGGATACCAAGAATTTCTAGATACTATTCGTTCGCAGATGTCGACTTTTGGAAAGACAATGCAATACAACCAAAACTTCACGGTCAATTATAAAATCCCGTTCAATAAATTTCCTTTGACAAATTGGATCAACGCCAATATTAAATATACTGGAGGCTATAATTGGGCGAGAGCTCCTTTGGGACAGAGTGATTTTGGAAATACAATTCAGAATAGCAGGAATATCAATATGACCACGCAAGCCAACTTCGTTAACTTGTACAACAAAGTACCTTTCTTTAAAAAGATTCTCTCTGACGGAAGAAACTCAAGAGGAAGATTGAATCCAAGATCTGGTCCTGGAAGCAGAAACTCTGGTGGAACCGAACAAAACACTGAAAACGAAGAGAAGAAAAAATGGGAATGGATTATTGTGGAAGACCTAGAACCGGACCAACCACTTGATTCCATGAATAAAGAAGAATTAAAGGCATATAAGAAGAAGAATAGAGCCCACAAGCGCAAAGTACGCAAAGAAGAAAGGGTTAAACGCAAGGTGCCTAAAATAATTGGCTTTTTCGCGAGAATCATCATGACCGTTAGAAATATTTCGGGAACGTATTCCTTGAATGACGGTACAATATTACCCGGTTATGGAGAAGAATCAAGATTTCTTGGGATGAATAGCTCCACCTCACAACTGAGTGGATTTGTATTCGGTCAGCAAGGGTATGATATCTTTGGACGATCTAACGGCTATAGTATTTCAAATTTGGCAACACAAAACGATTGGTTGATTCGAAATGAGAACCTCAACACACAATATGCAACAACCCATTCAGCGAATCTTACTATGAGAGCGACACTTGAACCATTTAAAGATGTGAATATTGATCTGAATTTAAATAGAAATTATTCCGATAATTCAGGTGAGTTTTACAGATGGAATGAGAGCGCCGCTGCATTTGAAGGACAAAGCCGATTTCAAACCTCTACCCTCACCTATTCAACAATTACTTGGGGAACCTCCTTTGTTAAACAGGGAGCGCAATACCAATCTAGTGTTTTTGATGCCTTGCTCAACAATAGAGAAGAAGTTTCTCAATTGATTGGAGGCCAAAATTCGAATTCGTCACTTACTAGTCCTGGAGGATATTATTCAGGTTATTCGGGTAGTCAGCAGGACGTTGTTTTAGGCTCCTTTATGACCGCGTTCAATAATTCGTCTATTAATAATAGAAATATTGATCCGATGCAAAGCGTACCTCTACCAAATTGGTCTGTAAACTATAGTGGATTGACCAAGTACAAATGGACGAAAAAGTTTTTGAAATCATTTATCGTTAGACACGGGTATAGCTCAACTGTATCTTTAAATGGAATGCAAACCAACCTCAATTCAGAATCTGATGCCCAAGGTCACTTAACGGCCCTAGACATTGATAATAACTATATTCCCGAAATGCAGATTCAAAATGTTGTCATCAGCGAACGCTTCTCTCCATTGATTGGAATTGATGCGAATTGGATTATCGGTAATCATACACTTCAAACGAGGTTTGAGTATAAGAAAGACCGTCAAGCCACTTTAGCTTTGAGTAATAATCAGGTCACTGAATCCCTATCTGAAGAAATTGTAATTGGAACAGCTGCACGGATTAAAGATGTAAAGCTGCCATTTAGAAATATAAAGTCAAGTGATGTTAATATTAAGTTCGATTTTTCATTTAGAGACAACCTCACCGTCATTAGAAAAATAGTAGAAAACACCAATCAAGCTACAGCGGGACAAAAAACTGTTGCCATAAAAATTTCGGCAGATTATAACATAACAAACAACCTTACTTTGATGTTTTACTATGATCAAAACCTGAATACACCAAAGGTTCAAACGAGCTATCCTACAGGTAATATAAATACTGGTTTCAAAATAAGATTCAATTTAGCAGGCGTGCAATGATCTTGATCAGAAAAGCTAAACCGGGGGATGAGCACAATATTCTTTTATTAATTAAAGAACTCGCGGTCTACGAAAAAGAACCTGATGCCGTTGAGAATACTGCGGAAGAAATCCATTCACATTTATTCGATGAAGGAGTATGCGACGCCATTGTCGCTGTTAAAAAAGATGAAATCATCGGTTTTGCTTTATACTATACCTCCTACTCTACATGGAAAGGTAAGTGCCTATATCTAGAAGATTTATATGTCAAATCCAAAGAAAGAAGGTCTGGAACAGGTAAAAAATTATTTGAAAAAGTAGCAGCCGTTGCCCGTTCAAAAAAAGTACGTAGAATGGAATGGCAGGTCTACGATTGGAATCAACCTGCGATTGACTTTTATTTAAAACTGAACGCTCAACTGAATAACCAATGGTTGAATGGGCGTATTGAATTTGACTACTAATTTAAATAATAAGTCAAACTCATACTATCTTCAACTTTCACCGCTGTATATTCATTACATCAACGGCAAAACCTAGCAACTACGTATATTAGATATGAAATAAGGAGAGACACAGGCAACTTCTTATGCAAAAGTTAACTGCTTGGAGAAGCAGTTTTATTTCTAGTTTGATAAGAGTTTAATAGTTTTAGTCGACCCGCCAGGGTCATTGCATAAGAAGTTCCTGTACCTTATTTAACAACTTGCAGTAACACAAACAATCAATAATGAAGGCCTTTATAGGCCTTTTTTTATTTTTAAAAACTTCATATACAAAGTGGATTAATTGTATATCTCAATCTTTATAGGCCTTACAGGCTTAATTTTTCAGCTTTTTTCATACCTTTGTACTTAAGGATAAACAGGTCCCTTCTCACGCAACTTTAGAATCTTGCTTGGAGAAGCTAGATTTGTATCATCTAATGATAAGAGTTTAATAGTTTTAGCAAGGTCCAACTTGGACCAACTGTGTGAGAAGCCCTGTCCTTTCATCCTTATAGATTTCTCAAAGTTTTCTTTTTTCTCTAGAATACAATATTGGTCTACTTGGACTGGCGTCATTACTAAAAGCACTCATTTGTAGGTTTAAAATATATAAACCATCCTCAATATTTGAAGGAACATAGATAAACTCCGTAATTGTTCTCGTCTTATTTGGATTTGCAGGAACGTTCCAGAAGGTGTGATGAAAAGCAAGAACTCCATCATCCTGCTCTTTATCAACAGAAGGTAAATCAACCAACAGATGGTCTACTCCATGATCAATTAGAAACTGAGCGACCTTACTATCTATATATGGCGGATTCGTACCCGTGTAAGTAAAGCTCTTTTTATGTTCATTATTTGGAAGGGTCCTTATCACAATTGCTTCAGTATTTTCATCAAGATTAAGATCATGAATCTGCTGCAGCGTAATTATTGAATCATTATTTATTGCCTTTGGCTCAACAGTCACAAGCTGAGCATTAAAAAAATAGTTGTTCAAGCTATCATTAACAGAATGAAATTCTTTGGTGATATGACCACAGCATTCCGTATGGGTTAAATGTGCATGAGGATTAAAAAAAATATTTTTAAAGTTTACAACGCCTCCTTCAGCAACACTTCCGACAAAGTTATTATCCCGAACCGGTTCTATTTTTGGGTCTCCTTGCCCCCATGCCTTCAAGCTTTGCCCCTGTGCTTTTAGCTCTATTGATAAATCAATGGGTTTCAGGGTGTCAATGAATTCAGTTTGGTTTAGCTGTAAAATCATGAATCAAAAGTAATACAATATTCCCTTATTATTTATCCCAATATTCTTCAAAAAGTAGAGAACTGCACTATCTTTGTTGCATGGAACAAAAACAAGATAAGCTGAAAGAAATCATTTCTCATGCCAAAGAATATGGTTTTGTTTTTCCTTCTTCGGAAATATATGACGGCCTTGCCGCGACATATGATTATGGTCAGCTGGGTGCAGAGCTAAAAAATAATATCAAGCAATATTGGTGGAAATCAATGACGCAACTGCACCAAAATATTGTTGGTCTTGATGCTTCCATTTTTATGCATCCCAAAACCTGGAAGGCTTCAGGACACGTTGATGCATTCAATGATCCACTAATTGACAACAAAGATTCCAAAAAAAGATACCGCGCAGATGTTCTCTTAGAAGAACACATGGAGAAAATCAATAAAAAAATCATCAAGGAAATTACGAAAGGTAAAAAGCGATTTGCTGAAAACTTTGATGAAACGGAGTTCAGAAAAACCAATCCAAATGTGCTTCGCAACCAAAAAAAAATAGATGATATAGAGGCCTCAATGAAAAAATCATTAGAGGAAAATGATCTAGAATCTCTCAGGAACTTAATTGTCGATCTAGAAATATCATGTCCCATATCGGGATCCAAGAACTGGACAGAGGTAAGGCAGTTTAACTTAATGTTCTCCACAGAAATGGGTTCAGTAGCTGGAGATGCATCAACCATTTACCTACGACCAGAAACGGCTCAAGGTATTTTCGTTAACTTCTTAAATGTTCAAAAATCTGGCCGAATGAAAATTCCATTCGGGATTGCGCAAATTGGGAAAGCCTTTCGAAACGAAATTATAGCCAGACAATTTATTTTTCGAATGCGTGAATTTGAACAAATGGAAATGCAGTTTTTTGTTCCGCCAGGAGAAGAGCTAAAATGGTATGACTATTGGAAGTCTCAGAGAGAACAATGGCATAAAAACTTAAACCTAGGAGACGATTTGCATAGATTTCATGACCACATAAAACTTGCGCACTATGCAAATGCAGCATGCGATATAGAATTTGATTTCCCCATGGGATTCAAAGAGCTTGAGGGCATACATTCGAGAACAGATTTTGATTTAAAGCAGCACGAGCAGCATTCAGGCAAAAAGCTTAGCTATTTTGATCCCGAATTAAATAAAAGCTATGTCCCTTATGTGATTGAAACTTCAATAGGTTTAGATCGCATGTTTCTAGCCGTTCTAAGTGCTGCCTTTAAAAAAGAAACACTAGATGGAAATACTTCACGTACGGTCCTCAAGATTCCTGCGCCACTCGCCCCAGTTAAGGTGGCAATTTTACCACTGGTGAAAAAAGACGGGCTTCCGGACATCGCCAATGAATTGGCAAATAGACTGAAGTTTGATTATAACTTTCAAATTGACCAAAAAGATTCAATTGGGAAACGGTATAGAAGGCAAGACGCCATTGGAACGCCAATTTGTATTACCATTGACCACCAAACCAAGGAAGACCAAACTGCAACAATTCGTTTCAGAGATTCCATGAAACAAGAACGCGTGGAACTTTCCGCAATAGAGGGCATCTTAGAAAATGAGCTTGGTTGGAAAAAACTACTTCTAAATTTAGCATAGATATTGAAGAATTATATTTTTTGTTTCGGATTATGCATTCATTGCCTACACGCGTTAGGTCAAATGATTTTGAATCAAAGTGGAGAAGCTTTCGAGGCGCCTCAATTCTTCAACGAGCAATTCATCAAAAAAAATGGTATTAAAAAAATAAAAGGTTCTTACTCGTTTAAAAAAAATGGAGAACGGATCAGAGAAACTCCCGGAAGCTATAGCTATACTTTTGATCAAAAAGGAAGACTTGCTTCCATTGTAGATCTGAAGTGGAATGGGAAAGAACTAGATACGCTTGTACATTACTACAGCTATAATAAAGCTGGCGCATTAAGCACCATAAAAAAAAGTGAGTTTGGTGGTGTTACTGAAAAAGAGATGCGCTTTGATAGTCTTCAACGGATAATCAAAATCGTGAATTTCCGAGTGACTCTAGATGATAATGGAAATACAATTAATAGAACGGAAATAAACGAGGAAACATTTAGCTACAATGGGATCAAAAAAACCACATATAATTCCTACGGCCTCCCCTATCTGATCTCCTTCGATACTTTTGATGAAGATGGATATCTGATTTCCTCTCAAGATAAGCTCAAAAGAAGCGGGACGATTTCTGTTAAGAAATATAACTATGACGAAAAAGGTTATTTAAAAGGAATTGACACCTATTATGATAAAAATCCAGAACCCGTCGAAACACATATATTCTCCTATGACCCATTTGGAAATATTACAGAACGATTGCAAAAAAAAATGAACATTCTGGTAAATGACTTACAAATCATTTATGACACTAAGACACAGCTTCTCTATTCTATTATTCGCCGGAACCCAAGTACGAATTTCATGGAGATTATTCGATTTACAAGCTACGAATACTTTGAAAATTAAAATAACAGAACTTTAACAATTGCTCCAAAGCATAATAAAACAAGGTTATACAAGCCTATTTATTCATAGGTTAAAACAATTCGTATGATTTTTAATTACTTTGGCACAATAATTACACTTCGATAGGAAAACCATAATGATATGAAAAACTTATACCTCCTCGCATTTGCATTATTCATCTTTGGAAGCATCCATGGACAAAAAAATAAAAATAATTATGACTCCAAATGGTTTATTGGATTTAACTATGGAGCAACTTGGAGCAGTTCCGATATTGACAACTCATGGGATGTAAGAGAACCTCAATTAGAATCATTAAGGTCCACAAATCCGACAGGCTGGAGTTTGTTTCTCGGTAAATCTTATAATTACGAATACGGCAAAATGTTGAGCTTTGACCTAAGAGGAAGATACTTGCGTGGTCACTGGTATGGACAAAATACGGAGCTTGATTCATCTATGGTCTCTAATATCGGCGAAGTGCAGGATATATACGATCAATACAATAGTGCTTACGGTGGATTTATTCCAAATTATTACACCAAATTGGATCGTTTAAGCCTTGAATTGGTCATTCACCTAAACCGATTACGCGAAAAAACAGGCTTAGACCCATATATTTTCGGTGGCCTAGGGTTTTCTTGGAAATCAATTATGGCGGATTTGACTACACTTGATGAATCTGGTGATACTCCGTTATTATACTCTGAGGAGCAAATGCTCAACAATGACTTGGACTTTGATTATGAGACAAATCTGATTGACAGACAAAAATATTTTATGCCTAGTCTCGGGTTTGGTTTGGCATATGATTTTGGCAATGCATCAATTGGTTTAGAGCATAAAACAACATTCACGCGTGGAGATCAATTTGATGGATATGTCTCAGAAGCACCAAGACTAGAAAATGATTTATACCACTACACCTCAGCCTTTGTAAGATTTAGGCTTGGCGGAGCCAATAACACTCGTCCATCTCAACCAGCACCTAAGCCACCGGCATCAGCGTCTGATTTTACGAGTTGTCCGTCGCCTGTTGTTGACATTCTGAATGCAAACAACACATCGTCTAGCGCAGGAACTCTCGTAATAAATGCAAAGTTGACGCATGTAAATTCGGTAAGCCAAATAAAGCTTACAGATATGAACAATATGGCGCTACCTTTTAATTATGACGCTACTACGAACAATGTAACGGCTACTGTTTCTTTGGTTCTGGGAAATAACACCTTTACGCTGGAAGCAACAACAAATTGCGGCAGTGACGTAGCAAGGCTGAATATCCAAAATACGAACAATTCATCTTCAGGCTTTACAAGCTGTCCTTCACCAATAGTGAATATCTTTAATTCGAACAATGTTTCCGTTGCTCAAGCTACAATGACTATTAGTGCACAAGTTGAAAATGTTAATAATGGGTCTGAGATCAAGCTTCTGGATGGAAACCAACTTTCTTTGCCATTTAACTTTGATGTCAATACTAAATTGCTCAGTGCGACCGTTGCACTTGTTGACGGGAACAATGTTTTTAATATTTCAGCAGCAAACGAATGCGGCAGTGACGCGAAACAAATAACTGTTCAGTACGCAAATATAAGTTGTCCTTCGCCAGTGGTAAATATTTTGAATACGAATAATGTATCAATTACCCAAGGAACGATGTCTATTACTGCGCAAGTTGAAAATGTCAATAATGCGTCTGAAATCAAGCTTTTGAACGCGAACCAGGTTTACCTGCCATTTAGCTTTAATGCGAATACAAATATGCTTACTGCGACAGTAACGCTTGTAGAAGGAAACAACATCTTTTATGTTTCAGCAGCGAATAATTGCGGCAGTGATGCTGAACAAATCACTGTACAGCATACAAACACATCTTGTCCATCTCCAGAAGTGAATGTCCTAAACGGAAACAATTCATCTGTTGCTCAGGGTACGATATCCATTAGCGCACAGATTGAAAATATCAACGCAATTTCTGAAATATCTTTCACCAACGCGAACCAAGTCGCGCTTCCCTTCAACTATGACTTCAATTCAAGAACAATGAGCACGTCAGTTAACCTTGTCCAAGGCAGTAACACGTTTTATATTTCTGCAATAAATAATTGTGGGGGAGATACGGACCAGATAAATATTGAATATACCAACGCACCGTGTCCTTCGCCGGTCGTAAACATTTTAAATGCGAACAACGTGCAAGTTAACCAAGGGGTAATGTCAATAAGCGCTCAAATTCTTAATGTAAACAGCGCTTCTGAAATCCTATTTACGGATATCAATCAAAACCCTTTATTGTTTAGCTATAATCTTAACACAAATGTGTTTTCAGCTTCCGTAACATTGGCAGAAGGAAACAATACTTTTTTCATCTCCGCTGCGAACAACTGCGGTAGTGATACGGATCGACTAAATATTGAATATACCAGTTGTAAAGCACCCACTGGAGTCTTTACATACCCATTAGGAAGTACAACGGTAGAATCACCTAATGTTTTGGTACAAGCAAGTATACTTGAAATTACAGATGGGGCAATGGTGAGATTATTTATAAACAACAACCAGGTCTTTGGATTTAACTTCAATCCATCAACAGGGTTCTTGCAAAGTGACTTATCCCTAGAGCCAGGTCAAAATGTGGTTAGAATAGACTTTGCCAACGACTGTGGTCAAGGAACAATTAACAATACGATTATCTACAATCAATGTGAAACACCAATTATTGAGTTGATTCATCCTTCGGCATCAGGAGCAACAAGCAACAACCAGAATCAAAATATTGATATTCAAATTACGGGTACAGATATTTCCAAGAATAATATTAGTGTAAAGCTAAATGGTAAGCTAATGAATCTGTCAGCTGCTTCTTTTACAAATCAGCTATTAAGCTTCTCACTTGTTTTAGTGCCAGGAATTAATACCATATCTATTGATGTTCAAAACGATTGTGGTTCAGATTCAGAGGTATTTACAATTGATTTTGAAAATTGTATCGCTCCTTCCATCGTATTTAATGGAGTGCAAACAGGCTTAATTACAATGCAGCAGAGTTTAGCTTTAAATATTACGCTGAATGAAATCTTTGGTTCACAGAACATATCCTATAAACTAAATGGCAAGAATCTTTCAGGCCTTCAGTTCAATGCGACGAACAATACATTGTCAGGAAACATATCACTCGCTCCTGGAGATAATTATTTTACTATTAGTGCTTCTAACGATTGCGGAACAGCCATCGAGACGCTGCACGTCATCTACAATGATTGTAAAGATCCTGTTATTTCAATTACAAGCTTAGGGTCTGTCAACGGCGGAACAAATGTTTCTGTAAGTAATCCTACTTACACGATAATGGCAAGTTTAAGCAATGTTCAGCTGTCAAAAGAAATATCTCTAAAACACAATGGAAAAAACATCAACTTTTCCTTTGTTAAAGGGAAATTGTCAAGTAATGTAACACTCGGGCCAGGCTTAAATACCTTTAATATTACTGTTCATACGCCATGTGGAGAGGCAAGTGAAAACTTGACAATTGTTTATGACGATTGTAAACCACCTAGTATAACGCTGAAGGTACCAACAAGCAATTCCATTCAAAGCACATCACAAAAGGTTCAAATCATTGCGAAAATATCAAACATAACGAGTATGAGTCAAATCAGCCTGGTAAATGGTGGTACTGCTGTTCCCTTTGCATTTAACAATGGAATCCTTAAAGCTCAAGTAACACTTACAGATGGTATCAATTCTGTTGTTCTCAAGGCTAAAAACCCTTGTGGGGAGGATACTGAAAGTATCTCTATAACCTATGAACCTTGTTTAATACCTCAAATTGTATTGAATAGTTCAACGCCATCTGTGATCATGACAGCAGCTGTTCCTTTGACAGCAGTGATAAATAATTATGCAGCAAGTACAACAGTTACTATTAGCGTCAACGGTCACAGTATTTCCAGCGCATATTATCAAATTTCAAATGGGAATTTAACCGGGACTATCCCCTTAATAAGCGGAATGAATACTATCTCAATTTATGCTGTCAGCCCTTGTGGTTCTGACTCGGAGACAATTTCAATTCTAAGATGTAAAAACCCATCGGTCAATTGGATTAATCCCGCACTGGTCAATACAGTAGTGACAAGCGAAAGTTTCACACTCCAAGCAATGGCTAATAATGCCTTAGATGCTTCAAATATTCAGCTCGTATTAAATGGTTCTGTTATTCAATTTGATTACAATGGAAACACCGAGTTGTTGAGCGCTAACGTTAACCTGATACCTGGAAACAATGTTTTTGCCATTCGAATTGAGAATACCTGTGGAGCGACAAATTCAAATATTTCTGTGATTTACAACCCAACAATAGAGGCTCCTCAAAACCCTGGAAGCAATAATAACGGCAACAATGGAAATTTAAACAACAATAAAAATCCGCAGAATAACAAAGGCAATAAGACGCCCAATTCAACGACTAGGCCAAAAGGAAGCGGAAATTCACAAGGAAGTTCCCCGAAACAAACGCCAAAAAGTGGACAACCGAAATCAAATACGAATTCGGGCAATAAAATAAATTCAAATCAGGAAGAAGAGGTGCCCAAAACACCTATCAAAAACAATGGAAAAGGAAAAGGCCGATAGGCCTTTTTTTATTGGTTTTACTACTGTTTCTCATTAAATCTTAGTATGTTTGCAGACTAAAATTATTAACAGCTATGGCATTAATTGGTAAAATCAGAGAGAAGTCTGTTCTTCTTGTAATCATCATTGGACTCGCATTACTCGCTTTTATTGCGGGAGATTACTTTAGTACTAGAGGTGGTGGTGTTGAGGGAGAATATGGTGTTGGTCATGTTTTTGGAGAAAAAGTAGACATCAATCGATATAACTACCTTAGGTCGAGATACCAAGAATCTGCTTGGCCAATATTAGTTGATTCCCTTGTGATGACAAAGGAATATCAGGGGTTAGGAATATCCGTTTCTGACAAAGAACTCAATAGCTATTTGATGGCGACAGATGGATTTGATATTTGTCCAGATCAAAATATAAGATCTTTTTTTACAGATTCATTAACAGGCCAAATTACCGAGCAATCTAAGATAGATGGTCGTGTTAAATTAAAAAAGCAGCTAAGTGAAATCAAAAAAGATAAAGCGCAATGGAAAGACATCAAGCGCTATTATGCCAACCAAAGAATGCGTCAAAAATACATGGATGTTGTTTCACAAGGAATTTATATCTCTACACTAGAGGCCGAGGACGATTACGCGGCAAAGAATGCAAGAAAAAACATTGACTATGTCTTAAAAAATACGAACAGTATACCCAACGAGAATATAGAGGTCAAAGCAGCAGAGCTTTCAGCTTATTTTTCAGCGCACAAATGGGATGCAAAATACCAAAGCGATGAGGCATACAAAGTGATTAAATTCTTTAGTATTGATGAATCTCCATCAGCTAAGGATACAGCAAATTTCACGACAATGTATGCTTCCTTAAAAGATGGACTGAAAAACGCAAAAAACGATACAATCTACTCGAATTCAAAAAGTGACATTAAGCTGTCATTCTTTAATTCAAGATCAACCTTTGTTCCTGAAGGGCACTTTAAAGCGGAGGAGCTATTTACTTATCCAAAAAACATGGATAGTACATTTAGCAATGCTGCCATTGGAGCAGTTGTGGGACCTTATGCTTGCGGTCCAAAAATGAAAACCAAAACAAATGGTTTAAATTATTATGCAGTATCAAAGGTCTTAGGGAAAACACCTTCACGCATCAAAGCGAGGCACATTCTTTTAGAAGTTAGTCCAGAAAGGGACTCAGCTGCGATTGTAAGCTTGTCTAAATCTTTATTAGGGCAGCTACAAAAAATAAAAGATAGAAATCCTTTATTTGAAACCTTAGCTAGAACAAACTCGGCCGATGCAAGCGTTGAATTTGATAATTTACTAGAACTAACTTTAAACTACCCCGAGCAAGACAGAACGAAATTTTACGGAAATGAGATTTCAGCTTTTTGTACCAATAATCCGGTAGGAACAATTGGCATTGTTCAGTCTAAATTGGGTACGCACATTGTTGAAGTTCTTGAAAAGGATGACAATAGTCTTCCAAAATTAGCGACTATTTTTAAAGAACTCAAACCTTCAGAAGAAACGATGAGTTTAAAAGAAAAAGAGTCGGACAATATGCTTAGTTCACTTTACCAAGGAGTTACTAAACTAAATTCACAAAAAGAAATCAGAAGCTTTTTTGATTCAATTGTTCGGGCTAAATCGTATAAACCTAGGGCAGTGAAATTAACAGACAACAGCCCAGTCGTTCCTGAAAACTACTTGAATAGTGCAAGCGCGGGAGACCGTCTGATTAGAGCAGCATACAAGGAAGGTGCGCAAGTCGGAACATTAGTAGGTCGACCGATAAGAGATAAGAACACCTATGTAATCGGTATGGTCTATTCAACAAGATCCAAAGGGTCACCAAGCTTTGATGAAATTGAAGACGAAATTCGTAAAAATTATATTCGTGACATGAAGGCTAAGATAATCATGAAGGAATTTGAAGGGAAATCTATTCAAGAAATTGCAAAAGAACAGAATTTACAAGTTCAGTCACCATCTGTAACATTGAAAAGTCTCAACAATATTGATGCAACAGTTGGAGGAGCTTTATTTTCGGAAGTTAACAATAAAGAAAATATTGCACTCGACGCTATGGCAGGAGCAAATGGTGTTTATAAGATATTTATAAAAACAGCAAACGTACCTGTTGAAAAGAAAAGCCTGAAGGTTGAAAAAGAACAGATGAATAAAGAGATGGTCGCTAAAATGGTGAAATCTCCAATCAATTATAACCAAAATAGAAAGCCATCAGAAGAAAGCTTTTTGATTAATGGTCTATACAAAAAAGCAGATATTATTGACAACAGAAAGCTATTGCAGCTTAATGTCAGGAATTAATCAAGGATTGATTAGCTCAAACAAGCCGTTAGGAAATCCTACCTTGTAGGAACTAAATCTTGAATCTGCTTTGTAATAATCTGTTGAAATAATCTGAGCTTTGCTTTTTAAAGCGTTCTCCCACGTATAATAATTATTCTCTCTCGATTCTCTGGTCCCAGAATCTGACCTTGTTCTGATGATGAAGTTTGGGGAAAGATCATGAATATCTGTTCTACTCGCAACGGCATCGTTTCTTAATAAAAAGACCGTATTTTCATCATTAATATCACCATAATAAAACATGATGGGATCAATAAAAGATTTATACACATGTTGATTACTTCCTTCTAAGACAAAAATAAACTTACCCCTAACCTCTTTAAGGGTTGGCCATCCTATGGTATTGATTCTTGACCTCGAACTTAAAAATGTGTCTTTAAAATGCTTCGGACTGTATATTTGATTTGGCTTGAGAATGGATTTAATTTCATCCTCCAATGATATAAATGCAATTGAATCAAATGGAATGCAAGTCTTAAACCCTAGACGTTTTAGCGATTTTGATTCGTCCGCAGGATGGGAACCTTTAGCCTCTATATTTACATAAATTGGTAGGTGACCAGGATGTGCTTCACTCCAAGTGTTCAAGTCTTTTAATGCCGATTTAAGGGTTAAATAATTGGTTTCAAAGTCCACATCGGAAATGTGTAATATTTTAAATCCAGGTTTCTTCAACACCCCTCCTTTGAGACGTTGTCTTTGACCAAAAAGGAATAAATTTACCCGCCTCCGTTTGTAGTGGCCTCCCTTTGGATCATAATTGACATCTAGCTCTACTCCCCTAATGCCATAGTCATTAAACTGGGCTGCAAAAGGCAAATGTCCGTAATCAATATAATCCGGATTATTTTGGTCACCGAGCTTACCCTGGAACTTTTTCAAGAAACGTAAAACCTTATGGTGAGGCTTTTTTTTATAGCTATTGTGTGAAGCTAAAATTCTAATTTGATTCAACGGAGTCGTATCACTAGGGAATTGACCATAGAAATAACCTAAACAAAAGATCATGAAAGAAAAAACAAAGAACCTCTTCATTTGAAATATGTTGATAGCCATGAACGCAATTCCGAACGTTTACATTCAATTGGATTTGCAAAATAATCAGAAGTGGGCAATGAAGCAACACCGCTTTTATAATAGGCTAACGAATCAGAGCTATAAGGTGACTTAATTGTAGAATATAGGCATGAAAAATGATCTATTTGATTTATTCGAATGACATTTAATATATTATGCTTAGACCAATACAACGAATCGGAAAGCATCTTTGAAGTAAAAGGGAATACGTATTCTGAATCACCACCATAATCATTTAAAATAAGTCCCCCTTGAAAATCCTCAATAAGCGAAAAAACGGGCTCATTATTATAATTTGAATTTAAGAAATATGGAACCTCAACAAATACATAGTCTAGGGTGCTTTCTTGATTTAATATCGGAACTATACGATCATATACCTCAATTCTTTTGTCCCAGGATCTTATACTGTTGATGACTTGCATTTCCATTGAGGCGAACCATAAAACTGCGATGAAATAAGATAAGATATAAATTTTACTATTTAAAAGCCAAATACAAAGGAGAGCTAGGACAAGTGCTACAAATAAATGACTCGGAAGAAGCATCTTATTATATAAGCCATAAGTTACAGCAGGGTAATTCGAAAGAATAAAAATGAAACAGCAAGCAAAAATTGTAATCAATGCGTGCAGAAATGTGCTTTTGTTCCATTTCTTATTGGATTCTACATTTGAATAATACACCAAAGGAATGACTAAAATACTAAGCCACAAGAGCGGTTCGGAAAAATAAAAAGGTATTACCTCCAACAAGAGCAAAGGAAACTCAACAAAGAGTGCGAAGAAATAATATAATCCTTGTAAAATCGAATGGCTTGAAAAAGAAAAGCCATATGCTGTAGCCCCGATTTGATAGTACGGCCCTAACACAAACTTCAAAATGAGTACAGCTGTAAAAACCATTCCAGTTGTGAACAATACATTTCGAAATACTCTTGCGTTTGAAGAGGTGCTACGCAGCTGTAATAACGGAAAAAGGAATAAAGGGAAAACTATTTCACACGAAAGCAAAGCCAATAAAGACCAAGAAAAATAAACGAAATAAAAACGAAATGTATCCTTACCATTTTGATTTTGTGTAGCTCTAAGCGCTAAAAGAAAAAAGATCATCGACAAAATATATCCAGTTTGCATCGAATTAAAGAGCTGGGAAGAGGCAAAAATGGGAAAGGATAAAAAAAACAAAAACAATAAAGTGTTCTTCCTTCCTAATGACTTTTTAAAAACAAGATGGGCAATATAAATAAAAACTGCCCAAAGTATTAGACGGAAAACATTATAAAGCAAATAACTTGAACCAAATAAGTGAAGAGCAGTTGTTTGAACAAAACCATATATGGGTCGTGAAACATGACCTGATCTCGAAAGGCTATATTTTAAATCTTGCCAATAATCAGGGCTTATATGGGCCACAAGTGACAAATCATCTGACGTTCCAAATCCGCCAAATAAAATGAGAGGAACATACAACAATAGCCCCAATAAAATCAACCAGTAATAACCCTGAAACCACTGAGGTTTCATTAAGAAATATCCAATTTTGAAAGCAAATCATCCTCAACTTTTTGAGGCATTGTAACCTTTAAAAGCGGTTCTTTTTCCATTGCTCTTGCGATGGCAAAATTTGCATTTTCATTTCTAGCCCAACTCCTCCTTGCAATTCCATTGTTGACATCCCAATGCAACATTTGCTTGATATGTTGAGATGACTTTTCACTACCGTCGATAAGCATTCCAAAGCCACCGTTGATGACCTCTCCCCAACCAACACCACCACCATTATGGATAGAAACCCATGTAGCGCCTCTGAAGCTATCTCCTATTACATTTTGGATAGCCATATCCGCTGTATATCTCGACCCATCATAGATATTTGATGTCTCGCGATAAGGCGAATCGGTTCCAGAAACGTCGTGATGGTCACGACCGAGAACAACAGGTCCAATTTTATTTTCTTTAATCGCTTGATTAAAGGCCTCAGCTATTTTCATTCGACCTTCCGCATCAGCATATAAGATTCTTGCCTTTGAACCCACTACCAATTGATTTTCTCGAGCACCCTTTATCCATTGAATATTATCAGCCATTTGCTGCTTTATTTCGGGAGGGCTCGTTTGCATCATTTCTTCTAAAACTGCGCAAGCAATTTCATCTGTTTTATCCAAATCACTTTGTTCACCTGATGCGCAAACCCAGCGAAAAGGACCAAACCCAAAATCAAAGCACATAGGTCCTAAAATATCTTGTACATATGAAGGATAAATAAAATCATCCCCATTTTCGGCGCGTAATGCTGCTCCTGCTCGAGTCGCTTCCAATAAAAATGCATTTCCATAATCAAAGAAGTAAGTTCCTTTATCGGTGTTTCTTTGAATCGCAGCGGCATGACGTATTAAACTGGCTTGAACTTTTTTCTTAAACAGATCAGGATTCGAAGACATCATTTCATTTGAATCATCAAAACTCTGTCCAACAGGATAATACCCTCCGGCCCATGGATTATGTAATGAGGTTTGGTCCGATCCCAAATCAATATGAATATTGTTCGTATCGAACTTTTCCCATACATCTACAATATTTCCTAAGTAGGCAATTGAAACTACCTCCAAATCTGATTTTGCCTTTTTAACGCGTTCGCAAAGCTGATCTAAGTCTTCTATTACCTCATCAACCCAACCTTGATTGTGCCTTGTTCTGGCCGCCTTAGGATTAACCTCTGCAGTTACAGAGATGACTCCTGCGATATTTCCTGCTTTTGGTTGTGCTCCTGACATCCCACCTAAACCAGCCGTAACAAAGAGCTTGCCCTTTGTAGACTCATTTGGCTTTGTCATTTTCCGAATAGCATTTAGTACCGTAATTGTTGTCCCATGAACAATTCCTTGTGGACCAATGTACATATATGACCCAGCTGTCATCTGCCCATATTGAGTTACACCCAGTGCATTATACTTTTCCCAATCATCGGGCTTTGAATAGTTAGGAATCATCATGCCATTTGAAATAACAACACGAGGAGCATTTTTATGCGAAGGAAACAAGCCTTGAGGATGTCCTGAATTCATAACTAAGGTTTGCTCCTCAGTCATTTCTGACAAATACTTCATGGTCAATCGATATTGAATCCAATTCTGAAATACAGAACCATTTCCACCATAGGTGATGAGCTCATGTGGATGTTGAGCAACAGCTAAGCTCAAATTATTTTGAATCATCAACATGATTGCCTTAGCTTCCATACATTTACCTGGATACTCAGAAATAGGACGCGCTGTAATTTCATGGTTTGGACGATATCTATGCATATAGATGCGGCCATAGGTATTTAATTCATTCAAGAATTCTGAAATTAATTGATCATGCTGTTCTTTGGGAAAATAACGCAAGGCATTCTGTAAGGCAAGTTTTTTTTCCTCAACATTAAGAATCTCTTTACGCTTAGGAGCGTGATTAATAGATGGTTCTATTGGTTTTTCTGCAGGAATTTGAGCAGGTATTCCTTCCAGAATTTCTTGAGCAAAGGGCTTCATATTTCTTGATTAGTTAGAAGTACAAAGTTAGGTGTTTCTTAGTATTTCAGCACCACAAATCCATGCTTTTGTACAGCTTCTCCTCCTTCAAAGGTCGCATCAACTTTATAAAAGTAGGTCCCTTCCGTTGCAGTCTTTCCGGTATTTTTATTTGTCCCATCCCAACTACCGGCAGGATCAGCGTATTCATATATCACATTCCCCCACCTGTTTAGGATTAAACAATTAAAATCTACAATTCCATTATAGTTGACATAAAACTCATCATTCCCCGCTGTTGAAGACAAGACAATTATGTTAGGCACTTGAAGATCACAACCGTAGAATAATAAATTAGATTCATCCGTTGCCATACCGCATTGGTGATTAAGCGTTACTGTATAAATCCCTTCTTCATTCACAGATATGACAGATCCAGTTTCGCCATTGCTCCAATTCAATACATAGTCGAGTGGATATCCTGACTGAACTGCATCTGGAATAGGAATAGCCGCTAAACTAACTGTTGAACCGAAACAGACACTAGTATCAATAGCCACAACATTATAATTGGGAGGAAAGGATACAAAAACAGTTTGGTCATTCAAACATATGGGGTCTGTAAACGTCAAATCGTAAAGACCTGCCAAGGAAGCACTCACATCTGGATTTAAAACATCACCGGACACATCAATTTCAGTGCTTGAGGAAGACCAAAAACCACCGTTAGGCGCAATAGTTCCCGTTATTTGAAAGGCATAATCACATACTGTAGTATCATTTTGAATCGAAGGTAGCGGTAGAATCGTAAATTCATCGGACACAACATAACATTCATTCGTAACATCAAATTGATAAACACCAGCGTTATTAACAATCAAAGTAGAATCAATACTCCCGTCATTCCAGCTATATTGAATATTAGGAACATAACCTGAATCTAAATCCTGAGCTGTAACAATTGGAACAAGCTCAAAATTCGAACCTTCACAGACCGTCGTATCTGGCATTTCAATATATAAATAAGGGGGATAATGAATTTGAGAAGTCACAGTAACATTACATTCATTGTCGGTATAAGAGACATCAAAATACCCTCCTGATGAAGAAGTGATTAAGGGGTTATTCAATGAAATATCACTAATTGTAATTGCCGTGTCGATGGATGACCACTCTCCTCCACTAAAGGCAACAGTTCCAGAAACTTGAAAAGCCAAATCACAGGCAATAGTATCCGGAAATATTTCAGGCCCCTCTGTTACCGTAAATGAGACTGTCGTATCATATGGGCAACCATAGTCATCAACAACATTAAAAACGTAGCTGTAGGTTCCTATAGAAGTTGGTTGAACAATAATAGAGGTATCATTTTGACCAGAAATAATCGTTGGATCGTTATTCCACCAGCTGGTATCCACTGTTGTTTGATACGAACCTAAACCTGCAAAAAATGAAGGGTCAAAAAACAAACCCCATTCAAAAATATACCCATCATCAGCGCCAATGTTATCTTGAACAAAAACGGTCCAGTCACCATTCACAGGACATCCCGCGAGCGCATTCCCAAAAGGATTTTCGGGTTCATAAATATTATTAGGGTCCATTGAAGGACTGTTTTCTATAGGTGCATTAATTGTGTTTGCCAGATTTTGTGTCATCGGACCAATATCATTAAAGACGGAACTAAAACAATATTCCCACCCTACTCCAGGTGTTCCTGGGGTTGTAACATCAATAGGGTCGCCCAGAAATATACTTCCTCCAGAATTACCTCCCGGAAGAGACCCGATGGCACCAGAATAAGAATTAACTAATTCGACGATTGAACCATTTGGGCATTGCAACCAAATCTCAAGGTCGCCAAGCCAAGAATGTTCCATAGTAATACAGATCTGATTCAAATCTTGATCACTTTGGATTTCAGCATCGTTTGGAAATCCACTTATTGTAATTGGGCTTTGATATTGAACACCATTGCCATCAGGAAGTGCAGTTAATCCCGCAAATGAACCACCTAAATTAAATGAACCACTAGGTATTTGAACTCCTACAGTATCTTGATTGGTAACGCCTCCTATTAGAACCGTACTTGCTCCCAGACATACACTGTCTTGAAGAGGTCCTGTACCTGTAAAAAGGGGTATTGTAGATACTCGAACTTTACTACGCATCATTTGGGCGTATGGAAAACTATCCTCTATTTTTAGATCTACTAAGTAGCCATATCGATCAGGAGGTGTGAACCAAATAGAGTCATTATTAGGATATGTACCACCATCTGTCGCCTCCCATTCGAAGTTAATATTAGTCTCAATATTTTGTGAGTAGCCGTAACCAGTTGAATCGAGTGAGTTCGTAAAAACAGGTTTCGCTACAAAAAGAATACTATCTCCAAAACACACATCTACAAATCCCGTATCCGCAGGGTTGAGGGCATTTGGACCGATACCGTTAATAAACGCTTCCATATGCATTTCGAAAGGTTGAAAAGGATTTCCACATGAAATATTTCCAATCCATCCTGTTCCCTCATTAGCCCCATCAGTCTGAAAAACAACAGTTAAACAACCAGAGGTATTGGACCAACTTGCTTCATGGTTTACGCCACCCGGATCAGTCACGGAATTATGAATTCCGAGCAAAGGAGCTGAAGTATTAGGTCCATCATAAACAAATATAAAATCAGAGGGATCGACATCAAATTCATAACCTGCATTCAGCGTGAACAGCAAGCCTACTTTAGTACCCGTATTCAAATCAGGACAAAAAACCATGGTATCATTGAAGTTCGGTGGATAATTACCTCCGCCTCCAGGGTCCTGAAAATTGAATTGTGTAGCACCTAAAGTATTACAATCAATAGGGTTGGTCTCAGGATAATCCGGATCGCCCATTATAATCAATTGAGAAAAAGACATGCTCACAAATGAACATGAACAAATAAAAAGGAATAAATTCTTTATCATCGTTTCAATGTTTTTAGGTGCTTCAAAGCACCATAAGACATGATAGAGATTACAACGTCGTTGTCTTTCCAATAGAAATTTTGACGTTTGTCTTTTATTTTAAGTCCAAAATCTGTAAAAGCTGGCTTTAAACTTTTCGATTTAAAACTTACTTTTTCTAGTTCAAAATGTTTTGATTCAACATAGGGTTCAACGGTGAGTCCATGTTCCAAAGCATATTCCAATAATTGATATTTTTCAGGAGAGTTTTGGTTCATTTGTTCAAGCTCGCTTCGACTGTAACTAAGCAACAGTTTATTAGAAATTTCTTGTGAAGAAGCTTGAAAACAGAGACATACAAATAAGGTGAAGGAGAGTAATAATTTCATAAACGCATTGTTTTCATCATAGTAGACCTTTAAATCGTTGAAAAGTTGCTCCTATTGTTCAAAGAATTTTTCGAGTCAAATGACAATTAAAATTAGTTTTGTAAAGTTAGCAATACTATCCAATATATAAAATCATGAACAAAGAGGACTTAAAAGCAGTTTCGTCGCAAGTAAGAAGAGATATAGTACGAATGGTTTCTGCCGTAAAATCAGGTCATCCCGGAGGATCTTTAGGGTGTGCAGACTTCCTAACTTATTTATATTTCGAAGCAATGAATGAGAATTCATCGAACTTCACAATGGATGCGCTGAATGAAGATGTGTTTTTTCTATCTAATGGGCACATTTCGCCTGTTTGGTACAGTGTTTTAGCGCGTAAAGGCTATTTTCCAGTACCCGAGTTGGCAACATTTCGTAAAATATCTTCTCGTCTGCAAGGTCACCCTTCAACAGATAAGCATCTCGAAGGAATAAGAATGGCCTCTGGTTCATTAGGTCAAGGCCTATCTGTGGCGATAGGAACAGCACAAACAAAGAAATTAAATAAAGATAGATCGATTGTCTACACACTGCATGGAGATGGGGAACTTCAAGAAGGACAGATTTGGGAAGCAGCCATGTATGCGGCAGCGAATAAGGTAGATAACCTCATTGCAACGATAGATTTTAATGGTCGACAAATTGACGGAGATGTCGATGACGTGCTATCCTTAGGGTCTTTGTCAGAAAAGTGGCAAGCTTTTGGATGGGATGTTCTAGAAATGGACGGACATAACTTTGAAAACATTCATAGCACCATGACGGAAGCCAAGCAGAAAACGGGTAATGGAAAACCCGTTGTAGTTATTATGAAGACGGAAATGGGAATGGGTGTAGACTTCATGATGGGAACCCACAAATGGCATGGTGTTGCGCCAAATGAAGAACAATTGAGTGATGCCTTGAGCCAACTTGAAGAAACCTTAGGCGATTATTAGTGTATAAATTTTTAAGTATCTTATTTATTCTTACTTCATTGGCTTCATACAGTCAAAAGAAGACAAGAATACTTTTTATTTTGGATGCTTCAAATAGTATGAATCTAAAATGGGATAATCAAACCCGGATGGAATCTGCTAAGGAAATATTAAATGAATCTATTGAAGATTTGAGAGGTATACCTGATTTAGAAATTGCCCTTCGGGTATATGGACATCAATCATTAGTAAACAACACATTTCAAGATTGTAACGATACAAAACTAGAGGTCCCCTTTGGGAAAAACACCATCGATGAAATCAAAAAAACTGTAAAGTATTTGAATGCAAAAGGAGCTACACCTATTGCTAGGTCGTTAGAAGCAGCAGCAGGTGATTTCCCTACAAGTGATGCGCGAAACTTCATTATTTTAATTACAGATGGGCTGGAATCATGTGATAATGACCCCTGCGTAATTGCCAAAAAACTCAAAGAAAAAGAAGTAAACGTGACCCCATTTGTAATTGGAATAGGACTCGACCTTTCTTACCTTGAAAAATTTAATTGTATTGGGTCTTTTACTGAGGCAGAAAATAAGAAAACCTTCAAATCAGTATTGACCAATATTATTGATAAAGCACTCCTTAATACTTCGGTTCAGGTTAACCTAAATGATCTTTCGCTCAAACCTAAAGAAACTGATGTAAGTATGTTTTTCTATCGTGCAGGAAGCCAAGAATTACTCTACTCGTATACGCATACCCTAAACCGCTATAAAAACCCTGATACCTTGGTATTAAATCCGACAATCAAATACGATTTAACGGTAGCTACCTTGCCCGAAATAAAAAAGAAAAACATAGAAATTAAGGAGCATACCCACAATAAAATCGAGGTAGACGCTGCTCAAGGTTATTTAAAAATTATCAGCTCAAGAGGCAATTACAAGACAAAGTATCAAGCACGTATATCAAAGAGAGGTGAAAAAGAGACCATAAACCATCAAGACCTAGGGAGTTCAGAGAAATATTTGATTGGAGAATATGACTTAGAGATTTTTACACTGCCAAGAACTTATAAAACAATTGAAATAAAAGAATATCAAACCAGCACCATTGATATCCCCGCACCGGGTATATTAGACCTTAGAACCGTGAAGCTATACGTCGGCCAAATATTTGTGAAACGAACAAATAACGATTACGAATGGGTGTGTAACTTAAACCCAAAAGTACGGACACAAACATGGCAGCTTCAACCTGGAGAATATAAAATTGTTTTCCGCGAAAAGGACCAATTCAGCAGCGCATACACAAATGAAAAAACATTTAGTATTAAAACATTGAATACGAATTATTTAAAATTATAACTATGGAGAGTATTGAGATATTAGGAAATAAAGATACACGTTCTGGCTTTGGAGAGGGACTTGCTGAACTAGGCGCGGAGAATGAAAATGTTGTTGCCCTTTGCGCCGACCTAACAGGATCATTAAAAATGAATGCCTTTCAAAATGCTTTTCCTGATCGTTTCTTTCAAGTGGGTATTGCTGAGGCAAATATGATGGGGATGGCAGCAGGAATGACCATTGGTGGTAAAATTCCTTTTACGGGAACCTTTGCCAACTTCTCTACCGGAAGGGTATATGATCAAATCAGACAATCTATCGCATATTCTCAAAAAAATGTAAAAATATGTGCTTCTCACGCTGGTTTGACTCTTGGAGAAGATGGTGCAACACACCAAATCCTTGAAGATATTGGAATGATGAGAATGCTTCCAAATATTACTGTTGTAGTGCCCGCAGATTTCAATCAAACAAAGCAAGCTACAAAGGCAATTGCAGACCATGAAGGTGCAGTTTATTTAAGATTTGGAAGGCCTGTAATGCCGATTTTTATAAAGCCAGATGCTGTTTTTCAAATTGGAAAAGCAGACATCGTTCAAGAGGGAACTGATGTCACCATCATCGCATGTGGTCACATGGTATGGAAATCAATAGAAGCAGCTCAGCTTTTGGCAGCTGAGGGGATTTCTGTAGAGCTCATCAATATGCATACAATAAAGCCACTAGATGAAGAGGCGATACTTAGGTCTGTTGCTAAAACCAAATGTGTCGTAACCGCAGAGGAACACATGGCCAATGGCGGACTTGGTGAGGCTGTCGCCCGTGTATTGGCAACAAACACACCTTGCCCTCAAGAATTCATTGCAGTGAATGATTCATTTGGAGAAAGTGGCAAACCCATGGATCTTATGGAGAAATATGGACTCGGTGCTTCTCATATTCATACCGCTGCGCTCAAAGTTATTCAAAGAAAGGGCTAAGAATCTAAAGCTTCTAGTAACTCATGAATAGAAGACATTTTCGGTAGGCAGCTTTTATTCTGGCATAGGTAGATTCCATTTTCTTTTTGTCCTTGAGACATTGGAAGCTCTTTGTGATAGCTGATTACATGACTGTTTTGAATAAGCTTTGAAAGCTCAGCATGTTCCGGAGGTGCAGATAGAAGCACACTTATTTCTTTACTCCCACTAAGAAGCCTTTCATAGAGCGCTATCCAATTTACATAGCTGCTCGGATATTTATTAATGAATCCTTGTACCGTGGCCAGCATCAGTTTAGATTTATCAAGCCAATCCTCTAATCTATAATAAATGCCTAAGGTGTTTAGATTGTGTGCCATAACCGAATTCGAAGAAGGTATAACATCGTCATCTATATCTATTTTTCTTGCAATCAATCTAGAATCAGTCTGTGTGAAATAAAAAAGCTTTTGTTTTTCACTATAAAATTTACTGATCACCGTCTCACATAGGTCTTTGGCGTATTCTAAATGTGAAAGCATACCGTTGATTTGATATAGCTTTATAAATGCCTGAATTGTCAAAGCGTAGTCGTCTAAAAAACCGTTGATATTTGCCTTATTCTTTGCAAAATTTCGTGCAATTAAGCCATCCTTTCCTGTCATTTTTCTACGGATCCAATCTGCAATTGAGTTCGCTTCATTTAACATCTGACTGTGGTTAAAAGCAAGATATGCTTGACAAAGACCATCGATCAACAAGGCATTCCAAGAGGTTAGGGATTTTGTATCAATACTTGGCTTAATTCGCTTTTCTCTGCGCGCTGACAAAATCGACTTGATACGATTAATATTAGCATACGTTTCATCCTCCGTCCAATTTTGTTTTCGTGCAAAATCATGAATAGAAGCTGTTTTTTGAAGAATAAACAAGTCATTTTCCCAACACGTTTCTGGTCGAATATTATAAAGGTCTTTAAACCAAGAATAATCGGTTTTAAGAAGTTCTTTTAGCTCCAATTCAGTCCAACAATAATAACCTCCTTCTGAACCTCCGCTATCCGCATCCTGAGCACATAAATAGGAGCCCGATAGAGTTCTTAGATTGTCTAATAAATAACCAAAAGTTTCCTCCACAATGGAACGATAAAACCGGTACTCACTTGCTTCTGAAGAATTCCTTGCTGCATTGCTGTATACCGACATTAACTGAGCATTATCATAAAGCATTTTTTCGAAATGTGGCACCTTCCAGGAGGCATCTGTAGAATACCGTGCAAACCCGCCCTCAACATGGTCATATATCCCTCCATTCGCCATACAAAAGAGGGTCGTCCTTATGTGATCTTTAAGGACTATATCATGCTCTTTATACCCATGGCTTAATATGAAATCAAGATGGTTCGGTAGCGGAAATTTAGGAACATATTCATAGCCGCCATAAACTGAATCAAATGAGGCTTTCAGGCTCATTACCCAATCATTTAAACGTTCTTCGTTAACACTCTCTTGGTGATTCACACGTTCATAATGTTTGTCCTCAAGATTGTCTTGCATTTCTTGCGCAAACTCCTCAACGCGCTTCGGTTCGTTTTTATATGTTTCAACAAGCGATTTTAAAACTTTAAGCCACTTGTGCTGTGTAAAGTATGTACCTCCATAGATTGGTCTTCCGTCAGGAAGTAAAATACAATTTAAAGGCCAGCCACCTTGCACTCCCATTAAGTGCAATGCCGACATATACAATTGATCTACGTCTGGACGCTCTTCACGGTCTACCTTTATATTTACAAAGTTGGCATTCATGAAACGCGCGACATCCTCATTTTCAAAGCTCTCTTTTTCCATGACATGACACCAG
The DNA here is from genome assembly GCA_913052055.1 of uncultured Cryomorphaceae bacterium. Taxonomy (GTDB): domain Bacteria; phylum Bacteroidota; class Bacteroidia; order Flavobacteriales_D; family Crocinitomicaceae; genus UBA952. Next base: position 42,422 of record CAJXDT010000011.1, read on the forward strand.
TGACATGCGGAATAGCCAATACTCACGATCACAAGTTTGCCCTCGAATTTTGCATCGCCCAAAACCTCATCACTCCAAGGCTGCCAATGGATAGGGTTTTTAGCGTGCTGCAAGAGGTATAGAGAAGTTTCGCTACCGAGTTTATTTTCTTTCATCGATAATGTTTGTATAAAAACTATATTTGTTTAGCAAAGGTTTTTGAATGAGGGAATATAAACCAATAAATGTACTTTTTTTTCTTTTACTGACCTGCGTAATCCTGCTTCCTCTTGTCTATTTTGCACCAAGTGATGGCTATGTCATTTTCGGTCAACGTTTTAAGTTCTTGACCTGGGAAAAACTACTAACACCGAAAGAACAAGAAAAACTAGACCTAGATTTTTTAGAAGAGGTTGTGGTTTCTGACATCAATGATGAGACCTTCGACACACAGCTTGATTCTGTGCAAACTGAATTGGGACTTCCGACCAAGAGCACAGTTCTTGCCGTAGCGAGCCAAACGCAGCTCGAACAGAATGATCGAGCAAATAAAAATCTGAATTCCTTCTTTTCTCAGCTCAAATATGTCGCTCAGAAAAAACAAAAGCTTTCAGTTTTTCACTATGGCGACTCTCAGATTGAAGGCGATCGAATGACGGCATTTATTCGCCAAAGACTTCAAAGTCAATTTGGAGGTGCAGGACCTGGATTAATTCCAGCAATCAATGTATACAGCACTATATCGTTCGGGCATAAATATTCTGAGAACTTTGAGCGAAAGATCATCTTTGGGAAAGAAAAGCTGAGTACAAAAAAATATGGCGCGATGCTGTCTGCCGCGACGTTTAGAATTGACAGCCTAGCTCACAAAGAAGGGAGACCGACTGAGGCCTGGATTGAACTTACCCCGTCAACAAAAGGTTACTCGCGATGTAAAGCGTTCACCAATGTGAATTTATTTTATACAGATTGCACGGATACTTGTACCATTGATGTTTATGTAAATGATTTACTGATTCAAAAAGATTCCTTACTGAATGATGGTAAAACCCACAGGCTTTCACTTAAGTTTGATAAGACACCTGAAAAACTAAAGCTGGTTTTTTATTCTAAATCAAGCCCAACGATAAACGGAATTTCATTAGAGGGCGATGTGGGAATTCAAATGAATAATGTTGCTATGCGAGGATCCTCGGGAACACAATTCTCATCCGTTGACTACGAAAGTATTTCATACATGCACAATGAGCTAAACACAAAATTGGTGATTTTACAATTTGGAGGTAACTCAATTCCCTTCTTTAAAGATAGCAGTGGAGTGAGATCATACGCCAGAAGATTAAAAAGACAAATCCAATTTATGAAAAAGTGTACCCCAAACGCGGCAATTATCGTTATTGGGCCGAGCGATATGTCACAATTGCAAGAAGGAATCTATGAAACTTTCCAATTCATCCCCTATTGTATAGAACAGATGCGTAGAGAGACACTTGCCGCAGGCGGCTCATATTGGGATTTATACAACGCCATGGGAGGTAAAGATTCTATGTATGCGTGGGTTGAGAACAAACTTGCTGGTCAAGACTATGTTCATTTTACAACAAAAGGCGCAAAAAAGGCATCTCAAATGTTTTACGATGCATTTATTGATGCATACAATACGTGGGATAAACAAATAACGACGGAAAAAAAGACAAAAGCTGATGATGAATAGATGGCTGCTGAATTTTAGCATTTATGCTTTCCTTCCCTTTATTTTTTGGGCACAGGAGCCAAATGATTCATCCGAAATTTCACTGATTCAAACGGTGAGTATTGATACCAATGCGGTAAATCAGTTCCCATTTATTCAATTTGACAAAAACGTATTTGAATTCCCTTCATCTGAAAACAAGAACTGGGATAAGCTCTATGCAAGAATGGACTCTATGATTCAATTTAAGGATAGAAAGTTAAATTTTTATCATATTGGAGGCTCACACATTCAAGCAGACATTTATACGCATGATTTCAGAAGCTTTCTACAGAGAAACTGGCCTGGTTTGACTGGACATCGCGGATTGGTTTTTCCATTTAATTTGGCTAGAACGAATAATCCAAGCAATTATAGATTCACTTCTTCAAACAATTGGAGTGGTTACCGAAGTGTCATTCATAGGCCAAAATTTCTACATTATGGCATCACAGGTGCAGCAATTTCATGTTCAGACTCATTGATTGGTTTAAACTTTATATATAAGAAAACACGTGTGAGTCCACCCATTGCAGCATTAAGAATTTACCACAACAGTGGCGTAATTCCCTTTGACTTCAATTTTGGTTCAAATGAAATCCTCATTGAATCCGTTAGGCGCTGCGCAGAAATGGGCTATACCGAGATTCAATTTACAGATCCTATTGATTCACTTGATATTCAATTTGTGAGAACAAGCAAGACGCCGTATCGTTTGGATCTTTATGGGTTTGAGCTGATGAATACACTTCCTGGAATAGCCTATAATTCCATTGGAATTAATGGAGCAGGTTTATATACCTATTTAGACAATGAATTTTTCTTAAGAGATTTAAAACAAACTCCACCTGATTTCTTTGCTTTCTCTGTAGGGACGAACGATGGCTTCATGCCTTACGAAAAATTTGATCCTAAGATCTATAAAAAGAATCTCGAAGCTATGGTCAAAATTGTACTAGAAGCGAATCCAGAATGTGCAATTCTACTTACTGTTCCAAATGATTGCTATTATAAAAGGCGTTATCCAAATAAAAACACAGAAAGACAGAGAAAAGTAATTAATGAGCTAGCCCAACAATACAAAACAGGTGTATGGGACTTCTATGGTTTCATGGGAGGATTAGGTTCCTCATATACATGGAAAAATGCAAATCTAATGCGTAGTGACCTTGTTCACTTCACCAAAGAGGGGTATCACCTCAAAGGAGAACTATACATAGATGCTTTTTTAAAGTATTTGAATCAAAAAGAATGTGAATTAGAAAATGTAAATTTTTAAGATGGAGAGGCTGCTACAACTATTTTCTTTCGATGAGGCAACACCCTTGATTTTTACACAGCTAGATTTCTGGATATTCTTTCTAGTTGTCATGTCTATTTTCAGCTTTATACATAAGCATAAGCTTACCCGAAGCATCTTTTTATTCGTGGTAAGTCTCTTTTTTTATTTTAAAACCTCAGGCCTACTTGTACTTCTTCTAGGTTCAAGTATCATTGTAAACTACTTCATTGGGCGTGGCTTAGGCATTACGAGTTCCGAAATACGAAAAAAAGTTTTCGTAACACTTTCAGTATTGTTTAATCTGCTTACGCTTGGATATTTCAAGTATGCCTACTTCTTTACCGAGTCTTTTAATGAGATGTTCCATACCAACTATGAAGTTTTCAATGTCTTTGCACGGATGGCTAATACGTTTATGGGAGCCGGTTCATTTGCCGATAATATCGTCCTTCCTGTGGGGGTCTCTTTTTTCACCTTTCAAAGCATTAGCTACGTTGTAGACATCTATCGGAAAGAGGTTGGTCCCGTGAAAAACTTTTTTGATTACGCCTTTTTTGTCAGCTTTTTCCCTCAACTTGTGGCAGGTCCAATCGTACGAGCTAGAGATTTTATTCCACAAATAAGGCAACCATTTCAGCTAAATCACAACGATTTTAGCTGGGCAATCATTCAAATTGTAAAAGGTATCTTAAAAAAAGTGATCCTCGCAGATTATATCGCAATTCACTTTATAGACAAGGTCGTTGATGCACCCGAAGCTTTTCCTGGATTTATTAGTATTCTTGCCATGTGGGGATATTCCCTGCAGATTTATGGAGATTTCTCAGGATATACTGACATCGCCATTGGTGTTTCACGCTTGATGGGTTTTAAGCTTTTAGAAAATTTTAATTCTCCCTATAAGGCCGTAAGCGTTGCTGATTTTTGGAGGCGCTGGCACAAATCACTAGGCTCCTGGCTAAGAGATTACCTCTACATTCCTTTGGGTGGAAATAGAGGCGGTGGCATAGGCACATATATTTCTACACTTGTCATATTGGTCTTTCTTGTTTTCATTACGCAATGGTATTGGCTTGTCTTTATTTATTTAGGATTGATGCTACTTTACCTTCTATTTTCATTGCTTTTTGTCAATTTCAAAAAATATATCCATCGAGATTTAAACCTATTAATTACCATGATTTTAGGTGGGTTGTGGCATGGGGCAAGTGAGAACTTTGTCATTTGGGGAGCTATGAATGGTATTGCTTTAATTTTATACAATCATTGGAAAAAAATTAGCCCTTACGAAACATCCAAGAGATGGGCTGTTCGTATTTGGAGGATCTTCTTAACCTTCAATTTCATCACCTTTACAAGAATTTGGTTCAGATTAGAGAAAGATGGTGCTCCCGCTGAAATGCTTGGTCAAATATGGAATAATTTTGAGCTCAATCAGCAATCAATATCGATTTTGTTCGATGGATTTGATATCGCTCTGCTCATTATGCTGATTGGTTATATTTTACATTGGCTACCAGGAAAGACAAAGCTTTTTGGGGAAAAGGTTTTTACTAGGTTACCACTTTATATTCAATCTATTGTTGTTGCCATTATACTAGTTTTTGTATACCAAGCCTTTTCAGATGCTTTCAAACCGTTTGTATATTTTCAGTTTTAATGAATAAAAACCTCTTTTTACTTGACAAACGGGGTTTTCATGTTGTATCTTCGCACTCTTTGAATAGATAATTCTAAAAACCAAGTTATGAGCAAGATGAAATTATCGGAGTTTAACTTCGACCTTCCTGAGGAATTAATTGCAAAATACCCAAGTGAAAATAGAGATGAATCTCGATTAATGGTTGTTCATAAAGATACCGGTAAAATTGAGCACAAGCTATTCAAAGACATCATCGATTATTTCGATGAAGGAGATGTAATGGTAATGAACAACACAAGAGTATTTCCTGCAAGAATGTATGGAAATAAAGAAAAGACTGGTGCAAAAATTGAAGTGTTTCTTCTAAGAGAGCTCAATAGAGATAGCCTTCTTTGGGATGTACTGGTTGATCCGGCAAGAAAGATTAGAATTGGAAACAAACTATATTTTGGTGAGGACGACTCGCTTGTTGCAGAGGTAATCGATAATACAACTTCGAGAGGTAGAACATTGCGGTTTTTATTTGATGGACCATATGAAGACTTTAAAGCAAAAATTACAGAGCTAGGAGAAACACCACTTCCAAAATACATCAAAAGAGATGTTGAACCTTCCGATGAAGAGCGCTACCAAACAATATTCGCGAAAGAGGAAGGGGCAGTTGCTGCACCAACCGCAGGATTACACTTTTCGAGACAATTACTAAAAAGGTTGGAGCTAAAAGGAATTGAATTTTCTGAAATAACGCTTCATGTTGGTCTAGGAACCTTCAGACCTGTTGAGGTAGAAGATTTAACAAAGCATAAAATGGATTCTGAGCAGGCAATTATTACAGAAGAAGCCTCTGAAATCGTTAACATAGCTAAGAGAGCAAAAAGAAAAGTATGTGCAGTTGGTACAACGTCAATGCGCACCATAGAAACCGCTGTAACCACAGATGGGTATCTCAAGCCTTATGAAGGATGGACAAACAAATTTATTTTCCCTCCTTATGAATTTAGCATTGCGAACTGCTTGATTACGAACTTCCATACGCCATTATCTACTTTATTAATGATGATATCAGCATTTTGTGGACATGAATTAATGCAGAAAACGTATGCAGAAGCGATTAAAGAAAAATATCGTTTCTACTCATACGGAGATGCAATGCTCATTATATAAGAGATTATTACCTTTTTAGAGCATCTTAGTCGATCACTACAATAAAGTTAGATTTCTTCCCTTTCCCTAAAAGAAGGTATTTGCCGTTGATTAGGTTACTATCATCGAGCTGAAAGGACTCCGTAACTTTTTCCTTGTTAACAGATATAGAATTTGCCTTAAGGGCTCTTCTCGCTTCGCCATTGGAGGAAAGAAAACCAGTCTTTGACGCTAAAACATCAACAATAGGAAGTCCTTCTTCGAGTTCTTTCCTAGACAAGTGTGCTTGAGGAACACCCTGAAAAATTTCTAAAAATGCTTCAGATGATAAGCGCAATAGGTCCTCTTGTGTTGATTTTCCGAAGAGAATTTTAGATGCATTGACGGCCTGCTCGAACGCTTCATTTCCATGAACACGTTTTGTAATATCCTCGGCCAAATGCTTTTGAAGACTTCTCATATGAGGCGCAGCATCATGCTCTGTTTGCAGCTGCCTAATTTCTTCTTCAGTGAATAGCGTGAATATCTTGATGAAATTGGTGGCATCTGCATCTGAGGTATTTAACCAATACTGATAAAATGCATAAGGAGAAGTCTTCTCACGATCGAGCCAAATATTTCCACTTTCAGTTTTACCAAATTTAGTACCGTCTGCTTTTTTGATTAACGGAGTCGTAACCGCAAAAGCAGTACCGCCTGCCTTTCTACGAATCAGTTCTGTCCCTGTGACAATATTTCCCCATTGATCGGAACCTCCGAGTTGAACAATGCAGTTTTTATGCTTATTGAGGTAATAAAAATCAAAGCCCTGGACTAGCTGATAGGTAAATTCTGTAAAAGACATTCCAGTCTCTAATCTTGATTTTACCGAATCTTTTGCCATCATATAGTTTACAGGAATATGCTTTCCGACATCTCTAATAAATTCTAAAAAATTCATGGACTTAAACCAATCATAATTGTTTGCGATTTCTGCTGAATTCGCTCCCTCAAAGCTTAAAAATTTCTCAAGCTGTTTCCTTACACCTTTAATATTATCTGATATCGTTTGCTCATCTAAAAGGTTCCTTTCTTGAGACTTTCCAGAAGGATCACCTACCATCCCAGTGGCACCGCCAATTAGGGCTATAGGTGAATGGCCTGCACGCTGAAAATGTACCAATGTCATTATCTGAACTAGACTCCCAATATGTAAGGAATCTGAAGTTGGATCAAAACCAATATAACCAGATGAGGGTGCTTTTAATAAGGCTTCCTCAGTTCCAGGCATGATATCGTGAATCATCCCTCTCCACTTAAGCTCTTCAATAAAATTCATATTACTTTGTTAAATCTTTAAATACTGAAGAAAGTGATTTTTGCTCCAGTTGTAGGGTGAGAATTACAAGATTATTTTCTTGACTGAACTTAGAAATATACGGCCTTAAATCTTCTGTTTCTGAATATAACAGCCAACCTTCTGCCCTAGTTTCTACTTTCGTAATTTCTTTAATCTTGGAGAGTTGAGATTTAGTGACAGTGCCTTGAAATTCAACAAAAACACATTTTAAATCTGATTTCTCATGAAGCCTATTTGTCGGCATGTCAGCAACAATTTCTCCTTTTGAAAGAATGACGACTCTATCACATATCGCTTCAGCCTCCTGCATAATATGAGTGGACAGCATCAGTGTTTTTTCCTTACCAATATTCTTAATTAGCTCTCTAACTTCTATAAGTTGATTAGGGTCCAAGCCCGAAGTCGGTTCATCGAGAATCAATACCTCTGGATCATGAATCATTGCTTGGGCCAAACCCACACGCTGTCTATATCCTTTAGACAAAGCGCCAATTTTCTTGTTCTGCTCAATTTCTAAGCCAACGGAATGAATCATTTTTTTTACCTGCTCGCTTCGATTAGAAACTTTGTAGATGCGCGCAACAAAATCTAAATATTCTCTTACGTACATATCCAAGTATAAAGGATTATTCTCAGGGAGATAACCTATTTTCTTTTTTGGGTCTAACTGATCTGTTCCAACTGGCATGCCTGAAACCAGAATTTCACCAGATGTGGCGGGAATATATCCTGTGATCATTTTCATGGTCGTACTTTTTCCAGCACCATTCGGCCCTAAAAAGCCAACGATTTCGCCAGATTTAACAGAAAAGCTTATGCCTTTTACTGCAGCCTGCTCTCCATAATATTTAAATACGTTTTTAACTTCAATTGACATGATTAAGCGAAATTAATGATTTTTATTAATCCATTGAAGGGCGCGGAATAGGAAGCGAAAATAAGGCGATAAAGAATGCAAACATAGTGATCCCTGTTTGGGTTTCAAGCGTATCTTCAAAGAGGAAGGTTATTAAAATAATCGTCCAAAAAATAAATCCACTTAGGTTCTGATTTTGAATTTGAATGCGACCAGAGGTAAAAACCAAATACAAGAACAATAGCAAGCCAAAAATACCAAAAGTAATTGCACTTGTTAGGAATGTATTGTGCGCACGGATTTGATTTTTCTTTGAAAGCTTAGTATCCAGGGCAATGTACTCTTGAGCAAATGCATTTTTCAAATCTCCAGTACCAACACCTATAAAAGGTGCTTCTTTAAAGATAGAAAAGCCCACCTTCCATGCTTCAAATCGTTGCAATAAGGAATGTCCATTGGGATCTGACATATGACTCAATTGATATCGAAGTCCTTCGATACGGCCCAAAAGCCCACCTTTCATTTCAGCGAAATGTGCCATACCTTTTTCAATAGCCAATATTTCTTTCTTGCTCAAGCGATTCACACCACTAGAAGAATTTGGGTATTTTTTCGATAATAAGAACCTAGCTAAAGTATATTTCAAGTCCTGATTTCTATTGTCTTTACCGTCGTAGGAAAGCTCAGATCTTTTTTCCCATGCTTCTTGTACTCCTTCTACATTGACGGTTGGTAAACCTTCACTTGTCACATTTGATTTAAATCCAATATAAACTAGGGAGCAGATAAATATTGCTGAAAGCAATAAAAAGGATAAAGAGAGATATTTCCTATTCAATAACAAAGGATAAATTATAACTGCCAAAATCATAGCCACAAAGCATATAATCCCAGTTAAAACTTGACTCGAAAAGGTGTAAAATAAGAACCAGAGTGCGACCAATAAAAAGACAAACCTCAAACGCTTGTTATCCAAACTTAAATCATAGAGTAACGGAATCGCAAAAACAACCATAATCGCATAGCGAATATGAGAATTAAACAATGACATATCTCGAGCATCCGTGAAGTTAAATTCAGTGCCGTAAAAATGGTAAACAATATAATTAATGATACTTGTCGTCAAAAGGGTAAGAATAAAAAGACCTATCAAAAGTTTATAGCTCTTTCTTAAAACTAAAGGTTTAGCGATAATAATTAATGGAACGACTACAAGCGTTGCTTTACTTTTAAGGTCATTCAGACCATATGTAAGGTCGTCTGACCAAAACATACCTATCACATGCAAAGCATAAAAAATTAATGCCGCAACAAAAAAACGATTGTTCTTGAGGTTTGTGAAATACGATTTGTATTGCCCTTCAATTATTAAATGAAGAAGACCAAATAAAATCCCCATTGACATTAAAAACTTACTACAAACAATTCCTACAACAAACAGGCATAGAATGAACAAGTGAACATAATAGTGAATTAATGATGAGGAAATTCGTTTCATTTAATCTAAGGCTGTAGCTTAAGAATATTGTTGTACATATTGAGGTTTATTAAAAGCTCTTTGGCCTTGAGTACGTCTAAGTCAAATCTAAAACTATGTCTACTTACTCCCGACTGAAAATAGTACCGTGAAATTATTTCACTCTCAATCCATCTAGAAATCTCTGGCTGAATCGAGACGAGCTCTTTTTCTAAATTGGCGGATACTAATTTTTCAATGGCGGCATACGAGGATTCTATCACGTCTGAATAACCCTCTTCATCGGCAACTTTCTTGAGCTCTTTCAATTTTATTTCAGAAGCAGTTTCATAAGAAAACTGATCTTTCTTTAAAACGAATTTTATAAAAGCTTGGTAATCCTCATCTGACAACTCAAATGCCTCTGGACCTGAAATTGAGTCGCGATTATTTGCAAAATCTGTGGCAAAATCAAAAACTACATCCTCAATGAGTAGCAATGAACTGAGCCTTCCCAAATTTTCTTGCTCAATTTCAATATCAGGAAAAACCCCTCTTCCATCAATTACATCTCTTCCGTTCCTGGTCTTAAATGTAGTGAGCAAGGTATCTGAGATCTCAGCAGGTTTATCTTTAGCGCCTTTCTCATAATATTCCAATCGTTGAACGCATCTTCCGGAAGGGGTGTAATATTTGGAAATCGTCAATTTGAGCTTAGAACCATACTTTAAATCATAAGTTCTTTGTACCAACCCTTTTCCATAGCTTTGCCCTCCAACAACAATTGCTCGATCTAAATCCTGTAAGCTTCCTGCAACAATTTCGCTAGCCGAAGCACTCCTTTCGTTGATTAAAACGACAAGTCTCATATCAGGAAAAGCAGGTTTCTCTCTTGTTTTATATGCTCTATTCTCTTCTTTCAAGCGTCCTTTTGTTGAAACAATCAGCTGACCCTTAGGAACAAATAAATTAACAATTCTTATGGCTTCGATCAATAAACCTCCGCCATTGTCTCTTAGATCAAGAATTGCAGTTTCCATTCCTTGTTCTTTCAATTGATCAAAGGCTTGTTTTACACTATTAAATGCTGTTTGAGAAAAACTTGACAGCTTTACATAACCAATATTATTTGAAAGCAGACCAGAATATGGAAGATCGGGAAGCTTTATTTCTTCTCTTGTAACCTTATATGTTTGATGACCAATATCGGACCGATCAATCTCAACTTCAATTGTTGTTCCTCTCGGACCTTTTAAAAATGAAGAAACATCATCTGATGACTTTCCAATCATGGACACCCCATCAATGGACAATATCTTATCCCCAGCCCTCAGTCCAGATTTATGGGCAGGACTATTTTCATAGGGCTGAACGATACAGGTATACTCTTTCATTTTACGAATTAAAGCACCAATGCCTCCATATTGACCTGTAGACATCAATCGATAATCCTCCATATTGGATTCATGATAAAATACGGTATACGGATCTAGCTCCTTGAGCATTTCATCTATGGCAACTTTTGAAATGTATCCCGTTGCTGGTTCATCGACATAGTATAAGTCCAAATACTCATGCACTTGGTCCATAAGCTCAAGGTTCTTTAAGATCTCAAACCCTCTTGATTGTCCGATAGACAAGAAAGGATTAAGAGACAGTAATAAAAAAAATGATACTATTCTAATGCCCATTTTTATTGGTGTATTTTCTTAAAAGCCTTCAATAAACCAACCTCGAGTTCGTTAAATGGCAGCTTTGTATTAAAACTATATAAAATTGCGATATTTCGCGTTATCTCTCTGTTTTCAGATGAGAGACTTTCTTTATTTTTTCTGACTATTTCACGAATACACCTTTTTAAATAATTGCGATCAACTGCTTTTTTAAAATTTCTTTTAGGCACCGAGATTAACAATTTAAAAGGAACCGACATCGGTATTTCTGTCTTATAAAAAAGTATAATGAAAGGATGTGACTTTATTCTTTCCCCTTTAGAGAACAAGGTATCTATATCTCCTTTATGGGTTAGCCTTAGTTCTTTTGGAAATGATTGGTCCATCACAATAATAATCCTAATAATTAAATTTATTCTACCTCTTCAAAATCATCAAACCGATCTTGACCACCACTAGATTTCACTGAGGTCAGTTTGCCAATTATGTATTGAAATGAGTTAATCGTCTTAGTTAAAATATTGAGAAGGAAAAAGAAGCCTATCACTTTAAAAATAAAACCAATAATCCTTGTTGTTTCAATATCAATAATGCTTTCTTTAAACCATATCGCAACTGCATTATTAGCAATATTTGGCTCTAAAACCAATAAAATAAATGTCAAAAAGGATAGAGAAATTAATCCGATTTCATAACGAACATTGAATTGTGTTTTTGATGACTGAACCCCCATTCTAGAGAACAAGGCATTCGTATTCTGGTTCTTTTGAAATTTCCCGATAAAATAAAGAAATAAAATAAAAACGACTGGAACTAATGATTGCTGATTAATTAAACCATTTTGATTTTCTCCTATTGACAATAGGAAAATAACGTTTACTAAAAAAAGATATTTGATCGCTTTTATCAGATAAGTAAAAAGAATACCTTTTACCATACCCGATGTCATTATTTTAATTCCAAGATCAATAAAAAACCAAATGAAGCTATAGATAGCAAAGAAAACTCCTAATTGAAACGTAAGTCTAAAAATGTCCATATGCGCTTGAGATAAACAGCATTTATTCCCTTTGTAAAGGTAGCACTAATAACGGCATTTGACATATTGAGGCATGAGATAAAGAAGACCAGGACAAGAACGTTAGTTATTTTACAACTTTTATAACGGTTCTACGATTTATGGTATGATTTTCTTCCGTGCATTCATCGCAATTAATCTCTAACTCGGACTCACCCTTATAGGCACCAGAAATATTTTCAAATTTAAATCCTTGCGAAACAAGAAACTCCCTTGTTTTGACCATACGTTTTTCTGACAGCCATATATTATACTTTTCACTAGCTCGTTTATCGCAATGAGATTCGATCATAATCTTAACCTCTCCCTTGTCTTTAATTCTTTCACAAAAAGCATACATTTCCTTTTTATTTTCCTTGTTGTGATAACTGGAATTAAAATCAAAATAAATAATAGTTTCCATGGCAACCGCTTTGGTGACAGGTTGAATAATCGGCTCAATGATTTCAGCGGGTTCGTTAATATCAACGCTTACCTTCGTGATTTGACCAATCGCATCTTTTACCTCTACCTCGTAAGTTCCTTTAATCAATTCAGTTGGATCTTGTTCGCGGGAGCCGTTTGACCATATATAGCTGTATGGAGCAACTCCACCTTCAGGCGTTAAATCGATGGAGCCATCTGCCCCATCATAAATGGTCACATCAGTCCCTACAGCCGATGCCATCAGCGCCGGTGGAGGTAAAAAAGTTGAATAGTAGATATCACTTCTTTCACTGTCCCGGTTGCTTGACCAATAGAAAAAGCCATCAGACATCGTAAAATAAGCATCAAACTTTGCGGAGTTAATTTGAGGACCTATATTCACTGGAGAAGACCAGTCTGTCCATGAATCTGAATTACGCACAGCATAAAAAATATCTGCATCACCTTGACCACCTCTGCCGTTCGAAGAAAAATATAAAGTATCATTTTCATTGGATAAAAATGGAGATATTTCAAAACCTGAGGAATTAATTTTTGAACCTAAATGTAATGGCTCTGTCCATTTTTCATTTTCTTTAACACTTACATAAAGGTCTTCATCTCCTAGAGATTTAGGGCCCGCGTAAGAAATAATAATTACATCCCCTTGCTTATTTACATGAAAACCATAAAAATCACCCTCAATATCAAGTCCCGGTATTGAAATCTGTTTTGGAGTACCCCAACTATTTCCCTTTTTCTTAGCGTATGAAATTCCTTTTTTCAGATCTTTCTTTCCATCATACGAGTTAATTAAATAAACAATTGATTCATCACTGTTGAAACCAACTATTGAATTATTGTACTTATTATTCAAATCCTTGTAGTCCTGACCTTTGGCATAATTTTTTTCTCCATTCCATTCGCTCTGCCAAATGTCTTGGTCATTTATACCACCTATGGATTCTGGATCGTTAACTCTTGTATAATAAAGTGTTGAGGTTTCCTTAGAAAAAACAGGAAAGAGCTCATCAGCCTCAGAATTTACCTCGCCACCTAATCTATGTGGCTCTTCAATATCCATATACTGCGCTTGATTAGTGAATACGACTAAAAGAGCACAAAGCAAAAAATAAAAACGCATACTTTTCATATTATTACCTCCCGAGCATTAAGCCTAAAGTAAGCTCATGGCCTCCAGAAGAAAAGTTATTAAATCGAGACAAAGAGTAATCATATGAATACCCTACTTTGAATCGCTCACTAATATTCATTCCTGCCATAACGATCATGGCATCAGTATGGCGGTAACCTAATGTGAGCCATAACCATTTTTTATATTCAAATTGGACATTCCCATCTACTGATGCAGGCGCAGGACTCATATATTTGATGAGAAATCCAGGAGTAATAGAAAGGTTTTCTCCCAAAGGGATTTTATATCCACCAATTAAATTAAAATGAATCTGAGGATTGAAATTTGCCGTTCCTTGACCAAACTGTACAAGATCACGGGTCAATTGTTCTGCGGAAAGACCAACAAAGAACTTTTCAGAATACATATACAATCCAGCACCCATATCCATTAGAAATTTATTGGACTGATTTTGAATAAAGTTATCATAGGTATTATCAATATATGGATTCTGACCTGGGGCAATCACGTTCAACACTTGTGCCTGATCAGCAAAAAAAGTGTTATTTGATAGTCCTGCCTTCAACCCGAAGGAAAGATTAACTTTTTTTGTCATCGGAATATGAATTGCATAAGTTCCAGAAAAGGACATTTTTCTGAATGCACCATATTGATCAGCTAAAAGCTGACCGCCAAAAGTATGTTTTAGCTTCCCCGTTTTAATTTCAGGGTTTTCAACAACTCCAGAGCTCGTTCTTATTCCAGGATTATAAAACTTTGGTTTAAATCTTATCGGAACAGAAAAAGCAAAATAAGAGGTTCTAGGTGCATCCTGAATACCCAGCCATTGCCATCGTCCTGAAAGTGTAATATCAACAAAGTCGTAAACCCCTGCGGCTGCAGGATTAACCATGAATTGATTTCGTTGATATTGGGAGTATTGAGGCGTCTGTTGGGCACATAGAAATGTGCTTGTAAATAGACTGAGTATAAAAATTGAGTTTTTCATAGATCGTTATTTTACAATAGTAATAATTCCGTTTGAATTTTCTGTTGTATTGTCGTTATATTCAATGATGTAATAGTAA
>CAJXDT010000012.1:0-55630 GCA_913052055.1 uncultured Cryomorphaceae bacterium
GCCCGCCTAGACTTTAAAGGTGATGAGTTAGATGCAATCAAAGGGGATATGGAAAAAATAATAGGCTTCATGGATAAGTTATCCGAAATCGATACAGAAAATGTTGAGCCACTTATTTTCATGAATGAAAAAGTGAATGTTTTGCGTGAGGATATCTCTAACCAAACTTTAACCAAAGAAAACGCTTTGGCAAATGCACCAAAAAGCGACTCTGACTATTTTAGGATTCCTAAAGTATTAGATAAATAGTCTAAATTTCGAAGCAACAATACTTTATTACAGATCCTTTACTTGTGAAAAGTTCTTCGTAATGTGTTTTGATTTTAAAAATTTCTTTTTCCTTATCCGTTAGCTTGTTTTGAAATGAACCATAAAGATCCCAGGTGAGCGCATGACATTTATAGCCTTCTTCCTTGATCTGTTCCTCCGTATATTCAAATAAAATATCGCTGTCTGTCTTGACGTGAACCAATCCATTTTTCTTCAAAAATTTTCTGTAGCGTCCTATGAATAGGGGAGAAGTAAGCCTTTTTCTAGGTTTTTTAGGTTGGGGATCCGAAAAGGTTAGCCAAATTTCATCAATCTCGTCTTCTTCGAAGAAGTTTTCTATAAAGTCAATTCTTGTGCGTAAAAACTGCACATTATCCATGTTGTTTTCTAGTGCTTCTTTTGCTCCAATGTATATTCTGTTTCCTTTGATATCGATACCTAAAAAGTTTTTTTCTGGAAACATTTTTCCTAAGCCAACGGCATATTCGCCTTTCCCACAACCAAGCTCTAAAACAATAGGTTTTTCGTTTTTGAAAATTTCTTCTTTCCACTTTCCTTTTTGCGGAAACGTTTCTGAAAATGGTGCCTCAGTTACATTTGGGAACCTTTGTATTTCAGAAAACCGCCATAATTTATCTTTCCCCATGCTTATTGAAATATTGATCCTAGAACTAGACTTGGAATCAGGTTGGCTATTTGGGTCATTGAATTTTCTTGTTCATCTTTCATTGTTATCATGAGTTCTCCACCTCTTAGATCAGCGTTCAATGTCATATGTTTTAATAGTTCTAAAATACGCTCGGTTACTATGTCGTTCTTGAAGAGTTCCTTGTAGGGATTTTGTTCAATATCCCAAAAAGCAGATATTGGCTTAGCACCTAGCGCTTCAAATTGGGGTTTTAATTGTAATTTATTTACATTATTCTGAGGTCCATTTACTTCGGAAGTATATAGTTCCATTCTCGTGTCATCTATTTCTAATGAATGAAAAAATCCTTTTATTGGATTGAATTCATTTTCTAGTATATCTTCTAAACCAGGACCAATACCAAAATATGCACTGTACTCCATGTGTTTCTGATCAACTGAGTACTGCCCAAAGGCGAAATTCCCATCGATATAACGTTGAAGTCCATCTTTTTGAATGAACGCCTCAATGACTGATAGCTCTCTTGGGACTGCGCTTTTTATGCTAGCGTCAAGATCTGAATCCTGTATGGCATTTGATATACTTTTGGGTAGGTACTGCTTTCGTAATTTTTCAAGTCCTTGCATATTCAGCGCCAATGTTATTGCAGCGATGGGTGATCCGGCGCCTAGCTTATTTAGCATCGGCTTGCTGTTTTTAGCAAATATATTTAATCCGCTAGCCTGTTGTGATAAGTAGTTTTTATTCGTCAATATAATCTTTCCTTTTTCAAAAGATAAATGCATGGTAATAGTTCCATCAATAAGTTCATTAGGTTCAGGAACTTCTGCGTTCAAAGCGGTTGTCAAAGATTTAAGAACCTGCTGCATATTTATGGCAAAAGTGATATCGTCCTGAGCAGCAATTATTTGTGCTATTTCTGAGTTGTTTTTTTTACTTTTCAACCCATCTATTGTGTTTTCAATTTCCCTTTGGGCCCGCTTATTGTCAATGTTGTCAGATATATAGATAATCATCTCGTTGTTAGTGAGGCCGATTTTGATACCACTTGTAAATAAGTATTTCACTCCATTTTCCTCAATGATTTCGCCAATTTGGAAATCTTTTTTCATTGTTTCAATGGCCAAGGATGCGTCTTTTATTTTGCAAACAAGAACTACATCAGGGGTGGTGATATCTTTTAAATTGTTCTTAACAGCGTAATACATTGGTAATTCTGTATAAATCACCTTCGAATAGTCCTCAATCATATCCGTAGGAACAAGTCCAGAGTCGGATAATTTCGAATCATAAATGGCTTTTCTAAGCATTTGATCAATGCGCACAGCACCAAATGAGATTAAATTAGATTCACTTGCTAGATAAGCTTCCGCAGCGTTCTGCCAAATTTCTTTAGATGGTGCTTTAGGTTCACTTTTGTCTGCGTTTGTGCATGAAAAAAGTAAACATACTGTACCTAAAATAGCGATATAAATGCGCATAAAATGTGCGTTTTAAAACTTCCTCAAAATTAATAAGAATATGTCAAATCACTTGATTAAATTTGGACATGCACTTCATTGAGCCATATTATAATTGGAGAGGATATTACATTGCCTCAGAGGATCCGTCTTCGCCATTTTATGAAAGGGTTTACAGTGAATTTGAGTATTCTAATCGCATCTATAATTTTCTCATTCATCCACAGTGGGATTACTTTGGCTCACCTACGCTTTTTGTGAAAATACTTTTCGTAGATTACGATTTGGGTCACGCCGTTCTTGAGCTCATAGGAGAATGGAATGACGCTATTGAAAACGATATTATGCGCCTCAAAAGAGACGTAGTAGAGCCAATTATGAATACAGGAATAGACAAGTTTATTCTTATTGGCGAAAATGTCTTGAATTTTCATGCCTCAGATGAGTGCTACTATGATGAGTGGTTTGACGATGTAGAGGACGGCTGGATTGCTATGGTGAATTTTCATGAGCATGTGGTCAAGGAATTTATGTCAGCGAATCTTGACCATTATTTTGCAATGGGCGGACAGCTAGAAGAGCTCGAGTGGAGAACCTTTAGACCTTTACAATTCTGTCAAAAAGTTGAATCCCTCGTAAGTAAAAGAATAGGGACCTTTAACTAGAAAATTCAGTTTTAAACGGAAAGTGCTTGCATCATTAAGGTACAAACAATCGCACCAAACGTTCCAACGGCATATCCAAGGACTGCTAGCAGCACTCCAACGGGTGCTAATGATGGACTGAATGCACTTGCTACGATAGGCGCAGAGGCTGCTCCTCCCACGTTTGCTTGACTTCCAACCGCTACATAAAAGAAAGGTGCCTTTATGATTTTTGCAACTACAAATAAGAATAAAGCGTGTACCATAATCCAAATTAAACCAATCGAGAGCAAGAATTTAAATACACCCCAATTTGCAATTAGCTCCATGATATCCATTTTCATACCTATAGTAGCCACAAGTACATATAGGAAAACACTTCCTATTTTTGATGCGCCAACTCCCTCAAATTCTCTATATTTCGTAAAGGATAGTCCAACGCCAAAAATAGTAGAAAGAACCACCAGCCAAAAGAATCCATTACCGAAAGATACCATTAATCGTGCTGCCGTCTGGTTCTCCATCCCATTCAGTATTTCAGTTACCCAAGGACCTATGTAGTCTGCTCCTAAATGTGCAATACCTACGCAGCAAAAGGTGATTCCTAACATATAAATCAAATCATTGAAGCTTGCAATTTTAGAGACACTCATTTGGAATTCTTCCATTTTGGTTTTCAAGCTTTCAATAGCCGAATCGTCGGCTTTAAAGAATCGGTTGAGTTTCTTGTTGTACCCAGTTCCAAAAAGCAACACGGACATAAATAGATTGGCCACGAATACATCTACAACAATCATAGCAGAAAACATTTGGTCGCTTGCGCCATAAATTTCTTTCATAGCCGTTTGATTGGCTCCACCACCGATCCAAGATCCGGCAACAGTTGATAACCCTCTCCAAATTTCTCCATTTAGGACCTCAGGGGCAAACAAAGAAACCACGTAAAGCGCTAGAGGACCACCGACAACAATTCCTGCTGTAGCTGCAAAAAACATAATAATCGCTTTTGAGCCAAGTCTTTTGATTGCGGGAATGTCTATGCTCAAACAAAGTAATATCAAACTGGCCGGCAAAAGATACCGCGATGCTATAAAGTATAAGTTGGATTCTTCTGAAGAAATAATTCCGAATGAGTTAAGCCCTGCAGGGATAAAATAGCATAATAATAAAGCTGGGACTACCTTATAAAATTTCTTAAAATAACTGCGCTCACTTTTTGCTGTCTTGAAAACAAAAAACAGAACAATCATTAATAATCCAAATACTGTAGCATCATTTGAAAACCATGGCCTAGAGGCTTTAACCTTGAAAGATTTACTTATCTCCTCAGCATCTCCAGCTGCATTTACTTTTTTCAAGGTTATGGTATGGTCTCCTCTTTGTAAATCTTTCAGAAAAACATCTGTATTCGATAGTAGCTCAGTATTGTTAGCGTCGAAGTAAACAGCATAATCATACATTTCTTCGAACGTTATCGTCAAATTTGGATCTTCAGATGCATAGAATATTCCCTCTAGGTCATCAAATGAAATGGCCTTGTTTTTATCGCTGTTATTAAGGTAGTTTGAAGTTTCAACTATTGTCTGGCTCTGCAACGAAAAAATGAGACCGCAAATGAATATTCCGATTAAACCGATTGATTTTTTCATGAGGATAAATTAAAATTATAAAAAGAAGGGTTTAATAAAAAAGGCTGCACTAGGCAGCCTTTTGTTTGTTTTTTTTAGTTGATGCCGTGCATCCATTTTTTAATCGGCTTACCAATTAAAAATAAGATTAATCCGCAGGCCATTGCAATAAAACCGAGCATTTCAAAAACACTCAATCCCTTGTTTAAGGACTCGCTTCTTATCGAATTGATTACCGCTGTCCCTGGGGTGTTTTCCGTTAGTTTTTTCAGTTCGCTTTGTGAAACAGTATCCGCTGTAATCGTATTTTCTTCATAAGTTATGAAGCTAACATTTGCAGCGCTTAGCATTTTTTCTTTTTTCGTTCCTTTATAACTTTCAGCTTCTTCCAATGCCTCTTTTACATAGACATTCGATTTAGTGTAGGATTTGTTCCCTTTCAAGTTTAGCTCTGATATAAACGATGAATCAGTCAATACCGACTCAATAGAGCTGTCGTCTAGCTTGTCAGTGAATTTCTTTGATAAAAGCAATGTTTTAACATCCTCGTCCATTTTTGATGTTTTAAATGCATCACTTTGAACAATGGTTTTTTCATTTACAGTCGTCAGTTTTGCAATATGCTTTCCTCCTTGATGTGCAAGTGAAGAAGAAAGCAACCAGATTCCCATTAAGAATCCAACCATGTGTCTTGGAGACAGCTTTGTAACCAATGAAAGACCTACGGGTGAAAGTGTAAGCTCACCAATCGTGTGAAGTAAATAAAGAAGTACCATGAACATCGCTGGAATCATTCCTGCAGTAGCAGATGCTCCACCAAGATTGAGCGCAAGGAATCCAAGTCCCAGCAGAACCAATCCCATACCAAATTTATAGGGGGCTGCTGGTTCTTTATTTGCATTGGACAATTTAATCCATACCCATGAGAATATCGGCGCGAAAAGCATGATAAACAAAGGATTAAATGATTGGAAGAAAGTTGTTTTTATTTCATATCCGAACAATGATCGGTCTACATTTCTAGCAGTAAAGAGACTCAATGCTGATCCTGCTAACTCAAAGAAGGTCCAAAATACAGTGGTAAAGAATAAAAGCACAACGACGACCCATATCCTTTGTTTTGCTTGAAGCTCCATTTTACCAGCTTCATATAGAAGGTAGCCAATTACAAGGGCTGCCAAAAGGACCAATATGATATCGACAATATCATTGTAAACGATGAGTGTTGAAGCTAAAATTATCATGATAACAGTTGCAACGGCTGGAAGCATCTTGTTCGATAAACCTGGAATAATAGGCTTATCTAATTCGACATCAGGTCCATTACCTACATCCTCATAAATTCCTTGTTTCGATCCCCAAACAAATACAAGGTAACCGATTACCATACCGATACCGGCGGTTAAGAATCCATATTGCCATCCCTCATTTTCTCCAATTGCGCCACAGGTCAAAGGTGCTAGGAAAGCACCCATATTTATTCCCATGTAGAACAAGGTAAATGCACCATCGCGACGTTTGTCTCCCTCCTCGTAGAAGCGCCCGATCATACTTGAAATATTTGGCTTGAAGAAGCCGTTACCTACAACCAATACAGCAAGTCCTATATAGAAAGAGATTTCATTTGCATTTCCACTTAAGAACAGGGTGAACTGTCCTATGGCCATTAAAATGGCTCCCCAAACAATGGCTTTTCTGAATCCAACTAATTTATCTGCAAAGAAGCCTCCAATTAGAGGTGTAAGGTAAACTAGTGCTCCGTATGCTCCGTATATTCCGTATGCTTTCGCATCGTCAAAGGCGAAACCACCGTCAATAACACTAGCCGTCATATATAAGATAAGAAGTGCTCGCATACCGTAGTAGCTAAAGCGTTCCCATAGCTCAACCATGAATAGAGCAAATAAAGCTTTTGGATGTATTTTTCTGTTTGAAAAGATTACAAACGCCACCCACGCTGCAACTCCAGCCCAAGCAATTAACATTAACTGATAATCAGGATTCATTCTTTTAAGATTTAAATATTAAGGCTCGAATTTACTAAAAAATGTGGTGCAACAATCAAATTGTATGAATTGTTCGTTTTAAATGATTTTTCATGAAAAATAACGATATTAGTGTCCTCCTTATTCTATAACGATTGCGCTATTGCAATAATAAGATTTAGTTAAACTTAATTTAAAACAATGAAAAAAACATTTTTACTATTCATGATGGGATGCTTTGCCTCCTTTACATTTGCTCAAACCTTTTCGGATGATTTTGAATCCTATACAACGGGATCTTATCTAGGCTCTAGTTCTGCTGATTGGACGACTTGGAGTGGCACAGAAGGTGGTGCAGAGGATGTTCAAATTACGGATAATAACGCGAACAGTGGTTCGAATTCAATCTATTTCAGCTCAACTTCACCAAACGGAGGGCCAGCTGATGTGGTACTTCCATTTGATCAGGTATACAATTCTGGTAACTTTTCTTTTGAGGCCAACTTCTATGTTGAAGCAGGAAAGGGAGCTTATTTCAATCTTCAGGGTACACTTGTTGTTGCTCAGGTATGGGCGCTTGATTGTTATATGCTAGAAGACGGTACCTTGAAGCTTTCCAATCAGGGGACACCATATATAAATGCAAATTACCCAAGTGCACAATGGTTTAACCTAAGAGTGGATATGGACCTTACATCAAATGTTTGGGAGCTTTTCATTGATAATGTTTCTCAAGGTTCTTTTTCAAATCCAACTGGGCAAATTGGAATTTTGGATTTATATCCAGTAAATCCTGCAGGTCAAGGAGGAAATGGTATTTCAGGATTTTTTGTAGATGATATTAGTTATACCCATTTACCAGCTACTTTACCACAATTAAACGGTGGTGTCTCTTTTATTACGCAAATTAGTGGTATCGCTGGTTTAAGCTATAATGTAGTGGCTACAGCACGGAACCTTGGTCAGTCTGAGATCAATTCTTTTGATTTGACATATAATTACAATGGCGCAGACATTACTGAAAATATTACTGGTTTAAATTTAGCTTCATTGGATACTTATGAACATACTTTTGGAACGGCTTTAACACCTGTATTGGGAAATAACGATTTAACCGTAACAATTTCAAATGTTAATGGAGTTGGTGCTGATGATGACGCCTCCGATGATTCTAAAGTAATTAGCATTGATCCTATTGTACCCGCTGAAGGCAAAATGGTTGTTGGTGAAGAGGCAACCGGAACATGGTGTCAGTGGTGTCCTAGGGGAGCCGTATATATGGATTTATTTGAAGAACAGTATGGAGATTTCTGGGTAGGAATTGCAGTTCACAATGGTGACCCTATGACAGACGCAGTTTATGATGCCGGAATTGGTGGCTCTATAGGTGGATACCCTAGTGCTTTGGTTGACCGAGGAGCAGACGTAGATCCATCAGCTATGAATGCTGACTTTTTAGACCGTCTTTTAACAGCACCAGCAGGTGTTCTAGTGAATGGTGCAAATTGGGATCCAGTTTCAAGAGTTTTAGATGTATCTGTAAAATCTGTATTTTCTCAAGCGGTAACAAATTCATATAAACTGGCTTGTGCTTTGACAGAGGATGGGGTTACTGGAACAGATGCCGGTTACAATCAATCTAATGCTTATGCAGGTGGTGGAAATGGTGTAATGGGAGGGTATGAATCTCTTCCGAGCTCCGTGCCAGCTGCTCAAATGGTATATGATCATGTTGCACGTTCAATAGCACCTAGCTTTGAAGGTTCCTCCATATCTTTTCCTGCAAATGTCAATGCGGGAGAAAGTGTAATTAGCAATTATTCATTTACACTTCCTGCAGATTGGGATGAGAACAACATGCATATTGTAGGTCTGCTTATTTCCCCTGATGGAAGAATTGATAACGCAGCGTCAACATCAATCACTGAGGCAGTCTCAAATGGTTATGAGGAAGGGCCAAACGTTGGCTTATTTGATGGGTTTAACGATCAAATCGACGACAAGCTGAAAGTTTATCCTAATCCTGCTTCTACGATACTAAACGTAACTATTGATATCGTCAAGTCTAATTCAAATCAATTAAGAATATTTAATGCTCAAGGTCAAGTCGTAAAAGATTTTGAAATGATTGAAAATACTGGTAGCTGGAGCTATTCAATTGATATCTCTGATTTTTCACCTGGCGTTTATGCAATATCATATACCAGTGACAATGGAAATAAAATGAAGCGTTTTGTAATAGAATAAACGGTTTAAAAATAAGTAAAGAGCCACTTCGGTGGCTTTTTTTATGCTTTTACTTTTATCGTTTCTTTGACCTGGTCTGCAATTCTTTTGACCTGGGCAAGCGACTCGCCTGTAATGGTCACATGTCCCATCTTTCGAAATGGTTTGGTATCACTTTTTCCATAAATATGTGGATGCACACCCGAGATTCCTAAAATCTTTTCTAGACCCTCATAAATGGCAGGTCCAGTAAAACCTTTTTCTCCAAGGATATTGATCATGGCACCTGGATTAATTAGCGTCGTATCTCCCAAAGGAAGGTTTAAAATAGACCTCAGGTGTTGGGCATATTGTGAGGTATTGCAACATTCAATTGTGTGGTGACCACTATTGTGCGGTCTAGGTGCAATTTCGTTCACCAATAAGTCGCCGTTTTTACAAAGAAAGAATTCTACGGCAAGCAGCCCAATCATGTCTAGTTTCTCAATAAGGTCTATAGCTATTGAATTTGCTTTTTGTGTTATTTCTTTTGAAATATTGGCCGGAGAGAATAAATATTCTACGAGGTTGGCTTCTGGATTGAATTCACATTCAACGGATGGAAAACATTGAACATCTCCGTCCTCATTTCTTGCTACGATAACGGATAGCTCTTTATCGAAATCAATGAGTGATTCACAGAGGTTCGGTGCATCAAAAGAGTCGGAAGATGTTTTAAGTAATTGAACACCTTTGCCATCATAACCTCCCGTTCTCATTTTTTGAATAATAGGATAGCTTATATCCGCTGCTTTTAAGGCATTTGCATTATCGTAAAGTGTAAAAGGAGCTGTCGGTATGTTGTGGTCCGCGTAAAATTGTTTTTGAACCCCCTTGTCCTTAATTATTTTTAAAACCCTTGGCTGCGGAAAAATTTTCACGCCTTTTTGCTCAAGCGCTTCAAGTGCCTCAATATTTACGTTTTCTATTTCAACTGTAATTAGGTCCTTATCCTTTCCAAATTCGATTACTTCATCATAGTTTGTGATAGAACCGTGTGTAAAGGAATGGGCAATTAGCGCACATGGCGCATTTGGGTCGGAATCAATCATATGCAAATGAACATCTAGGTCTATTGCTTCTTGTATCAGCATTCTCCCTAATTGGCCACCGCCAAGAACGCCAATTTTAAAATCTTTAGAATTCCATCTTTTATTCATAATACAAAGATACGGCTCTAATCAAATTAATTTCATCTTCGAACCTAAAATTGTATCTTTGCTGCTTCTATGAAGCCAGAAATCCGTCTTCTTGACAAAACATTTTCTCCGTATTTAGGCGAGGACCAAATATTGGATAGAATTAAAATCATTGCAAATGATCTCGAACGAGATTATGCGGACAAAGACGTTGTTTTTTTAAGTGTTCTTAATGGTGCATTTATGTTCACCTCTGACCTTATGAAATCTTTGGAAATGAGCCTTGAAATATCCTTCGTAAAGCTTTCATCTTATCAAGGGACCAAAACCTCAGGTATTGTTCGAGAGTTGATAGGATTGAATAAGAACATAAAAGATAAGCATGTTGTTATTGTAGAAGATATTGTGGATACTGGTAAAACTATAGATAGACTAATGGAATTACTAAAGCCAAAAGGTGCTGTAAGTATTGAAACATGTACCTTGCTTTTTAAACCCACTGCATTTGAAGGTCAAATGGCCCCAAAGTATGTTGGATTCGAAATTCCTAATAAATTTGTCGTCGGATACGGTTTAGATTATGATGAAGCCGGAAGAAATATTAAAGAATTATATCAATTAAAAGAATAAAGTTATGTTGAATATTGTGCTATTTGGCCCACCGGGAGCAGGAAAAGGTACGCAATCTGAACGATTGATAGACAAATTTGATTTGGTACACCTTTCTACAGGTGATATCTTCAGATCAAATATAAAAGGAGAAACCGATTTAGGTAAGCTAGCCAAAAGTTACATGGACCAGGGTAAATTGGTTCCTGATAGTGTTACGATAGATCTACTCCGCTCAGAGGTACTGAAACACAGTTCGCCCAAAGGATTTATTTTTGATGGATTTCCAAGAACAAATGCACAAGCAGAAGCTTTGGATGTTTTTCTGAAGTCTATCCATTCTTCTATTACGGTAATGCTTTCTTTAGATGTTGAAGAGGAAGAGTTGAAAAAAAGATTGATTAAACGCGCTGAGGTAAGCGGACGGGCAGATGATGCAGATCCAAAGATCATTGACAATAGAATCGCAGTTTACCATAAAGAAACTGCTCCCGTTAAATCTTTTTATGAGCAACAAGGGAAATTGATTTCTATTGCAGGAATGGGAAGCGTAGATGAGATTACAGGGAGACTGTTTACTGCAATAAACGCAATTTAACCTTTAAAATGGCCTCAGATAATTTTGTTGATTACGTAAAGATACATGTCAAATCTGGAAATGGAGGTGGAGGTTCCACTCATTTTAGAAGAGAAAAGTATATACCTAAGGGAGGTCCTGATGGTGGCGATGGTGGTCGTGGTGGTCATGTATATTTAAGGGGAAATAAACAGCTTTGGACGTTATTACATCTTAAATTTAAAAAGCATGTTAAGGCCGATCATGGTGCGCACGGCTCGAGTAATTTAAAGACAGGTTCTCAAGGCAAAGATGTTTATATAGATGTGCCATTGGGTACGATTGTCCGTGATGAGGAATCAGATGAGGTGCTTTTTGAAATTACTGAAGACGGTGAAGAGAAAATTGTTCAGAAGGGAGGACGCGGAGGTCTTGGAAATAACAACTTTAAGTCCTCAACTCATCAAACTCCACGTCATGCTCAACCAGGTGAGCCGGGTATTGAAGGATGGAAAGTTCTTGAGCTTAAAATTTTAGCTGACGTTGGATTGGTTGGTTTTCCGAATGCCGGTAAAAGTACGCTTCTTTCTGTTGTATCTGCTGCAAAACCAGAAATTGGAGATTATCCCTTTACCACTATTCGGCCCAATCTGGGAATCGTCTCGTACAGAGAGCATCGCTCTTTTGTGATGGCTGATATTCCTGGGATTATTGAAGGAGCGTCGAAAGGAAAAGGATTAGGCTATCGCTTCTTGAGACACATTGAACGAAATTCACTTCTTTTATTTATGGTTCCTGCAGATGCAGATGATATAGCCGAGGAGTATCGTATTTTGAAGTCCGAGCTTAAGGCATATAATCCAGAACTTTTACATAAAGAATCTATTCTTGCCATTACAAAATCGGATATGCTTGACCAAGAGCTCGAAGACGAAATAAGAAAAGAGCTTGATAAGCGCTTATCGGGGATTGATTATTTGTTTATTTCCTCTGTAGCGCAGTCGGGAATTGTTGAGCTTAAGGATGAAATTTGGAAACTTTTACAGGATGATTGAAAAACTAGAATCCATTGACCATAGCTTAGTTTTGGCTATCAATGCAATGCATTCTACGTTTTTAGATTCATTTATGTGGTTCTTGTCAGGTTCTTACATTTTATTGCTTCTAATCCCTTTTGTTTTTTATTTCTTGTTCAAAGAGTATCGTTCGAATCAGTTACCCTGGATATTCGCAGCTGTTGTGCTTACTGTTATTTTAACCGATCAGTTGTCTGTGCACGCCTTTAAGGAGGTGTTCCAGCGTTATCGCCCCTCACATAATTTATTGCTCAAATCTCAGCTTCACCTTCATGAGTACCCGGATGGTTCTTTTTATGGAGGAGGGAAGTTTGGCTTCGTATCTTCTCACGCCGCGAATTATTTCGGGATATTAACGATAATCTCCTCACTGATACGTAAAGGGTGGGTCAAAATAATATTGTTGACAATTGCCTTATTGGTCATTTATAGCCGCGTATATTTGGGGGTTCACTATGTTAGTGATGTTCTTTGTGGTGCGCTTTTAGGATTTGTTTTAGCTCAATTCGTTTTACAATCCCTACTTTTAAAGAAAGTTGATGTTTCATGAATTATCTATTGGTCTTTCTCGGCGGTGGCATCGGAAGCTTACTTCGATTTGGGGTAGGTAAAGTTTTCTCAAGATGGGAGACTGATTTTCCACTTGCAACTTTAGTTTCAAATTTAACAGCTTGTCTCATTTTTACGATGGTTCTCTATTTTTGGACTAAAGAATTGAAGAGTGAATGGATTTATCCTTTTGCCATAATTGGTTTGTGTGGAGGTTTCAGCACCTTCAGTACCTTCTCCTTTGAGAATTTTCAGCTCTATAATCAATCTAACTACTTTCTTTTAGTCTTAAATATTTTGTTGTCTTTACTCCCAGGAATATTTTGCTTTTATTGGGTGTCAGATAGGTTGTAACCGAAATATTTAATAAGGTTAAAAAGAATATTAATAATAAAATCATTAAGTCATGAAGTTTTTTAAAAAGCTATTCCCAACTGTTTTGATAGCACTTGCAGTGATTATTAAAGGTAATATTTTAGGTTTTTGGGGTGGTGAAGAAGCAGCTGAATACGGAACAAAAGCAATATTAAACGAATAAATATGCAACGATCTTGGAACTATTTGCTGTATTCAACTTGGAGGATTTTATGTCATGCAGGCTTACACTTAATAGAAAAACCCTTATTTAAAGTAGGCAGTATTATTCCATTCTTTCGTAAGAATATTGAAAAAGGAAAGGAAGCACATAGAAAAATAGTGGACGATAGAAATCTTAGCTTTAGCATTGCTTTTGCTTATTCGTATATGTTCTATACAACAATGATTATTTATACCATTATTTTTCTGTATCTGTTTTTTTTCTTTCAGATAGAAGTTGGGGATAATTTACGCTATTGGTTTTATGTAGTTGTGGTTTTATCCTATGGCACAAATCAAATCCTATCATGGAGCAATGATAAGTATTTGAAATACTTTGCTGAATTTGACAACCTAAACGATAAAGCAAAAATTTACCTGCCTGCTGTTTTATTCCATTTAGGTGTTTTCTTATTTGCAGCCCTATCGATCCATTGGACAATAGGATATAATTTTTAATGAAATAGAATGAAAATGTTTAATACCTCTTCAAAACGGAAAACGGCAAGCATTACGATGCGTCTTCACTACGAAATCAACTAAATACTAGCCTAGCCACATCAGCACATTATCACGCCATATTTCATCAGCCTCGCGCTGCGTTAAAATATCAACTTCTACGGCAAAGTCAATTACCCTTCCCGGAAATGAACTTCCGACACCCTCCATTTCTCCCAAGGGGTATGGGTCATCTAATCCAGCAACAATTTGCGAAACACCTACCCGCCGTTTCAGTAATTCGAGCGTGTAAGAATCATGGACAAGAGAATCGAAAAATAAATTTTTGTGTCCTAGCGATGCTCGAGGGTTTTCGACATCTTCAAATAAATCTGGTCTTCCATCAAAACCTTGAAGTCTTCGGCCATAGTTGGCAATGCCAAGCATACAACCATGCGCAAAACAAGTTCTAATATTTGGGAATCGATTAGGAATATCATTTAAAGTATAAAGGTGAAGGGTATCAGCGCATTGGGCCATCATCCAAACCAAATGAAAACGCCAGTATTGATCTTTAAGATTAACTATTTTTTCACCATCGTATGGATGAATTTCTATAGCTAAGTTGTATTTGTTTGCCAGCTCATAAATAGGAAAAACAGATTGGTCGGCAATTGATGTCCACTCTTCTTTGGCATTTAAAAAATGCGTAGGTAGGCAAAGTAGCTTTAAGCCATATTCAGTGACACATCGTTCGATTTCTTTTAAAGCATCATCCATGTAGAGGGGCTGCACGACAAAACCACTTGTGAATTTATCTGGATAACCTACCTGGACTGAAGCATTAAAGTCATTTTGCCAAGTTACAGCATCTTTTGTGTCCTGTTGTTTCCAACCATTGCAATATATCTGTGAAAGGTTAAGCATTACTCCATGGTCAATATTGTAAGTATCCATCCACTCGAGTTTATCTTTTAAAAAGAAACTAGGATCCGTGATTGGTCTCGACCAATTGCCTTGTCGCATGAATTTTTTATCGTCATCAATCCAGAACAATTTTTTGTCCTTCATGAATTTCGGAATTTGATTAGGTTCAGGAAGAATATGACCGTGTCCGTTAATTCTTTTCATAGCTTAGAAACCAATTTTTGCATTCATGTAACGCTTTAGAAACGAATATACATAAAAAAAGAGCCTCAAAGGAGGCTCTTGCTAATCTTGAATTATTTATACTTTAGAAATTATATTTACCGTCGGCAATTAGTTTCTGTGCAATACTTTGTCTAGCAGCTTTTGGATTGAACGCTTGTGTTTTTGTAAAACGTTTTAATCCCATCAACATCATTCTTGCTTCATCACCTTCTGCAAATGATTGGATTGCATCTTTAGCGGCCTTTGCTATTTTATCTGCTGTATCGTAAAAATAGGTCTTCGCAATGGCTATGTCATGCTCACATGCAGCTTCTCCCTTGCTATCTATTTTCTTCTGAACTCTTAGATAGACTGATTCAGCAAGATAAGTCCATATGGCAACGTCTGCAATATTCATCAATACCTCTTGCTCTTTAGCAAGCGTTTGCATTAGCTTCTGAACAGCTGAACCAGCAATCATTAAGATTGTTTTTTTGAAGCCATCGAGCATATTTTGTTCATCCCCCAGAGGCGAGTTTGAGGGCTCTTTTATCTCCGGAATGCTCATAAGTTCTCCAGCAACCTTCATTGCAGGGCCCATTAAATCAAGCTCTCCCTTCATGGCGCGTCGAAGCACCATATCGACTGTAAGCATTCTATTGATCTCGTTTGTACCTTCAAATATTCTGTTTATTCTTGAATCTCTGTAGGCACGTTCTACTGAAGATTCAGCCGAATAACCCATACCGCCAAATATTTGAACAGCCTCGTCAACAACAAAGTCGAGGCACTCAGATCCTGCTACCTTAATCACAGCGCACTCAGGAGCAAACAGCTCAATTCCTTGAAGTGTAGCCTGGGCTTTATCCATTCCACCCTCCATTAGGCCTTTGATTGCATCGTCAATATTTTGGCCTGCTCGATAGGTGGCAGATTCAACAACGTAGGTTTGAATGACCTGCTCAGCAAGCTTATGGCGAATCGCACCATACTTGGAAATCGATCTTCCAAACTGCTCTCTTTCGAGAGAATATCTGACAGACTCGTCAATTCCACCTTTGGCTCCCCCCATTACTGCAGCACCCAATTTAATTCTTCCAATATTTAAGATATTTAGGGCGATTTTAAATCCGTTTCCTCTTTCCGAGAGCATATTTTCAACTGGAACTTTAACATTGTTGAAGAACACTTGACGTGTTGAGGAACCCTTGATTCCCATTTTTTTCTCTTCAGGATTTAAGCTAATTCCTTCACTGTCTGCTTCTACAAGGAACGCCGTCAGATTTTCATCGTCTTCTATCTTTGCAAAAACAGTAAAAAGATTGGCAAAACCACCATTGGTAATCCACATTTTTTGCCCTGTGATGCTATAGTGGGTGCCATCAGCTGATAACTCAGCTTTGGTTTTTCCTGAATTTGCATCTGAACCTGCACCTGGTTCTGTTAAACAATAGGCAGCCGCCCATTCTCCTGAAGCTAATTTTGCTACGTATTTATTTTTTTGTTCATCATTTCCATAATAGAGTAGTGGAAGTGTCCCAATTCCCGTATGTGCCCCATAGGCTACAGAAAATGAAAAGCCTAAGCCTAAATATTCTGTTGCCAGTAATGTCGTTTTAAAGTCAACACCCATTCCTCCATATTCCTCAGGAACGGAGAGCCCAAGCAAGCCGAGCTCACCTGCTTTTTTTAATAAAGAGGGCATTAGACCTTCTTCAAGGCTATCAATTCGGTCTAGGTGAGGAATGATTTCTTGAAGAATAAAATCTTCGCACATACTTGCGATCATTTTATGCTCTTCCGTAAATTCCTCTGGTGTAAAAATGTCTTTTGGCGCGGTATCTCTAATGATGAATTCGCCACCTTTTATAGGTTGATTGTCACTCATGTCGGTTATTTATGATATAGAATTTCACCAAATATATGAAAACAAAAAGTATTATGCACGCATAATACAGTTAAATTTTTATTTTCATTCTATAATCATTCATGAAGTACCCATTTCCAATATCTAAATCGATTGATTCTACTATCTCGTAACCTATTTTTTGATAGAAATTAACTGCAGGATTGGTTCGATTCACAAACAAATCAAGGGCATTCAATTTATACTCGCGGCCAAGGCTATATATATATTCGAGTAGCTTTCGCCCTGACCCTTTGTGGTGCTGTTTTGGATTAACGTACAGTTTATGGAGTCTTATATAAGATTTTTCGTTTCTAATTTCGAATGAAGCGAAACCGATATTTTCTTCTTGTTCTCGAAGTACAATAAATATATGTCCTTTAACGAAATTTTCTTCAAGCTGATTTAGATTATACATCCATTCGAGCATATACTTGATTTGCTCTTTGCTAATCATATCTTTAAAGCAGATTGGCCAGATTTCATGTGCCATTGAACGAATCAGTTCAAGCTCGTTTTTCGCTAATCTTTCAATCATATCAATGCTTAATGAATGTTAGCTGTCTTTTTTGTCCATTGTAATTGAATTCTATGAGATACATTCCTGCCGAAAAATCCGCACAGTCTATGCTACCATTTATAATTTCAACTTGCCTCGACCTTCCTGAAAAATCTTTAAGTATTGCTTTGAGGCTTATCGTCTCTAGTTCGTCTAAATACAATGTATTGCTTACAGGATTTGGATAGACCTTGAAAGAAAAATCCTCGTTACTCTCATTTAATCCTAAATCTAAGGCTTCTCTCAATGCGGACATTGCATCTACTTTTCCATGTCCCCACTTAGGGTCACCCTCCGCTGGAAGGACGCCTGTTTTGTTATCCTCTCTTGCTGTTGACAATAGAATTTGTTTTACATCTGTTGCACTAAGCTCAGGTTTTGCTTGGAGTAATAATGCAGCTATTCCAGCTACCATAGGGGAGGCCATCGATGTTCCCGAGAGTTTGGCGAAATGATATGTTCGTGCATTGAATTCTATACTCTCCACTGATGAAAATGAAGCATCTGTATATGATGAAATGGCTGCGCCAATAGATACGCCAGGAGCTGCAATATCCGGTTTCATTACACCGTCGTATCTTGGTCCTTGGCTTGAAAATGAGGCCATTGCTCCACCTGTTGTTACGCCAGTGGGTGTCACCCATCCGGAAGCATAGGCAGCCACACTGATGACATCGTCTGCACAGGAAGGTTCACTAATCCCATTTTCATTATCTCCGCTTATTGAGCCAGTTCCATAAGCTGAAAATGGCATACCCCAATTCCCAACGTCATTTGTTAATTCAGTAACATTCCAATTGTGCACAGTGCCGGAATTGGCAGTTGATCTAAACATAACTCGATATGCACTCGATGTACATTTTACGCGCAAACGCATTTGAGGTCTGCCGTTCAATGGATGTGCCTCATCTGCAGAAATATTATACCAAATTGTATCTGTTTCATTGATTAGAAAAGTATCTATGTAGGTATTCGTTGTTTCGGTCGAGTAATAGGGGGTCTGTGCGACCACCTGACCGCTCGTGTTTTTAATCTCTAATGCATTTGAAAACTCACGTCCAACCTCGCCCCAGCTATGAATGCTTTGTCCCCACATATTTGGATTTGCGCTGTAAGAATAAAATTGTATTCTGGAAGCAATGGTATCCGATTCGAAAGTGTGTTTGAGGTGAAAGTTCACATTGCCGTTATTTCCTCCAGAATTTACAAAAACAACCCCTAAATCGGTGTATGCCGAAATAGCTGAGCTTAAAACTGAGTTTCCATCCAAAGAACCGAGGTGGTAGAGCCCCCAGCTCATATTTATGACAAGTCTTTTTCCCTGTTCAACGGATTTTTGATACATCCATTCCCATGCATCTAGTACCGCGCCTTCATCTACAAGGAAGGTAACAAATAAGAATTGTGCTCCAGGTGCAATCCCTTTGTAGGCCGTACCGACTGAACTTCCGCCAGCAATAGAGGCCACATGCGTTCCATGCGTAGAATAGCTATATATATTTGATGTATCGCTGCCTGCAGCCATAAGTTCGCTTGGTGAGTCAAATTCTGTTCCGTAGTTGAAATTATCAGGACTCGGACCACTTAGCTTGTATTGGTCCCATGCTGCCAAAATTCGTGTTTCTTGAAGGAGTGAGTCGTAAAATACGGGAGAGCTATAATCAAAACCCCAATCTGTTACCCCAATCAAAATATTTTCACCGTCATACCCCTGTGGTAGATTTCCA
This sequence comes from uncultured Cryomorphaceae bacterium, assembly GCA_913052055.1. Classification (GTDB taxonomy): domain Bacteria; phylum Bacteroidota; class Bacteroidia; order Flavobacteriales_D; family Crocinitomicaceae; genus UBA952. Next base: position 19,168 of record CAJXDT010000012.1, read on the forward strand.
AGTCCAAGGTGAACTGAATCTGCATGTGTATCAAATAGCGCTCTATCAAGACAGGGTTTGAGCTTTTTTGAAAGCGAAGCGAATTCAATATTTTTTAGCTCTTTGAGCTTATTTATCTTAGAAAGAGGAATTTGTAGATGGGCAAGTCCGTTGATGGTAACATGTGCTCGACCCCCGAATGATTCAATTTGTGCTGGACTAAATCCATTCTTAGTTTTCGCCACAAGACCTATATAAAGCTGATTTTCTTCATTCAATAACGCATATTTGCTATTTCTAAAGAGTTTCGCTCTGTTTTTTTCAAATTGTTCTTGAAGCCCAGATAAATCATGAAGATCCGAGCTGCTCATAAAATCTTGTGCGGCTAGATTGCTGATGGCGCATGTAAATATCAAAAACGTAAGGTATAGGATGATTTTCATAAATCAAATGTAATGAAAACCCCTTATAATTGTTTTGCCATTATAAATGGGGCAAAATTTCTAATTAACGCTGCCTAAGCATAATGATTAATAACCCGATGTTGATAGCTTTTCAAGTTGCATAACGTAGATTCATAAAATAATTCGAAATTAGTGATATGGTATTGAATCGGATTTGGTTTGGGATGTTTTTGATAGCCATTGCGCTTGGTTTTTATAAAACATTTGTTTTAGGCGACTATTCTGTCATGAAAGAAATGATTGATAGCCTATCTTCTTCTGCTAAGCTTGGTTTTGAACTTTCATTATACCTCACTGGAGCAATGTGTCTTTGGCTTGGAATCATGAGAGTAGGTGAAAAAGGTGGGGCTATAGGATTATTAACTAGAGCAGTCACGCCCTTGTTTTTAAGATTGTTTCCTGAGATCCCAAAGAATCACCCTTCGATTGGCTCTATGATGATGAATTTCAGTGCCAATATGTTGGGTCTTGATAATGCCGCAACGCCGCTTGGGCTCAAAGCTATGAAAGAGCTTCAGGAGATTAACCCTACAAAGGACCGTGCGTCTAATGCCCAAATCATGTTTCTTGTTTTGAATACCTCGGGACTTACTATTATACCTATTTCTATTTTTGCACTTAGGTCAGGTGCAGAATCACCAACAGAAGTTTTTTTACCTATTCTAATTTCAACATTTATAGCCTCCTTAGCAGGTTTGATATTTGTGGCAATCAGACAAAGAATCAATCTTTTAAATGTAACTGTGCTGACCTATATTGGTGGCTTGTCTTTATTGATTGGTTTATTGCTCTATTATGTGGTCGAACATCCGAGCCAAGGTGAGGCAGTATCAGTTGTTGTAGGGGGTGGGATAATGTTTAGTATAATCTCAGCATTTATCATTTTAGCAATTCGAAAAAAAGTCAACGTATATGAATCATTTATAGATGGGGCAAAGGGAGGCTTTAATGTTGCGATTAGTATTATTCCTTACCTAATAGCTATTTTGTGTGCGATAGCTTTATTTCGAGCCTCTGGCGCTTTGGACGGTATTCTGAATGGAGTACGGTGGTTGGTGCTCACTGCGGGATTATCCGTTACGGAATGGGTAGATGCACTTCCCGTGGCATTTATGAAGCCCTTAAGTGGAGGAGGAGCGAGAGGTGCTTATGTCGAGGTCATGAGTAATTTTGGTATTGGATCATTACAAGAGCTAATAGCAGCAACGATGCAGGGAAGTACTGAAACTACATTTTATGTGCTTGCCGTATACTTCGGCTCTGTTGGAATTAAAAAGACTAGGTATGCTGTTACGGCAGGATTGTTTGCTGATTTGATTGGAATCATCGCAGCCATTATTGTTTCGTATATTTTCTTTACATAATTTCCGTATTTGCTTTTAAGACCGATGGTCGAAGAGATAATTTTTAAGATATATTTTTTTAATTTGGAGGATGGGATGGTTCAAAAAAAGTAAAAAACCAAAAGAAAAGGTTTCTAAGGCAGAAAACCCTTCAAAGATGCCTTTGCGTCCTATTCAGTATTCCAATATGGTTATTTTAGCCTGGGCCAAGGCGGTTGATGGTAATATTGAGCTCCAAAAGTGGCTTGTTGAAAATGATTACGAAGAATTGGTGCATGCATCTTATGCAGTTCGACTCAAAGAAGATTCAAGGACTTGGCTCATGGACAATGGCTATGCACATCTCATGGCTATGATCAATGGTTGCGAAGGTAATGGGCAAGCGCAAAAATGGTTGCTAGATTATGGGTTTCATAATTTATATCATGTTGCACGTGCAATTGATTATGAGCAGGATAGCTGGAAATGGTTGGCCATTAAAAAGCTCCCCCAGCTTGCTATCTTGGCAAAAAGTATCCAGCGTGTAAAAGACAAAATAGAGGAAACGCATAATGATATTCACTCCATGAACAAAGATTAATTCATTTTGAGTAACCCTTGGTCTACTTTTTGTTATTCAAACACCAAGTAAAAACAATCTCAAATGAAATTTAGCTTTATTCTTTGCAATGCTTTTGTCTTCGGTATTGCAATGCATTTATTTTCTCAAACTAATCTAAGGCCCTCAAAAACGCATGCCCTTTTGCATTTGAAATTTATAAATCCAGATGAAACGCCTGTTAAAGGCGCTGAGGTATCATTAGTTCAACTAAAGAGTAAAGAAATTTTTAAGGCCAAAACAAATGAAAATGGGCTTGTTCAAGTTTTAGTTCCAAAGGGAGAAAGCTATACTACAAGTTGTGGCGCAAATCAGAATAAGGCACCCATCTCAATTCCCGACAGGGCGAACCTTCAATGGAAAGGCACACGCTACACACATCCCACTATTAAACTCATCTTTGAATATAAAGATTTATCAGGAAGTCTTGTAAAAGGCGAGCAAATTCGGGTTGATACCAAGTCGGGATTAACGTTCGTGGGAGAAACCAATATATCAGGGGTAACAACAATCTATTTACCTGGTCCAGATGCGTACAGTATTAGCTCGTCTACCCAAGAGCATTTTCACGATTTTGATTATCCAATTCCACTGAATGGTATGACAACACTAAAATATTATCATGTAGCCAAGAGTTCAGTTCAATTGGAGCAGGAAAACTTGCAATTAATTCAAGCACAAAAAGCTGCTGAAGATTCCTACAGAAAGGAATATGAGGAACGGAGAATTCGTGATTCAATTCGCGGAGCTACCCCCACTGTTGTAATCTTTATCAATAGATATGGAAAACCCATTGATATTTACGATGGTGGTAAAACGGAAGGATTAACGGGTCAGCTTACTGATTATTTCTACAGTATTTGTAGAAGCCGCCCGAATGAAAAAACAGCAGAGGTTCTTCTTAAAAAGCTAAGAGGAACGTATCACTATTATGCGAGATCAGGGAACCAAGAATGGACAGGGACCTATACACTTTATGGTGGAGGAGTACACTATGTTTCAGTTGGTTTAGAAAAAGGCAAAACCGTCAAAATATGACATTCGGATTTATTTCTTGTGCCTGCTCTGCTTCTCTTTAATGCGCACATAAATCAGCTTATGACGGCTTTTGGAATTTTCTCTCTGCTCTACCTCAAATTCTCCTATGGATTTGATCAATGGAGTTAGCTTCTCAAAACCAAAGTTTCGTGAGTCAAAGTTTGGTTGTTTTTTAACCATTAATCCTCCTACATCACCTAGAAATGCCCATCCGTCATCGTCAGACACATCAGAAATTGTCGTTCTGATCAACTGAATTACTTTTTTGGTGACAACGTCAACGCTTTCTTTGTTAGATGATTTTTCCTTGTTATTTTCTGAATTGGCAGCCCTTGATTTCAAAATCTCTATATAGATAAACTTATCACAAGCTACAATGAAGGGATTCGGTGTTTTCTTTTCACCTATTCCAATCACCTGCATGCCAGCTTCACGAAGTCTTGTTGCGAGTCTCGTAAAATCACTATCACTTGAAACCAAACAAAAGCCATTTACTTTTCCCGAATAAAGAATATCCATCGCATCGATAATCATCGCTGAATCCGTCGCGTTTTTCCCTGTCGTGTAGCCATATTGCTGAATTGGAGTAATTGCATTTTCGAGGAGTAAATTTTTCCACTTGGATAGGCGAGGCTTTGTCCAATCGCCATATATTCTTTTGATGGATGGATTGCCGTATTTTGCAATTTCTTCCATCATTTCTTTTACCTGTGCTGATGGTATATTATCTCCATCAATAAGCACTGCAAGGTTTTTGTTTAGATCCATTGTATTTGAATTTCGACAATCACGTGTGTTGATTTTACTTGATCATCTTTTGTTTTGTGCTATTTTGAGTCAACAGCGTTTCCCTACTAAGTTAAGAACTATATGATAAGATGCGAATTAGGCATAAAATACATTCAAAATACGAATGAACAGATACCAAAATTATATATTGCTCACAAAAGCCGAGAAGACCTCTTTATGTTTATTCAAATTCATATCTGCTGACAATGCAACGCGGGCGATATAATCTTTATCTCCTTCTTTAGTCGTTCCTTGAGTTGAGGTAGCTGGAATTGTCCAATAGCATCCTTTAAGTTGTCCGTAGGATACGCAATATTTACTTTCGTTCGGGATTTCATTGATCATAAGCTTTATCAGCTTATGGTTGAGTGCTCGTTTATAAGCCTCTCTTTCCTCATCTGTATTTCCTTTTGTAGGTAGGTCCAATGAGAAAACGGAAGGAGTAAAGCCTTCTTTCGCCAATTCTTCAGAAACAAAATTTATTTTAGCCTCGGGTAGTGTCTCCTTTATAAAGTTTACAAATTCACGTGTATTTATATAAGCATCGTGAATACGTTTGTTCATTGAAGGTAGCTGGGCTGATAGTATTTCATATTGGAGTGCTGTCGCCTCATTGTCACAAATAGTCAAATGTTGTAAAATTTTTTGCATCAAGGGCTCAGCTTTTACATTTGCAACGCAGTATCCCGCTGTACATTTTCCTCCGCTTGGGAATTTTGAGCCACTTGCATAGGATAAAGCGCGCACCGAGGATAAAATTTCTCCATCTCCTAAAAAATGAATGTTTGGGCAAAAGGTCTGGTCTAATATAAATACAGGCTCAACTGCGGGTGTTCCGTTTTTTGTCTTTCTATTCTTACTCAATGCCACTTTTAGGGCTATGAGGTCTGGAACTTCAACCCGGGGGTTTGTCGGTATTTCCGCTATAATATAGGGCACTGCATCTTCTTTTGCTGTCTGCTCTAGGACTTGCTCAATGCTTTGGACCATATCATTACCCCCGTCGACAGGTAAATCTGTGATTTCAACACCGTCGATACAAGCTGCAACCCTTCTTGCTTGATCATTTGTTCCACCATAGCAATTTGGAGGAACAATGATTTTTATTATTTTTCCCTTGTGTTTTTCGAATGCATCATCAATGAGACCCATCAAAATTGCATATTGAATAGATAGACCACTGGACGCTACAGCTGGATTGATACGTGTTTCTGTAATCTCTCTTATTGATGCGAATACACGCTCTTTATTATTTGCTTTTTGTGTAGGATCGACTTGTTTTAGTTGCCCACCAGTGATGATCTGAAGACCTCGAAGAGCATTGATTGGAGTCATGGCTATTGTTTCTCTTCTCCTGACATGCTGTATTTCTGAAATGTAATGCCCATTTTGTTTTCTATTGACAATGAGAATACTACCGAGCTCATCTAGAATATTGATTGTGAAGTCAATATTTGAATTTGCTTGAAAATCCGAAAGTTTATTGTTTTGAGATATGATCACCGTACTTCCTTCAAAATCATTAATGGCATCGGTTTCATCTATTTCCTGAAGTGTGAACGAATAACCGTATACCTTTCTAAGTTTTTCGGAATTAAAAAAAATGGGCAGTGAATCTTTATAGAGAATCCGTGTATTTTTTTGTTCAAACAAGTTCTTTCGGAGAATAGCTAAAATTGGAGCTGTCTTTGAACCAAAGCTAATTACGTGCTCTGCTGGCAAATTATTGAGTCCTGCAATGGACCATTCCAATAAGCATGACAAAGGATGTCCCAAGCGGATATAATCGAAAGCGGTTGGTAAGTCGTTTAATGCGGAAGCCTGAAGATTATCTTTTTCAATAAGTTCTTCGAAGCGATCAAGAAATTGAGTTTTTGCAAGACTTTCATTATAGATGTCTAACCTATGAGTGGTTAGGTTTAACCAATCAGCAGGTATGTTTTTTAGTACAGTGCTTAGCTTTTGTATCACGCTTTCTTGTTCCATTTTTTGTGCCATATATTATGGGCGCCAAGATACATTAATTACAAATTTTAAGAAAGTGTTAAAGCATGTTTTATTTGTCAATAAACCTAACCTCTACGCGTCTATTTAGCTTTCTCCCTTCACTCGAAGAATTATCGGCAATAGGAACTTTTTCACCAAGTGCCTCTATAATTATTCTATCAGCACTTATTCCATTGGCTAGTAAGAAGTCTTTAACCGCTGAGACTCTATTTTTGGATAACGTAACATTATAGTTTTCCGGCCCTTGGGCATCGGTGTGTCCCTTTAAAGAAATTTTAAGCTCACTTTTTGTGTTTAAAATATTCACAATCGATTCAAGTGCACCAAAAGAACCTTTTTGAACAACAGCTTTGTCAAATTCAAATAGGACATTTTTTTCAATAGGTATAAATTCTTTCTTTTCGGCTTGCGTTTGTTTCACTTCCACGACTTCCTCTACAGCAGCCTCAATATACACCGTATCTACTCGAGTAATTACGATGGTATCCATTGCTGGAATTTCCGCTATTTCCTCATTGCGTAGGGCATTATTTGTTGTGTCTAGGGCTTTTTTATTTGTCTCTGCAATTTCTGGAATAGTTTTGGGCTTCTTTTTACAAAATTTAATCCCTAAAAGAATCTCGTGCGAACCGGAGCTATATGATGCAATATTGGACATAGGCGTTTCATAAGCATAGCCTATAAAGAATAAATCTTGTACTTGGATTCCAGCTCTTGCAATCAACCCAACTGAAGTTCGATAGCCGATTCCTCCAGAAATATATTTATTGTAAGTGGCATCCGCATTGATATCAAGCTGATAACCATTATTCGTTCCTTTGGTGTATATCGATGGCGTCAACATCCAATTGTTACCAATTTTTTGGTTGTACGCTACCAGACCATTGAGGTGTCTTCGTAGTCCAAACCCATCAATACCAGCAAAAGACATATTACTGGTAGATTGAATAAGTTGTTGAGCGCCAACACTAATCTCGAGATTTTTCCATTGATATAAAATCCCGATATTCGAATTAACTGTTCCGCCGGCTTGTTCTCCACCTTCAATAATAGGATCTCCATTTTCGAAAGCAATGGCATCAGATGCATCTATGCGATATTGGTTGTAACCGATTGAGGCCCCAAGTCTAATATTATGCGTTTTACCTATTGTGAGTCCATACGAAAGTGATCCCATAGCTGATACTTGCTGTATCATTCCAATTTGATCAACAAGAACTTGTCCTCCCACACCCAAAGATTTCCCAATCAAACCGTTGGCGCTGATCATACTCGTGAGTGGAGCTCCTTCAACCTTTACCCATTGGTTTAAGTGTGAAAAATTAATTTGTGTGCATCCACTGGCACCGGCATAAGCCGGGTTAATAGCGTATTTATTATATCCATATAGGTTGCGCTGCGGAGTCTGTTGGCTGTATGAAACCAAGGATAGTAAACAGATACTAAGTGAAATGATTTTCTTCATGGTTTCTTATTTTTTAAGTCTTAATAAATTAATAGATCCCGTATAATCGGTATCACATCCCGTTATCGAATAATAATAAACCCCATCAGGGAGCTGTTCATTGTCTTTGGTTCCTGACCATTGGTTTTCATAGCCTGTAGACTCAAAAACAAGCTGACCCCACCTATTATATATTTGAACAGTGCATCCTTGAATTCTATCAGGATATTTAATATTCCAGGTTTCATTTATATTGTCTCCGTTTGGTGTAACAATATTACTAATCTCCTGGTCACAGAATCCTACACTCAGTTCTAGTCTAACTATAGAATCACATCCATCAGTTGCAGCAATAGTATCGTAATATACCCCAGCTTCCGTAAGTATTGTCCCATTGAAGTCATAGGTCTCATCGCTACATATGGAGGCAGCGGCCATATATCCGATAGGGGGATCTGTAACGAATACGGATAAATAAACAATCGAGTCACATCCCAGCGGTGTCGTTAAGGTTTCAATATAAACACCCTCGGTGGTAATTGTATTGCCATTAAAGTCATAGGAGCCTCCCATACAGATTGTCATTTCATCACTTGCGGTTATGGTAGGCAATAAAAATAGAGTTGAGGTCACAATACTATCACAGCCATTGCTATTCACAAGGGTATCTATGTATACACCTTCGGTATCGTAGGAGCTTGTTCCCACAGCTATCGAAGCTCCTGTACAAATTGTATATTCAGGACTGCTCTCAGTATGCGGTAAAATCGTAAGCGCAGTGATCACTGTACTGTCGCATCCCTGTGGGGTTACATAAACTTCAGTGTAAGAACCCGCTTCTGTTTGATCGGCTCCCTCTAAGAATGCGGATTGCCCTGCACAAATCGATAGGTTCACATTATTAGTTGTGGGTTCACATGGATTTCCACAATTTGAGGCGTCATAGGTAAAACCAACCGAGCAAGCACCATCAGTTATATCAACGGAGTATATCCCCGCTGTTGGAGATAAGTAGGTGTAACCTGCACCAGGACTGACTTGTCCTTGTTCTACAATTTCACCCAAGGGGCTTGTTATTGTAAAGTCATATGGGGTTCCGTAAAAGCCATTTAATCCACCATCTGCAATGAATGTAACTGTACAGGTTAAATCATCATATGCGAAAACAGGGGTGAGCTCTTGCAAATAAACAACAGGTTGTCCGTCCGAGGCGGTGGAAGTAAGGCATGAAAACTGACCCCAATCTGAAGGGATATCAGCAGCTGGAGATAAGAAGTATACTGTATTTAGCAACGGATTCCCGAAAGTTCCTGAGCCATCTGTATTATTGGTAAAGCTGCCGGAACCTTCTAATGAAGCTATAATTGAACTTTCAAGTCCTGAACCTGAAACTGGAACCGGAACGGGGTTTTGGTCATGTAATATGTATCCTGGAGAAAGACAAGCTGGAAAGCTAGCAGTAGATTCTCCTATACCATTAAGCATTACGCTTGGTGTATAGCTATCAGAATAGCATATAAAGCTTGTATCTAGGTCTGTAGTTTGTATTACGTTTCCATTTGCCAATGTAATCTCAGACATTCCGGCATCACTTTCGACTTCTTGAATGTATTCAATTATGTATTGCCCTTCATCTCCCGATGAACCGCCGTCAATTTGAATTGCATATAATGTTCCTGGCGTCATGCAACAAGCTGATTCTTGGTTTCCCTCAAATCCAGCCTGTCCCTGAATGACGGGAGTCACCAAAGGTGTTGATTGCGTACCGTCTTGTGTAAAGGTTGCAGGTCCTAAACCCCCGTAACAATCCGTTCCATTTAGAAGCTCATAAATATTATAACGAACCGTATCCAGTCCGACATAGGCTCTGACACTAATCTCAACTGCTCCCGATGGTGGAGCTGTAAAGTAATGCCAAACCGTTTGATTTGCACAATTTGCGGGATTCGTCGCGGCATCAGGTTCACCCGCTAGATATTCCTTGCAAGCGAGCACATTGCTTCCAGAGACAGCTTGAAAGGTAGGGTCCGTTCCTGCGAGTATAACGGGGACCTCGTATAATGTATCTTGAAGTGCGAGGCAAAGAATATCATTACCCGGAGAGTTGAATGAAGGATCGGATAAACTAGGATCATACAACCAGCTTTTCATTTCTGTTGAAGAAAAGGGATCGAGAATATTCGCAGGATCAATCATTCCATAATAATTATACCCTGGCTCTAGGCAATAATTGGAGACAATTGCACTTTCATTTCCACCGAAGAATCCATTTAAGCCACCTTCAGCTCCAGATAAGAATTCGAGATTTGCACAAGTGTAATCAGTCGGTGTTCCCGGTGCAAACCGTTTATCAAAGCCATACAAAGCATTGTGCTCCGCGTATAAAATACTTCCGTAATCTGCTTCAAAAACTACTCTTCCAGAGTTTGGTGCCGTGAAATTCAGCCAAATACTTTCGTTCATGTTTCCATTATTCTGCGCGCCTTGATCGTAATCGTATGCATGAAAATTATTAGGGTTTGTGCCATTTGTTGCACCTCCAGTCTCACCTTTATCATTTCCAGAGTTAAATGCACATTCAAAGTCAATAGTTGTTGTTTGTGTATCTCCATTTGCAGCGCTTATGGCATTTGTACCTAGGATAACATTACCTGATTGACAAGGTATATCGTCTCCTGAACCTGAGCTACCTCCAACATCATTGACGCGCACCTCGACAAGACCCGATTGGTCATTTCCATCAGAGGCCATTTGAACATAATAAGTCTCTCCGGCAATTAATTTCGTATAGCTGATAAGTGGAATTGGATTACACGCATCAAAGGTGAGCTCTGCTTCAGGATCAATACCGAGAAGATCTATGCCATCTGCGAATTCGATATGGGAAAGATACTCGAATTTATCTTTAATTAAATTCCCTGAAATAGGTTGCAGTCCTGCTGTGCAATCCTGTCCGTCTGCCGCATGGTATAATTGGAAATAAGTACCAATCTCAGTGCCTCCAAGATCCGTTGTAATTTCTACTGAGCCGCTTCCTGGTGCTACAAATTTAAACCATGACGATGCGTCTGTATTGTCAACATCTCCTGCGTTTGGTTCTCCGTCCTCAAGTGTAGCACTTGAACAAACTGCAACGTTGTAGCTTGTATTTGTATTCACAATAAGCGCATCACAGATATTATCAGGTAGTAAAGTAATTCCTGTAGCCTCGACAACAGTAACCTCAAATACGATTTCATAATTTTGTGTTCCACAGCCACCACCAGAACCATTGGCAGAAAAAGTAGTAACGGTAGATCCTGGTGCTCCAGAAACTGGAATGCTTACGTTTTGAGGACCGGTTTGCAAATCTGAAAAACCACCGGTCAAATCCCAATTGAAAAATGGATCGTCGTTTTCATAGGCTTGCCAGGAAATATTTATTTGTGAAGGAATGTCTGATGGACAGGCATATAGATGATTGAAGAATAGATCGTTAGGGCTACTGTTCCACGGTCCATTATTGTTGTTGTTGTTTTGAAAGTTAAACTCTCCTGTTAAGCCAAAAGCAACAGGATTGTTGTTGCTGAAGCCCAAGGTATTATCTGAGGCTGCGTATTCAAAAGCAAAATCAGAATCACCGGTAATATTAAACAGTAGATTATCACAATCTATATTTTGCAGAACAGATACACTTACAGTTCGCACTTCAATATAGACTTGTGAGATTAAGGTTTGCGAAATAAAAATGAAAATGGCACAGCATGCCCAATGGATGGGGGTAAAGGTTTTTCTCATAAAAATAGTTTAGTTGTAGAGGTTAGACTACACAACTAATATACTATTAATTTGCGATTGAAAAAACTATGAAAATATCAATGTTTTTATAAAAGCATCGATACTGGATTCTCTAAAAATTGCTTGAAATCTTGTAAGAACGCCGCACCTGTTGCACCATCTACTACACGGTGGTCACAGGACAAGGTAACCTTCATGACATTGCCGGGAACAAGCGCACCATCTTTTACAACAGGTACTTGCTTAATTCCGCCAATCGCAAGGATACAGCTATCAGGTGGATTTACAATAGCGGTAAAGGATTCGATACCAAACATACCTAGGTTAGATATGGTGAAGGTGTTTCCTTCCCAATCACTAGGTTGAAGTTTTTTGTCTTTTGCTTTTTGCGCAAAGTCTTTAACTTCCGCTGAAATTTGCATTAAACCTTTGGTATCGGCAAACTTTACGACAGGTACAAGTAATCCATCTTCTACAGCAACAGCTACTCCAATATGCACGTGATCATTTCGGCGAATAAAATCTCCCATCCAAGCGCTATTTACATTTGGATTTTTCTTTAAAGAATGTGCTACGGATTTGACAACCATGTCATTGAACGAAACCTTAACGCCTTCCATTGCATTCATTGCTTTTCTCGCAGAAATGGCATTGTCCATGTCAATATCGAGTGTGAGGTAGAAATGTGGAGCAGTAAATTTACTATCAGCCAATCTTCTGGCAATTGTCTTGCGCATTTGGCTCACGGTTTCATCTCTGTACGATTCAGTTCCTGCTGGCGCAGCTGAAAATTGAGCTGCTGGCGCTGCAGGTGTGAAAGGGATGTAATGGTCGATATCTCTTTTTATGATTCTTCCATTGTCGCCTGAACCTTGAAGTGTATTTAGGTCTATCCCTTTTTCTGACGCGAGTTTTTTCGCAAGTGGCGAGGCAAATATTTTATCATTCGAGCTAGGGCCCTTTTCTGGCTTAGAAGCTGGAGTTGCAACAGGGGTTGGGCTAGGAGTTGGATTTGCAGGAGCGACTGCGGGTTCAGCTTTACTCTCTTCCTGAGGGACTGATGCATTAGCCTCGCTATCATCTGTACCTGCATTTTTAAGAATTTCAGCGATATCCTCATCTTTTGCTCCTATTACAGCCAAAACTGAGTTTACAGGAGCAGCACTTCCTGTTTCAACGCCGATATGCAATAGAACCCCATCATAGAAAGATTCAAACTCCATAGTTGCTTTATCCGTCTCAATCTCAGCAAGAATTTCTCCCTCTTTGACTTCCTCACCAACTTTTTTGTTCCAAGCAGCAACAACACCTTCGGTCATGGTGTCACTTAATTTCGGCATGTAAACTATTTCCGCCATAATGAATTCTATTAATTAATTTTCTTTAATGTAAGGATAATCTTTTTGAGTGTAAACGTCTTCATAAAGCTCTTTGGCTTCAGGATAGGGAGAGTTTTCCGCAAATTCAACGGACTCCTTTACTTCGTTTTTTACCCATTCATCAATCTCTGTAATTTCTGTATCCTTAAGCCACTTGTTGTCCTTAATGACATTGAGTACATGAAGAATTGGGTCTTGTTCTATCCATTCAGTTACTTCTTCTTTTGAACGGTATTTCTGTGGATCGGACATAGAATGCCCCTTATATCTGTATGTTCGAATATCGAGTAGGGTAGGACCATTTCCTTTTCTTGCGCGATTTGCGGCTTCTTCTATGGCATCATGAACGGACTCTGGTAGCATCCCATTTACAATCTTCGACGGCATTTCATAAGACAAGCCGATTTTCGATAGATCAGTCACGTTTGTCGTTCTTTCTACGGACGTACCCATTGCATAGTTGTTATTTTCAATAATGAATACAACCGGTAGCTTCCACATCATAGCCATATTGAACGTCTCATGCAAGGCCCCTTGACGAACGGCACCATCGCCCATAGATACGAAGGCGACATTTTTAGTTCCATTGTATTGCTCCGCAAATGCTACACCCGCTCCCATGGCAATTTGGGCGCCAACGATTCCGTGTCCTCCCATGAAGTTTTTTTCTTTGTCAAAAAAGTGCATTGATCCACCTTTACCTTTGGAACATCCCGTACTTCGCCCGTAGAGCTCTGCCATTAGCACTCTAGGGTCAGTTCCAAGCGCAATAGGATGTCCGTGATCTCTATATGCAGTCATGTGTTTGTCATCTTTTTTGCATGCGCTAGCTGTACCTGCAACAATGGCTTCTTGACCAATGTAAAGATGACAAAAACCTCCAAATTTCTGTTGGATATATAATTGGCCTGTCTTCTCTTCAAATTTCCTAATCAGAAGCATGTCTTTGTACCATTTTACATAAGTTTCTTTTGAAAACTTAGGTTTGGACTGTGCTTTGCTTGATGAAGCTTTCGCTTGTTTCGTTTTAACTGCCATAAGACATAATTTTAAGTAACAAATATATAAAGGAATTTCTAACTTTTAGCTAAGTGTAACTAAGACACTAAGATATTCTCTCTTCTTTCGTATTTAGCTCTTTGTTTTTATTTGATAACGATTTGTAAATCAGTGCAATACCAACTATAATAAAAGGAATACTTAAGAGTTGCCCAGTGTTTAAAAATAGCACTTCATCTCTTGCGGTTTGACCTACTTTAAAAAATTCTACAATTAGTCTTGCGCCAAAAATCAAAATAAGGAAACTCCCAAAAATAAAACCTGGCTTTTTCCAGGCTTCTTTCTTCCAAAATAGAAACATGAGAATAAAGAAAGCGATGAGGTAGCAAATCGACTCATAAAGTTGGGCTGGATGTCTCGGTGTAGCATCGAATGCTTTTATTGAGCTATTCCAGTAGTTGTGAAATTTGAATGCCCAAGGAACATCAGTAGGGTGCCCAACGATTTCATGATTTACAAGATTGCCAAGTCTAATGAAAACGCCGCCGATTGCAACAGGCGCCGATATCCGGTCTAAAATCCATAAGAATGGTTTGCGAACAGTATATTTAGAAAATATATATAAACCGATTAAGATCGCAATTGCGGCGCCGTGACTTGCCAATCCGCCTTGCCAAACCTTAAAGATATCGAGTGGATGTGAAAAGTAACCCTCTACCAATCGGCCATCTATTACTTCGTCATAATAAGGACCATAAAATAGTACATGACCCAATCTTGCACCTACGATTGTCCCAATTACCATATACATGACAAGTTTGTCTAAAACCTCATCTTTGATTCCTTCTTTTGTAAACATTCGTTTGACCACGAAGTATCCTAGCACTAACCCAGTAACGAATAAAATCCCGTATAAATTTGGCGTTTTATATCCTGGAATAATTTCCGGGCTCATGGTCCAATCTATCGCTAAAATCATATGGTTATTGTTTTAGTTTCGGTAAATATATAGCTTTTAACCCTTGTTTTTATAGGTAAGATGATCGGCACGACCTTTTTTAAATATTTTGTTGCTGTTATCTATTCCTTTGCGTAATTCTTTTTGTTCTTCAAGAGGTAGATGGTAAATTTCTTGGCATTCACTTGAGCAGCAATTGTCTAACTTCTCTTTGCACTTATCGCATTGAATAAAAAGGAGGTGACATGCACTATTGGCACAATTCGTATGTGTATCAGCGGGTGTCCCACATAAATGACAAACAGAGACGATTTCTTCTGTGATCCGTTCTCCGCGTCTTTCATCAAAGACAAAGTTTTTTCCTTTGAATTTATTTTGAATACCCTGCTCTTTAACATCCCTTGCATACTTTATAATTCCTCCTTCAAGCTGGTGAACATTTGGAAAGCCACGGTGCTTAAACCATGCTGATGCTTTTTCACAACGAATCCCCCCCGTGCAATACATCACAATGTTTTTATCCTCGTTCCCTTTCAGTATTTCTTCTTCTATTTTTGGAAGTGAGTCTCTAAATGTATCAACATCAGGAAGAATTGCACCGTCAAAATAACCAACCTCAGATTCATAATGGTTCCTAAAATCAATTAATAAAGTTTCTGGATCATTGGTTAGTGTATTGAATTCTTCTGCGTTAAGATGTTTTCCTTTTTCTGTCACGTCAAAAGTTTTGTCATTTAGACCATCGGCTAAAATTTTATCTCTGACTTTTATTTTGAGTTTTAGGAATGCAAATTCTGCTTCCGATTCGTCTACAGCGAAATTCAATCGAATACCCTTTAGAAAATCAATTTGGTATAATTCCTCTCGAAACTGACTAATGTTTTTTGTCGGAACTGCGATTTGTGAATTGATTCCTTCTGAGGCGATGTAGGTTCGTCCCACAACATCAAGTTTTGACCACATTAGAAATAGATGGTCTCTGAATAAGTGAGGATTTGCAATTTGCGCATATTGATAGAATGAAATGGTCATAAATTCATGACCAATGTCTCTTAGCTGCTCTTCAAGTTCCTCCTTATTTAATTTGTTCCACAGTTGCATGCTATGTTTGATTAAATAATTTGGGCAAATTTAAAGGTATTTCCGAAATTAAAAAATAGATATTTCTACATATAAACTTAAACCGCAACATTATGCGTTCTCAAGGCATCATTTAATGAGGTCTTAAGATCCGTGGAAGCCTTTCTTTGTCCTATTATGAGTGCGCAGGGGACTTGATAATCTCCAGCAGGGAATGTTTTGGTGTAAGATCCAGGAATAACAACGCTTCTGTCTGGAACATAACCCCGAATCTCTTTGGGTTCATTACCTGTGATATCAATGATTTTTGTTGATTTGGTCAATACCACATTTGCACCAAGAACGGCTTCTTTCCCAATACGTACGCCCTCAACTACAATACATCTTGATCCAATAAATGCGCCGTCTTCAACAATAACTGGTGCAGCTTGTAAAGGCTCCAACACCCCTCCAATACCAACGCCGCCACTAAGATGAACGTCTTTTCCAATTTGTGCACAACTGCCAACAGTAGCCCAGGTATCAACCATGGTGCCAGAATCAACATATGCTCCTATATTGATATAGGATGGCATCATAATCACACCAGAAGCGACATATGCGCCGTAACGCGCCACTGCATGTGGCACAACACGAACACCAAGCTCTTTGTAGTTTGTTTTTAGGGCCATTTTGTCGTGAAATTCAAAAGGTCCCACTTCGATCGTTTCCATTTGACGAATCGGAAAGTATAAAACAACTGCTTTCTTTACCCATTCATTTACTTTCCATTGGTCTCCATCTGGCTCTGCAACGCGAAGTAATCCTTTATCAATCTGTTCAATCACGGCCTCAATTGCCTGAGTAGTTTCTTTGTTTTTGAGTAGCTCACGGTTCTCCCAAGCTTTTTCAATGGTTTCTTTCATTGATATAGATTAAGTCTTTATTATTTTTTCTTCTTTTGGAACTTTGAATAGATAAAATAGTCCAATGACGAAGAAGATCGCAATAGAGATTACTGAGTAGCGGATGTCATCAAAGTAATACTCTGTAAATGCAAAAAAGGCTGTGCCTAAAACAATTCCAATCTTCTCGGAGACATCATAAAATGAGAAGTAGCTCGCATGATCTGTCGTTTCGGGAAGGTACTTAGAGTAGGTTGAGCGCGCAATGGATTGAATACCACCCATGACAAGACCTACGCCCGCCGCCATAATATAAAACTCTATCGGTTTTGTAATAATATATGCTCCAACACACAACACAATCCAAAAGAAGACCGAGAGTTTTAGTGTCGAAATATTTCCGATTTTTAGTGATATCTTAGACATCAATTTTGCACCAAATGCTGCTACTATTTGTATCAGTAGTATAGCAATTATCAATCCTGTAGTCCCTTCTCCTTCGGGCCATTCTATTGCTTTACTAGCAAAAATAGTTGCTAGTAACATCACGGTTTGAACACCTGAATTGAAAAAGAAAAACGCGTATAAATATTTTTTTAGGCGCGTAGTTTGCATGAACTCTTTATAGACAATTTTGAGCTCTCGAAAGCCCTTCCAAATATAATCTGCTTCGGGTTTCTTTTTATAGGGGTTGCTCGGTAAAACGCGATAGGTGCGCTGTGCAAAAATAACCCACCATAAACCAACAAGAATAAAGCTATATTTTGTCAAGTGTGCGCCAATACCCATTATCATGGCCAGACAAATTATGAGCAAGATAATGCTGCCAATATATCCCATTATAAAACCTCGTGCAGAGATATCATCTTGTTCTTCAAGCGGCGCGATTTCTGGTAAAAAGGCATTATAAAAGACTAGACTACACCAAAAGCCAATAGAGGCGAGCATTACTGAAAGCATACTAAGCTCCATGTAGTTGGCATCAAATAAAAATAAGGTGCAGCAGAAAAAAGCTCCGAAGTAACAAAAGAATTTAAGGAATGCTTTCTTATTTCCTGTGTAATCTGCAATTCCAGATAAAATAGGAGAGAGGAAGCTCACAAACATAAAGGATACAGAAATAACGAGTGAATATAAAACACTCGGTGATACATTGTATCCGAAAAAGTCTACTGTTACATCGTTGGCCTCAAATTGATCAGGAGATAATCCTACTTTTTCTGAATAAGCAGCAGTTGTTTGTGCTTCATAAAATATGGGAAAAATTGCAGACGAAATAACAAGGCTATATACGGAGTTGGCCCAATCATACATGACCCACCCTTTGATAACTTTCTTATCTCCTTTAATAATCACGACCTAAAAGTATAAAATTATTAAAGACTTTAAGGCATTATTCGAGCCCCTTTACGTAATCGTCAAGGTAGGCAAAGTCAGGCATAAGTTCGCCCTTTAGATCTGTTTGGCTTGCCCGTTCAATGATTCGTTTCGGATCCTCACCAATAAGGGCTGGCAATACATGTTTAATGAGCTCATTGCCAAAATCTTCTGAAGCATCTTTTGGTAATTCACAGGGTAGATTGTCCACCGCCATTACAGCTATTGCATTCTCATTCATGTAATCGACTTCAGAACCCGTAGATGGGTCATAGCCATAAATTGGTGATGCGACTTTAGATGGTCTTAAGGTTGAAGCTATGGGGTCTGCGATATCGCATGATATATCTGCCACAACAGAAATTCTGTTGCTGTCTTTTGCGAGATCGTCCTGTGTCAATATTTTTGGTGATCGGCTGCTCCAATAGTGACATGGAATATACATGTCCGTTTCTGGGACATACTTTTGGAAGCCCCGGTCATAAAGTTCTGGCTGCTTATAAAATTCATTACGAATAAATTCAGTTCCATCCTTCTTTTCAAAGTAGTGTTCAACTTCCAGATGTGTGAAGACAGGTCTGTTAAAAGCAGCATTTAAATATTCCTCAGGTTTAACCTCTTCGATAGGTAGCAAGCTCATGATTTCTCGAGCACCATGACCTACACGGCCAAATCCAGTGAGTACCATTTTAAAGTTATCAGGAAGCCTTACTTTTTTAAGCTCAGATTCTACCTCTTTGCGATCCTCGCATTCGTTCGCTGGTTTGAGTGAGTAAAGATTATGCTTAAGGCCATAGGTTCTAAATCCATTATAACAACCGACAATTCCAGCATAGCGACCGAAACCAATAAGTCTGATGTTTCGCTCATCTTTGATGACTTCGTAGTCAATTAATCGAATGTGCTTATTTAAGATTTCTTCTAATAAAACTCTATTGTAGGATTGCTTCTTAAATGTATGTGAGAAAAACATAAAGGTTTTGTCCGGGATTAGATCCTCTAAATTCACTTCTTTCACTCCAATAATAACATCGCAATGTGATAGGTTGTCCACAAGTGGAAGCCCTAAGGCTTCATATTGGGCATCTTTATACGTTCTTATGGGACTGCGTTGTATGAATACCTCCACCTCAGGATAGGTGTCTACAATATGCTTGCATTGTTTGGGCGTCAAAGCCACTCTGTAATCTGGCGGTACCTTGCCCTCCTTTATAATTCCTATTTTCATAACGCTATCCTTTTTGAAGGTAATTGTCAATAAATTCTCTGATACAGCCTTCGCCGCCTTTATGTTTTAAGACCACATGCGAAATACTTTTAATTTCATCAACGGCGTCTGCAGGACAAGCAGCCAAACCTATATTAGACATAAGCTCTTTATCATTAATATCGTCACCAATCATTGCTACTTGATCGAGTGTCAGTCCTTTTTCAGAAACCCATGATTGAAGTATTGACATTTTAGCCTCTCTCCCCACATAGCAATTTTCTATGCGCAACATTTGGGCTCTTTTTTGTACTATTTCTGAAGAAAATCCAGAGGAAATGATACCCAATTGAATATCAGTATCTTGAAGTTTTAAAATACCCATTCCATCTTTCGTATTGAATTTTTTAAGTTCATCGCCTTTAGCAGTGAACAACATTCCTCCGTCTGTCATTACACCATCAACATCGAAAATAAGAAGCTTTATGTTTTTTAATTTCTTTTTTAAAGAAGCCTCGAGGAATATGGCTTTGAAAAGAAGTGTATGCATGTCAATTTCGTACTCTTCACATATTGCCTCAAGATCAAATAAGCTCATTTCCATGACATGGTCAACCTCAAAATCCTTTAAAAAATCATTGAAGTCAAGCCCGAATTTGGAACAGATTCCTTTTATATTTTGCTCTAATGTCATTTTATCTTATTTTTCTTCCAAGACATTCAGCCAATGGCTGTAATTCATTATATAAATCTCTAAATGCTTGGTAATCTAATTGCTGCGATGCATCCGATTTTGCAAGGGTAGGAGTGGGATGTGTCTCAATAATGAGGCCTTCTACATTCATTGCCATACATGCTTTTGTCAACGCAGGAACACCATATGCATAACCCATAGCGTGTGAAGGGTCCAATATGATTGGTAGATTTGTGTGCTCTTGAAGCCATGCAACCCCGCACAGGTCTAGGGTGAATCTTGTTTTTGTCTCAAATGTGCGAATCCCTCTTTCGCAAAGAATCACATTTGAATTTCCTCCTGATAGAATGAATTCAGCGGCTTGAGTAAATTCTTGGAGTGTAGTTCCAAAACCTCTTTTGATCATTACTGGCTTTTGTGTCTTTGCACATGCGCGCAAAATTCCTTGGTCATACATTGCCTTTGCGCCGATCTGAATAATGTCTGTATGTTCAATGATTTCTGAAACGTGCGTTGCGTCTCTAACCTCAGAAATAATGAGGTGACCAAATTCTGCTCTCATTTTAGATAAAAGCTGAAGGCCTTCAAGTCCCATACCCTGAAATGAATAAGGGCTGGTCCTTGGTTTGTAACAACCGCCTCGTAAAACACTAAGATTCAATTCTTTTAAAAGATCAGAAGCTGAACGGATTTGCTCTTCTGATTCAACGGAGCAAGGCCCGCCGATAAGTAATGTATTCTTTTCTTTTCCACCAATGGATAGACCTGCTTTTAGCTCAATTTTTCTTGTTGTTTTTATGAACTCTCTCGAAGATAGTTGCATATCTGTGGCAAAAACCCATTGGTTCTCTGCATGATGGCTGAGTTCATTGTCTAATTCTTTGATCGAGGCACTTGTAATTAAGAAGTTCTTATCGGAATCAAAAATATGAAAAGCACGGTGCTTATTTGCCAAATTTTCAATGGTCTCTTTACTTATATTTTTCTTTAGTTCAATAATCATATTTCTCCTTTAATCAGGTGAACAAAATTAACAATTCCAATTGCATTTCCCTCTTGATTGGTCACGGGTAAATACATAATTGGAAAAGGGCAAGACTTAATTTTTTTTAATAGCTCGTTTACCGTTGCAGTTCCTATAATTGAAATTGGCGTTTTATTGATCAAGTCTTCTGGCTTGATAGTCTCATGAGCATCAATTTTGGCAAGGAGTGCTTTGCGAATATCCGCACTTGAAACTAAGCCAATTAGTATATGGTTTTCTCCTAGCACCAACGAAAATCCGACCTTTCCGTTTTCAACAGATTCGAGAATGGCTTTCGTTGAGGCTCCATTTATCTCAATATACGGTGCTTCAGCCAATGGCGTCATGAAATCTTTTACACAATATTGCGATTCAATGTCTCTCTGCGTAAGGTTCATGAGCGCATTTCCAACACTCGCCTCACCAAACAGATAGGAGCCTGAAACAGAAGAGCTAACTCCCATATTTCTTAGGATAAAGGATACCTCAGCGTTAACTCCGCCATCTACATGAATGGATTTTCTTGGGTAGGATCGTCTGAATTGTCGAATCTTTGAAAAGTTCTTTTCATCAAAAACACCACCACTTTGGCCAGGAATTGTTGCCATAATCAGAATAAAGTCCATATCTGAATATTTGTCAAATACATCAACATTGGTCGGTGTGGTAATTGCCAATCCTTTTTTCCCTGGAATGTCATTGGGGATCACAAGTGGAACTGATAGGTTTTCGTACTGGAAGGTGATGTATTCTACGGGACATTCCTTAAGAAAAGGGTAGAACTTTTCAGGGTCATCTGTAATAATGTGAAGGTCTATAGGTGTGTTACACCATTTTCGAATATTTCTTATGTCTTCAAAAACACCAGTATCGTTATTACAATCTACATGCAGTAAGTCTATTTGATGTCCCACTAAATCCTGAATAACCTTTTGAAGAGGCCGTTGCTTGTCACTGTATATAGACGCTGATATTTTCATTGTTCAGGTATTAAAGGAATGGGGGTGCTTAAGGTCTGGAATTTATTGTCACAAATAACCAGTTCACACTTTTTCTCTTGAAAAACGAAGGTATTTAGGTCTTGTTGTATTTGATCCAGTAATTTTAGCTCTTCAAAATTTATTTTTGTTTCTGCACTAAAATCTTTGCGAAGAATTAACCTAATTTGAAATATATCGTTCGTTTTATCTTCTGTTATTTTTATGTTTTGGGGGCGCGCTCCAGTATATTTTTCTTGTATCCAATAGTCAGCAAATTCGCCAACGATTTTCTCATTTGTCGTCTCTGAAAAGTATATTTTAAGAGGGCCTCTATCCATCACTTTCTCTCCTGTCATATTACAAGCAAATAAAAGACCGCTTACGCATAAAATAACAAATGATTTTTCAATAGATTTCGACATCACTCTTCAGAAATAAATTCAAAAAAAGAGGGGTAAGCTACTTCTATCGCACCGCTACAACCTCACACCTTTGCTACGTTCCCGTCCTGGAGGATTCAGAGGGAGCTGGTCGTAAAAGACTTACCCCGCGCAAATATATTAAGAACTTTCGAATAAGCAGAAGAATTATTCTTCAGAAGTGGAATGATTTAGTAAAGCAACCATAGATAAACAAACAATAAAAAGTTGAGAAGCTGTTTCATCACTTAATGTAGTGCCGTCATCGTCCTCGGTTGAGACTTCTATCGCCATGAATTTTGATAGATTAGGTTGGTCTACATATGAGTCAATCACTTCTTCATCATTGTTTTCGAAATACGCATCAAGCATTTCAAAATAGGGTTCCTGATGCGCCTCAATATCATCCTCAGATATACTGTTTGTTTTGATTCCTTCTTGGTTAAAACATTCACAGATTAAACAGAAATAATAAACAAGTAAACCCTCAAGCTGCTCATTTTCATACTCTTTTGGAGCAGTCATTGCATAACCGAGCAGGATTTCCTGTTCATTGGCATAGGTTTGAAATACTTTTTCAAGTCGATCGTCATTTAATTCGTCAATAACGCTTATTGCTTTATCAATACTCTCTTGTGATATATGTTTCATGTTGCAAAAATACAATACTTTTTAGTTACCACTTTCTTCTTACTTTTGTTTTATGAAATCAATAATTATTGACGTTAGGACCGTCGAGGAGTTTGAACAGAGCAATGTTAAAGGATCGCTTAATATTCCCGTGCAGGAAATTGTCCAGCATGCGGAGGAGATTAAAAATATGGACGGACCAATTATTTTTTGTTGTAAGTCGGGTCATAGAAGTGGTTTGGCAACCGACTATTTTAAAGGTCTTGGTGTTGATTGCTCTAATGGTGGCTCTTGGCTCGATCTCATGTAGTGATGATCTACCGCTACTTATTATTATCAAGAATATAGTTTAGTACCTTTTTCATAAGGTGAACCCTGTCTTTTCCATATACATTATGCTCGTGCATCGGATAAGGGAAAAAATCAATCTGCTTTTCACTTTCGATGAACTTTTGAACTAGCTTTAGATTATGCTGCATGACAACCACGTCATCTGAGGTTCCGTGAATGAGTAACAACTTTCCTTCTAATTTGTCAGTTTTATTCAAAAGTGACGCATTTGCATACCCTTCCTCATTCTCTTGAGGTTGATCCATGTAGCGTTCCCCATACATGATTTCATAGTATTTCCAATCTGTAACAGGACCTCCCGCAACTCCTGTAGTGTATACATCTGGTGTTCTTAGCATCATAGAGGTCGTCATAAATCCACCAAATGACCAACCGTGAACAGCCATTCTATCTCCATCAACATAAGCGAGACTTTTTAAGAAATCGACTCCTGTCATTTGGTCTTCAATTTCCACAGTTCCTAGTTGGCGGTGTATTTGGGATTCAAAAGCGAAACCTCTGTTCCCTGAACCTCTATTGTCCAACGTGAATACAAGATATCCCTGGTTCGCCATCCAATGCATCCATAAACTTGCTCCATTGAGCCAAGAATTGGTTACAAGCTGGGCATGGGGGCCTCCATAGACATAATTTAAGACTGGATATTTTTTCTCTGGGTCAAAGTCAGCAGGCTTGATCAATCTATAGTGAAGTGTTGTTCCGTCTTTGGCTTCCAAAGTGCCCAATTCTGTGGACGCAATTCTATAATCATTTAATTTTTCCTCAGCATTAAGCAGAAGTTTCGCCATTTTCCCGTTACTCGTATAAACCAAGGTCTTTCTCGGGGTATCTCCATTGCTGTAAGTATCGTATATGTAGGCGCCATTATCGCATATTTTCACATTGTGTGTTCCTTCAACAGGGGTAAGTAGATTAGATTGTTTCTTTTTAAACTGATATTCATATACCATCGTATTCATTGGGTTTTTTCCTGTTGCCGTGTAATACAAACGCTTTTTATCTTTGCTCATTCCGATGATGTTTTTGACTACAAAATCGTGATTTGTCAATACATCAAGTAGCTTGCCATCAAAGTCGTAGTAATAAAGATTCATAAATCCATTTTTTTCGGACATCCAAACAAACTTGTTCTCGTCTGGGCAAGGAAAGAAAGCTGGGTGCTCGGGTTCGACCCATCGTTCATTGCTCTCTTCTAATAAGGTTTTAATAAATGAGCCATTTTCAGCGTTATAAACATTCAGCCACATGTGGTTTTGCGCTCTGTTTACTTCTGCGACAAAAAGATATTTCTCATCAGGAGAAAAACTCACATTTGTCAAGTATCCATCTTGATCATTTTGAGTGCTTATATAAACCGTTTTTAAATTTTTAGTATTGTAAATTCCCACTAGAGCTGTTTCTGAAGTTTGCCCTGCCATTGGATATTTGGTAAGGTTCAGACTGCCCGGAGTGTCATTGATATTCAGTAATGGATAATCATGAACCTTAGTTTCATCCTTTTGATAAAAAGCAAGGTAGTTTCCTTTGGGTGACCAAAACAAGCCTCCTGAGATACCAAATTCACTTCTGGCAATAGCCTGACCCGATACAATATTTAAGTCATTATTTTCTGTTACAGGTATTATTTTACTTTTGGCATCCCGCATCATCACATTATTATCGATGAGGTAAGCTAATTTTTTCGTAGCTGGTTCAAAGAGTGGGCTACTGGCATTTTCCTCAAGTGAATGCAACGTTTTACCTATGCTTTCTTGAAGATTCACCTCATAAAAAGAAGTTCCATCATTCATGAAAAAAGTATGCTCATCAGTGAATTCAAGTGGGTAAAATCCCCAAAGTTTTATCCCTAGAAGCTGATTTAATTCTTTTATGTTTAATAAAACTTCTTCCTTTTTAGTCGCGGGACTTGATTTGTAAAGAATCCCTCTGTCTGAGCTTAGATAGACATATTTTGTTGTGTTTGGCAGCCAGCTGAAACCGGTAATCCGTTCAGGATAAAATTTTCTGTATTGCTGCATAACTGCATCGTCGAGTGTCAATTCTTCTTGTGCTATTGTGAGGCCAAATAGCGCTATGAATAGGAGGCTTATTAATTGTTTCATTTGATAATATTAAGATTTTAATTTTTGGATGTCATTTCCGCTTGGGCTTTCAAAGGTGTACAATTCAAACTCCTGAATGACAGAGAAGAAGTGGTCAAAAAGATCTGCCATGAGAAGCTCGTATTCTTCCCATACTTTTGAAAGGCTAAAACAATAAATCTCTAAAGGAAGGCCTTTATCTGTAGGTTGAAGTTGTCTCACCATAAGTGTCATATCCGAGTTTACTCCAGGATGATTTTTAAGGTAAAATTCAATGTAGCGTCTAAATAAGCCAATATTTGTGAATTTTCTTCTGTTGGGTTGCTGATCCAATCCATGCTGTTGGTTATACGCATCAATGCGTTCAATTTCTGCTTGAAGGAATGGCCCTAAAAGCTGACTTTCTTTCAAGGTTATAATTAAGGAATCTGACGCTGTGCATATACTGTCGGCTTCAATGAATAATGAACGTTTTATTCGGCGGCCCTGTGACTCTTCCATACCTCTCCAGTTGTTAAATGAATCTGATATAAATGAGTAGGTTGGAATAGTGGTGATGGTTCTGTCAAAATTCCGAACCTTTACGGTAGTTAAATTGATTTCTTCAATATTTCCGTCAGCTCCATAGCGTTCCATAGTAATCCAATCGCCTTTTCTAATCATATCATTGGCGGAAAGTTGAATGCTTCCAACAAAGCCAAGGATAGTATCTTTAAATACGAGTAAGATTACGGCAGAAAATGCACCAAAATAAGCTAGAAAGCTTGCTGGAGATTGTCCTGTTATCTCTGAAAGAATTAGCAGGAAAAAAACAATGCCCATAAAAATCTTGAAAATCTGAAAATAGGAGTCTATTGGTTTGTCTTTAAATTTTTCATGTTCTGCAAAAAACATATTTATCGCAGAAATCGTTCGATTAACAGTAATCCAAACCGTGATGATGATGATAATATCAATCAACTTTGATGCAATATCAAAGAGGGTAGGATAGGCGAATAATGCGATGGATAAAAAGGTATACAAGGCACTAAGCGGAACGATGTGTGCTAAGGAGCTAAAAACTTTTTTCGAAACAAGGTAATCATCGAGCATAGTCTTGCTCCTAGAAGCCAAAGAATGAACAGAAACGCGCATTACAACACGCGACAGGTACCATAGAATTAGGAAAGCAACTCCAGAAACTGAAATTAGAAGCAAAGAAATCCAGGGGGTATCATTGTCAAAAGCGTGCTGCATAAAAACACCTTCTGAGTCCTTATAAAATGATTGTATCCAGACGATGACTTCTTTCTCCATTTATGGTTTATTTTTGTGGCTAAAATAGAAATAAATTGTGTGCTGAAGATGAAAGAAAATCATTAGGTATTATTAATGTTGTTCATTCTATAAAAATTAAGTATCTTTGCACCCCAATTATAAATTAAAAAACACATTTATGACATCTTATGAAACTGTTTTCATTTTAACTCCCGTTTTGTCTGAAGATCAGGCGAAGGAAGCAGTCAAGAAGTACGAAAGTGAAATTAAATCTTTTGGTGCAAAAATCAAGCACTCTGAATCATGGGGCCTTAAAAAAATGGCTTATCCGATTCAGAAGAAATCAACTGGATTTTATTTTCTTTTCGAGTTCGAGGCTACCAACACAACTGTTGCTGACTTTGAGGTTTTACTGAAGCGCGATGAAAGAATCCTTCGATTCTTGACTGTGAAAATGAATGAAGACCACTTAGAGTACGCAGAAACGAGAAGAAACAAAAAATCAGGTAAGGCAGCTCCTGCTGAAGCTTAAACAAACTAAAATTTTTAATTATGTCAAACGATATTAGATATCTAACTCCGATTAATATTGATATTAAGAAAGAAAAATATTGTCGGTTCAAGAAAAGCGGTATAAAGTTCATCGATTATAAAGATCCTGACTTTTTATTGAAATTATTAAACGAACAAGGGAAAATCCTGCCCAGAAGAATCACTGGAACTTCTGCTAAGTACCAATCTAGAGTGAACAAAGCGATTAAAAGAGCTAGACACCTCGCTATATTGCCATACGTTGGCGATATGTTGAAGTAATCCTCTATCAAAACTTAAGTTATGGAAGTTATTTTAAAGAAAAACGTTAATAAATTGGGTTATACCAATGAGATTGTGAAGGTAAAGCCTGGTTACGGTCGTAATTTTTTAATTCCTCAAGGTTATGCGGTATTGGCTACGGCTAGTGCCAAAAAAGCGCATGAAGAAATTTTAAAGCAGAAGTCTCACAAAGAAGAAAAGCTCCTCAATGAGGCACAAGCTGTTGCTGATAAATTAGCCAGTCTTGAAATATCAATAGCCACAAAAGCTGGAGACAAAGGCAAGATTTTTGGTTCGATTAATACGATACAATTATCAGATGCATTAAAGAAAGCTGGTTTCGAGGTAGATAGAAAGTCCTTGAAGATTAAGGATGAGCCAATTAAAGAGCTTGGAACTTATGAAGCTGAAGTAAATCTCTTCAAAGGAGTAGTTCAGACGGTGAAGTTCTCAGTTGTTGAGGAATAAATCTTAATCAGAATATTGAAAAGCCTCCATTGGAGGCTTTTTTTATGCGTGGTGTTTTTCCTTACTGTGCGGAATGGAGATGGTAAATATATTTTTTTCTGGAGCAGAGTCTATTTCTAGCTCGCCTTTTATATCTGCAACAATTTTTCGTGCAATTTTAAGATTTAAATTTAGTTTTCTGTCTTTACTTTGGTCATTTCCGCCAATACTCTGGATATCATCAACAATATATTTTTCGATTTGAGGACCGTTAAAGGTGAAGCGAACGATATTTTGATCATTCTCTAAGGAGTAATCAAAGCTTATGATTCTTTCGCTATCATCTTTCTTGAAGTTATTGCATGCCATCATAAACATATTTTTCCAAAGCTGATATAATTTTGATTCTACAGCTGTAATTTCTGCATCCTTTGGGATATTAATTGAAATTTGTGCATTGTCCATTTTGTATTTGTAAACTGCGAGAATGGATTGGATGTTCTCGGCTATATTTACGGAAACCTTTTCATTCTTACCTTCTTTTTTCGCGAGCTTTGTGAGCTCTTTAACAACATCTGTTGCGCGCGAGCTTGTCTTAGATATTGTCTCTGAAAAGGATATTGATTGCTGTATTCTTTTTATGAGGTCCAGTAGCTGAATGGGATGCTCATGTTGCAACACATAATCTACTTCCTTTGATTTATACATTGGAAAGCTAGATTCAACAAATTTCGTGGCAATGGTATCGATAGAATTGTTTGAATAGGATTTTG
Organism: uncultured Cryomorphaceae bacterium; assembly: GCA_913052055.1. GTDB lineage: Bacteria > Bacteroidota > Bacteroidia > Flavobacteriales_D > Crocinitomicaceae > UBA952. Next base: position 47,960 of record CAJXDT010000012.1, read on the forward strand.
ATTCAAGAAGTAATTTGAATTCAAGTGCTCTTTTACGTTTTTCTCTTCCATTAATAAATTGTTCTATTTCATTCGACTTTGCAAATTGAAGTGCGAATTCAAAGTCTTCATGGCGCAAAGAGCTACCCAATTTGATCTCCAATAAATCACTTACAATATCTTTCATGGCTGTAGCCCCCGAATTTATAATACCAAATGGAGTGTTGAGCTCATGTGAAATAGCATTAGCCATATCCGCAAGTAGAGATTCTTTTTCTTGTTCATGATACTTATGGGTTAGCTCATTTATTTGTTTAGATTTCAAGAAAACGTCATCCTCCAGTTTCTGATTCATTTCATAGAGCTTATTTTGAAGAATTTCTTTTTGTTTTTGCTCTTGTATTTTATCAAGACGGCTCGCAAGTAGAGAGGATATAGAGGTTAGAACTTTAATGTGTGAATCGTTAAAAAAGTGTGAGCTGATATGTTCCAAACGAATGTAACCGACAAGTAAACCAGATATGCGCAGCGGAACGGACAGCTTTGATTTCATGATCTCCCGATTATAATTATGGTCATCCTGCAGGATGTATTTTGCATCTCCGATACTTTTAATAAATCCTTCCGCGATATTCTTATTTTTAAAATTTGTGATTTCGAATACACCATCATTTTGATTATCAAACACATGAATCCCACATTTCGATACTTCAAAATCTTGAATGATATGTTTACTTATCGTATTCAGTAGGGTATGGTAATCTGTTTCGTCATGAATAGTTTGAGAAAGAAGGTTGATTGTCGTTTGGGTTTTTAAATCTCTTGCTTTTCTCTGCTCGGATTCTATTTTCGCTGTAATATTACTAATGAAGGCGACACCTTGACTGTTTCCATTGGTATTAATCTTTGTGAAAGCCACTTCAAAAAACAAATTGTTTTCAATGGATCTCATTCTGTGTCGTTTGTTGTTAAGGTCGTTGTGTCCGTCCTTATATAATCTTTTGATAAATGTCTCCATATCCTTATCCGCAAGAAACATGAGAATGTCAGATATGTTGGTAGGGGTGACGCTACTTTCTAAGTCAAAATACTTTAGAGATTTGCGGTTATAATCTAACACCTCACCTTCCCAATTGAAAAATAAGATTGCGTCTATTGCATTTTCAATAACAAGTCTTGTGTTTTGTTCTTTCAGCTGAAGGTCACTGAGCGTTTTTTCTAGCTCCTGTGTCCTTTGACTCACAATCGTTTCCAATTGCGATATTTCCATACGAAGCTCGATACTTTCGTACTCCTGTGTGTATTTTTGCTTGTTGAGCTTGGCTTCAATTTCTTTGTGACGTTTAAATGCGTAAAGTGCATTTTTAAGGTTCCCATCAATTTCGCTCAGCTCCCCATAATGCTTATATACCTCAGCCTCAATATCCATTGATACCTTGAGTAGAGCAGGGGAGGTAAGTCCACCATTTTCTTTAAAGTCTATTTCTTTCGATGAGTTATGAATAGATTCAATTTCATTAATTGCTGTTCTTATAACTTCAATTGCCTTGAGGTTTTGATTCATTTTGTGCAAGCACCTAGAAATAAATAGAATGTTTGTAACCTCGATCCCTTTTGATTTATTAAGAATTGCCTTCTTTTTACTCTGCTCGAATTGAAGTATCGCCTCTTCATATTGTTCATTATAATAATAAACTTCTCCAAGATTACATGTTACAACAGAGTGCATGAAGCAATCATCAGTTTTTAATAGGGAAAGACATTCTTCAAAAAACGAAATCGCTTCTTTATATTTATTGAGCTTTGTGTAACAGTCTCCTGTATTATTTAATGTCCGCAGAACCCAATCTTGTTCATTCAGTAGGCGACTTATTGCTAAGCATTTTTGATTCACTTCCAAACGTTCCTCCTGTTTATCTAAGTGATCTAAAATAAATCCAAGAGTATGGTAGACATGAGCAAGGTTTTTTTGATCTCCATTAACCTCAAGTACTTTGATGGCCTTAGTAGCATATTGGTATCCTTCAGGGATTAATCCGAGGAGTTGGCTAGCAAAAGCTAGGTTCCTCAAGGATTCTCCTATTCCTTTGTCATATTGTATATTTTCGCCTTTTTTTAGAAGCTCTATAGATTTATGAAATCCGACCTTAGGCTCATTTTTACATGTGGAAAGGTATTCCGCATTTTTTTCATCAATTTCACTTTGATCCGTTTTCCCTTTTGTCATCTTATTTGAGATTTAATATTTCTCTGATCAAATGAATGGTGATAATGATGATTATTTCTACGTGAAGTATAAAATTTAGGGCGATATATAAAAATAGGGTTTCCCTGTTTTGGAATAGTTTTCATATAATAAGAGCAGAGTTTAGTTACCCTAAGTTATTCTTATTAGAACAGGTCCCACGCCTGATCTCCAAAAGTTATGAATATATGAATGTTGAAAGTAGCTTTAAATGGGCGTTCTGTATTTCAGGATGTTACCACTGAAATAATGGTTTGCTCGACATTAGGTTGGCGGTCTCAGTTTTCGCTTCCGATAGTACCTTTTCATCCCCGCCTGACATTAATGCCTTGTCGATTATATTGACTATTTGTGGTATGTCATCTTCCACAATTCCTCTGGTTGTTATCGCAGAGGTTCCAATTCTAATTCCTGAAGTAACAAAAGGGGATTCTGAATCAAATGGAACCATGTTTTTATTTACCGTAATTTCTGCCCTTCCAAGCAGTTCTTCCGCATCTTTACCTGTGATTCCCTTCGACCTTAAATCAATGAGCATACAGTGATTATCTGTACCCCCGGACACAATATGATAACCCTTCTCGATGAACATCTCCGACATTAGTTTTGCATTGGCCTTGACGCGTTTCATGTATGCCTTGAATTCAGGTGTCATTGCTTCACCAAAAGCAACCGCTTTGGCCCCAATTACATGCTCTAATGGTCCTCCCTGAGTACCTGGAAAAACAGCTGCATCTAGCAGAGCACCCATTGACTTTAAATTTCCATTTTTCCATTTGAGCCCAAAGGGGTTTTTAATGTTTTCACGCATCATAATAATACCACCTCTAGGTCCTCTAAGGGTTTTATGCGTTGTAGAAGTTACAATATGACAATAATCGAGTGGGTCGTTCAAAAGCTTAGTTGCAATCATCGCTGATGGATGGGATATATCGGCAAGTATTAACGCCCCAATGTCATCTGCGACCTTTCTAATTCTTGCATAGTCCCAATCTCTGGAATAAGCAGAGGCGCCACATATAATGAGTTTTGGCCTTTCCTTTCTCGCTGTTTCTTCTAAAGAATCATAGTCAATTAGCCCGGAAGACTTATCTACACCATAAAAATATGGATCATATAATTTACCAGAAAAATTGACCTTTGAACCATGTGTTAAATGTCCTCCGTGAGACAAGTCAAAACCAAGAATTTTATCTCCCGGATTTAGGCATGCCAAAAAAACAGCTGCATTTGCTTGAGCGCCTGAGTGAGGTTGTACATTAGCCCAAGATGCATTGAATAGCTTGCACAAGCGATCGATGGCCAATTGTTCAACTTTATCTACAACTTCGCAACCGCCATAATATCTCTTTCCTGGTAGGCCTTCGGCATATTTATTGGTTAGAATACTGCCCATTGCGGAAATAACCTCTTGGCTAGCATAGTTTTCTGAGGCGATAAGCTCCAGTCCGTTTGTTTGTCTAGTTTTTTCCTCGTCAATTAACGAGAAAAGTAATTCATCTCTCAATTCTTTACAGCTTTTGGATAATTGATTTCATAGATTTTCTGCAGTCCCTCTCTCAGCTCTGTATCTGGCTTGTATTTGGTCAGCTTATAAAGTTTTTCTGAGCTTCCAACCCGTCTCTCAACTTCGTAATCGTATCTTTTCTTCGGCGCATCTAAATAGGTGATCTTCGATTTAGCATTTGTAATACTTTTGATTTCACTGGCTAGTTCAGTAATACACCATTCGGATTCGTTAGCTATATTCACGATGTGAGACCCTTTAATTCCGATCAGCCTGCAACAAGCTTCAATAGTATCCTCTATGTAGGTGAAATCTCGGGTCTGTTCACCGCTTCCGAAGACTGTAATATCTTCACCTTCTTCACACTGCTCGAAAAATCTCGGGACAACCATTCTGTTGTCTTGATTCCAACCATAAACATTAAAGAATCGAATAGAGATAACATTAATACCTCTCTCTTCGTGATGTGAGGCGAGGTATATTTCGTTATACCTCTTTGCCATTGCGTATGATGTTCTTGGGTCAACGAGTACTTCTTCCGTCAGTGCATTTTTTACAATTGCGGAATGACTGTAAATACCGCTAGTTGAAGCATATAATATGTACTTGACATTATTCGTTTCTGAGGCCTCAACTACGTTTCTCGTTCCAACAACTTCAACATCCATTGTCTCAACAGGATTGTCTGCAACAATATCTACTCCTAAAACAGCGGCTAAATGGAAAATGACATCACACCCTTTTGAAGCTTCCAACACAAGTTGTCTACTTCTCACATCGCCTTTAAAAAATTTTACTTTTGAAAAAGTGTCTTTGTCTAACTTGTTGCCTCTCAGAAGAGAATCTAAAACAACAACCTCATGTCCCTCGTTCACAAGTTTTCTAGAAAGATTGCTTCCTATGAAGCCAGCTCCTCCAGTAACTAATATTTTCATAGTCTATAGGCTTTTAATGTCCAATTACAAATATCAACAATTTCATTTCAAAGAAAGAGAATATTTAATTTTTTTTAAAAATTTTGTTGACAACTATCGGAATTCGTTAATTTCTTTTTTAAAAAACACATTTTTTTATTTTTTGTTTCGATTTAAGATTGTAATTTTAGAGCGCTAAACTATTACTTCATGAAACTCTTATGCTCCGCGCTCTTTGTGGGTTGTTTGTGTTTATTTACACGTGCCCAAGAAACTATTGAGAACCCTTGCTCGTTAAATGAGATCACATTCAAGGTTCTTATTCGAAAGAGCTTTCAGGCTAGCAATCCAAAACTTAAATTTTCCCCGAGGTCTTTAAAGTCCACTGAAATTTGTTTCCTTGAATCTATCCAGGATGAAACAGAAACAGTTGTTCACATTCTTGATGAACGCCATGAAGTAGTCATATATCCCTCTAATATTAATGATATAGATTGATATGCGATTAGGACTATTATTAAATATTCTATTTTTTTCTAATCTATTGTGGAGTCAATGTAGTCCCACAAATACGACTTGTACAACTGCAACCCCGTTAACGGTTAATGCATCTTGTACTCCAGGAAGTACCTGTGGAGGAGCAACACTTACGGGAGGTCTTTCAACTGCTTGTACTTTATTTAATATTCCAAATCCTGGCGTTTGGTATTCATTTGTTGCTTCCGCGGCGGAAATGAATATTTCTGTAAATAATATTGCCCCATTGGCTTGTTTTAATCGGGTTCTAGTATTTGAGGGTGCATGTGGCTCACTAACGGAAGTCGATTGTATGCAATCTTCTCCAATAAACTCAACAGCAGATATGTTTATTGGCCTAACTGCACTGACTCCAGGAAATACATACTCGATTTTTGTAGGACATAGGGTAAATGGTTGTGCAACCGATTTTAATTTTTGTATTTCTGTAAGTACTGCAGGTGTATCAAATGATGACCCTTGTGATGCGAGCCCACTTTCACTAAATATACCCTGCACGTTCAGTAGCTTTCTTAATAATGGTGCTACCGCTTCAACTGGTATTCCTGCTCCTGGGTGTGCAGGCTATGTAGGAGAGGATGTTTGGTTTTCTCTGACAGTTCCTGCTTCTGGTGAAGTTGAAGTGGACTTTGATGTGGGAACAATTACGGATGGAGGAGCTGCTGCCTACAGCGGTACATGTTCTTCTCTAAGTTTGATTTCCTGTGATGATAATTCCAGTAATAATGGGAATATGCCACTTTTATCTTTATCCGGCCTTGTCCCTGGAGAAACCATTTGGATAAGGGTTTGGGAAAATGGTGGTGATGTTAGCGGGCTTTTTGATATATGCGCAACAGATCCTTCTGCAACCCCAGATAATGACGATCCCTGCGATGCTCAAACTATAAGTGTAAATTCAACATGCCAGTTTGAAACATTTACAAATGATGGCGCAACGAATACCATTGGCGCTCCCGCACCCGGATGTGGAAACTATTTAGGTTCTGACGTTTGGTTTTCATTTAGCGTTCCCGCTACGGGTAATGTACAGGTTGATGTTTCTGGAATTGTAATGTATGACCCTGATATAGCGGCATATTCGGGTGCTTGTGGTTCTCTCACGCTGATTGATTGTAATGATTTTACGGTAAATTCTCCTCCGTACAATCCGACGCTAACATTAATCGGATTAACTCCTGGTGCAACGATTTGGATTCGAGTTTGGTCATATGGAAATGTACAGAATGGTTCATTCGAACTCTGTGCTACCGAGCTTGCAGCATGTAATCCGTCTAATGCAAATTGTTCTGATGCGATACCATTGACTGTAGGCGCCTCATGTATTAATGGTTCAACTTGTGGAGGAGGAAGTGTTGAATCTTTTTCTTGTGATGCCGCTGGTATTCATAATGAAGCTGTTTGGTACTCATTCACAGCGACTCAGACTGAAATGTTACTAACAGCAACGACAAGTCAAACAGGTTGTACATTTGCCACTTCTGTCTTTCAAGGTTCGTGTGGTTCTCTCAATGAAATTGGATGTAATTACGACAATGTGGCTAATTCAGCTTTGCCGTTGTCTAGCCTCACGGTTGGATCAACATACTACGTACAAGTTTCTTATCCTGCAGGAGGTTCATGTGCTGCATTTATTGAGTTCTGTATATCTGTAGAAGAATCTCCTTGTTTAGGCAATGGAAGTAATAACTCCTGTAGCAATGCTGATCCTTTTTGTACGGGTTCTGTTTACACTTACTGTAATAATATTGATATCCCATCCTCGGGATCGATAGGTTGTTTGAGTTCTACACCGAATCCGATGTGGCTCTATTTCCAAATAGATAATCCAGGACAAATTGATATGGATATCATTCAGCAAGATTATTTTGGTTCAAATATAGATGTTAATTTTGCACTTTGGGGCCCATATACAGATCTTACGGCAGCATGTTCTGATGCATTAACAAACCCTTTTACACAAGACTGTTCTCAAAGTACCACGCTAACTGAAAATGCAACGATTTTTGCTGTTCAATCTGGTGATATTTATCTTCTTCTGCTGACAAACGAATCTGGAATACCAGGACAGATTACAATCGCCCAAGTAGGAGGTACGGGAACAACCGATTGTTCTATTGTTCTTCCTTGTTCAATATCAGGTGATGTAACGGATGTTACTTGCTTTGGTGGTTCTGATGGTGAAATTGAGGCCAATTGGACGGGGTCAGCGAATTATACAGTTGAATTGCTAGACAATACAGGTGTTCAAATTGAAGTACTAACTGATTATACCTTAACCTCATATACTTTTGATGATTTAGATGCGGGCAACTATACCTTAAGTGTAACCTCTTCTGATGGCTGTTCGTTTTCAGAATCGGTCATAATTAATCAACCCTCCTCTCTTTCAAGTACCACTGATATTACAATATGTGATACCGAGCTTCCTTACACTTGGAATGGTCTAACATTCACAACAACGGAAAGCCAGACTGCCACACTTACAA
>CAJXDT010000013.1:0-48436 GCA_913052055.1 uncultured Cryomorphaceae bacterium
GGGACGGTGTTGGGTGGATTGATGGTTATATTTATCAGTTCTTCATTTGTTAACGCACATATTGGGCTTGTAACAACAGCGGTGACCGTGGCATTTCCCGTGGTGATGTTTGGTAAATAAGAAGTAGATGTTTGTGTTGGGTTAGAGAAAGAACCTTCGGAGGAAGACCAACTAATAGTTGTTCCTATTCCAGCGATTATTGCATTAAAGTTTATATCATCTCCACTACAAATAATGAGATCTGAAATCGGCTCAATCGTTGGTGCCGGCCTAACGATAATGTCGAGACTCATAGAAGAAGCGCATTCATCAGGGTCTGGCGTAAATGTATATGTTGTAGTACTTATATTATTGGGTGCTGGCGACCATGTTCCATTGATGCCATTAAGACTTGTAGTGGGTAAATTAATGGGCTCTCCTTCACAAATGTGTGAGATAATATCAAAGTCAGGAGCAATAAGGTTATTAACGGTTAGGTTAACAGGTTGGGATGACGTACAACCTGGCGTTGTTTCAAGTTGAATATAAAATATACCTGAATTGAATAACAAATTGGGATTGGTTAGGGAATTCGTGCACGATGAATTATTCCAATAAGTTAAGTTGCCTGACTCACTTCCTGCGGTAATGGACGCGTCAGTAATATTTCCAATTCCACAAAATGGGGCAGGATCTGTAACAATCAAATTGGGAGTAGTACATATACATGTCGGGCTTGGAATGCTTGTTTGCATCTCTATTTCGCAAACTGAATGTATTTGAGTAGCTCCGCCGGAGGAAGAGGTGAACCCCCAATAAACCGAGGATGGGGAAGCAAAAAAGGAACGAATGTCACCATTATAGGTAGTTACAAGTGCCCCGTCGAAATACACTCTATACTGTAAAGCAAAAGGATTCCAGGTGATACATATGTCATGATCCGCACCATCAACAATTGAGCTTCCCGATGGTAGTAGGCATTCAGGACCCGATATGGTCGCAGAGCTCGCGGTGGAACCATCTGTTTGAATAGAGGTGTGATTGCATGGGACATCATTATCTCCGAATGAACTTCCATTATAGGTATCAAATTCTACTGTCACACTCGGTTCTATAGGACATGCTCCACCAAGGCAATTTATAGGGTTTCCAATGGCGTAACCCATTCCTCCTCCAGTTCCTCCTAAGACTCCTAAACCTTCGCTTTGAAGAACAAATGCAATTCCATCTCCGGTAGTTTGATCACTTCCAAAATTCGCCTTAAAATTCAGCTTAAAACTTTGGTACAAGCTTATGGTATTACAGACCCAAACAGCACCCTGTTGAAAATTCCCTCCACCATTTATATTTATGCACGAGCCATTAGCACTTGAGGTTCCCAAAAGTTGATAGGTATTCACATCACATGCGCCTAAAGTTTGGTTTAAAGTGGAACCATTTACCGTTATGGTTTGACAAAATATAAGGGGTGCGAAAAACACACCGCAGAGCGTGAGTAAAATTGAGTTAAACAAGAGTTTATAGTTTAGAGTTACACGAATTTAAATTAAATAAGTGTAAAAATGACGTTTAGATAAATGTTTTTTGACCTAAAAGAAGGCTTAACATATTGGTGTTTAGTACATATGTGTGATTTATAATGCCTATTTTCATCAATATTAAGAATAATCAGAATGAAAATATTTAGACGAGTAAAAACAGAAGATAAGCTGGATTTAGTTCTCTATAGTTCATCTGTTAAAAACCCGAGAGCAGTCATTTTCCTGGTTCATGGAATGGGGGAGCATGCAAAAAGGTATGCCCATGTAATTGAATATTTTAAAAATGTCAACATTGCTACTGTTGCAATTGATCTAAGGGGGCATGGAAATTCGGAAGGGCAGAGAGGCCATATGCCTTCTTTTGATCATATGATGCATGACCTGACATTATCCCTTGCTCACGTAACTAATGATTACAAGGGGACCCCTGTAATTCTATATGGCCACAGTATGGGTGGGAACTTAATACTGAATTATTTATTGCGAAATTCTGATGGTGTAATTGGTGCTATTGCCACAGGACCTTATTTAAGGTTGGGTTTCGATCCTCCTAAATGGAAAGTACTCCTCGCGAAGCTTTCTGCAAATATATATCCAGCCTTGTCTCAGCCAACAGGCCTAGAACGAGTCGCGCTTGCCCGTTCACCCCAGATTATAGATGAGTATGAAAATGATCCTTTGGTACACGATAGAATGACAGCTTCTTTTTTCATTAATATTCACCAAGCAGGGATAAATGCTATTGCCAGGTCAAAAGAATTAGAAATACCAATATTGTTGATGCATGGGTCAGAGGATAGGCTCACATCCCCCGAAGGGAGTAAAGATTTTCATGCAAATGCCGGTTCTAACGTAACCTTTCATTTATTGGAAGGATTGTATCATGAAGTTCATAATGAACCTGAAAAAAATCAGGTTTTTAAAATTCAGTTTGAATGGATTGAGGCCCTTTTAAAGTAGCTCAGGAAGCCAAATCATACAAATATAAGTGGCTAGAAACGCTAAGCTCCAACCTAAATAGACCTGTTTTGGTGTATGCTTGTTCAGATAAAGTCTCGCCGAAAGTACACACCCAGAAAACAAGATACTTACCAAAATGATGCTACTATGAAATTCGATTTGATTAGAAGCAAAGGCACATAAATAACCCACAAAAATCCCCGTACCGGCAGCATGTAGCGATACCTTGAATCTTGTTGTAAGAATCATACACATCAAAGCAATAATTGCTCCTGTTAGCGGTAATATATAAATGTAAATAGGCAGAAAATTATGAGGTGCTTTTTTCCAGAATAAAAAAAAGAGCAAAATACAATAGGAAAGCATAATGAATAAAGGAAACAATCTTTCTTTTCTTTCTTCCATTTCAACAGAAGACAAAAGGCCTCTTTTATACATGAGAATAAATGATACACCAGGAGCAATTGTTACAAATACAAGAAATAGAAATAGGATTTGTACTTTGAGACCGTCTGCCATTTCAAACATTGACGGTTTGCTGATGTCAAATTCCTGAGAAGGGATATATAACGTTAGTAATAAACCGTAAATCGGCATAAACAGCGGAAGAAAAATCCATGATATGGCCTTTGCCAACTGCCGCATCACAATTCCTTTCGCATTCGAGCGACAGGAATACTAAGCTGCTCGCGGTATTTTGCAACTGTTCGTCGTGCGATATTATATCCTTTGTCACGCAGCAAGTTCATTAGCTTTTCATCTGTGAGTGGTACCTTTTTGTTTTCAGAGTCAACAGCCTCGGAAAGTATTTTTTTGACCTCTCTTGTCGAAACCTCTTCGCCGCTATCCGTTGACAAAGATTCTGAAAAGAAATATTTCAGAGAAAAGACCCCAAAATGCGTTTGAACATATTTGCTATTTGCAACTCTTGAAACAGTACTAATATCCAAATTGACAATCTCAGCAATATCCTTCAAAATCATTGGTTTCATTTGAGTTTCATCACCTGATATAAAATAACCTTCTTGAAAACGCATAATAGCAGTCATCGTCATTAGCAGGGTGTTCTGACGTTGCCGAATTGCATCAATGAACCATTTTGCATTGTCTAATTTCTGCTTGACAAAATTAACAGCTTGTTTATCAGACTTAGATGTCTTTGCTCCTTCAGAGTAGGACCGAAGCATTGTCTCGTATTCCCTGCTTACCCTTAGCTCGGGGGCATTTCTTGAATTAATGGTAAGTTCCAAACGTCCTTCATTTTCATAAATAATAAAATCAGGTACGATTTGTTGAAAGTTTTTATTGCTGCCCTTTGATGAACCACCTGGTTTAGGATTTAGTTTTAAAATTTCATTTATGGCCTCTTTAAGATCGTCACTGACAATTTCGAGCTTTTTCGCAATTTTTTCATAATGCTTTTTCGTGAATTCTTCAAAGTGATTTTCGAGAATCGTTTTTGCTGTGTATTTCGCAATATTCCCATCTTGCTTTCTTTCAATTTGTATTAAAAGACATTCTTGAAGGTTGCGGGCCCCAACTCCTGCGGGGTCTAATTCTTGTATTTTCAGCAAAACTTCTAAAACCTCTTGTTCTTCAACATGAACATTCATGGAAAAGGCAAGGTCATCTACAATAGCCTCCAAGTCGCGGTTTAAATATCCAGCCTCATCTAAATTTCCAATTAATATGTTTGCAATCAAGTCCTGACCTTTTTCAAGGTGCAGCAATAGCAGCTGTTCGTTCAGTTTTTCTCTAAATGTTGTGCCACCTGCGAATGGAATCACTTTTTCATCTGAATCTTTTGACTGATTGTTTGCTCTGGTCTTGTAATCAGCTACATCATCTTGAAGATAATCTGAGATATCAAATTCATCTGTTTCTCTTTCCTCAAACTCCTCTTCATTTGAATATTCTTCGTCGAGCTCTTCTTTTCCTTCTTCTAAGGCCGGGTTCTCCTCAATTTCTTGTTTAATCCTTTGGTCAAGTTCCATTGTAGGAACTTGCAACAATTTCATCAATTGAATTTGTTGAGGAGAGAGCCTTTGCTCTAGTTTTTGAGTAAGATGTTGTCGTAAAGCCATAATCTAGTCTTCAATCAAATATAAGGCATAAAAACGCTATTAAAAAACCGGATGAGGGTTTAAAAAGTTAAAAAACAGTTAATGCTGATTTACTCTATTTTTTGCTTAATGACCTGGTATATTTCCCAAGTTGTTTGATTGAATGCACAAATGAGCAAGTGCATATTTGAGGGGTTATGTTCGCCATTGAGTTGATTCGGAACAGTAAAACTATAATTAACTAGGTATTTATCGTTTGCTAAATTCTCACTAGTGATCGGTCTGCCGAAACTTTCATTATTCAGATTGCCTCTATGAATATCCCGATGTACATAGGAAGAATTGTGGGAGTTATCAGACATTTTTTGGTCGCCGACTAACGAGTCCTCAATTAGATAGACCATGATTGAAAGGTCATCAATTATGCTTGACTCATATGGGTCTGCCTCCACATGTAGAAACGCTCCTTTGGTTTCCTCATAATAGTTGAGTTTTGCTTGTAGGTTGACTTTTAAATCGTTATTCGAAAGCATCTGATTTGCTCGATCCTCAATCAATAGAGGATTACTTGAAAAAAAACCTTCAGCTGTACCATATCTATTTGCTGAGACACTGGGGTTTCCGAAAAACCCAACGGAAACAGATGTTCCAAAGTATGAACCGATCTCGAGCCCCTGCGGATTCGTAAAATCTGTCGGGTAATCTGGAAGGTCAACTTCTTGGAAAGAATCAAGGCCATTTGTTCCAGCGTGTATTGCAACATTGTATATCCGAGTAGGATTGGCTAAGTAAAGGTTATGCACATAGTCAGCTACAGCTGGGCAATTATTACATGTATGACCAGTAAAATCCTCAATAATTACATTTCTCAGCGTATTAGGATTAGTTCCAAACAAGGGCCATTCATTACTTTCATAATCTGACCAGAGGCCTGGATATAAATTCGTATCTAAATCAATGCTAACTTGAGGAGGATAAGGGTTTTCTATATGGTCACATGAACATAGAAGAATGAAAATAATGGAAACCGAAAATAAATAACGCATAATTAAAAACTTTGAGTGAAGCTAAGGGTAAGACCGTTGTTGGCAGGTACGAATCGACAAACACCACCTACGCAAAACAGACCGGCTCTTTGTCTACCAAAAGACACCGTAAAACGAGTTGATTCTTTGATGTATCCACAGGTAATTATTGGATAATTTACTCTTTTGGTTTCATCAGGATTCCCATAATTGTATTGATTCATGAAGCTGAAAAAATAATGAGGTGAAACCGTATATTCTACAAGTGCAGTAAACCAATCACCTTGATCATTTTCTCCGTTTGCTTGAGGTTTTACATATAACCCTTGCAGCTCAGTTCTTATTGAGTGCTTGGGAGCTACCTTAAATAACATTTCTAGAACTCCGATATGCGCATTTATGATACCTTTTGAATCGTTTGATATTTTGGCTACATCATTGTTTATTTTGATGTTGTAATAACTGAGCGTTCCCGAAAACTTTTTAGTAAATTTTTTATTGATATTAAAGTTGATGTCTTGCCAGTAAAGGCTATCACTCATTACGAACGGAGTGCTGCTATAGGTGACTCTTGTTGAGTCATTAGGGTCATAGTTGCTCGCGTCCATTTTAGGTTGATAGGTGGTTGAAAAATTAGCCCCAACAGTAGTTCCATATTTTCCACCGAGCTTTGATTTCCTTTTGAAAGTATAAAGAAAGTCAACTTGATAAGCCACCTCACCAAGAGGCTGTGTTGCATAAGGATAAAGTGTAGCAACCAAATTATATGTATGGGTTTTATTCAATGCGGGTAAATAGTTGATTAAAGCATCTTGGAGAATCTGGTTGCGATCCGATCTGTAGCTCATATTATCAACTGATTTAGCAGAGAAAAGCAGACCTAGGCCCTTTTTGGTATAGGTCAGGTTAAAAACACTAGCATGGCCATTGTTATAAATATATTTATTATCAATACTTGGATCTTGTTCTTTATGAATGTATTCTCCATCAAGAAAAAAGTTTTTATAAATTAATTGAAATCGTCCACCATAGGACCCAACGTTTTCTGGTAATATTAATGCTGAGTTGTCATCTCTTTGGTATTTACTCACAAATGAGGCGCCTAATACAATATCTAATTCTGAGTCACTTAATTTTTTAAAAGTTTCGTTTAAATGAATCTCTCCATCTAAGCCGCGAACAATACCGTCTGAGTGTACTATTCTTCCGCTTTGAAAAGAGAGTCTTTGGAGACCGTAAACCCCTTTTAAGACGATTCCTGCTTTGGGTTTTACAATGATTCGTGCACCATCTAAAAGGGCATCATAACCTAATGCTCGATCTTCGTAGGCTCTCAGTGCTAATCCACTTCCAAATTGCTCGTAAAATGAACCAAGCGTTACATCTACAAAGTCATTTTTGTAACCTACATAGCGCATTCCAAGTCCAGTTCCATCAAATCTATTCGGATAACCCTGAATTCTAGGTAGATAAGATTCTAAACGCATTCCTGCTTTAAAATTACCATTCGTATAGAATACATTCATGTATGAATTAATCAGGCCTTTGGATGGAGGTTGATTTGCTCCGATAATAGTATCCTCATTCAGGTATTGAAAGGTAGACTCTGCATTTCCAGAGACAGAACCCTGCGAAAACAAAAAAGAAGCCCCCAAAAGAAAGGGAGCTAAAAGCAAATTTTTAAGATTCATTTTTTCCTATTTGGAACCTAGTTTGAGAATTTCTTCATAGAGCTCATCCTCATCACCGGGAGCATAGTTGTTATGTGAATATACAATATTTCCATCAGTATCGATTAGAAATGTATGGGGCACGTTGTTGACACCCATGGCTCTCTTAAAGTCTCCATTTGGGTCTAATAATATTTCATAATCCCATGCCTTACCATTAGAATAAACGGCAACCTGTCTTTTTGTTTTCTCATCGTCTACTGATACTGCGACCAAAGTTACACCTGTCTCATCTTGCCAATCTGGATATAAATCATGAATGGTATTGAGTTCCTTTTTACAGGGAGAGCACCAAGTCGCCCAAAAGCTAATGACTACAGGTCCATCAAACCCCATTTCTGCAGTATTGATCGAGGAGCCTGAAAGGTCTTTGAGTACCACAGAGGGTAATTGTTTTTGTGTTTTTTGTGTTTCCTGAGCAAATAGGATGCCCGCGAAAAGGCAGAATAAGAATGTAAATGTCGTTTTCATAGAATGTTTTTAATCATAGAGCAAAAAGAATGCCATGCCAAAAGTAATAAAAATAAGAAGTATACATTTGGCATTGATTTTGATCATTTTTTGACATTCCCGAGGAATGACTTATATTTGTTATTATGAAAAAACTCTACTTTACCATTCTACTTATTTTACCTTCAATTTTGTTCGCTCAAACAGCAATAAACCTCCAAGATTCTGAGGAGAATATTTCTGGAGGGGTTTATGAATATACTACTTCTAGCGCCGATGGTGTTGACATTCCATTCGAAATCAAAAATATGGGAACGAGTAATTCGCTATGGCGAGTTACCCGGCTTAAAGTGGATGTTCCTGCCTCATGGTCAGACTTAATGTGCTGGGGGCATTCAACAGACCAATTTGGTGGAACTTGCTTTGGAGCAAGCCAAATGAATACAAATCCATGGACGAATCCCCAAGGGACTTCTTTCAATGTTGGTCCAGATGAATACGGAAAGTTAAAGGCAACAATCAATCCAACTGAAGGCGCTACGGGTCTTGGCCATTATCGTTATTACGTATCCAATGATGGTATAAACTATATTGATTCTGTAGATATTAAATTCGACTACAGTTTATCAATTGAAGAGGTAGCTCCGATTTCAGTTACTATAGCACCAAATCCTGCATCTGACTTTATTCAAGTTAATTTAGAGGGAGTTGCGACTGCACAGATGAAAATGGTGGATGTTTTGGGAAGTCAAGTACTAAACCAAACAGTCTCTACGACATCTACATTTGATATTTCAAGCTTCCGAAACGGTGTCTACATAATGTCTTTTAGTGCACCGGGTTCAAAATCAATTGTACGTAAAGTAATTGTTAAGCATTAATTTCTAATTATCATTCGTGACCTCTTTAGACGATTAATTTGTCTAATTTCGTTGCATGTCTAAGAAAAGATCCAAAAAAAGATCTGGTGGTGTTGGTCGAAAATCACTTAGAACTTTACTCATTCGTGTTTTTGAAAAGCACAACTCAAGTGAATTAACGCACAAAGAGATTTGTCAAATTGTGGACGCGCGCGATCCAAATTCTCGACAAAATGTATTTGATGAGCTTAATGTTTTAGCCAAGCATGGCTCTGTAGAAAGGGTGAATCACTACACTTTTAAGGCTAAATCAGATTTACAATATTTAGAAGGACAAATAGATATAACGCAGCGAGGAGCTGGATTTGTATCCTGCGATGGCTATGATAAAGATTTTTATATTTCTCCCCAAAATATAAATAAAGCACTTCAGCGAGACATGGTCAAGATTAAGGTTATCAAACAAGGGCGGTCAAGAGATGAGGCTGTTGTTGTTGAAGTCCTCAAAAGAGATAAAGTACAATTTGTTGGCGCCTTGAGAATTCTTGATAAGCATGCAGTCTTAATTCCTGATAACCCGCGATTGGGTTTAGATATTGAAATTCCAAAGAATAAAATTGGAGATGCTAAAAATGGAGATAAGGTACTTGTTAAAATCACAACTTGGCCTCAAGGAAGAGAAATACCATATGGGGAGGTTACAGCCGTTTTAGGAGCTAGCGGGAGTAATGATGCAGAAATGCTCGGTATCTTATACAATCAAGGTATAGAGCCAGTATTTCCCGATGCCGTAATGGAGGAGGCTGAATATGTTAAAATAGAGCTTGATCCAAAAGAGATTGAGAGAAGGAGAGATTTTAGGGATGTTTTGACCGTTACTATTGATCCATTAGATGCAAGGGATTTTGACGATGCAATATCTATACAAAGATTGTCAAATGGTAATCTTGAGGTAGGAGTTCACATTGCAGACGTGAGCCATTATGTTGAAGAGGGAAGCGCTATGGATACTGAAGCATTGAAACGTGCGAATTCTGTGTACCTCGTTGACCGTGTTGTGCCTATGCTACCCGAGCAATTGTCAAATGTTGTTTGCTCTTTGAGACCTCATGAAGATAAGTTTAGCTTTTCAGCAGTTTTTGAACTAGATGAGAATGGTAAAATATATAAAGAGTGGTTTGGTAAAACAGTGATTCATTCAGATAGAAGATTTACTTATGAAGAAGCCCAAGAAATTATTACGGGTGCAGATGGAGATCACAAGTCAGAGCTCTATTTATTGAATAAAATCGCCAAAACCTTGCGCAAAAGAAGATTGAAAAACGGAGCGCTAAGTATTGAGTCAGAGGAAATGAGATTCCGTTTGAATGATGAAGGGTTTCCCGCTGAGGTAGTAGTCAAAACCTCTAAAGAGGCACATAAGCTTGTAGAGGAGTTTATGCTTCTTGCCAATAAACAAGTTGCTATTTTCTTGGGCAAACCGAAGGAGGATGGAGGTAAAGGAATAACGAGTTTGTACCGTACACATGACCAGCCTGACCCTGCTAAGCTAGATGTATTTGCTGTGTTTATCGATAAATTTGGCTATAAAGTTGATTTGAATCAGCCGGAACAAATCTCTAAAAACATCAATACTTTACTTGGAGATATTCGTTTAAAGAATGAATATTCTTTAATTCAGTCAATGGCAATAAGATCAATGGCTAAAGCGGTATATGAGACTGAAAATATTGGCCATTATGGACTAGCATTTGAGCATTATACTCATTTTACTTCACCAATTCGCAGATATGCCGATTTGGTCATTCACCGCATTTTGCAATCTGCTGTTGAGAAACGCAAAAACCCATATGAGAAAGGCTTAGAGGAAATATGTAAGCATATTTCCGCCAATGAAAGGAAAGCGGCTGAGGCAGAAAGAGAATCTACCAAGTATTTTCAAACGCTATTCGTTCAGGAATATATTGGAGAAGTTTTTGAAGGAACCATTTCGGGCATCGCTGATCATGGAATGTATGTGCGTATGAAAGAAAATTATTGTGAGGGTATGGTTCCCATGAATCAAATTCCAGGAGATAGGTTTCATTTTGACCAGGATAAGTTTTGTATTCGTGGTGCCAAGACAAAAAAAGAATACAATTTCGGAGATACTGTTTTTGTAAGGGTTTACGAGGTGAGTCCTAGAAAAAGGCAAGTAGATTTAGAATTTGTAAGTGATCAAGAAGATGGCATTAATTAAACAGTGTAGAGGCTTTGAGCCTCAAATTGGAGAAGATTGCTGGATTGCAGAAAACGCAACACTAGTTGGTGATTTAATTATTGGCAATCAATGTTCGGTATGGTTCAATGCAGTAGTTCGCGCTGATGTAAATTCAATTCGAATTGGAAATAGAGTAAATATACAAGATGGTGCAGTTTTGCACTGTACCTATGAGAAAACAAAAGTTGACATAGGAGATAATGTTTCTATTGGACACAATGCGTTGGTTCATGGCTGTACGATTGAAAGTAATGTGCTTATTGGAATGGGTTCTATCGTAATGGACAACTGTCATATTGAATCCAACGCTATTATTGCAGCAGGTGCCGTTTTACTGGAAGGAACAAGGGTTGAGTCCTGGAGTATCTATGCAGGTGTTCCCGCCAAGAAAGTCAAGACTTTATCTGAAGAACTATTCAAAGGTGAGGTGGAGAGAATTTCTAAGAATTATATTAAATATTCGTCTTGGTTTAAATAAAAAAAGCGACCCTTTCGAGTCGCTTTCAATATAAAATTATTAGGATTATGCGTCAGCAGTAGAAGCTGTTGCAAGAGCATATACTACAAGACCGAAACCGATTTTGTTGATTGCATCACCTACGTTGTAGATAACATCCATTGCTAATTCCATTCCGAAGATCTCTCCCTCAGCACCATACCAACCTGCAGTACCCGCCATATATCCGATAGGGTAAATTGCCCATCCGATAATAACGAACTTCACAAGTGTGTTGTGTGCATTCAGAACAGCTCCACCAGCTTTTGTTGCCAAGGCTTTCGCTTCTCCAAAAGTAATTAAGTATACAATGTAGAAGTAAGCAAGACCAGAAATCAATCCCCACAATGCTGCATTGTCTCTGTCAACACCTTCACCCCAATATCCAGTAACTAACATTACTACTGATGCACCAATTAAGGTCCACATTAGTTTCTGAGTTGCTCCAGCTGCTTTGAGAATTAAATAAAATTCAACGCACATTAATGGAACAGTAAGAATCCAATCCACATATCGGAAGAAAGTTGGAGATTCACCTGTTGAAGCCCAATAGTCCCGCATGTAGTAATAGTGAACTGCTGCTATGAACGTGATTAGACCGGAAACTAAAATAGAAGTTTTCCATTTGCGGTCAAACGAATTCATAGATAAAAAGAAAAAGGCAGATGCTGCCATCATTGCCATACACCCTACAAAGAATGTAAAGCCAACATAGTCGTCAGTAGCCATCACTGGTACCGATAAAAATAAATTAGTCATTTTGTTTAAGTTTTTGGTTATACAAATTAAACGAAAATAGGTTCAGAAGGTTCATTTTATTTGAATTTTTTTTTAAAAAAAAAACCTAATTTATATCTAAAATATTGTTTATCAACGATTTAACTTATTTATTAAATGAGAAGTTTTTGTACAAAAAATGAGTCCTTTATTGCTTTTTTTGCATTTTTTTGGAGTAAAATTGTGCATTTTGAGTTAAAAAAATATTTGTTTTTGAATATTAGATTGCTTTTTTTACTGTTTAATAACGCTGACATATGTATATGAAAGACGTATTTTTTAAATCTGTTATAATCACTTTTTTTTGAAAAATACGCGTAGAAAGTTACCCGTAATGATTGCAGTTCAACAACGTTCTTTTCGTCTTTTTACGTAATTTAGTCAAAAATAAAATAGATGAAATACGAAAGGTTGGACGCAGGTCTTTACATCACAAATAGAAGGAATTTTACGTCTCAGATGGAGCATGATACTTTGGCCGTATTCAATTCGAATGATATTTTCCCTATTAGCGCAGATAGCACGATGCCTTTTCAGCAACATCGAGATATTTTGTATTTATCTGGAGTGGATCAAGAAGAATCTATATTGGTACTTTTTCCAAATGCATCCAACCCAAAGCAAAGAGAGATTTTGTTTTTAAAAGAGACGAGTGAACTTATCGCAATTTGGGAGGGCGAAAAATTAGACAAAAAAAGAGCCTTGGAGGTATCTGGTATTTCGTCTGTTCACTGGCTTCAAGATTTTCCTACTGTATTTAAGCAAATGATGGCTGAGGCTCAAGGGGTTTATTTAAATACCAATGAGCATCTTCGCGCGAATACAGAGGTACAAACAAGAGAAGATCGGTTCATTAACAAAGTGAAAACTGATTATCCGACGCATCAAGTTCACAAGTCAGCCCCGATACTTCACCGCTTACGCTCAGTTAAGCATCCAATTGAGCTTGAGGTAATGCAAAAGGCTTGTGATATAACTAAGGCTGGGATCAATAGATTGCTAGGTTTTATTAAGCCAGGAGTTTGGGAGCACCATATTGAAGCCGAGCTCGCCCATGAATTCTTAATGAATTCCTCTCGCGGTTTTGCCTACACCCCGATTGTTGCTTCTGGTAAAAATGCTTGTGTGCTACATTACATTGAGAATAATAAGGAATGTTTTGATGGCGATGTTATTTTGCTTGATGTTGGAGCAGAGTATGCAAATTACGCATCAGATTTAACAAGGTGTATTCCTGTAAACGGAAAATTCACACCAAGACAAAAAGAAGTATATAACGCTGTACTTCATGTTAAAACTGAGGCCGAAAAACTATTGGTCCCCGGAACAATTATGGCAGATTATCACAAACAGGTGGGCATTTTGATGGAAGAGCAGCTCGTTAAGCTAAATCTCATAACACTTGATGATATAAAAAATCAAAATCCTGATTGGCCAGCGTATAAAAAATATTTCATGCATGGAACATCTCACTTTATCGGTCTTGATACGCATGATGTTGGCATTTGGCACGAACCAATAAAAGCAGGGATGGTTTTTACTTGCGAACCAGGAATTTACATACCCGATGAGAATCTAGGCATCCGTTTGGAGGATGACCTTGTTGTGCAAGAAAAAGGAGAGCCATTCAACTTAATGTCTGATATTCCATTGCTCGCTGAGGAGATTGAGGAAAAGATGAACCCTTAGTATTGTTAGCATATTCGAGTATAGGTAAAGGAAGAACTTGTGTTTTTTTACATGGTTTTCTTGAGTCATTGAACATGTGGCAAAGTCTTTCCTTAGATAAACTTGACGTTCGTTGTCTCTTTATTGACCTTCCAGGACATGGTCAATCTGAATTTTCTACGACTGAATCCCCAGAATCGGGTATTGAGCAAATGGCAATTGAGGTAATAGCCGTAATAGAGTCTTTAGGTATTGAAAATTTTGACATTCTCGGGCATTCAATGGGCGGTTATGTCGCCTTGGAAGTGAAGAGATTAAAAATACAATGTGAGAAAGTAGTCTTGTTAAATTCAAATTTCTGGACGGATCCTCCTGCAAAGGTCATTGATCGCAAAAGGATTGCAAAGGTTGTACAGAAAGCTAAAACATTTTTTCTTCAAAAGGCAATTCCTGGTCTTTTCGCAGACCCTAATAAATTTCAAATTGAAATGAATCAGCTAATATCAGATGCTTCTAGTATAGAATCAAGTGCTATTGCTTATGCGTCATTAGCGATGGCTTCGCGCAAAGATTTTACCAAATTAATTTACCTTCAGGATTTGTATGTGATTCATGGCGTACAAGATCGACTGATCTCCTCTGAACAGTTTGAAGGTCATGGGATTTTGAACGGACATTTTTTCGAGCTACAAAAAGCAGGGCATATGAGTCATATCGAATCTCCAGAAGAGGTGATTGAGGTTCTAAAGGTTATTTTAGGTAATTCGGCAAGTGACTCAAATACAGGTGCGTAGAATTGGTGTTTATTGTTTTTGGCACGATTCTCGCTTAGTCCTAATCAAAGTTTGCCTCGAATCATGCAGATTTAGCCGACTTGACATTTATTATTCATTAAATCCATCCTTATGAAAGCATCAATACTATTATTTTCTTTTCTTTTCTCTTTTGTGGCCTTCGGTCAGAAAAAAAACGTTCGGAGCGTACCGACCAAGTCCACCACTCCTAAATCGGCAGTTCGCACTGCTCCTCGGCCTGTAAGCTCGCCTGTTTCTAGACCTTCTAGACCCGCTAGGCAATCTAGACCTGCTGTTTCAAGGCCCTCAAAGCCCTCTTCCTCAAGTTCAAGCTCTACTTATTATGCTGCACCTTCCATTCAGGAACATAGCACGAAACATCCCGCTCCTAGTGCACCATCATCGAATTCAAACCGCGAACCTTCTGTTGATAACTCAAGTTCATCGAATTCAACGAGCCCTTCCTCAAATGCCAATAGTTCGTCCTACGGGAACTATTCATCTCAGTCCTGCGGGACAAATCCAAATACCGGATACTACAATTCTTCTGGACCAATGGTACTTGCGACCGGGACTGGATTTGAGTATCTTAGAATGGCACGCTTAACAGGTGGTCAATATGTCAACTATCCCTCTAATCAAGTCGTTCGCGCTTTAGAAGATGTTATTACGCAAAATGCAAATGATTCAACGGATGTTGTGATTTTAGTCGATATTTCAGGGAGTATGATGAACAACGTAAAAGACATTTCAAAGGAAAGTCATCAAATAGTCCAGGCGATGCCCAATGGCTCTAGGTTGGGAGGAGCAGTGTTTAAATATTCAAAATCCCCCAAATGGTTCAAGTATTCTGATTTGAATGAGGATCATTATTATGCTTTAGAGTTGATTTCAGAAAAAAGGCACTATTTCAGTAGCGAATCCCACTATGATGCGGTTTTAAATGCAATGAATTCGAATACGTGGAAGAACAGAAAAAGAATGGTAATTACCATAACGGATGAATTTATTGAATCCGGAGAAAATTATAATTCTGAGAGCACAATTGTTTCAGTGGCAAAGGCCAAGAATATAGAGCTTCATACGATTAAGTTGAATTACTAATGCCGTCGCTTTTTATATAAAAGCCATAAAGGAATAGAGCCTCTCTAATCTCCTCCTTATAGCAGCCGTGATGGATTCATTTCAAAAGTATTACTTTTAGATGGGTCCGTAACGGCATTTTTATGCGTAATTTTTTTTTCATTTTTATACTTCTTCCTTGTTGCTGTTTTTCCCAAAAAGAGCTTCGGGAACCTGAACATAAATATATTTATGATTTACCTTTTGAGGCGGGTAAAACCGTCTTGATTATGCAGGGATATAATGGTAAATTTTCACATGTGGATAAGTACGCATTGGATTTTCGCTTGAGAAGGGGAAAGCTCGTCTGCGCGGCCAGAGGAGGAAATGTTCTAAAAGTTGTCGAGCACAACAACATTGGGGGAGCAAATATAAAGTATATCAATAATGGAAATTATGTTGTCATAGATCATGGAGATGGCACCTATGGTGGCTATTGGCATCTTCAACAGAATGGCGCACTTGTTGAGATTGGAGACAATATTCAAGCGGGAGACCCGATTGGGGAGTCGGGTAGCACAGGGTTTTCCTCAATGGCCCATTTACATTTCATGGTCTATAGCTATGATGAGAATGGCCGTCAATATACTTTACCGACCCTCTTTAAAACGAAGAAAAAAGGAGATCGTTACCTTAAATCATACAGCTGGGTAAAACACCATTGAGAAATTTCAAAGCATAAAAAAAGCCGAGACATGCTCGGCTTTAGAATTAATTTTCGTTGGTTAGAATTTAAATGATAATCCCATTTGAAGTGGTGCTCCACCCCATGCACCCAACTCTACGTGTGCTCCTATATTTTCTGTAAAGAAAAAACGTGCACCGAATGCCAAACGAAAGGCAACGGGTATAAGTGCGCCATCTTGATCTCCTTCAATAAATCCTGTAGAAACTCTACTTACATATTTGTAGCCAACACCAGCTCCGATATAGGCGTCTACCAAATCATTCTGAACAATATGCTTATTCATTCTAAGCATTACTCTCATTCTTTTAGTAGTTAAATCAGAATTCACAATAGAGTCGTTATTAAAGATGTCATAACTATCATAATTGTAACCCGTTGTCACATAGTTTCCATCCAATCCGATACCAAAACCGTCAGCAACCATATATTCTATTCTTCCGCCAAACGCAAATGGGCCACCATTGACTTTATAATTTTGCCAATCATTGCCATCGTCATTCCACAAAACATTTCCGGTAGGCCAACCAATACCGGCATCGATTAGAATGTTTCCTTTCATTACTGGAGATTGTGCAGAAGCGGAAAACGTTGTTCCTGCAATAATTGTTAGTACTAATAATAATTTTTTCATTTTGATTAATTTAAAGTTTGCACAATGTTACGTATAATATTGAATGAGGTTACAGTTTTTTGAATCTTAACTAGATTTTAACGCTTCGGCATCAATTATCTGTAAATCAGTAAATTAATATTGTTATCAATGTTTTAGAACCATTCAATAAATAGTTGTTCAAGAAATATCATTTGAGCGTCAGCCTATATTTATCTTTTTTACTTCGGAATAATTAAAAGTGCCGATACTTAATTTACAAGTGTAATATTGACACAGATGCACAAAAAAACAAGATTGTTAAGGGTTCAGAATATAATTTTTCACAATCTATTGTTTAGTTGTTTTGTGGCACTTTGTGTTTGGAGAAGAGATATTCCATTATCTTTAGAAAACAAATAAGCGTAAAGGATGGGAAGGTCACAAGAAACATTTTTTAAAAAGCAACGTGAGAAAAATCGCGAGCGAAAGAAGAGAGAGAAACTCGAAAAGAAAGAAAATAGAAGAGCTTCATCTACTGGAGGAAGCGAAATAGATTGGGATAGTGCGCCAGAAAATAAAACCATGACGAAGGATGAAATGGATCAAAAAGCACAAAATAGACAGGAGACTAAAGATTAAATAACAACTAATATAAGTACAATGAAAAAAGGAGTGGTAAAATTTTTCAACAATGAGAAAGGCTTTGGCTTTATCGTTGATGAGGAATCAAAAGAGGATGTATTCGTTCACAAAACTGGATTGGTAGACAATATTCAGGAAGACGATACAGTTGAGTTTGAGGTAGAACAGGGAAATAGAGGGCTTAATGCTGTTAATGTAACGAAGGTCTAGTTTCTGTAACTATATGATTTATACAAAGGGGCTCGTAGAAGCCTCTTTTTTTATGTCAAAAATTTTTTGAGCCACTTGAACCCTTTGAAAGGAACATACTTAAAAGGTAAATCGATCCATGTGGGTGTTGTGACCACTGCTTTCTTGTGTGTAAAGCATAAAAAACTGTCGTAACCATGATATGCCCCATATCCGCTATGCCCCACTCCTCCAAAAGGAAGGTTGGAGTTGGCAATGTGCATCATCGCATCATTTATACATGCGCCACCGGAGCTTGTTTGTTTAAGTACGTTTTCAGCTTCCTTTGAATTTCCGTAATAATATAGCGCAAGCGGTTTCTCGAATTTATGAATCAAATCTATGGCCTCTTTGAGCGAATCTACAGCAATCACTGGTAGTATTGGGCCGAATATTTCTTCTTTCATCACAGGGTCATCCAATGTAACACCGTCAAGAATGGTGGGGGAAATCTGCAACGTTTCGTCATTTTTATCGCCTCCATATTTCACTTTTGCCGGATCAATAAGACCTAAAAGCCGATCGTAATGTCCTTTGTGTATGATTTTCGGATACATTTCACTGCCCAATACAGCGCCACCGTACATCTTATTCCATTCCTCGTTAATATGAAACATAAGCTGTTCCTTCAAACTTTGCACAACCAGCACATAGTCTGGTGCAACACATGTTTGACCTGAATTTATGGTTTTTGACCATGCGATTCTTTTGGCTGCAATTTTCAAGTCGGCACTTTCATCAACGATACAAGGTGATTTTCCACCAAGCTCAAGCGTTACCGGTGTCAAAAATTCAGCGGCTGCTCGCATAACAACTTTACCAAGCGCACTTCCACCAGTGAAAAAGATATGGTCAAAGCGTTTTTTAAATAAGATTTGATTTTCTTTTTTTTCTCCATGCACGATAGAGATATGGGCTTCTTCAAATGTTTCTCTTATTATTTTATCCATTATTTCAGCCGTATACTTACTATCGGCAGATGGCTTAAGCACCGCACAGCATCCCGAAGAGAGTACACCAACCAATGGTGAGAATAAAAGTAAAAAAGGATAGTTCCATGGTGCGATTACTAGGTTTACACCTAGTGGTTCGAAATAAATCCTGCTTCTTGAGGGCTTCAAGATCAAGGGTGTATAAATTCTTTTCGAAGCAGTCCATTTATTCAGTTTCTTCAGGTGCAATTTTATTTCAGAAATCACAAAGCTGAACTCCGTTAAGAACGCTTCTTCTGGAGATTTTCTTAGGTCTTTATGAAGTGCTTTTAAAATATCCTTTTCGTATTTTAAACAAGCATTTAGCAGGTTCTTAAGCGCATTTCTTCTGAACGAAATTGATTTTGTTTGATTGCTGGCAAAGAAACTTTTCTGCTTAGACAGCAATACATCAATCGAAGAATCGGTTAGGAAGTTCATATCTCAAATGTAAGAAAAGTCTTTTATTGCTTGTCTTTTGAATCTATAACTATGGTTACTGGACCGTCATTAATCAAGCCTATTTTCATGTCCGCGCCAAATTGACCAGTTTGAATGGGCTTTTTAAGCAAGGTTTCTAGTTCAGCACAAAAATCATTGTACAATGGAATGGCTTGTTCTGGTTTTGCTGCTTTTATAAAGCTCGGACGATTGCCTTTTTTTGTTTTGGCATGTAGTGTAAACTGGCTGATAACAAGTATTTCTCCTTCCGAATCTTTAAGATTGAGATTCATCCTCCCTTCCCGGTCAGAAAAGATACGAAGATTACATATTTTTTGTGCCAAATAGGAAAGATCATCCACAGTATCTGAATGTTCAATTCCAATAAATATGAGCAGCCCTTTTTTAATTTCGGAATATATCTGAGCATCAATTTTTACTTGAGCCTCTAGCACTCTTTGAATGACTACCCTCATTTAAAATCATTTCGTCGATAATTATCACCCGTATCTTCAGACATAAGTTGTAAATAGGTCATATATCTTGATGGAGCAATTTCTTCATTTTCTACAGCTGCTTTGATCGCGCATTTAGGTTCTTCCAAATGCATACAATTGTGAAATTTACATTGTCCGAGAAGGGCCCGCATTTCTGGGAAGTAATGGGCATAATGCTCCTTTTCCAAATCAACAAGACCAAACGCCCGAATTCCGGGTGTATCTATGATGAAACCTCCACTCTGAAGTGCATGCATCTCAGAAAAGGTTGTTGTATGTTTTCCTTGCGCATGTGCTTTTGAAATTTCGCCCACCCTGAGGGATAAACTTGGATCTAAGGAATTCACGAGTGTTGTTTTTCCGACACCACTATTTCCAGAGATCATTACTTTTTTATCTTTTATTTCCTTTTTAAGGAATGCGATACTCGCGTCTTTTTCAGCGACAATAGAGTTGCATGGATAACCCAAGGGTTCATATACCTCCGTTAAATAATCCATAAGTGCAAGCTCTTCTTCACCATACAAGTCTATTTTGTTAAATAAAATTGTTGTAGGTATTCGAAATGATTCTGCTGCCACTAAGAAGCGGTCTATGAAAGCGACTTGAGTTTCAGGGGCTTTTAGTGTAACTACAAGATATACCCTATCAACATTTGCCGCAATGATCTGCATTTGCTTACTTAGGTTTGTAGACTTTCGAACCAAATAATTTTTACGTTTCTCTATACCTCGAATCGTATATACATTTTCTCCAGAAGCATCGATGGCTTTAATATCAACAACGTCACCTGCGGCTATGGGATTTGTTGTTTTTAATCCTTCAAGCCTTAGCTTCCCCTTAATTGATGCTTGAATTGTTTGGCCGTCTTCAAGAAGTACTTTGTACCATTTCCCCGTTGACTTAATTACTTCTCCGCGCATGTCACAAAGGTAAGTGACTTGAGAAGTAAAGAAAAGAAAACCATCGAAATAGTTGTATTTTTGTATGTGTCATTAAACAAATACGGACTTTTAGGCAAGCGCTTATCTCATTCGTTTTCGAAAGATTTTTTTACTCAATTCTTCATCGAAAAGAATTTATCTGCCGAATATGATTTAATTGAACTTGATTCTGCACAGCATGTAGACTCATTTTTTAATGAAGAAATAAAGGCTTATCGTGGTTTAAATGTGACCATACCCTATAAGGAGTATGTTCTACCATTTCTTGATGAAATTCATGAGGATGCAAGAGCCATTGGAGCTGTTAATACAATTAAAGTAAACGAGTCGGGAAGAACGACGGGTTATAATACAGATGCTTTCGGTTTTCATCAGAGTATCAAGCCTTTTTTAGATTTCAATCACCACCGAGCCTTACTTTTAGGTACGGGAGGTGCTGCAAAGGCAGTGGCATATGTCCTCGAAAAAATAGGATTAGAGGTTTTTTATATTTCAAGAAACCCAAAAGGAAATAAAAATTTTGGATATTCAGCCATCAATAAAAATATGATTGATTCTTGTAAGCTGATTGTCAATTGTACTCCTGTTGGGATGTATCCAAATACGAATGAGACCATTTCTTTTCCTCATCATTATTTATCAAAAGACCATTTGGTAATCGACTTGATTTATAACCCTGAACAGACACTTTTCTTGCAAAAAGCAACACAGTATGGCAGCATAGTGCTAAATGGAAAGAGTATGCTACATCAGCAAGCGTTAAAAAGCTGGGAAATATGGTCGAAGTGATCGCCTAGATATGTAACGGTCTATTTTCAGTCGCAGACAAAGCAGCTTCTTTTATTGCTTCTGTATATGTGGGGTGTGGATGACAAATCCTTGCTAAATCCTCAGCCGAAGCTCTGTATTCCATTGCTGTAACAGCTTCCATAATTAGGTCAGCCGCTCTTGGTGCAATCATATGAACACCTAATATTTCATCTGTCGTTTTATCCGCCAATATTTTGATCATTCCGTGAATGTCCATGCTTGCTCGTGCTCTTCCTAATGCTCTTATGGGGAATGACCCAGATTTGAATTCAATATTATCTGCAACAAGCTCCTGCTCCGTTTTGCCAACCGCAGCAATTTCAGGCCACGTGTATACAACTCCTGGAATCAAATTGTGATTGATATGGGGTTTTTGTCCCGAAATGAATTCAGCCGCATAGACCCCTTCTTCCTCAGCCTTGTGTGCGAGCATTGCACCTCTTACAACATCTCCAATGGCATAAACATTAGGTACATTGGTTTGAAGGTGTTCATTGACAATAATTTGACCTCTATCATTTGCTTCAACTCCAGCACCTTTTAGGTTTAGTCCTTCAGTAAAAGGTTTTCTTCCAACAGCAACTAAACAATAATCTCCTTCTATTTCAACCTCGACGCCCTTTTTGTTCAATGCAGTAACAAGTACCTTTTTACCTGTGTTTTTTACAGATTGAACACGGTGCTCCATATGGAATTTGAATCCTTCTTTTTTCAGGATTTTTGAAAAATCCTTTCCAATGCTCAAGTCCATAGTAGGCAGAATTTGTTTTGCAAACTCAATGACCTCTACCTCGCTGCCAAGTCTTTTGTACACTGATCCAAGCTCTAGGCCAATTACGCCGGCTCCAATTACCAGGAGTTTTCCTGGTATTTCCTTCATTTTTAATGCCTCAGTACTTGTAATGATTCGTTTTTTATCTGGTTCCATTCCAGGGAAGTAATTAGGTTTAGATCCCGTTGCGATAATAATATTTTTCCCCTCAATTTTGCTTTTCTTTTTGTCTTCAGATAGTACCTCAACAGTTGTGCTATTGACAAAAGTTCCGATGCCATGTATGACATCTATTTTATTTTTATCCATTAGGAATTTAACGCCATCACAGGTCTGACTTATGACTTCATCTTTACGTTCCATCATTTGTTTAAGATTCACTTTTGGATTATCTACTTCGATACCATGCTTTTCAAAGGTATGTGTAGCGTTGTGAAAGTGCTCTGAAGAATCTAAAAGTGCTTTCGAAGGAATACAGCCAACATTCAGGCAAGTTCCTCCCAGCGTGGCATATTTCTCCACAAGTGCAGTTTTCATTCCTAGCTGAGCGCTTCTTATCGCAGCTACATAACCTCCAGGTCCCGATCCAATAACAATGACGTCGTACATAGTTTAAAATTTTAAGCAAAGGTAACAAACATCAACTATACTTTTTACTCGAATCGCCTTTGTTTTCTTGTTACTTCTTATTGATTTAATATCAGCAGATTAGATTCCTTGCGCGGACTTCTATATTTTTGTTATCATGAAAACGATTTTAATCTTTGGAGCTGGATGGTTGGGAAATGCAGTTGTTGACACCTTGGCCTCATCGAAAAGGAAAATTATCGTTGCAACAAGAAGTCAGGTCCTTCAAAAAAGCAATCCAGCTATTGAATACCGAAAAATATCTTTTCATGCCCAATCAGGTGCTATAGAATTTGAAGTTCCGATGACTCAAAAAGTAGATGAGGTTTTGGTCATGCTTCCTCCTTCTAAAATGGTGAATTATGCCAATACAATCGACTCTATTTGTAAACAATTCTCTTCCGTAGACCATTTTATTTTTACCAGTTCTACAGGCGTATATCAGGAGCATTCAGGATGGGTCTACGAGGATAGTGCATTGAAAAAAGGGCACCCTGTTGTACTTGCAGAGGAGCAAATCGGTCGCAATTTCCAAAAAAAAGCTACGATACTTAGGCTTGCTGGTCTCATCGGAAATAACCGACATCCTGTTCGTTATTTCTTAGAAAAGAAAATAAATCTTAACGGAAATACTCCAGTTAATTTGATTCATAGAAAGGATATCATAAACGCCTTAACCATTTTGCTTGAAAACCCTCGACCAGGAATTTTTAATTTATGCTATCCCGCACATCCGACTAAAAGCGAGTATTATAGTGAAATTGCACGCGAGCTCTTTCAAATAAAGCTTGACTTTGATCTTCAAGGAAGTGGTAAGATGATAAATGGCTCAAAATTTGCATCTACCTTTAAGTATGAATACCAATTTGATATTCATGATCTTGATAACCTAGATAAAGTCAATAAAGACAACAAATAATATTTTTTAACGTCTATTTATTAATGAGATACATCGTCTATTTCTTATTTTTCATTAATACCTTCTGTGCAGGAGCCTCGCACATCATTGGCGGTGACATCTATTATGATTATTTGGGTAATAACAATTATAAATTTGTGCTTACACTTTATCGTGATTGTGCCTCTGATGGTGCGGAATTTGACAATCCTTTAATGCTTTCTGTGTACATGGCAAATGGTAGTTCATATCAGACCATTCAGGTTCCATTTGCAGGAAGTGTTTTTATTCCCTTAGATTTTGATAATCCCTGTGCAACCGCTCCTGGCGGGATATGTGTGGAACGTGCGATTTATGAGACGGTGCTTAATCTGCCCCCAATACAAGGAGGATATGATGTAAGCTACCAGCGTTGTTGCAGAGGACCAGCAATTGTAAATATTGTCAATCCTGATGATACAGGACTAACCTTAACTACGCATGTACCTGGTATTGAAACAGGTTTCACTGAAAATAGTAGTCCGCGGTTTACAAATTACCCTCCATTTTTACTTTGTAACAATGAGCAAATTATTTTTGATCACGTTGCAACCGATCCAGACGGAGATCAATTGGTATATTCAATGGCGACTCCGTTCTCCGGAGGTGATTCTTTTGACCCGGCTCCCATCGCACCACCTCCACCTTATTTTCCTATTCAATGGATTGGAGGTTTTACTCCTCAGGCTCCATTAGGGCCAGGTTCTTTAACTCAAATTGATGCCGATGGCCTATTACTTGTCAACCCAAATCTAATGGGTTTATTTGTAGTGGGTGTTCGTGTCCAAGAATTCAGAAATGGGGTATTAATCAGTGAAACCATTCGGGACTTTCTTTTTAAGGTAATGGATTGCAATATAACGATGCAGGCCTTACTTCCTCAGCAAGAGGACCTTTCTACATTTGTCTCTTATTGCCAGGGCATGACTGTCCAATTTGAAAATAACTCTTACGGAGGATCTTCTTATGCCTGGGATTTTGGCGTTGCAGAGCAATCCAATGATATAAGTGGATCTTTCGAGCCCACGTTTACCTATCCAGGGCCAGGAGATTATTTGGCAACCTTGGTTGTAAACCCGGGAATGACATGCACAGATACAGCATATATGTCTATTACGGTAGGAAATCCATTTTCTGTGGGCTGGTCGGCAGAGGATTCACTTTGTATTTTAGGCAATTCCTTTGACTTTAATCTACTGACAAGTAATCAAAACGCCAATTTTGAATGGTCTTTTGGGCCTGACGCAAATATTGAAAATTGGACGGGTGCGAATGTCCCTTTAGTTAGCTTCTCGAATCCTGGGTTTCATATTATCTCACTTTATGGTGACGATGGTGATTGTGCAACATCATTCGAGGATTCTATCTTTATTTTTGATGAACCATCCGTTGAAATTGATCTGCCTGATTATGTTTCCTGCTTGGGGTTGACGATTGACTTTGAAAGTACACTCATTAATGTCTCGAATATCCTCTGGGATTTTGGCGATTCTGGCACTAATGACGACCAAAGTACATTAGGCAACCCTACTTATTCGTTTAATAACCCGGGAATATATGCTATTGAACTCATAGGAAGTAGTGCGCCGAATTGTATAGATACGGCAAGTGTAACGATAGAGGTCAAGGAAAAATTAGTGATGGAAATTGAGCACAGTGATTCCTTGTGCATCACCGATGGTTTGTTTGATTTTCAGGCAACATTTAGCGGCCCTGAAGATGTGAGCTTTATATGGGATTTTGGTCCTAACGCATCTCTTCAGAGTTCTACTGAGCTCAGTGTATCGGGTATACAATTTTCGAGTCCTGGTTTTCAATCAATAAAGCTTACAGGTTCCCATGATATTTGTATAGACTCTGTAGAGTCATTGCTATATGTTTTTTCTGAGCCTTACATCGATTTTACGATTGTAGATGGTGTCTTGTGCGCTCCTGAGTCGGCTCAGTTTATTAATTTGAGTCAGGTTGAAGGAGAGGTGCTTTATACCTGGGAGTTTGGTGACGGGAGCACATCAACTCTTGTTAGCCCGTCATATTCTTACAATACTATTGGCGATTATAGTGTGGGACTAACCTTAATAGCTTTGGAGGGTTGTGTTGATACCCTCTATCTTTTGCAGCAAGACTTGGTGAATGTTTATCCATCTCCAACTGCTGGATTTTCTGTAAATCCTAAACAGGTAGACGTCTGCGACAATGAGGTTTCATTTATAAATCAATCCATTGGAGCAACGGCTTTTTCCTATTATTATGATCAGGGTCAGTTTATGACAACGGAGTCTGACTTTACTCATTTTTATACCCAGTCTGGGTCTGATTATCCTTTACAAATAGCATATAATGAATTCGGATGCTCAGATTCAATTCGGGCCGAAGTTTTTGTGGAGCCATTTGCCATATATATCCCGAATACCTTCATTCCCGATGCAGATGGATTGAATGATGTTTTTCTACCCATTACAGATTTCGAAATACATGAGTGGGATTTAAGCATTTTTAATAAATGGGGCGCGCTGATCTTCAATGGTCGAGAATATGAAGCTGGTTGGGATGGCACCTTTCAGGGTAATCAATGCCAAGATGGGACCTACATATATACGCTGAAATATAAATCCTGTGCAAACCCAATTGAAGCGAAGTTCATAAAAGGTTTGGTAAACCTAATTCGTTAAAGAACTTTTTTCTTTAGTTCAAAATTACGCCCTAAATAGACACGCCTTACCTGTTCATCAGATGCTAAATCTTCAGCGGTACCAGATTTCAATATACTCCCTTCGAATAAAAGATAAGTTCGGTCTGTTATTGAAAGCGTTTCTTGAACGTTATGGTCAGTAATTAAGATTCCAATATTTTTCTTTTTTAAATCTGAAACAATACTTTGGATGTCTTCTACAGCGATAGGATCAACTCCTGCAAAGGGTTCATCTAAGAGCACGAATTTTGGATCTGTGGCCAATGCACGTGCAATTTCTGTTCTTCTTTTTTCTCCTCCTGACAATCTATTTCCCAATGTTTTCCGAAAGTCATTCAAATTAAATTCCTCTAGAAGTTCCTCTAACCTTTCCTTTCTTTCAGATGGTGATTTGTCTGTCATTTCAAGGATTGCCATAATATTATCCTCTACGCTCAGTTTCCGAAACACTGAGATCTCTTGGGGAAGATACCCAATTCCCATTTGGGCACGTTTGTACATTGGAAGCTTTGTGATTTCTGTTTCATCCAAATACACCTTTCCTATATCTGGCCGAACCAAACCAACAATCATGTAAAAAGAGGTTGTTTTACCCGCTCCATTTGGGCCTAATAAACCAACAATCTCTCCTTGATTTACTTCAATAGAAACGCCGTTAACGACCTTTTTTCCTTTGTAGCTTTTTTGGATATTGTTCGTGTAGAGTTTCATGCGTTTAATGTACTAAAAATTAAGGGCAAATTTAGCGCGAATACCTAATGGACTAGTCGTTTCGTCCAAGTAGGTCATCCTCCAGACCAAGTCCACTCTGAAAAACTTAAATAGATTCTCTATTCCTATGGTTGACTCGGCGTAAGGTACCCCATCGAATTTTTTAATAAAATCTGGAAAGATCATGCTCGTCTCATGTCTATCACTCAAGGAGCCATAAGCCAATCTTCCTGAGGTCACGAGTCTTAGGTTTAACTTTTTCACAAGTGGTATTTTATTCATAAAAAAGCCATCCCAATGATTTTCTAGATAAAATCCTGTATACCTATCACAAACAAATTCTAAAAAATTCAACTTATTGAAGGCAGATGTCATGAGCCAAAGTGATTGATTTCCTGGGATTGCATGGAGTAGTGGGTAGGCTACATTTCCAAATACAGCACCAATATTGGCACCATATTCAATACGGCCAAGTATGCCAATTTGTGTTCTATGCTCTATATTTAGCTCTATTTTTTGATAATTATATTCGCTTCCTAAAAGATCTTTTACCCCAAAAACACCCTGAAGGGAAATGGCCGGAAACTTAGAACGAATGCTTGTCCGATCAAATGAACCTGAAATAAACTCTTCATCTTTCGCCCATCTTATGAGGGCCTTAAATTCTGTCGTTGTGATTTTGTTGATTGTATCAAATTCGCTGCTGGAACTGCTGGGCCTTAGGAAATTTGCCACCCCTAGAGGATTGAACTCCTTCCATTCTGTTCCTAGAAAAAGAATAACATCTTTGCCTATGTCTTTCTCTAAATTTATACCAGCTTTTTTTAGAAAAGTAAGCTTATCAAAAGGAGCCGTGCTGAATAGAGTAGCAAAGGTGTTGCCTACACCGATCGCATAAGGTGAAAGACCAATTTGCTCAATATCATAGTTGTAGTATAAAGAGAGAATCCCTCTTTTTTTAGGACTAATATTTGCGCGAAATGTGGCTCCATATTTCCATACTTTGTCTCCAAACCCATAGGCACCCTTGATGCCGAATTCAATTCTTCTTGAAAATGCATTTGAGGTTCTAATAGAAAGTGCAGTCCTGAATTTTTCAACTGGATTCGTACTAGCCAGGGAATATAAATCGCCAAGCTCAAACTTTCCGATTTGATAGAAGCCGCTTGCCGCGAGATAGGTGATATTTTTGAGTCGTTTAAAATAAGGGTTTGTATTCAGAGAGTCGATCATGTCTCCTATGCCTGCCTCTTGCGTTGAGAGTTTTATTGGCCTCAGTGCCACCCATTCTTCTTTTGATTTTTGTTTTGCTCCTTCGAGAATTTCAACGGTACTATTTGAATTATAAAACTTTTTATCTTGTTGCTCATTGATTGAAAATTCACTTCTTTGGCTTGATTTTCTGGCAAAGAATCCGCTGAGTTTCCCCCCTTTTGTAAGCTGTATGTCTGCAATTAGCTTTTCTTTGCTAAGCATCCATGTGGACTCATTGACTTGTTCGAATTCGTGAACAAAATAGAAGTCATTAACGAAATTTAAATTCACATCGGGTGATACATTTGCACTGAATTTTTTCACAGCAAAAGTCGTGTCGTGGATCCACATTGAACCAGAAAACGTGAGCTCTCCTTTTCGTTTTGGAATAAATTTTAGATTGTAGCACCAATGCTGGTCAATAAAACTCGAGTCTTCGAGGTAGTATTTATAGAAAAGTCTCGAGTTGTTTGCGATTGGACTGATAAAAGATTTGCCAAAAATGGTATAGATATTATCGTAAATATTCAGGTCAAGATACATATCTCCTAGAAAGGTATTTAGCTCTAGGTTTTCCACTCCAGTAGTTCGAGCAGCCTCGATGACCTCTTTTCGTTCTCGGGGTTTGTTTTTGTAGTAAAATCGTGAAATGGTCTCATTTAATATTAACGGCAAGTATTTATTTCCAGTCTCTGTGGAGTCCAAATAATTGAGTAGTACATTGAGTTTTTGTATTCTTTTGTTTTCTTCTATTTCACTGCCAATATTGTTTAAATCAAATTGAATTTTGGTATATAATTTATATGCATAGCTGTCCAGCTTTTTTTTGTCATTCTTATGCTTATTCGCAATTAAATTTCTATGCAAAACTTTAGATGGCAGCTCCTCTGGAGCTCGAACAGTCACCTCTTTAAAGTCGATATAAATGCTTTTTAGATAAACGGTAAATGCTTCACGCTCATTTTGCCCACTTTTCTCGAATATTGTGCGGTCAATTTTTGCTTTTTGATAACCTGTAGACGAAACCTCGAGGGTGTCATCGTTTGACTTTACTAAAAGCTTAAAATAACCTGCGGAGTCCGAAAGTGTCGCTTTTTTAGACGGTATTGCCTTTATCACTGAGAATGGTAAAGCTAATTTCGTCTTTGCATCGACGATTCGTCCCTTAATAAGTTGCGCCTGACCGAAGCTTAAAAAAGAGCTGAGTAGGATGATGAAAACACAGAATAGCCGTTGTGTCTTATTCATTCGCTGAAGTTTTTACAACTCGTTTGGCGATGAGAATTCCTATTTCATATAAAATAAATATAGGTATTGAAACAATTACCTGAGAAATGATATCTGGCGGGGTAATGATGGCTGAAAGAATTAGAATCCCAACAATGGCATGCTTTCGGTATTTGATTAAAAATTCAGGGTTCAGCACGCCAACTTTTGTAAGGAGGTAGGTGACGACAGGAAGTAAAAAAAAGAGTCCAGTATAAAAAACAGTGGAAAGAATCATACTCATGTATGAGCTAATTGTGAAATCATTTCTAATCTCGCTAGAGATTTGATAGGATCCAAAGAACTGAATACTGAGGGGAGCCACGACGAAATAACCAAATGAAATACCGAGGAAGAAAAGCAGACTAACATAAAATACAATGCCTCTTGCCATTTTCTTTTCACCAAATTTCAGTCCTGGTTTTAGAAACGCCCATATCTGATAAAAAATGAAAGGAAAACCTATGACAAGTCCGCCCATAAAGCTCATCATTAATGCGTAACCAAATTGACCAGAAACGGTCATGCTTTGAAGTTGAACTGGAATATCGTCAACGCATGTCCCTAGATAGTCACACATTATCCTAAAAGAAAAGAAATCCTTCTTCTTCATGGACATAAATACATTGTTCATGATCCATTCTTGAAAGGTCCAGATAACGATTCCAATAAGAATAACAGCGATCGCAGAGCGAACCAGTCGCCATCTTAGCTCCTCTAGGTGCTCGATAAACGACATTTGGTCTAAGTCAGCTTTGCCTTTTTGATCTTTCAAAATCCTTATTTATGATGTACAAATTTAACCAAAAGCCTTGATAATAAGGCAAAATCAGATAATAGCTGAAAACAATTTTTAGAACGTAAATCATTTACGATCACCTAATGTAGATTTGTTTTAAAATTAAGACATATGCCAAAATTTCAAATTCAAAAACTAGAATTCAACTCTTTTAATGACTGGATAACCATGCAAGGGAAAATTGTTAAAGGTTACCTTAAAAGCGAATATACTTTGAAGGTTGAGGTATCTCAAATCAACAGAATCCTTAACATAATTCAAAAACTAAATCCTGAAGAGTCCGTTTACGACTATCTGTCTTCCTATACCCACAACGAGTACAGCGAATATTCATTCGACTTTGAAAGCTTGATATCTCGAGAAGTTTCTTTTACGGAATTACAGACACAAACCACTCGGTCTGAGCTCAGAATGATTCGCGCTTAGGGCTGAATGAAAACAGTTTCTTCGTTTACCTGTTCCGGTTCAATTTTTATAATACCTTGACCTATTTTATTTAACAGCTGCGCTTTAATATCCAAAACAGCAACTCCTGCTTGACCGAGCTGATAAATATCATTGTAGTTAAAAGACGCCATTCCTGCAGCATTAGTAAATGCTGTATCATATACCGCAACTAATTGAACAGGTGGGTTTTGGGTATTTGTACCATATAACACCACCATCGCTCCTTCGACGACTGCATTGCTTTCGTCGCGGACATAAATGTTTGCCAAGGTATCTGCTTTCTTTCTACAAGAAGTCATACCTGCAATGGTGATTATAATAAATGTGAGAGGTAGTAAATAGTGCTTCATTTTCATGATTCCTTAATTTGGTAAGTATATAGTTTCCACAGATGTTGTATGTATTCTACATCTTGTATAGCCTGACGCTTCTTTCGTATTTGATTTCACTAGGATATCAAAATAACCCGTTGTATTGTCTGGTCCTGAAACATTAAAGTAGTCATCCATTTCAAAAGTTGTAAAGCCAGAGCTATTTGTATATGTTGTATCCACATATTCTAGCGTTGGCGGATTGGATTGCTGATCACCGATGATGATGACCTTTGCGCCATAAACCAATTGGTTGGTTGATGAACGAACAAAAACCTTGAGAATTGCTGGGTCTTTTGGTGTACAACCAACAAGCAATAATAATGCAAGGGTCAGGCTGATGGATAATAATTTCTTCATTTTTCTAGTTCTGCGCTCAAAGTTAAGCTAAATATTTTTTAATCTATACGGTTTAATTCCAAAAGTGTTACTGTAGTACCAAATCAACACGGTTATCAATTTCTTCTATCAAATTGACGGTTTCTTCTGCTACAAGTCCTAATTTTTGCGCCTTAACCTCTACAATAGCAACTCCTGATTGTCCGGGTTTATAAATGTCATCTAAATTGAAAAACGCAATTCCGTTGCCATTGGTTGCTTCTTCATAATCAACAATTATAAGATTACCGTCTACATTTTCAGGGGGAACTCCCTTAACTTCCACAATTGCTCCAGCGACAGCCGATCCTAATTCAGTTTTAACTTCAACACGCAGGCTAGTTGGAGATGTCTTATAGCAGGATGACAAAGTCATGATTAGAAAACCTAAGAAACAAGCAAAGCGCTTTGGCATACAAAAATGTTTTTGTTGTACTTTTGTATAATACAATTAACTCTACTTAAAAGTTACAGGAGCGAAGCAATGATTGAACAGATTCAAAAAATAGAAAATGAGCTATCCAGCTATGAATTTAATACCGCTGAAGACACGGAACAGTTCAGAATTCAATTTTTAGGATCGAAAGGTCAAATAAAGGGCTTGTATGCCCTTCTTCGTGAAGTGCCCAATGAACAAAAGAGAGAAATGGGTCAGCATATCAATGCACTGAAGATAAAGTCAGAGCAAATGCTGTTAGAGGCCAAACAAAAGCTTGTCGGAATCTCAACGAATCAAGTTAAGGAGGATTTGACGCGACCAGCGGCCAAAATGCCACTTGGAAGTCACCATCCATTATCGATTATTAGAAGAGAAATCATTGATGTTTTTAGAAAAATTGGCTTTTCAATATCAGAAGGACCTGAAATCGAAGACGATTGGCATAATTTCTCAGCATTAAATTTCCCGCCAGAACATCCTGCCCGTGATATGCAAGACACGTTTTTTATTAAAAAAGGAGAAAACGAAATTGCCCTAAGGACGCATACGAGTTCTGTTCAGGTTCGGGTGATGGAAAATAGTCAGCCTCCAATCAGGACAATATCGCCTGGACGCGTGTATAGAAATGAAGCTATATCGGCCAGAGCTCATTGTTTTTTCCATCAAATAGAAGGTCTCTATATTGATGAAGGGGTTTCCTTTGCTGACCTAAAGCAAACATTATTGTTTTTTGCTCAGGAAGTATTTGGTGCAAAGGCGAAAATTCGCTTGCGACCAAGCTATTTTCCCTTTACAGAACCCAGTGCTGAGGTAGATGTTTCATGTACCATCTGTAATTCAAAAGGATGTAACGTGTGTAAGTACACTGGATGGTTAGAAATTCTAGGTTGTGGTATGGTTGATCCAAATGTTTTAGAGGCATCTGGTATTGATTCAAAAAAATATTCAGGTTTTGCCTTCGGTATGGGCGTTGAGAGAATAGCCCAGCTTAAGTTTAAGGTCAATGATCTAAGAATGTACTCTGAA
The DNA here is from genome assembly GCA_913052055.1 of uncultured Cryomorphaceae bacterium. Classification (GTDB taxonomy): domain Bacteria; phylum Bacteroidota; class Bacteroidia; order Flavobacteriales_D; family Crocinitomicaceae; genus UBA952. Next base: position 33,258 of record CAJXDT010000013.1, read on the forward strand.
AATGATTTGCGTTTTCTTGACCAATTCAAATCCACTCTTTAATGCCTTGGAATCAACTTTCATCCAAAGAATTTGTAGATGATTTTTTCTCAGATGGCTTGCCTCAAATTATTTTTAAGCATAGCCCAAGATGTGGAATTTCCTCTATGGTTTTGAGACGTTTTGAGGCCTCTGAGTTGTTTAAAAACTCAATGGGGACCTATTGGCTTCTTCATGTAATTGAAAATAGAGCTGTCTCAAATGCTTTGGCGAATGATTTCAATGTAAGGCACGAGTCACCTCAAGTTTTAGTTTTTTACAAAGGTAAACTTGTGTATCATGCCGCTCACTCGACAATTGATGCTGCTCAAATTGAAATTGTATTAAATGATTTAAAATGAAAAAAATAGGAGCAATTGTATTGGCGATTGTATTGGTGCTTGCGTTTGTTCTTCCATACATTGGAGAAAACGAGTCCAATACCGAAAAGCTGATTGATTTCGGATTTAAATCCTCAAGTACTTTTTTAGCTGTTCAGCAGGGAGAACCTTTCGTTTTCGCAATGAATTTAGGTCATAACATCGATCGAATTGAACTTTCTTTAAATGGTAACCTAGTCAAATCATGGGCGGCAGAAGAAAAAAGGGTTTGGGCCGATGGTGAAGTATTGACCTTTCAAATCCCGACACAAGAATATACTTTGGGTACTTATTCGATTGAGCTAACTGGTTTTTCATCAGGAGAGCCTGTTAACAATGACGAGAGATTTCTTTTTGTAAATGCAAATAGTGTGCTTCAGGAGCAAGAATTTGAGTTGCTCGAGACCCATCCGCACAATCCGAATAATTTTACCCAAGGATATGAGTTTTTTGAGGATAAGCTCTATGAATCAACGGGCAATCCGCGCCAAACAAATGCCACATTAGTCGCAGAAATTAACTTAGAAACAGGTACTTCAAGAAGGGAGGTAAAGCAACCTAATCCGATTTTCGGTGAAGGACTTACCATAATCGGCTCAAAGATATACCAAGCCTCATGGCAAGATGAGAAATGCTTTGTTTATGATTTAGAAAGTTTAAATATTTTAGATACCCTTAATTACCAAGGTGAAGGCTGGGGGTTGTGCAATGATGGAAAGAATATCATTATGTCTAATGGCACCAATAAATTGACTTTTAGAGACCCCAAACATTTTGAGCTTTTAAAAACCATTGAGGTTCACTCTGATCGCGGACCTGTAACAAACTTGAATGAGCTAGAGTATGTCAACGGACGAATCTACGCCAATGTTTGGATGAGCGAGCAACGATTTCAGCACGATTCGCGGATGAATCTCACAAAGATTGTTGTCATTAATCCTGAAACAGGCGCAGTAGAAAGCTTTATTGATATTCAGGATATTCTTAGAAAGGCCTCCGCAACAAATGTCCCGAATGGTATTGCTTACAGGAAAAAGACAAATACCTTTTGGTTGACAGGCAAGTACTGGAATCAGGTCTATGAGATTTCACTAAATGCTAAAAATATATAGGTCGAGCACTAAGTTTTCCGTTTGCGTAAATCAAAGTAGGGAAGGGTACCTTTAAAGTATTAAATGCTTCAAATAAGCCTTTTAGTAATTTTGATTTTACCTTTAATTTAGTGAGGTCTAAATCTAAAGAGAATAGCAGTTCTCTATGGCTAGTAACGCCTTGATAGCTTTCTGCATCACCCTTCAACCTTCCTCTAATGCTATGCCCAAAGCTGAGCATAAGCCAATCGGGCCATTGCTGAACCCCCAGTTGGTTGGGAGAAAAGCTAAGCCAATAGGTTTGTCCATTGTAGTCTTTAAGAAGGGATTCAATGAAATTATTTCCAAGAACTTCTGGTCTTTGTTCGGCAAAACGGGTTTGATGAAAAGAAAACTTAGGTTTAAAAATTTGTGATTGAAAATAATGTTCTTGAAAGACATATAAGCCGACTCCAATTGCATTAAATCCCATATCACTTAAGGAAAATCCCCAAGATTCGCTGAAGCCATCTAGTATTTCAACGGTGGTAAAATACCCCAAGCTAATTCCAGAGGCTAATAAAAGACTTTTTCTTTTTTTTAGGCCTGTCCATGAAAAAAGGGCATCAAGACCCCGGGTAACATGGTAGCAAGAAAATGAATGGCCTAGCTTATCCATTTGCATCCAGTTTTTAGCATCATTGAATAGATGAAAAGATCCCTGATTTTCTTGGCTATACCAAAGTTTACTAAGGCCATAGATACTGCCAACACTAACTGTTCCGACACTGGCTGTTGACCATGCGAATCTTTGCATTGAAAATACAGTATCTGAGGTGTCCTGAAAATCTTGTGCATCTGTGCTAGCAACCAAACAAAAGAACACTGAAAATAAAATTAGCCTCATACCTCGAATTTAGAGAATATATCCTAGATTTTTACGTTATCAAAATTACACTACATTTAAGGCAAAATCAATAACACATGGTAAATAGTAGAAAAGATTGGAATGACATTAAAAGTAACGACAGCTGGTCGATTTTTAAAATAATGTCTGAGTTTGTTGAAGGATTTGACCGTATGTCTAAAATAGGGCCTTGTGTTTCTATTTTTGGTTCGGCAAGAACACAAGAAGAAAACCCGCATTATAAATTAGGTGTTGATTTAGCTGAACAACTTTCCAAGAGAGGATATGGTATAATTTCTGGTGGTGGACCTGGAATCATGGAGGCAGCAAATCGCGGCGCTCAGAAAGGTGTTGGACCCTCTGTAGGCTTGAATATTGATTTGCCATTTGAGCAAAACCACAATCCCTATATTGATCCTGCGCACAATCTAGAATTTGACTATTTCTTTGTTCGCAAGGTCATATTTGTGAAATATTCTCAGGCCTTTGTTGCGCTTCCAGGTGGTTTTGGAACACTAGATGAGCTTTTTGAAGCGCTCACGTTAATTCAAACAAAGAAAATTGCAAGGCGTCCGGTTGTTTTGGTAGGTAAAGAATATTGGTCAGGTATGACAGATTGGATTCAAAAGACAATGCTAGACGCAGAACAAAATATTTCTAAAGAGGATTTGGATTTATTTTGTTTAGTGGATACTCCCGAGGAAGCCGTTGAATATATTGAGGATTTCTTTACGACACATTCCTTAACTCCAAACTTCTAATTCTTTAAAAGACTTTATATTTACAGTGTGAAAAATAAGCTAAAGTCCATATTTCAGCTCAGGATATTTCTTTTGATCAAGCAGTTTTTTTGGTCTCGAACTTTTCTTTTAAGCATTCTGCTTATTGCAGGTATTTATGGCGGTATTCTCTATGGCACGATGCGTTACCTTAACGTATTCACCAATCATGGAGAGGAGGTTGCCGTGCCTAATCTTTTGGGCTTATCTGCTGTAGATGCTAAGCTGAAGCTTGAAGATTTAGGGCTTAGCTATGAAATACTAGATAGCATATATGATCCTAATAAGCCGAATGGAATTGTAAAGGAGCAAATGCTTCAGCCTACTAGTTTATCCAAAGTCCATGTCAAATCAAATAGAGTTATTGGATTGAGGCTTTCCAAAAAGCGAGAGCTCACTGAAATGCCAGACTTATTATACGATGAGGTTGAATTTGCTAAGGGAAGATTAGAAAGCCGAGGATTCAAGTTCTCCATTGAATATGAGCCTTCTAGAGAGGCAGACGGCTCTGTTCTAGAGCAGAAACATGCTGGGTTGAATATAGTAGCGGGGACAAGAATCCCAAAAGGTTCAGATATTACTTTGGTTGTTGGACGCAATGAGGTTGGTGTTTCGCTTGAACTTCCGAATCTTGTGGGAATGAATTATGCAGATGCTGTGAATTTATTAACCAGCACCGGTTTTCAATCCTTTTCAACCATTTGTAATAATTGTGAGACCAAATCAGATACGCTGAATGCACTGGTTTTCGGACAATCCCCAGAGTATTTTGAAAATAAAACACTTGAAAGGTCTAAACACATCACAATCCTTATTAACGCTGGAACCGCAGCTACCGAAAATCCATTCGAATGAATTCATTGCGTTATCTTGTCATCCTCGTTTCGATTTGGTTATTAAATATTGTTTACGGACAAGTTGAGCTCGGTCCACTGACCCAAAATCATTTTCAACATGTTGCACCACAACTAAAAAATGGTTCGATCGATAGCTCTTTTATTTATTCTACGGATACGATTGGGCTTCCTTTTTTCGATGATTTTACGTTCAATAAAATACAGCAATACACACCTGACTTCACAAGCCCTCTTGCAACAAGTGATTTGTATTATTACATGATAGATCAAGCCACTGCATTGCCGATAGCAAATGATTTACTTTTCACAAATCAGGTTACTTTTAATAGGTTTTTTGACCCGGCCCTGGGCACCTTTACAGACACTGTTTTTTCCTCCCAAACAATTAATATTGCTGATTTCTCCTCTTTCCCTGTGAACTATGAACCAGTTGATTTATATCCGCCCTATTATATTTATGATACCTTGAGCCCGGGAGATGAATCTGATACGGTATGGATTCAAAATCCTCCATTTTTCCAGGATTCAGCACGCCAGTTTTTCTTGCCTGTATCTGATCCAAATCTTCTATGGGTAGATAATTATGTATACCATAATTATAGATTTGGGGATCACCCAAGAACCTTGGGCGTTATGACCTTTGATGGCCTTGATGAGTATGGTTATCCCTACGCCATAGGAACAGCGTCCTCTGGTTATGCCGATGCTTTGACCTCTAAACCTATTGATCTATCCGGAATGAACCCTTCTGATTCCATCTACATGTCTTTCATCTATCAACCTCAAGGATTTGGGGATGAACCTGAATCTACAGATTCCCTTTTACTGGAGTTTTATGATTCGGCGAATGAGCAATGGAATCGGATATGGGGTGATACAGGAAGAAGTGTTGAACCTTTTAGTATTGTTCATCTTCCTCTAGTGGGGAGTAATTATTTCACAGATGCTTTTCAATTCAGGTTCAGAAATTATGGTGGACTTTCTGGCTCTTTAGATCATTTTCAATTGGATATGGTATATCTCAGAGAAGCAACACCTCCGGCATACATGGATACTGTATTTAAGGATTTTTCTTTTGTTTATCCTATCAATTCATTACTACGTGATTACACCTCAGTTCCTTGGGATCATTATCAGGAATCCGTAAACAATAAAATGAGCGAAGCCATGGAAGTTGTTGTTTACAATGGTAGTAGTGGTCCTGAAAACTACCAAGATGGAGCGATAGATATTTCTTACAATGGCATCAGTGAAGGAAATTTTATATTACAAGGTTTCACCCTAGCAGAGCAAGAAATCAACTATGCTGCTTTAGATTTTGCTACTTCTTATCATGACCTTAAATCGGGATATGAATTCCCTAGGGATTTATCTGGAATTTATGAGGAATTTGATGTGAGGGTAAATGCTTCGGCACAATATCCAAACTATGAACCAAATGATTCAACTGCGTTTACGCAAGGATTTTATAATTTTTATAGCTATGATGATGGCTCTGCTGAAGCGGCTTTCGGCCCTACTGGAGTTCAGGCTCGGCTTGCCGTTCATTTTGAAGCATACCAACCGGATAGTCTTATCGGTGTCAACCTTTGTTTTGTGCCATCTGTAAATGACGTTTCAGATAAGCTTTTTCTACTCACTGTATGGGACGATGAAAATGGAGAACCCGGAGAAGTCCTTTATGAAGATGATGTTTTTAATCCAAGAAATCCAATCTATGTTCAAGGGGAAAATCAATATTTAAGCTACTATTTTATTGATACAATGAAAGTCCCTGTCGGAAACTCCTTTTTTGTTGGATGGAGACAGCTAGATCCTGAACGTCTTAACCTCGGTTTTGACAGGAATATTGATCAATCTGATGAAATCCTATATAGCGTTAACGGTGGAGTTTCTTGGTTGGTTTCTCCGTTTTCAGGGAGCGCCATGGTTAGGCCCATTTTTTCAACTGAAATGGATGCTTCTCTCGGCATAATTGAACCTCAAATAAAGCCTGCTGAAATAACAATCTTCCCTAATCCTACTCGCGAGATGATTTATGTGAAGAATTCTTTAGGCTTGTCGCCTATTGAAAAACTTCTCTTCGATGCTTCAGGCAGAATACTCACGAGTACAACGGAGGAGTCATTTGACCTTGGTGAAGTAGAACCTGGAATCTATTTCATTTCCATCCCTTCTATTTCTGACAGAAGGTATAAAGTTATCAAGCTGTGATGGACGAGGAAGCAATAGAGTCAGAACAAGAAGATTTATTTGAGCATTATAAGTTTCAAGCTGATCCACGTCAGGAGCAAGTTCGGATAGATAAATTTTTAGGTGAACGTTTAGCCAATACTTCTCGCAACAAAATTCAAACTGCCGCAAAAGAAGGAAATGTTTTGGTAAATGGTGAAAAAGTAAAACAAAACTATCGAGTAAAACCCGGTGATATTGTGGCTATGGTGCTCCCTTATCCAGTGAGAGAGTTCGAGCTTAAGCCACAAGATATACCCATTAATATTGTTCATGAGGACGATAACTTTGTAATTGTAAATAAAGATGCTGGAATGGTGGTTCATCCTGGTCATGGAAACTACGATGGAACCCTTGTCAATGCCTTACTTCATCATTTTGATCAATTACCGGAGCTGCCTTCGGATTATGCGGGTCGACCAGGTCTAGTGCATAGGATCGATAAAAACACTTCAGGTCTTTTAGTTGTTGCCAAAACAGAGCGCGCATTAACCAAGCTTGCCAAACAATTTTATGACAAGACCACCTCCAGAAAATATTTGGCCTTAGTATGGGGAGATGTGGAAGACGACGGAACGATTACTGGGCATATTGCACGATCAAAAAAAAATAGAAAAGTAATGTCCGTCTATCCTGATGGTGACGAGGGTAAGCACGCAGTGACGCATTTTAAAATTTTAGAGAGATTCGGATATGTTACCTTGGTGGAGTGTAAACTTGAGACAGGAAGGACACACCAAATACGGGTTCATTTTAAATGGATTGGGCACCCCTTATTCAATGATGCTGAATATGGAGGTAATAAGGTATTAAAAGGGCTGAAAACAGCTAAATATCAAAAGTTTATAGAAAATAATTTTAATCTATTTAAAGGTCAAGCACTTCATGCTCAATCCTTGGGTTTCACCCATCCCTCAAACGGCGAAGATGTTCAATTTTATTCGGAGCTACCTGAATATTTTGAAATGGCCCTTAAGCGATTCCGGGATTATTGTAAATAATGATATTTTTTCTTTATTTTTGCTTTTCCGATAGGAATAACGACTATTAACCTATGAACAAGAACTTTACAATACTCTTATTTTTGCTTTTCACCTCGACAGTAATGGCCCAATCTTCAGGTCCTAAGTATGTTCGAGAAGCATATACATCATTTGAAGCTGGAAAATATTTTGAAGCAATAGACAAATGTCAGGCGGCCTTTACTAAACTAGGTTCGAAAGGATCTCTTAAACAAAAGGGCGATATGGCGTTTAAAATCGCAGAATCTTACAGGCTTTTAGAGCGCTATGAAAGCGCAAATGAATGGCTCGACGTTTGTGTAGAGCTGAAGTATTTTGATATAAATCCGGATATTTATTTTTTCAAGGGAGAAGCTCTCCGAAAGATGGGAGATTTTGGGAAGGCAGAGAAGAGCTACTCAGAATTTAAGAAACTAGCCGACGGAGCACGTTCAAACGAAGTTGACGTTGCTTTAAAATCATGTGAAGAATATAAGTTCTACGACATGATGGAGCCAGAGATCAACTATGAAGTTCAGTGTGAGACGAAAATAAATAGAAAAGAATTTGATATGTCACCTGCCTTTGCTGACAAAAAAGGGCTTAAGATATACTTCTCTTCGAGCAGACAAGAAAGCTCAGGTATTGGAAGAGATCCAATTACGGGTGAAAAATACATGGACCTTTACGCAGCGGAATTTGATAAAAATGGTGATCCAACAAATGTAGAAACGATCGATAAAGATGGTGTCGTTAACACTTCTGAAAGCGAAGGCTCTCTTTGTTTTGACAAGAAATTCAAAACGATGTATTTTACAAGATGCCCAAATAAAGACAAGATGATGTTGGGTTGTGATATATGGAAGGTCAATATTGTTGACGGTGAATTTGTAGATCCAATCAAGCTCAATCTAAAACAAGATGAAAAAGAATCTGTTGGACATCCTTGTTTGACAACAGATGGGATGAAGCTAATATTCGCCTCCGATATGAAATCCAGTGGTGGTGATGCATCATTCGGTGGAAGAGATTTGTGGTATATCAGCTACAATAAGAAAGCAAAGACTTGGGATTCTATTCCCAAAAACATGGGAGCAAGCTACAATACCTCAGGTAATGAGTTATTCCCATCAATTGGCAAAGCTGGTGAGTTCTTTTTTGCTAGTGATGGTCATAAAGGAATAGGAGGTTTAGATATTTTTATGTGTAAACCGTTAGAAGAAAAAAATACTTGGGATACTCCTCAAAACATGGGATACCCTATTAATTCACCAAGTAACGACTATGCGATTACAAGTCGAGGGAAAAAAGGATATTTTACATCTGAGAGAAGATTGAATAATAATCAGTATGCGCCTGACGTATGGAGTTATAGTATTCCACCGAATTTATATGACGTAAAGGTAATTGTTCATGAGTTTGGTAACAAAAACAAAAGAATTTCTGATGCTCAGGTATCATTTAGCGGGGATGACGATTCAGATTGGGCGGACAACACAAATGAATCAGGAACTACTATAAAGTTTGACGTTAAAAATGGAAAGCAGAGATACATCAATGAGGATGTTACTTATGCTATTAATGCAATGAAGGATGGTTTCCTGCAAAACCCAAATGCTACAAAAATAACAACCGTTGGTTTAAAAGAGAGTCAGTCATTTATTGTTGAGATTGAGCTCGTACCGATCGTTGAAGAAATTCGAACACCTGAGGTGCGTTATCCATTAAATGAGTGGAGCTTTATCAATGACTCTACTTGTATGTCAACAGATTCTTTAGATTTCTTATACAACTTGCTTAGCACGCATCCTTATATAACAATAGACCTTTTCTCTCATACAGATTCTCGTTCATCTGCCAATTATAACCAGGTGCTCTCAGAGAATAGAGCCAAGGCCGTTTATAAGTTCTTAGTTGAAGAAAAAGGTATTGATTCTAGAAGAATTCAACCTATAGGAAAAGGAGAGGCTGAGCCTGCATCTTGGACTGATGACAATGGTAAGGCGATCGTACTCACTGAGCGGTATATCAACAAATTCAGATCTTCTGATAAAGCTAAATTCGAGCGCTTGCATCAAATAAACAGACGTACGACTGCTAGAATTACAAGTCAAGATTTTGATCCGAATACTGCGACTCCGGCAAATCCTGAATGGATGGAGTTTAAGCCTCTGAAATAACCAAGCTAGTTCAACTCCACATGAAAAGAACGCTTCAAAAAATCCTATTTTTTTTTGAAATGCAGTCCTATGGTGTCTGTGAGTGGTGGGCGCGAAAACTCGGTATTAGAACGACTAAAGTCCGATTAGGTTTTATTTACTTCTCTTTCGTAACCCTAGGGTCTCCACTTTTAATTTATTTAATAATGGCGTGGTTACTCGAGCACAAGCATTATTTTACTTTTTCTACCAAAAGAAAAAAGTCCATTTGGGAGCTATAATTTATTAAAGGGTATGAAGATTTTAATTACAGGCAGCAATGGCTTACTTGGGCAGAAAATTGTTCGTCAGCTCAAGAAAAATAAAAAATCATTTTTGGCCACATCTCTTGGAGAAAACAGGAATTCAGACTGTCCCAATTCGTCTTACAGGTCTTTGGATATTTCTAGTCAAGATGAAGTCAATAAGGTGATTATGGACTATAATCCTGATGCTGTGATTCATACTGCAGCCATTACAAATGTAGATTATTGTGAAACGAATCCTGAACTTTGTCATGATGTGAATGTGACTGCTACTGCTTATTTGTTTGAAGCTTCCCAAAAATATGGAGCTCATTTTTCACTCCTCTCTACTGACTTTGTCTTCGATGGGGAGAAAGGAAATTATATGGAATCTGATCAGCCGAATCCTCTAAGTATTTATGCCCAATCAAAGGTAGACGCCGAAAGGATTCTTATAAATTCGGCAAACAAAAATTGGTCTATTGTAAGAACGATTATTGTTTTTGGTGAAGGAAATAATTTGTCTCGATCCAATATTGTGTTGTGGGCCAAAGAGGCGTTGACTTCAGGAAAAGAGCTAAATATTATTGACGACCAATTTAGAGCGCCAACTTGGGCTGATGACCTCGCATGGGCGTGTATTAGAATAGCTGAGCTGCATAAAACGGGAATATATCATATCTCCGGGCCAGAGATATTCTCAATTTATGAGCTTGTACTTAGGGTGGCTAAGTCTTGTGGCTTAGACACTAAATCACTAAATAAAACGACGAGTGAGTCATTGAATCAAGCTGCCAAAAGACCGCCAAAAACGGGGTTTGACCTCAGTAAAGCACGCGCTGAAATTGATTATAGACCCATGTCTTTTGAGGATAGCTTAAAGCTTTTATTCTCGGTCTAAAAACCTTACCTTCGACACAACAATTGTAAACATTAAAATCACCTCATGAAAAAAGGAATCTTTGCTCTAATCGCTCTTTTATTACCTATGCTGAGCTTCGCTCAAGATGAAATGGGGTTAGACCAAAAAATAGACCAGGCATTTAAACCTATTTCAGATTTTATTTCAGGTATTATATTTTTTGAAGTTTTTGATGGAGCACCCTTTGTCATTATTCTATTGGTTTGCAGCGCTTTATTCTTCACACTTTATTTTGGTTTTCCAAACATTCGTTTTTTTGGCAAAGCAATAAATGTTGTTCGTGGTAAATACGATCACGTGGATCATACTACTTCGGGTGATGCGGCTTTGGCTGTTGATGGTGATATTAAGGATACTATTTCCGATGAAAGTAAGGAAGGAGAAGTTACCCATTTTCAAGCTTTGGCTACTGCGGTATCTGGAACTGTGGGAAATGGAAATATTGCTGGTGTGGCATTAGCCATTGCTTTGGGAGGTCCCGGAGCCACCTTTTGGATGGTAGTTTGTGGTTTGTTAGGGATGTCCTCAAAATTTGTTGAATGTACTTTGGGAGTCCAATACAGAGACATAGGAGAAGACGGAACAGTTTATGGAGGTCCCATGTATTATTTAAGCAAGGGATTAAAGGAAAAAGGTTTCGCAACATTGGGCAAAATAACAGCCGCGTTGTTCGCTATTTTTTGTATTGGAGGTTCATTTGGTGGAGGAAATGCAGCACAAAGTAACCAAGCTACAATCGTATTGAAGGAGCTAATGGGTTGGGAAAGTTCAAGTGCAGGTGCAATCATAGGAGTTGTTTTAGCTGTTTTAGTTGGGATTATTATTATTGGTGGAATCAAAAGAATCGCCTCTGTTACTGAGAAAATAGTGCCCTTTATGGCGGTTTTATACTTAGCGGCTTGTCTGTATATTATACTCAGTAATTTTAGCTTTGTGGACGATGCTTTTGCATTGATTTTTAGAGAGGCTTTCAATCCTCAAGCAATTGGTGTTGGAGGAATCATTGGTGTTTTGCTGGTCGGTTTCAAAAGAGCTGCTTTCTCTAATGAAGCAGGTGCAGGTTCTGCGTCTATTGCCCATTCAGCTGTTAAGACCAAATATTCTGCCTCAGAAGGCCTTGTCGCACTGCTTGAACCCTTTATAGATACGGTTGTCATTTGTACAATGACTGCCTTAGTTATTATCATTTTTAATTTCGGTGGTGGAGATGGTGCTGTTTTTCAATATGGTGGAGATGGTTCGGGTTCTGTGATGATTGATGGAGTTGCGTATGAAGGTGCTGGTATAACCTCCCAGGCCTTTGCTGCTTATATTCCTTATTCCAAGGTGTTTCTGACAATAGCAGTTGTATTATTTGCAGTATCTACAATGATTTCATGGTCTTATTATGGTTTGCAGTCTTGGAAATTCTTATTTGGTCGAGGGCGTTCGGCTGATTTAGCTTACAAATTTCTTTTTTTGGGATTTGTTGTTATTGGTGCAGCAGCGAGCATGGATTCAATATGGGGCTTTTCCGACGCCATGATTTTCGCCATGGTTTTTCCTAATATGGTTGGTTTATTTTTCCTTTTCCCTATCGTAAAGAAAGAACTCGCGCGTTATTTTAATGCCATTAAGGGAGCCAAAGATGTTTCATCAGATTAAATCATTAAACGATTAATAATCCTTTTTATATTTCAAAAAAAACGCGTCGAGGCTTAGTCGTTTTTTTTGTTTTGGCTGTTTTCGTTGTCTTCATTCCTAGACTTATTCATTATTATTCTGAACCCGAAATCATGCTCTCTATTGAGGATGTAAAGAGAATAAACGAGCAAGAGTTGCTCCCTAAAGGAGCGCTTAAGCAGACGAATCAAAGAAAACAAAAAAGCCAATCAAAATATAGGTTACCGCCTCGGAAATTTGATCCAAATGAATATAGTGAAGCTGAATGGAGGTATTTGGGATTATCTCAAAAACAGGCAGCTGTCGTAATGAAGTTTATAAAATCAGGTATATCGTCAAATGATGCGCTTAATAAGATTTATGTTTTCCCAAAAGCACTCATGACCTTGATTAAAGATTCCACCTTTTATCCGAATGCTTCTGACCCAGTGAATAAGCTAGAGGGTAAAGTCCTTTCGAGTGATCATATTAAGCTGAAGCCAATTTTAGAATTGAACGTTATTGATTCGGCACAGCTGGTCTCTCTTAGAGGGGTTGGTCCGTTTTATGCGTCTCAGATTATAAAGTATCGCACCAAAATAGGAGGATATTATAAGACTGAGCAGCTTCTTGAAGTATGGAAAATGAGACCTGAGACATATGAAGCATTGACTGAGCAGCTTTTTATTGATAGTGATAAAGTGCAGAAATTACGATTAAACACCATAACATTTGAAGACCTATACAAACATCCTTATTTGAGCTATGCTCAGGCAAATTCAATTGTTAAGATGAGGGCGCAATCAAATGGATTTAAAAATATAACAGAAATAAAAAAATCAAAACTGATTGATTCAAAGACCTTTGATAAGCTATTTCCATACCTCATCATTGAATAAGTTTTTTAAAAACACAGAGAAAAATTCCTAATCCCCTAAACCTTCATTAAATTTGCACATGCTTTTAGAAGACAAGCTTAAAAATATAATTAGAGATGTGCCCGACTTTCCAAAGCCTGGCATCCTATTTAAGGACATCTCCACGATTATGTTAGAACCAGAACTTTCCCAAGAGGTAATCACTCATTTAGCAAGTATTTATAGTGACCAAAATATTGATGCAATTGCAGGTATAGAAAGTCGTGGTTTTTTATTCGGCTACCCTCTGGCCATAGCACTGAAGGTGCCTTTTATTTTAATTCGTAAAAAAGGAAAGCTTCCTTATAAAAAGATTAGCTATTCATATGAGCTTGAATATGGAAGCGCAGAAATAGAAATGCACGAGGATGCCGTTATTCATGGTCAAAATGTACTTATTCATGATGATTTATTGGCTACAGGTGGGTCGGCTGCCGCTGCGGCAGAGCTTGTTAAAAGTTGTGGAGGCTCTATAGCAGGATTTAATTTTTTAGTAAACCTTAGCTTTCTTAAAGGAGACGAAAAGCTAAATGGATATAGTAAGAATATTGTAAATTTAGTCTCCTATTAAGCAGTAATTAATCATTAGATATATGAATTTTGAGCAGAACGAAAATCAGGGCATGATTGCACAAATGGTCCGTGACTTTGCAGAAAAGGAGATTAAACCAAATATGAAGAGTTGGGATGATCATGAAACCTTTCCTGTAGATACGATGAAAAAACTTGGAGAGCTTGGTCTCCTTGGTATTTTTATACCTGAGGAATATGGTGGTTCTGGTTTCGGTTATGCTGAGTATGCGACAGCACTTATGGAGCTCGGTAAGGTTTGCGGTGGAATCGGTTTGAGTGTTGCAGCCCACAATTCGTTATGTACGGGTCATATTTTTTATCATGGAAATGAAGAACAGAAAAGAAAGTATTTACCAAAGCTTGCTAGTGGAGAATGGATTGGTGCGTGGGGCTTGACTGAGGCGAATACAGGCTCGGATGCCATGCGCATGAAAACGACAGCAGTCAAAGACGGTGACCATTGGGTGTTGAATGGGACTAAAAACTGGATTACCCACGGTTTATCGGGAGACGTAGCAGTGGTTTTGATTAGAACTGGGGATCTTCTAGATAGTAATGGCATCACTGCCTTTATCATTGAAAAAGGAACTCCCGGGTTTTCAGCTGTAAAAATAAAAGAGAAGTTAGGTGTTCGAGCGAGTGAGACGGCAGAGCTTATTTTTGACAACGTCCGCATACCTAATTCTAATGTTATTGGTGATGTTGGAGCTGGTTTCAAGCAAGCGATGCAGATCTTAGATGGCGGTAGGGTATCTATTGCATCGTTGAGCTGTGGTGTTGCAAGAGGTGCTTATGAAGCCTCTGTGAAGTACGCCAAGGAAAGAGAACAGTTTGGCAAACCCATTGCTCACTTTCAAGCGATCGCATTTAAGCTAGCGGATATGGCGACTGAGGTCGAAGCCGCAGAGCTACTTACCTTTCAAGCGGCATATTTAAAAGATAATAAGAAGCCGGTAACCAAAGCAGGGGCCTATGCAAAGTATTATGCTTCAGAAGTTTCGGTACGATGTGGAAATGAGGCTGTTCAGGTAATGGGTGGATATGGTTATACCAAAGAGTATCCTGCAGAGAAGTTTTTAAGGGATGCAAAACTCATGACAATTGGGGAAGGGACCTCAGAAATACAGAAAATTGTAATTTCTAGAGAAATTTTGAAATAATTTCTTGTAGGAACTAGAAAATACCGTATCTTTGCCCACCGATATCAATATAAATATCAAAGAATATGTTAATTATACCGATTAAAGAAGGAGAGAACATCGAAAGAGCTCTCAAAAAGTACAAGAAGAAATTCGAAAAAACTAAAGTTATGCTTCAGTTACGTGGGCGCAAGCAATTCGAAAAACCTTCTATCACAAAAAGACAACAAATTATCCGCGCTTCTTATAAGCAGAGAATGTAATCATTGGAAGGGTAACCTTATTTAAAAATATACGTTA
>CAJXDT010000014.1:0-48012 GCA_913052055.1 uncultured Cryomorphaceae bacterium
AGTCTACATTGTAATGATTTAACAGGTGCAGACAATGTTACTAATATGGATCGATCAAAAGTAAGAGTGATCAAAAGTGCTGGTCCTGGGCATACTTCATGGGAGGCACTTACTCATGTTTCTGTCTCTGGAACGGATGCAGACTTTACGCTCACTGGGTCCGGAACAGGGTTTAGCTTCTTCGGAGCGGGTACAGATGATAGCAATGCATTGCCTGTTGAGCTGGTTTCATTCAATGGATCTTGTGATGATGGAGTTGTTGACTTAACTTGGCAAACAGCCTCTGAAAATAATAGTGAAGACTTTGAGGTAGAATATTCGCGTGATGGTACAGACTGGGATTTGATTCATACTGAACCTGCTGCAGGATTTAGTACAGAGCTGATTTCATATACTTACGAGCACAAGCAAGCAATTTCAGGAGATAATTACTATCGATTGACGCAAAATGATATTGATGGGGCGTCTGTGATTTATGATAACCTTATCATTAACGCTTCTTGTCAGTCAACATCAAATGGGTACTTCTCCATATTCCCGAATCCAAGTTCAGGAAGCTTCCAGGTTGTGTTGAATAACCCGGAGATTGAAGGATCTGCTAATTTGAATATTACTGATACGAAAGGAAACAAAGTGTTTACGAAGAAGATCGTTGTAAATTCTGGCATCAACATGTATGTTATACAGCAGGAGCTCGCTCCAGGTATTTACTACATCAATGTTGAGAATGGCGCTAGAACAACAACTATTGTAAAGCACAGCATTAGGTAGATTAAACTAAAATAGTTTTACAAAGCCCTCGATAAATATCGGGGGCTTTTTTTTGTGCACTAATGTTGCTTCGAAAATGATTAAACGAATCTGAAGGGCTTTACTCAGCTTGATTAACCCAATTCCCGCAAATGATTTTCAGTTGATGCACAATCTGTAATGCGTTCAAAGAAAAGGTCGTTTCAGCCTATTTACAGCTTTGTGATAAATGCAACTTATTAAAAAAGTTATACGTCTTTTTTAAAACTAACTCAGACTGGTGCTCAACAAATCAAATACAAACAGCTCAAATTGCGTACAAATTAATTACGAAAATGAGCGTAGTCTCAAATTGATTCGTAGTGCTTATTTGTTTTTATTTAGAATAGTTACAAATAAAGTTAGTTCGCTCATTTTCCACAGGTTAAGTGTTTATTTATCGTTTATAAATGCTTATTTTCGCACAAACTTTACTAAAACTCAATTAAAACTAAACCCTAATAGAGCTTCAATAACTCCTTTTTGCACTATTGAATTTCTCTTAGATTCAAACTAGACTCAATGAAATATGCACTAATATTTCCTTGTCTTTATATGTCGCTAATCATATTTGGGCAAGACACAAAACATTTTAACAAAGCCGAAGACATCACGGAAATGAGAACAATGTATTCACGTACCACAGCAAATAGCGATGGTACATATACAAGTACTACATATTCTCAGCCCATTCATTATAAGAACCAGGGAGCATGGCATCCTATTGATCTTTCTATTCAATCCAACAATGATGAAAATAGAGATAGCTATTCAATGGTGAACGCGACCAATAATTTTAAAACATATTTCCCTTCCGTCATTACGGACGGTTTATTCTGTCAGTTTTCTGAGCATGAATACATCAAAGATTTACTTTTTGGAAAAATGTATTTTGAATCTAATGGAGTAGTGATTTCCTCTGAATCTATGCATTCAAGTAATCCAGTTTTTTACTCCAATAAAGCAAAATATAACAATGTTTATGAAGGCGTTGATGTAGAAGTTACAATCAATGAAAGCCGCAGAAAGGCCGATTATATCATTCAATCCTCTGAGTTTCTGAGTCAGGTTCCAGCGTCAGCGGATTTTTTAGTTTTTGAAGAAATTATTGAACTCCCAGAAAACTGGACGGCAATTCTCAGAGATAATAGAGTTGATTTCATCAATGCTGAAGGTGCTACTAAAGCGGGGTATGATGTACCTCGTTTAAAAGATGAAGGACAAATGAATCGCTTAAAAGATCAAAATATAAAATTTCAAGACAAGCAAAATACTGAGGATATATTCTTTGAATTGTTCCCGGCCGGAAAGAATTTTAAACTTTTGACAAAGATAAGTTTGGATTGGATTAGATCAAATGAGCGTGTTTTTCCGATTGTTATAGATCCTGATTTAATTACAGGTGGTTCTACCCCTGCGGCGTTGTATGATCAAAATCACCCGAGTAGCTATGTTCAGTCCATAGACCTTTTTGCGCCAACAGCGCCAACCGGCTCAATCATCGATGGTGTGAATTTTTATGTTTATTCTGCTTTCACGGGAGATGATGCTTTTTTAGCAAATGGTTCGAATTTATATCCTTATAATACCTATGCTGTTTCAGCGGGATATACATCTCCAAAACTTACAGGCTCTAAGTTTGGAACAAATATTACGGCTACAGGTACTGGTTCAGCAGGTCAATATGCGCTTTCGACTGATGTCTTTAACGGAGAAGAAGTAAATCAGGACTGGAATGTTGAATTGGTTTCAGCTCAGTTTTGGTGGGCAATTGCAGCTTATTATGCAATAGAAGTTACTTTCACAGCACCAGATTGTTCTGCATCATCAACGCCTTCTATTGACATGGCAGACGACACAGGCTTGACAAATGTCACTTTCAATAACATTAACAATTCTTCATTAGGAACTTCGGGGCTTGTATCAACGGGAATAAGTACAGATGTCTGTCGCGGTTTGTCCTATCCCTTATCTGCTAAAGTTAACACTGCAGGTGACTGGACAGTGCGTGTTAAGGCCTGGATAGACTGGAACAACAATGGTACCTTCGAGGAAAGTACTGAGGCGTACAACTTGGGTACAGCACGCAATGGCACAGATATAGCTGTTTCTGATCCTCAAACGATAACAGTTCCCTCTGATGCTGCCTTTGGTGCGATTCCCATGCGTGTGGTTGCTGCTGAGTCTTCTAGCTATCCATCTGCTTGTGACAATACCATATATGGTGAGATTGAAGATTATACCATAGTGATTGCAAATCCACAAATAACATCTTCATCCCAAATAGTAGATGAGACTACATGCGGTATATCAAATCTTTCTATATCCGTTGATGCAAATACGGGCTCTGGTGAATGGACCTATTCAAGTGGAACAACAGGCTTGTTTTCCTCTTCAACGGATCAAAGTACTACATTTCAAACGAATACATATGATACTCCTATCACCTTGACCTGGACCCAACTAAGTGGAGAATGTATAAATACTGTCGCAGAGATTACTACAAAATTTAATCAACCCAATACGTCAGCATTGAGTGGTATTTCAATTTCAACGGATTCTTGGCTTTGGGGAGGTTTATCAAATTCCGATTGGTCAATATCAGATAATTGGTATGCATATAACGGTCAGTATTGGATTCGTCAGACTAGTGAAATTCCTTCTTCTTCAGATAAGGTATATGTTTTACCAAATAGCAGTGGAGGCCTGTGCGTAAGTAGTGCCAATAATGCTACGTTGACCAATACATCAATCAAAGATTTAGTTGTTGCGAGTAATGCGACTATTGACCTCTCGGGAACGACAACACTAACGGGAGATTTTAGAAACAATGGAACTGTGAATGCCGGTTCGAGCAGCACCTTATCAATGTCTGGAGGGAATCCTCAATCTATTTCTGGAACCTCTTTATCCTTAAATGATTTGGTTGTGAATAAAACAGCATCAAACCTTACTATTTTTGCACCAGTTAATGTTCTAGGTAGCCTGACAATGACTTCAGGAAATATAACAGTTGATGGAACCAATGTCTTAACTATTGGTTCATCAAGTTCAAATACTGGTTCTATCCTTTATTCTTCAGGAATTATTATTGGTAAGCTTAGACGATACTTCACTGGTTCTGCGGGTTCTCAATTTTTCCCCGTGGGAACATCTAATGTACTGCGCGATGTAGATGTTGACTTCACCGCCTCTCCAGGGGTAGACCAATATTTAACCGTATCATATAATGAAGGGGTTCCTCAGCTAAATGGTGCTGATTTATATAGTGGATTACCTTTGGTTACTTCTGATGGTCAATTGATTCAAAATTATGATAATGACGGGACTTGGGAGATTTCGCCTACAAATGATGATTACTCAACATCAATTAACAACAAGCCTTATCGTATTGCGCTACATATGAATAATTTAACCGGAGCATCGGATTATAGTAAAGTTCGTATTATAAAAAGTCCAGGTTCAAATACACCTAGTGCCCATCATATCAATTGGACTTCCATTACACATGAGAGTTCCGTCGGTACGAATTCAGATTTTACTGTCACGGCATCAGCTACAGGATTTAGTTTCTTTGGTGCAGGTGGAGATGATGATACAAATCCCTTACCTGTAGAGCTAATATCATTTTCTGGCGAATGTATAAATGGCTTGGTGGATTTAGATTGGCAAACGGCTTCAGAATCCAATAGTGCTTATTTTGATGTTGAATATTCTCGAGATGGCCTAGAATGGGATGTGATTCATTCTGAAACGGCCATGGGCAATAGTAATACCCTGACCTCATATGGATATTTGCATAAACAAGCTATTGCAGGTAGCAATTATTATAGATTGAATCAAGTTGATATTGATGGAGAGATACACTCGTATTACGATTTTGTCATAAATGCAGATTGTAAACAAAATAATACGACTCACTTTTCTTCTTACCCCAACCCGAGTATTCATGAATTCAACTTGAGTTTGGAAAATGCACCAGCGGGACATGCAGTATTGATTATTGTCGACCCTAAAGGGTCACTAATCTATGAAAATACTGTTGAGGTTAAAGGAGGCTCTAATTTATACTCAATTGATCGTTTCATACCACCTGGAGTTTATTACATTCACATTCAGTTTAGTGACAATAACAAAGAAGTGATCAAGCACATTATTTACTAGATAGTAATCTTTATTTCGTTTCACCTTTTAGAGCAAAGGCTGCTTGTTATAAGAAGTCTTTTAGTACTGAAATTCAGCTCCTAATCAAAAGATTATACAGTCTTTTCATATTAAAATATAAATTTCTTATCTTTGAGCAACTCAAATTAAACTATGCGAATAGCTTAATTAAAAAACTATACTTCATTTGTTAGCTTGTTAGAGGTGTCTAGGCTTATTCAGACCTTCTTTTAAATGCAGCCTTCAACCCTGTTGTTCGTTTTTAAAGACTAAAACTAAACTCAAATTAAAGAATGATTTTCTTTAAAATGGTTACACAATCTAAACTTGTGGAGCTATTACTATGTATTATGGTGCTTTTGCCAGTGACTCCGTCGTATGGCCAAACAATTAAACCAAAGCGGGTAACTGATATTTCCGTAATGAGAACGGCATATTCTCATACTAAAGCGAATGACAATGGTTCGTTTACAAGTACCTCATATACGCACCCTATACATTATCTTGGGGAAGATGGGTTTTTGCCTATTGGTTTGAGCATTTCAAACAATACAAATACCAAGCTATCTGATTACCAATATGTAAACGCCACAAATAGCTTCAAGAGTTACTTCCCTCAACAAATAAATAAAGGATTCTTAGCGGAGTTTGCATCGGATCAATATTTCTTGGATTTGATCAATCCAAGAATATATGCAGAGAAGGAAGGCATTATATTATATGAGCAAAGTATGCACAACTCTATGATAGAGATCAATGAGAACAAAGCACTGTATGAAAATGTCTATGATTTCGTCAATCTTTCTGTTGAGATGGATTTTGGACGGAGAAGAACCGATTATATTATTGAATCTCCAAATGCGCTTGATGAGTTTCCTTTAGATACAGAATATTTGGTTTTTGAGGAAGAACTTCAGCTTCCGTATTCATGGAAAGCTAAATTTGAGGCGGGTATGATTTTGTTCATAGAGGGAAAAGACTCCATTGTTGCGCGCTATGACTTACCCATCTTAATTGAACCGAACGCTTCTAGATTATCATCAAAGGCGGCCAATGCAATTGAGCCTAACAAGTTTCATGGAGAGGAACTGATATTTTTTGAATTAAAGGAGAATAATGGGACATATCTTTTAAGTACAAAGATCAATATGTCTTGGCTTCGTTCTCCTCAGAGAACATATCCCATAATCGTTGATCCTGATCTTGTGTTTGGCACTAAAATCGGATACATCACTGACCAAACTTGGCCCTCTCAATACCAACCCATGCTGCTGACTTCTGCTCCATCCGCACCTGTAGGTTCTACCATTGATGACGTATCAATTGATATGACCCCCTTATTTACGATACTCTCCGATGTAACCTATTCGATTGAGATGTTTGATTCAGGGGCTAACGGATGGAATGGAAATGGGATTTCAATATTTGCTAATGGAAGTCAAGTACTGAGTACCACCTTGCCTTTTGGATCGACCGTTTCTCGACTTTTTACAGTTGGACATGGGGATTTAATTACTGCTTCATGGACATCCGGAACTGCTCCTGAAGAAGTTTCTTTTAATATTATAAATGAAGTTGATGAGGTAGTTTTTTCTGGAGTATTTGGGTCTTCGATTGATTACAGTGTTCCGTTTGATAATGATTATTTTTTAGCCACACAAAATACAACCACTTTTCAATCTTCATGGTTTGATTACTATGAGGTTTGTGTTGTAGACGGAACCACGAAACCTATATTATATGGTTCTGACGGAACAAGTATTGTGAATGCCGGAACGGGTTCAAATGGGAACTATGGTTATTCTACAGATGTCTTTAATGGCCAGAATCCTAATCAAAGTTTTTCCATGGGTATGTTAACTGCTTCCCCAGACCCTTCCATTAGATGGCGCGCCGGAGTGCGTGTAACTTTAAGTCTTACTTTTACACCTCCCGATTGCTCTGCTTTAAGTACACCAAGCATATCAAATGCTGACGCTACAGGATTAACCTATGTTTCGTTTAATAATATTGATAATGTCTCTAGTGCAACTTCCACGATTGTGAATACAGGTATCACCACCGAAGTGTGTCGAGGAGGGAGCTATGACCTCAACGTCCGAGTCAATACGGGAGGTAATTATACCGTCTTAACTAAGGCATGGATAGATTGGAACAATAATGATGTATATGAAGAAGCGTCGGAAGCATATGTTTTGGGGTATGCGACAAATGTTACAGATGGTGCAACAGATGCTCCTCAAACTATTTCCGTTCCATCAGATGCAGCAATTTCAACCGTCAAAATGCGTGTTGTGGTCGCTTATATTGGCTCTAATGGTAATTACCCAACCGCTTGTGATAATGTTGCTTGGGGTGAAATAGAAGATTATTCTGTGGTCGTAATCAAGAACCCAGAAATTACAATGGTTTCTCCTTTAGTGGACAATTCTACCTGTGGCTTAATTACATGGCCTATTTCAGTAGACGCTGCAGATGGAAATGGTTCTTGGGACACAGATGCCACAGGTTTTTTTGGTAGTTTAACAAGTGAGGCAAGTAATTCTTACACATCACTCGTATTTAACCAAGAAATTAATGTCTTTTGGACCTCAAATGTAAATGAAGGAGTATGTGAGGGTTCTGTGGCTAATGCAGTCATCAGGTTCAATCAACCAAATTCGGCATCAATTGCAGGTGACGTAGTTGCCAATCAATCATGGCTGTGGGGAGGATTAAATAGTGAGGATTATACTGATGTTTTAAACTGGTATAAATGGACCGGCTCTTATTGGGAAAAATCAAGTTCAGAATTACCGAATAACGCAAGTGATTTATTTATTTTGAGTAATACTGAAGCGGGTCTTTGTGTTGATGAAAATAATGTCGCGGAAATAACAGGAAGTTTATCCTCTATAACCATTGGAAGCGCTGCAGAGGCCGATTTAAATGGTATTGTTCAAGTCTCTGGAGATATTGACAACGGGGGTGTTATCGTTGGACTCGCCAATAGTGAATTGAGATTAATGGGGACCACCAATCAAAACATTGGTGGCGGTGGCACAAACCAATTTTATAATTTGAATGTTTCAAACGGAACGAATTCCATTTTTTTTAGTGATCCAATTGAAGTCTCAAACCTCTTAGATATGAAGGGAGGTATTATTGAGAATGGAGACCAAGTTATTACCATAGGCACGGGTAGCGCAAATCCTGGAAGCATTGCGTTCACTTCAGGTGTTATTGCCGGTAAGCTAAAGCGTTATTTTGCAAACGTCACGGGTTCAAAGTTATTCCCTGTTGGAACGAGCTCATTCTTAAGGGATGCGCTGATTGATTTTAATTTCTCTTCTCCAGGTGTAGATCAATTTCTTACCGTAGAGTTCAAAGAAGGCGTCCCTCAAGACGGGAATGGAGGAGGAGCTTTAACCAATGGTCTGCCACTTTCTTTATCCGGTCAAGATATTAATGATTATAGCTCCTCAGGATATTGGGAAATAGAACCTACAAACGGGGATTATAGCAGCTCTATTTGTACTCCAACGTATACAATGACGCTTCACATGAACGGTATGCAGGATCTATCAGAAGATATTAATTATACGCGAATATTGAAAAGCTCAGGTTCAAATAGCCCATCATTGAATCATGTTGAATGGTCTGGACTCAACGCCATATCATCAATTGGTACAATAAGTGATTTTGAAATAAGCTCTATCACAAATGGTTTCAGCTATTTTGCTGCCGGAACAGCTTCTGACCCTTTGCCAGTTGAATTGCTGTCCTTTTCTGGAGGTTGTGCTGAGGGTGTAGTTTCTTTAAATTGGCAAACGGCCTCAGAACACAACAGTGACTATTTTATTATTTCCCGCTCTGATGATGGCTATACTTGGAATGAGATTACTCAAATAGCTTCTGCTGGTTTTAGTAATGAATTACTTCAGTATAGTTACCATGATTACCCTCATTCATCAGTTAACTATTACCGCCTTTCACAAATAGATTTTGATGGTACTACAGAAGTTTTTGACAATGACATTCTCGCTGTTGATTGTAATTCTTTTAGTGATGATTTATTTTATACTGCACCTTGTCCTAGTCATAATGGGGTGTTTCAATTGTTTTATACGAGCGATACACAACAGGACATGGTCTTTAAAATAGTTTCTAGTCAAGGTAGATTGGTTAAAAGCGATTTTGTTCAAAGTCAAATAGGCATTAATGTTTGGAAGTTTAAGGAGCTTTTAGCACCAGGAGTATATTATATCTCCAGCTATAGTGGCGAAAACCTTATAAATACAACTAAGCATATTATTCAATAGGGTAGATAGATAGTTTCTATTTGTATCCGGCATTCAAAAACCAATTTTACTTATCTTTATTAAAAAAGTATACCATGATGCAGCCCTTCAATTTTGATCAATGGATCAAAGACAATAAAGACAAGCTAAAACCGCCCGTTGCGAATAAAAACATGTATCCTCTTTCTGAGGATTATATCGTGATGGTCGTAGCAGGTCCGAATGCAAGAAAAGATTATCATTACAATGAAACGGAAGAGCTTTTTTATCAAGTTGAAGGGGATATATGTGTAAAGATTCAAGTAGATGGCAAAGCTGTAGAAGTCCCAATAAAAGAAGGTGAGATGTTTTTGCTACCGGCAAAGGTTCCTCATTCTCCAATAAGGCCTGAAAACTCGATCGGTCTGGTGATTGAAAGAAAAAGGAAGGACCACCACAAGGATGGGTTGATGTGGTTTTCGGATAAAGAAAACGCCCTTTTGTACGAAGAGTATTTTCACCTAACAAATATTGAAAAAGACTTTATACCTGTCTTTAAGAAGTTTTACAATGACGAAAAATTGAGAACATGCCCTATCTCTGGAGAGGTTATGGAGGCAGACCCACGATTTACCTAGTTCGATCTAGTCTGCGATATATGTCCAGTCGTAAATTGCGTTGTTAAAGTCAGTCTGACGAATTTTCATTGTTTTATTTTTGAGCAAAATAATTTCATACGTCACACCCAACAATGACCCCGAAGGTAAAAAGTTCACATCGGACTGAGAATTTTCAAAAGTCCATGTTCCATTCGTTGATGTTGATTGCAGTTGTCCAAGAACATTTGTAATGGTCGTACCCGAATAGCTGCCATCTTTTTCAATTGAAAGGTTTTGTTCCTCAGCGTTTATATCAAATAGTTCAGTGCCATCTTTCGTATAGCTCTGTAATGTCCAATCATTAGAAATTCTTGCTTTTCTTGTCAAAAGAGAGAAAGCCGGTCCCTCACTATATTTATTACAAGCTCCGAGTAGGAATACAATAACTAAGGAAAAAAGGAAGCGGTATTTCATAATGATTTTTTTTCAAATGTACTATAAAATTGTATGTGAAACAAGGAAGTATCACATACTGAATTGATCAATTTTAAAAAGCTATGTTCTATATTTCATTGGCCATAGGTGAAATGATTCACATGGTATTCTTTGTCATTCAAATCAATTTTATGAAGCTATATTTCTTAATTTTACAGAAAAAAGATGAAGCTTATTATCCCAGTCATACTCTTGTTTATTGTTTCATGCCAAAATGATGCATCGCACAATGCCAATACTGATGATCAAAAGCGAGAAGAGCTTGCAGAGCAGAAAAAGCCTGAAGCAGATTATCAGTGTGTTGCCAAAGTATCAGGAATGGTTTGTAAAATGGGCTGTGGCGGTGCAATTCGTAAGGAGCTTACAAGCCTAAAAGGGGTGAGTAGAGTTGCTGTAGATTATGAAGAAAATCGCGAAGAACAAATTATACGTATTTTTTACAATTCAAGATTTCACAATGAAGAAGAAATTTACGCCGAATTAGAAAAAATAAATAAGGGACAATTTACGGTTGGTGCGACTAAATCAGTGTCTCTTAACGATCCATTATAAATCTATTTTAACAAATTCGTTTGCAGCTCTTTTATAAAGAATATGGTGAAGGAAAACCTGTAGTTATTTTACATGGTCTATTCGGTTTCTCCGATAATTGGAAATCACAGGCAAAAGTACTTGCCAATTATTTTAAGGTAATTGTGGTCGATCTTCGGAATCATGGTCGATCTGAATGGGCTGATCATCATAGCTATGAATCTATGGCCATTGATGTGATTGAAACAATGGATTTTTTAAAACTATCTAAATTTCATGTTATTGGTCACTCCATGGGTGGCAAAGTAGCAATGCATTTGGCTCAGTCTTATCCTGAACGACTATTGAAAACCGTTGTTGTAGACATGGGTGTAAAATCTTACCCAATGCATCATCAAGATTTAATTGAAGCGATTAAAGCAGTACCAATCAAAACAATCACCGCAAGAAGCCAAGTCAATACTTTTTTAATCAATAAAATTCCGGAAGAGGGAGTAAGACAGTTTTTACTAAAGAATTTATATTGGATAGAAAGGGGTAAACTAGCTTGGAGAATGAATATTGATGTCTTAGAGGCCAATATGCCTTTAATTTTAGATGCTCTGCCAGAGACTGAAGTTCTCGGTTCTACACTTTTTATTAAAGGGGCTGATTCGAGCTATATTTTGGATGAGGACGCTGAAGAAATCGAAAATATTTTTTTGGATAGTGAAATCGTTACAATTACAGGTGCTGGACATTGGGTCCATGCCGATTCATTTGAAGCGTTTTTAGAGAGTGTTCTTGCTTTTTTATTGCGCTAATCGAAATATTAGGCAAAAAAAAACCGCCCCCTGAGGGGCGGTTTCTATATGTTAAGAATATATTATTTTCTTACAACAACTTTCGTCATTTGAACATTTGTTCCGTTGCTTACTTTAATCATGTAAACTCCGTTAGACAAACCTTCTGTTGAGAAAGAAGCTTGTGTTCCATTCACAGTTGAAGTCATTACTTCTTTTCCTGACAAGCTCATAACGCTAATTGAAGCATTTGTAGCATCAGTAAACTTGATGTTCACAACATCACTAGTTGGGTTAGGATAAACCTCAAACGAGTTATTTGCAGTTTCTTCAATTCCTGCTAGGTTTTCGTTAAAGTTCATTCTTACCTCTGGCGTTGAAGTTGTGTAGTACCATGTTGCATCTGTACCATCGTAATAATTCGACGTTTGAGGTGCAGATACACCAGAAGTTGCAACTACAAGGTCGTTAGAAACTCCACCGTCACCATAAGTCGCTGCAACAACAAGATAAGGCTGACCTGCAGTCAACGTTGTAGGCGATTGTAGAACAAATGACTTAACATTTCCTAAGTCTCCTGCATCAATTGCTAAGATATCTGATTCAGTAATGAAAATAAAATCTCCAGTTTCTGCGTCAATACTGTATAGTTTTGCACGGACCTCTGCACCTTCTACAGATGAAGCGGCAATTGTTACATCAACACCATAAATCATTGCGTCAGCATACATATCAAAGATGTTTCCAGCTTCGTACTCATTTCCATTATTAAATGTTCCATTTGTTGCTGTTCCTGGATCTCTCGCGTATATGTAGTCATTAACATCTACCGTGTAGCTTGCAAATACATTATTGTTTAAATCTTCTTCAACTTCAGCAGCATCTGTTGCCACACTAAACTCAATTGTGTGAACTGCAGCAGTTGCAGGAGGAGTCAATTCAGTTGTACATGCTAATGTATCTTGACCTGCTTGTGCAATTAATGCAGGGTCAGAAGTTCCTTCATAAACACCAGCATATGTCGCAGAGAATGTTGCATTAATATCAGCAACACCTTGGTTACTCACTACACCAGAAAAAGAAATCGGCGCAACTTGTGTTGTAGGTACTTGGTAGTATGCCAATGGTTCTCCCCAAGCTCCTGTAGAACCTACGATTACGTTATTTAATTCAGCATCAAAATCGTCGATTTCGTTAATTCTTACGTCATCAACGGCCCAATACCATCCCCAATAATCATTATCATTATAGTAGAACTGGATTAGAACCTGCGCCTGGTTTCCTGCTACTGCAGAAATATCAATACTCTCGAATACTGGGTTACCAGCACTTTGGTCTCCAGGGTAGTTATCAGTTTCCTCACACCCGATACAGTTACCTGTATCATCAACACCACATGTAAGTTGGAATTCAGTCCAAGTAGCACCGTTGTCATTTGAAACTCTTACGCCTCTTGTATCTTGCCACCATCTGTAGTTGTGCTGAAATGAAAGCTTAACAAATTCTGAACCTGTTAAATCGATAGCATTTACCAAAGTTGCGTTCGTAACAATTGGAGTTCCTTCGAAATCCTGTGAGTTGTTACCATCTGAATTTACAAATAGGAAACCATCACTTGCCGTAGTAGACGCCATTGGTGATAATGCAGCCACAGGTATGGCAGCAGGGTCTGTAGAGAATTCCCAACCAGCTGGATTTACTCCATCAATAGTGATGTTCCAAAGTGATTGATCTGCGAAGCTATCTTCCCAAAGAAGTGCTCCTTTACTTTCAGTTTGTGCCGATGGCTTAACTGTAGTTGAAAAATTGTCATGCTTCGTCACGTGTTGTGCAGCTCCATTTATTTTTTGAGCGTTAACAGATCCGAAAACAGACAAACATAAAATAATACTGTAGATTTTCTTCATTGTAATAAATTTAATTTGAGGTACAAATATAGGGATTTAATCTTGTTTCAAAAAATAAAAAAGGGCTTTAATAGCTCCTATTCTGTAATTGCTTTGTTAGCATCCAAAGTCCTGATTCAGAATTGATTAAATCAATTTTGTTGAGGTGGTATTCAGCTTTTTTATAGAAATCACCCATGAGTTGCTGACATTTTTCTTGAACTTTCAGTGTATTGAAAAGAGCAATGATTCCTTCGATTTTCTTTTCAATATTCGTTTCAGTGGAAAGTTTTTCAAGGGTTTTAAGCTGATTTTCATTTGCGCTCTCTTTGGCGATAACCATGAGCAGCGTATTTTTATTGGCGATTATATCTCCACCAACTTGTTTTCCAACTAGTTTTGGATCGCCATATAAATCAAGAAGGTCATCCTGAATTTGAAAAGCGATTCCCATATTTAAGCCATAGGCATAAAGATCAGTTTGTTCTTGTACATCACCACCGCCAACAATTGCTCCCATCTGTAAAGCACATCCCAAGAGAACAGATGTCTTTAGCGTAATCATACGTATATACTCTTCTTGGGTCACTTTAGAGATCTTTTCGAAATCCATATCCATTTGTTGACCCTCACATACCTCTATCGCTGTTTTATTGAATACCTGAATTAGTTTTTGCGAAATTTGAGGGGAGTAGCTATTCAAGTATTGATACGCTTTTACGAGCATCACATCTCCGGACAGGATGGCAATATTTTGGTCCCACTTTTTATGCACGGTTTGTTGTCCTCTGCGCACTGGAGCTTCATCCATGATGTCATCATGAACAAGCGAGAAGTTATGAAAAATCTCTACTGCCAAGGCGGCGTTTATAGGATTGTTCAAACCCTTTTTATCAAATTTCTCAGCTGCTAAAAGCGTAAGAATAGGTCTAATTCTCTTTCCTCCCAGCAGAAAAAAATAGCGCAATGGATCATATAAATTGACCGGATACTGAGGAAGGTTTATGTCCTCGAGTCCCTTGTTTATTTTGCTTGTATAGTCTTTAAGAAAGTCCATTAATCTTCAAGAAGTTCTAGTAGATAGGTACCATAACCACTTTTCTCTAATGGTTTTGCAAGATTACGCAATTGCTCTTTTGAAATAAATCCTTTTTTAAATGCAATCTCTTCGATACATCCAATCTTTAAACCTTGTCTTTCTTCCACGACTTGGACAAATTGAGAGGCTTGCATCAAGGAAGAGAAGGTTCCCGTATCTAACCATGCAGTTCCCCTATCAAGCACACCAACTTTTAATTTGCCTCTTCGCAGGTATTCCGCATTGATATCACTGATTTCGTATTCGCCTCGGGCAGAGGGTTGAATAGATTTTGCAATCTCAATTACTGAGTTGTCATAGAAATAAAGCCCTGGTACGGCATAATTGGATTTCGGAGCAGTAGGTTTTTCTTCAATCGACAAAGCATTCATATCCTCATCGAAGTCCACAACACCATATCGTTCAGGGTCTTTTACATGGTACGCATAAATCACACCTCCATCAGGATCATTGTGCTCCTGTAGTAGTTTATTTAATCCTCCTCCGTGAAAAATATTATCACCTAATATCAATGAAACTTTATCTTTCCCAATAAAGTCCTCACCAATAATGAAAGCTTGTGCCAATCCATTTGGTACCTCTTGAACAGCATATTCAAAAGAACAGCCATATTTTTTTCCATCGCCCAATAACTTTTCAAAATTAGGTAGGTCATGAGGTGTAGAGATAATCAATATCTCATTGATCCCTGCGCGCATTAATATCGACAAAGGATAATAGATCATCGGTTTATCGAAAATTGGCATGAGCTGTTTACTAACCGCCAGTGTCAGCGGATGAAGTCTTGTGCCTGAACCTCCGGCTAAAATAATCCCTTTCATAGTTCTTTACTTTTTTGAGATTTGTCTTCTTCTTCTTCTTTTTCTAGTGCCAGCGCATTCCATTCCACCTCATCCTCATCTTCATATGCTTCAAAGTATGGCTCCTTAAAAGATTTTGTTGTGATAAGCCTATCCAATGAAAGAAGTAGCGAGGGAAGAACCATTAGGTTCGTGAGCATGGCAATTAATAAAGTAATTGAAACGAGCATACCCAGTGCTTGCGTTCCTCCGAATTGAGAAAATGTAAATACTGAGAAGCCAGAAAAAAGTACAATAGAAGTATAAAACATCCCTAGTCCAGCCTCTCTTGTTGCATTATTAATACATGCCTTAAGGTTCCATTCATTGGTCTTGAGCTCCTGTCTATATTTTGCCAGGTAGTGAATCGTATCATCTACCGATATTCCAAAGGCAATGCTAAAGACCAACAACGTGGAAGGTTTTAAAGGTATTCCAAACCAACCCATAATTCCTCCTGTAAATAAAAGGGGGATAATATTTGGAATCATTGAAATAACAACCATTCTCCAGGATCTAAAGAGTATAGCCATTAGGATTCCGATGGAGATAATAGCAAAAATTAAACTTGTGATAAGGTTCTTGACAAGGTACTTGGTTCCTTCCGCCGCAACAACAGAGGTGCCGGTGAATGTTACCTCAAAATATTCTTTTTCAATTGCATTATATATTGAAGAATGAAAACCGATTGAATCCATGGACTCATATAAATAGGTTTTATCTTCGTATAATTTATTTTTTTGTTCAATATTTCCAGCCGAAATCATGTCAATCATCGATCGTTTTATGGCTGGTTCTAGTATGAAAATGGAATCGACGTAATCAGCACTTAGTGAATCTTCCTCATCTTTCGGCCAGTTGATTTTTGCATAATATTCCTCGAGATATTCTTTTTTAGGATTAAGTATTTGATCAACAGTACTTTTTAAATGCTTTACTTTTTGTGCTACATCATAAGAGCCAAGGTCCTTCATTTGGCTTCTGACACGAATATGTTGTGAGTTTGTATCAAGTACTTCTTTAATTGAAAATCCACCGTTATATATGTCTCCTTGAAATAATTTTTTGAAATATTCTTTTTGTCTTCTGCTTGAAGTTTTCGCCATTCCGACTTGACGTATACGAAGTTTATACTTGGATGGGTCATTGGAATAGTACGCCATATTTAGCGCTTTAATGAAGTCAACTATAGTTATACTTTTAGAAAAAAGAGCATCATTTTTCAGCGTATCTTGTATCGCGTCAATTCGTGCTAATTTATTTAGTGTATTGTTGATTTTTTGAGAGTTCATTTCTTTGAAATTGAACAAGTCCTTGTCGTTGTAATGAATCATCATTTCAAAAGGAATAGAACCTCCAAAGTGCTTTTCTAAAAAACGTACATCCTTACTTATAGGGTCGTTTACAGGAAGATCTCCGGTAAGATTTCCCGTAGCTTCCATTTTGTAGAGACCAATGAAGCTAACGATGATTAACAGGAGGGTCGTAAGATAAATTAAAGGTCTACGGTGCTCTGTATTATATACGATGAAATCGAGCATTCCTGTAGCGATTTTTCTATCAAGATGTTTGAGGTGCCTGTTTTTTGGACGCTTAGAGAATGATGCTATGATCGGAAGTACACAAATAGATATTACAAATACAAGCATGATATTAATCGATGCAGCGATTCCAAATTCCATCAACTTGGTAGAATTTGTAAATGCAAAGGTCATGAACCCAAGTGCCGTCGTGAAATTTGTCAATAGGGTTGCCGTACCAATTTTTTGAATCACTCGCGATAATGCTTTGACTTTATTGCCGTGTTCCTTTACCTCTTGGTGAAACTTTGTCATCAAAAAGACACAGTTTGGAATACCTATCACAATCATCAAAGGAGGTATTAGTGCCATAAGAATGGACAGGGAAAACCCCATTGCCCCGATGCTTCCAAGCGCCCACACTACTGCAATTGCAACCACAGTAAGGCAGATGGCTACAACTCTTAAAGACCTAAAGAATAGGTAGAGTAGTATACCAGTTACAAGCATTGAAGCCATAATGAAAAGAAACATTTCATTTTGAATTCTAGTGGCAATCACGACCCTTAGGTGTGGAAGGCCAGCGAAATGTATGGGGCCAAATGCCGGTTCGTAAGTTCGCGCTAAGTCCTCAATTTGAAGAACAATTTTAGATTTTTTTTGATCGGCAAGCGTCGATTCAGATATGCCAATCATCATTACAGATACGTTACCACTATCACTGTAAAGAAGACCTTTGTAGAATGGATTTGTCCGAACCTCTTCTTTGATGACTTGGATGCTTTTTTTCTTAAAAAGGGTATCGTCCTCTTCGAAGATTCGTTCAAAAACAAATTCTTTTTTCTCTTTGTCGTTTTTTAGCGTAATAAGTGTAGCTTCGGATGTCACAGATTCAACACCTTTAAACTTTAAAATAGAATCGCCTAACTGCTTCCATTTTTTGAACCTGCTCTCGGTGTAAAGAGAGTCTGTTTTAACAGCAAAAACCAATACGTTTCCATCTTCACCAAATAATTTTTTAAACTTGTTATAGTTGGTGGTGGTAGGGGAGTCTTTGGGAAGAACGATTCCGTATTTATTATCCAGCTTTAGGTTGGTCAGTGCAGAGTAGCCAAACATTACGGTTATCAAAGCAATTGCCCCTAAAATAAGGAAACGGTTTCGTAAAATAATATTTGCAATTCCTTGCCACATGTTTGTCAGTTCTCGAAGGAGTGTAAAAGTAAAGATTTACTTTGACATAGAGTCAAAGGATGGCCTAGCTTATAGCCACCTAAAAAGGTTCTCAAACATACCTTTTCCCCAAGGAGTACTGCCATAATCCTTTTTTATTTTGTATTTGAGTTGTTGTAGGGTAAATATTTTGTTTTTCCCTACATCTGGTAACAATTCTTCTCTAGTGGGTTTTGTGAACTCAATGGTTTTGGCAAAATATACGATTCCTCCATCTTCGGTTGCCAATCCTAATATTACTCCGGGAAGTCCACAATATCCCTCAGGACCTATTGATGTTGTAAGCTCTGTCGCATACCAAGCGTAGATTCTTGTAGAGTCGTTCTTTTCATAAAGGGCTTTCCTACACTTGTAACCACTGATATTTCTCGTGCTGTTGGTGATTTTCCAATTTCTTTGAGGTAAAGAGTCTTTTAAGTAAACATTCTGCCCAAATAGTCCCAATATCATGAACTGAGATCTTTCTTGCAAGTACTGATAATAATAGTTTTTTGTTGTCATCCAGCCCATTCGTCCTTCTTCAGCAACTAAAATAGGTCTGAAAACAGATGATGTATCATTAAATAAAAGCTCGAACTTATCAATTTTTATTTTATTGTCCTCATTGATAAAACGTTTCATTCGGTTATCATTATACCTTTTCAAAAGATTTGTTTTTCTTTCAAAGGTAATTTTACCATAGTTGTGATACTGACCTAATAGGCCAGAACAACCAAATGTTAAAAACAAGACAAAGATCCCGATATTTCTAGCCCCAGCGCTTGTATTCATTTTCTTTGGTTTTTTTGTTATTGAATTTGTATGTCAATCTCATTAGAAAGTACCGTGAAATGATTTGTGTACGGTTGTCCGTTATGACGTTTCCATTCACTTCTCGGAGTACATTAATATTCTGATTGAGTAAATCATTTCCGTTGATTGATAAAATCAGATTCTCAGTTTTCAAAAAGCTTTTGCTTATTTCGGCATTGATAATGAAAATGTTCGGATTAAATCCGACCGCTCGTCCCGTGTTAATGGAATAGCTAGCATCTGCTTTTAGCATAAATCCGCCTCTAACTCGCCATTCAATTCTCGCTTTGTAGCGCTGTGTGGAGTAGGGTTGGTTTGCAAAAGAAGATAGAGACGTATTTGGGTTGACGTAAGAGTACTCATTTTCGATATTGAATTCAAGTGAATCTAGATCAAATCTTATTTTCAGTCCAGCAGATATGGACGTATTTTCTGTTATATTTTCGAGTGAGTCAATAAAATTTGTGTTTTTCAAATAATTCACATTCATATTTGGTTCAAAAACTATTTTCCTATTCAAAATGGGGAAGCCAGCCCCTGCAAAAACGCCTGAATAAATATTACCATCCACATTTATGGTTTGAGATATCGTCCGACCGTACTGATCAAAAGAGGTGCTATTTGCAAATGCATTATCTGTATATGTAGCATTCAGTCCGGTCCAAATAAACCTACCTGACAATGCATCCCATGAATTGAAATTTACACGTAGTGTATGCATGTAATTTGGCTCAAGATCTGGATTTCCTTCCTGAATTGCATTTGGATTGGAGTTGTTTTGCACTGGCTGTAAGTCATTTACAGAGGGTTGTTGAGATTGCGTGTTGTATCTAAAATTGAAGCGCTTTGCTCTGCTTGGCTTATATTGATACCTGAATTGGGGTAAGAAGTTACTTATGTTCTGATCGATGATGTTATTACTAATTAAATTTTCGTTTTCAATCACAATATTTCTATAACCAATGCCGGCCTGGAGTAGATGCTTGTATATCTCATAGCTGAGTACAGCGGTTCCTCTATTTTGAACGCGAAGATTCTTGAAATTATTTGATAAATCATCAACCAATACGTCATTGTTCAATCTGTCTCTAGTGAAGATTTCTTGATTTGAGGTGTTGTTTTGGTAGAGGTATTCGAATTCGATGCGGAATTTGTCAAACAAGGGTTCTGTATAGGTAAGCTTTCCAGTTTGATTCAAGTAACCATTGT
Source organism: uncultured Cryomorphaceae bacterium (assembly GCA_913052055.1). Classification (GTDB taxonomy): domain Bacteria; phylum Bacteroidota; class Bacteroidia; order Flavobacteriales_D; family Crocinitomicaceae; genus UBA952. The sequence continues at coordinate 20,198 of CAJXDT010000014.1, forward strand.
TGTTTGTTCTATCTTGCTCGATGGAATCGCTTGTTGCGGCGAGATAATAATTCGAAATATTTTCAAGTTCACTATCCGTGCTATTGTCTTCTGTCCTAAGCACATATTCTGCCTTTAGAACTCTTTTGGGCTTCATAAACTTTCTGATTACTTTGAATCTTGAGTTACTGGATATACCCTCAGAGGCATTTGTATTAATTATGGATGTTTTTAATGAACTAATCATATCCTCTCCAATAAATTCATTTTTTGTATTAGTCATTGTTTCAGCTGCATCAAGGCTAAAACTGGGTCTAATTTCAATAGACGTTAATGAGTCTAAATTTGTTTTGTAGCTTATGTTTAAACTGTGTGATTTTATGAGCTCATCTTGATCTATTGAGTCGATAGTACTGAAGGTAGTGTCTTGTAAAAAATAGCTTGATTGACTTCTAGATATAGCATTCAGTTCAGTTTCATAGTAAGAATAATTCATAGTGATCTTTCCGGTCTTACCGATACGATCTGAGTAATAGATACCTGCTTTTAAGGTTGTAGGTATACCACTTGTATTTGTGGCTGTACTTTGGTCCCACCAGTTTCCAGTTTTTTCGTTTTCAAGACCAAATTTGGATGCATCACCTCTTGCGAAGTTGGATCGAGGGGTGTTTGTTTTTAATGCAAATACGGACACCTTTCTTTTTTTATTAAAGTTGTTGTATAGCAATTCTCCTTCATAGAATGGGTTTTCCTCAAATAAACCATAGTCTGTTGCTCCCGTTATCTTTCCGAAATATCCTTTTTTTGCATCGTCTTTTAGTCGAAGATCAAGGACCTGCATTTTGTCATCGTCCCCTATTGAAGCACCTTCTCGTTCTTTTTCATAAACCTCAACAGTCTCGATCCCTTTTGCACCGAGGTTTTTTGTCGCAATCGTTGGGTCAGATCCAAAAAACTCATCTCCATCTACCAATACTTGCTCAATATCCTGTCCCTGGGATGTAATGGCTCCATTCTCATCTACACTAATTCCAGGTAGCTTTTTCAAAAGGTCTTCAACTACTGCATTTTCTGCAACTTTAAAAGAATCAGCAACATATACAAGCGTATCCCCTCTGAAAAAAATTGGGTTTTTGTTGGCGAAAATCACGACTTCCTCTAAATCTTGTGATTTTGGGTTGAGCTTTACTACGGGGATATCGATTTCGTTGTTCCCAGCATTCCCAAATATGTAATACGATTTTTCGTCTAAACCCGGATACTCAATCATTAAGTCAAAAGTGTCTGGTGGGAATCCACTCAATTCAAAAAATCCATCTTTATTTGTTCTAGTGTATCCTAAAAGTAAGGAGTCTTTTAATCTCACAGCAATGACAGAAACGGATTCAAGAGGAATACTTCCGGTTGTATCGTAGACTGTACCTGTAACCTTCATAGTTTGTGAAAAAAGAGCAGAGCTCATGATCAAAAAGGACAAACCAAGAAATAATTTTTTTAACATAGTTGTTTAATTAAAGGAGCACAGTTAATTAGACGCATAAAAATGCATAAAGTTTAATCCGTCCTCGTTATTGACTTTCTGCTGCTGAAGATACATTAAGTAAAGTTTGATAGGAAAACCCATCGGTTTGCGTGGTATGAACAAAGTCTATATCTAGAGGTATTCCGATATTTTGTTTTTCATATTTAATCAATTTATTGAGAAAGGCACTTTTTTCAATTACCGCAAGGGTAGAGGTGTAGGTGCGATTTTCTGGTCCAACAACTAAGAATAGCTTTTCTTGTTCTTCAGAATATGCCGTTCCCAAAAAATTGGTTTGAAACGGACCTTCTCTTTTTAATAAATCAAGCGTGAAATCATCGGTGTGATTTTTTTTATCTATTCCCGAATAGCGCAACCAATAAAGAGAATCAATATCTGTTGCATTTCTAATTCCTGTATAAATTACATTTCCAGAATCACCGTAAAAAGAGATGACCTCCGAATAATAGTTGGACTCCTCATTGAATTCTGTAAGGGATTGGAGACTTACACGCTTCAAGCCATTCTTGTAAAAGAAAAGCTCGTTTTTGAGTTTATTTTCAAGCTCCTTCTCTAAGATAAGCATATGTACCTCCCCAAAAGAATCAATTTTTGCAGTTGCTTTTAAAAGGGCTCCCTCAGCACTCATAAATTCAAGGCTTTTTGCATCGGTTATGCCTTCAGCACGCTCAATATTTTCTTTTAGATCAAAGAACATTTCCCCTTCCTTAAAATCGCTTCTAAAATAAGCGCTATCTATTTCAGGAACATTAGAGGCATCTCTATCACTAACACATGCATGTAATAGAATTCCAATGAATAATAAAGAAAAAGTTCTCATATGGTGTTGAACGTTGAAGTAATTTAAAAGTTACTTTTTATCTCCCAGCTCAAAACGCGGTACATCCAAATTTTAAATTTATACATCAGAAGATAAACAGAAGGTAAAATTATCAGCGTCAAGAAAGTAGCAAAAGTCAGTCCATAAATTATAGTCCAAGCCATCGGTGCAAAGAACATATTGTTGTCTCCTCCCAAAAATATATTCGGTGCATATGAAGTAAATAATCCAGCAAAATCTATATTAAAGCCAATGGCCATGGGAATCAATCCGAGAATAGTAGTGATTGCCGTCAGAAGAACTGGACGCAGTCTTGTTTTTCCACCTTGAATGGTACATTCTAGAAGGTCTTCATTGCTCAGAACTTCGTTATCTTTGAGCTCTTTTTCAATTCTCTTTCGTTTGCGCAATGAATTCGTATAATCAATGAGGACAATTGCATTGTTGACAACGACTCCGGCAAGAGAAATGATTCCAATCATGGTCATGATCACCACGAAGTTTTGGCCTGATATCACAAGTCCTAAAAATACACCAATCAAAGAAAGCAGCACGGTCAATAATATTACCGTGGGTGCTGAATATGAATTAAATTGAGAAACAATAATTAAGAGTACCAAGAATAATGCAATCTGAAGCGCCTTAACCAAAAAGGCCATTTCTTTTGCTTGCTCGTCCTGCTGACCTGCAAAGCGGTACTTTATATTTTCGGAAAGCGTATTCTTCTTTTCAAAATCTTCTAATTCCTCTTTCATGACTTTAACTACCTCATTAGCGTTAAAGCCCTCGGTTACATTTGATGTAATGGTAACTAGTGGGATTTGGTCCTTTCTGACCACTGCAGAATAGCTTGTACTTTCTTCAGGAGTATCAATAACTGAACGTACTGGTATATTCATGAGTTTTCCTTTGTTGTTTCTGAATACCAATCGTTGGTCTAAAATGGCATTGAAGTCATACCTGCTGTTACCGTCAAACCTTACCACAATATCATGGGATTCTTCATCAATGGTGTAAGTCGAAACTTCCTGACCTAAAAGAGACTTTCTAATGGCCATTCCAACCTGGTATGTTGAGGCATTCAGTTTACGGATTTGGTCACGATCCACCTTAATAGGTATCTCAGGTCGATTAGCATCTACATTTAGCTTTAATTTTTCTACACCATCAATCCCCTTTCTATCAAGGTATGTTTTGATGCCTTCTGCCGCTGCGATAAGCTCTTTGTATTCTCCTCTTCCAGTAATTTCTATGTTAATGGGTGCACCTTGCGGAGGCCCTGATTCATTTTTCGCTGCTGTAATTTCAATATCAGCGTTATATTTCCCCTTGAGCCCTGACTGAATTTCTTTTAATACATCCGAGGTTTTGGTTTTTTTTCTGAATTGAAATTCACAAAAGTTAACCGTTATTCTTGCCTTATGAGGCGTGTTTCCCATGGATACACCTTGAGCTGGATCACTTGTTCCTTCTCCTACTTGAGAGATGATGGACTTAATCAATCTTTCATCCTGAGGAATTCCTGTAGTATCATCGGCATCCATGTATTTACCGAGGATTTTATTTAAGTCATCCTCAACAACTAAGGTGGTTTTATTTGTCACGCCAATATCCGTTCCAATGGGATGTGAAATAAAAATATTCACATATTGCGGCTCATTATTGGGGAAAAATTCAACTTTAGGTGGAAATACGGCAAATAAACCCAAAGAGAAAACGAGAAGCATTACGGTTCCTACTAAAAATAAAATTGGTTTTTTGCCGTGCATTGCAAAACGAAGAAAACGCTCATAAAATCGTTCGAGACGTGGCAAAAATCTATTCTGAAATATCTTTGTGCCAGGCATAAATAGGAATAAGTTGATGAGTGTTAAGATTCCAATGAATGCCGTAAAGTTACCGAGCGTCACCCAGCCAAAAACGATAAAGAAAATACCTAAGGAGGTCAGAAATAGGGAAGTGATGACGATCTTCTTTTTGTTGGGTTGGCTCTGAGTTACTTTCATGTAAGTAACAGCCAGTACTGGATTGATCACCAAGGCCACAAACAGAGAAGATGCCAAAACAATCATCAGTGTCATGGGTAAAAACTTCATGAATTCTCCAATAATTCCTGGCCATAAAGCCAGTGGAACAAAAGCAGCGACGGTTGTTGCAGTGGAGGATATAATTGGCCATGCAACCTCTCCTACACCTTGAACCACACTCGTATATGCTGTGTTGCCTTCATCCATGTAGCGGTAAATGTTTTCAACAATAACGATTCCGTTATCGACAAGCATTCCTAAAGCAATTACCAAAGAGAAAAGTACCATTACATTTAATGTAATCCCCATGGAGTTTAATATCAAAAATGACATAAGCATGGATAGTGGAATGGCTACTCCTACAAAAATTGCATTTCTCAATCCTAGAAAAAACAGCAGCACCCCAACAACTAGTATAATTCCAAGAATAATCGAGTTTTCTAGGTTAGAAACCATATCTCTAGTTACATTGGACTGATCATTTGTTAACGATACTTCAACACTTTTAGGAATTGTTCCATCTTTTTTTGACTCAGCGATGATGTTGTTTATTTTATCAGAAGCAACAAGAAGGTTTTCGCCACCTTGTTTTTTAACGTCTAACATGACAACAGCGGTACCAAACTCTCTTGCAAATGATGTTGTGTCAGCATTTCCAAAATAAACTTGTGCTACATCTTCGAGGTATACGGGTAGAAAGTCGTCCTGTCGAACAACAGTTCTTTTGAGCTCATCAGCACTTTTGTACTCTCCTTCAATTCGAATGGTTTTTCGAATTCCATCCATTAGAATTTCTCCTCCGGGTATGGTTTGATTCTCGGCATTGACAGCATTTTCGATATCACCGAGGGTTACATTGACAGCCTGTGCTTTTACCGGATCTACCTCAATTCTCATTTCCTGCAGAGGTAGACCACGGATATCAACCTCACTTATCTCGGGGAGCTCCTCTAATTGTTTTTCAAGTTCCTCGGAAACTTCTTTGAGCACAGCTGCATTCTCTGACCTCATATTAATATTTAGGATGGGCATTTTAGAGGGGTCAAGCTCAAAAATATTGGGTTCCGCGGGAAGCTGTGGGAAATCACTTTTCGTTCGCGCTTGATCCACGGCATCTTTTACTTTTCCGAGTGCCTCATCTACAGGCATTTTAAAGTCGAATTTGACACGAATAGTGGTATATCCATGTACTGAATTAGAATTGATTTCGTCCACAAGTTTTATCCCTCCAATTTCTTTCTCAATCGACTGAGAAATTTTTTCAGACATATATTTAGGTGATGAACCAGGTTTTGCGATACCGATATATATTTCCGGGATTTTTAATTCTGGAAAATTCTCTTTTGGCATTGATTGATAGGCCAGCATCCCTCCAATGACAATAACGATGGCAATTAAGAATACCGTTTTGGTATTATTCACTGATAAGGTTGTAAGGCCGAATCCTTTTAAGTTGCTCATATCTGTGTTTTTACTTGATTCGAACTAAATCTTTTTTGGTAATTCCACGCGCGCCACCTTCTATGATTAGATTGCCTTCCGTGATTTCGTCATTTTCTTCAATAAGTGCCTCACCCTGGTATGCCTTCTGCTTTTTGATAAAGACTTGCTTGACACTGTAGCTGCCATTTTTTGCTGGCTTTAAGGTCCATAAATAATCTTCGTTTTTTGCGTTTTTCATGATGCTTTTTGATGGAACGACTAACCCTGAGTCAACCTGGAAGTCAATAATTTCAAGTTCGGCAAGCATATTGGGCATCAGCCCCACTTTATTTGTAGTTTTAGCTCGGATCGTAAATGTTCTATTGGTCGGTTCTATAAAGCTTCCCACGCTGCTCACTACGGACTGAATAGGGTCAAGGTCATAGTTTGGAAAGTTGATTTTTAGGTCAGTTCCCTTTCTAATACTGCTGAAATGTTTTTCAGAGACAGATGCTACAACCTCTGTTTGCTCAGTGTTCACAAGTCTCATTAAGGGCATCTGTGGAGCGGCGAGCTGACCTTTCTTGGCATATACTTGGTCTATTGTTCCATCGAAAGGAGCTTTAACGATCATTTTCGACTGTTGAATGTTTAATGTATTGAGCTTAGATTCTAAAGAACTAACCTGATTTTCTGCACTTTTTTTATCGAATTCAGATCCCAATTCTTGCTCGAATAAGGCCACTTGTTTATCTCTCGTGTAGCGCGCAAATTCTAGCTGAGAAAGTAATTCTTGAATATTCGCATTTATGAGTGCCGCATCCATAGATACAAGAACTTGTCCTGCTTTCACTCGGTCTCCTGAAGCGACGTTGACCTCATTGATGATTCCTGACATTTCAGTATTTATTAATATATCTTGCGTACTCTCGATACTACCTTGGATTGATATTTTATGAATAAAGCTTTTTTTCTTTGCCTTACTGGTTAATACCAAAGGAAGTATTGTATTGTTTTTCAAAGTTTTGTCCTCTTTTGTTGTTGTGTTTTTTCCGTCCGAACCGCAGGAAAAAAGAGAAAATAAAAGGACTCCGAAAATGATTGTTTTTTTCATCAGGATAATAGTTTTAATTCAGTTTGTTATATAGTTTATCGAGTTCAATTTTACTTCTGTACACCTCAATCAAGCTTGCGGTATACTCGGCTTGTGCAATCATGACTTGGTTTAGCTTTTGCGTAACCATTACATTATTACCATTACCAAGCGCTTCTTTTTTAATGGCATTTCTATAAATTTTTTCTGCCAAAGCACTATTTTCTTGCTGAAGCGCTCTTTTCTTAATTGCTGACGCAAGTGTGTTCTTAAGCTGTACCTCTTGAAGCTTTAATCCTTGCTTGGTTAATTCAAAATTGTTTTCATCTTGCATCAGTTGGATCTCAGATTGCTTGACCACTGCGCGTCCTTTTCCACTTGAAAAAACAGGGATTTTCATTTGTAAACCCCAATTTGTTTGTGAGTACCATGGCTTGTCCTGAAAGAAGTCGAAAGATGTTCGATAGGCATTATAGCTCTGCTGAAAGTATGCTGAAAAAGAAGGTAAGAAACCTGCTTTATTATTTCGAACGTTGCATTGTGATAGATCGATTTGAGTCTGAAGAAGAGGCAATACTGTATTGTCCTCAATGGACCCAATAGATATCTGAGATGCTTCTTTGTCGAGCTCATTTAAGTTATTGGACAATATGAGTATCGAGTCCTGAGGGAAGCTCATGGAGTACTTTAATAAAGCCAATGCATTACTGGTTTGTAATTCAGCATTTTCAAATGCATTTTTAGCAGTTAGCACTGCATATGTCATCTGGTCTAGCTCTTCGTTAGTTAGTACGCCTAATTCGAGATAAGATTTTTGCTTGGTTTCAAGGTCTGCAGTTATTTGGTATATAGAATCGGCAAACGCTAAGTTTTCTTCTGCAACGCATGCAATATGATAGGCGTCTATTACGGAAAATAAAACCTCTTCTTTGGTCCGAGTTTGTTGAATATTCTGCAGCTCAATAAGTAGCTTTGAAGCTTCAATTCCGACAAAGTAAGAACCATCAAATAAAAGTTGATTTACCTGAAGGCTTGCATTCGAATTAAATTCAGTTCCTGCTCTAAATGCCACCACTTCATCCTCAGGGGCTCCTGGGTTAAAAAAGGAAATCGGTAGCACCTGCACGGGTAAGTTTAAAAACTGATTAAAAGCGCCAGTAATATTTGCTTCAGGCATACCCGCTGCCAAATACTCCTTCTTTTGATGCACTGCCTTATCGTATTCCAAGGAGGCATTTGTAATTTTTACATGGTTTTTCAAGGCATATTCTTTTGCCTCTAATAATGAAAAGCTGCGCCCAATTTGTGCGTTGACATTTGAAATGAGTACAATTGTTAAAATTGTTACAAGAGATTTCATTTATAGTTATTTAATAAGTGAGTTTTAAAATAATTTAAGCCTTGATCATTGGTGATTGCTCGAATATGAATGCGAAAGGTTTCTATGAATACTGATTCAAACTTAAATTCAGGCCATGGAAAGATGGTGCCATTGATGATCGCATCAATATTAACAACATGTAGTTTGGCATAAATTTCTTTGTGTATTTCTTTTCTGTATAGACCTTCATCTATTCCGCGCTGTAGATTATCGAAAAATTGATTGTATACAAATCCAAAACGATGTTCCTCTAGCATTTTCCAAGCATCTGGATGGCTTTTTTTCAGGTCATGAAAAACTGTCGCGTTAATGGAGGAAAGTGATTCTATTACGAATTTTGAAATATGCATTAATTCATCAATTGCATTGATGGATTGAACTGCGAAAGATGTACAAACGGCCTGGTCTTGCGCTATTCTTAGTCTAATAATTTCATTTACGAGCTGACCTTTATCTGTAAAGTGATTGTAAAGCGTCTTTTTTGATATGCCCAGATGATTTGCTATATCATCCATCGTCACACTTCGAATACCAAGCTTCATAAAAAGCTTCGCCGATCGTTCCAATAAATCTATTTGTTTCGAATTCACAGCGCAAAAATATAAAAAATAGTTACTTAGGAAACTTTAAATATGTTAAAAGTGTAAAAAGTGTAATAAATTGATTCTAATCTATTTTATACTTTTGTTTCATGAGTAAAGCAATTGGAATTGATTTTGGTTTAAAACGTACTGGAATTTCTGTCTCGGATGACCTCGGTATCATTGCAACACCCTTGAAAACAGTTGCTTCCTCGGAGCTAATGCAATTCCTTAAAGATCTTGTTCTTTCAGAAAATATTGAGACCATGGTTTTGGGTTTTCCATTGGGTTTGAATGGTGCAGATACGGATATTACCCAAAATGTTAGGCTGCTACGTTTGGCTTTAGAAAAGGAGTTTCCTCTGCTTCAAGTGACATTATTTGATGAAAGAATGACCTCTAAAATTGCTCAAAAGACATTAATTCAAGGGGCGTCCAAGAAAAAAAGAAAACAAAAAGGTCTGATAGACCAGATGAGTGCAACAATCATTCTTCAGGATTATCTAAATTCAAAAAGTTAGCCGAAAAGTTTATTTTTGCACAAAATAATGCCATGATTTTACCTATTGTAGCTTACGGTGATCCAATTTTAAAAAAAGATTGTGAAGAGATTGATGAAAACTACCCTGATCTCAAACAGCTGATTTCTGATATGTTCGAAACCATGTACAAGGCTAAAGGGGTTGGTCTTGCGGCGCCTCAGATTGGAAAAAATATTAGGTTGTTTATTGTTGATGGTAGTCCGTTTGCTGAAGATGAAGATGAAGACGATGATCCGAGAGCTGAAGGAATTGAGCACTTTAAAAAAGTATTTATCAATCCTATTATTGAGGAGGAAGATGGAAAAGAATGGCCTTTTCAGGAGGGTTGTTTATCGATTCCCAAAATTAGAGAGAATGTATCGCGAAAGCCGGATATAACAGTTTCATATTATGATGAAAACTGGGAATTACAGGAAGAAAGCTATTCTGGTTATGCTGCCCGAATTTTCCAACATGAATATGACCACATTGAAGGAGTTCTCTTTACGGATTATCTTAGCCCGCTTAAAAGAAAGCTTATTCAAAAAAAGCTAAATAATATAACGAATGGAGAAATTGAAATTGATTATAAAATGCGTTTCCCGAAAAAAGTAAAAAAATGAAATATACTATTGTCGCTGTGGTCTTGTTTCTTTTTATCGTATCGTGTGGTTCGGATAGTTCTGTTAACGTTCAATCCGAAGCCCAAGATAAGCAAAGCCAGATCAATGATATTAAATCTTTAAATAATGAAATGCTAAAGTTATTTCTTGAAACGGGTCGAAATACGGCGTCTCTAACCTCCGAGGAGCTAATCAAATTCAAGACAGACCTTTCAGTAAAGCGAATGGAGCTCATTAATTTGAATTTGAAATTTTACAATAATTTCCCAGAGGATACACTTTCAGCATATTGTTTAGCCGATGTTCAAGAGCTATATGATGCTTCTGGGGCCTATTTAAAAGCTATTGCCTATGGAGATACCATTGCAGAGCGTTACCCAGAATTTTCAAACATAATTTTAGTTCTAGAAAAGAATGCCGCTATTCTTGATTTTAATTTATCCAATAGAGATACTGTAGAAATCCGAAAAGCATATGAGCGGCTTCTAGCCCTTCCAAATCTTTCAAAAGAAACTAAAAGCACTTATTTAGAGCGCATATCCTCCTTACATGTAGATTTAAACCAGCTCTTGAGCCAATAATTTTTAACCCTCAGTTTTACTACGTATTTTTCTTGTTTAACTATCTGTTTTATAGATAGTTGTTTCTTTATTTCCTTTTTTATTCTTCCAATACTACCCACAGGTCTTTAAGTAGTACCACTTAGTTTTTTTTGGGTGCAATCGATTAATTGTAATACAAGTCCTTGCTTTTATGAAAGAATACACCTGCAGAGTATTCATCTTTGACCTGTAAAACAAAAACAAATATTCAAACAACAAAAAAACACTAAAATGAAATCAACAATTACAAACATTTTTTTAGGCACATTTATTTTAATTTCTGGTTCAGTAATGAGTCAAGATAATGCAATTCAAAAGCAACCTTTCGGGCTTGAGTCTACAGTTTCTGGAAACCTATTGAACCCTTCAGTTTCAGAGGCGTTTAAGGCCAATATTTATCCCAATCCCACACTTATTGGAAAAGTAAAAATGAACTGGCCAGATTGGGCTGAGGTAACAGAAATACAAATGGTACTTACCAGTACAAATGAAATGAAATCAATTAATATTGAAGAGGGACAGACTCATGTCGCTGCTTCAAACCTTCAAGAAGGAGTATATATTGTCCGATTCATTCATAAGAATGTGGTTCTGGGAATGCGAAAATTAAAAGTCATTGGTTAAATCTCTTTTTTCATAGTTTATAGTTTAGTTATAAGAAGGCCTTCGGGCCTTTTTTTAGTTCGAATATTTCTGGACTAAGTATTATCACTTAGCCTCTCCTAAATCTAAACCCCTATTTGTTTCAGCAAACAATATAAAACGAAACCAAATCAAAACTGAGTATTTATTTTTGATCTATACAGCAAACATCAAACAAATGAAAACGACCCATCTAATATTATTTTGCCTTGTGTTTCTTCTTGGTTTGTTGCTCTCGCAGGACGATAATGTATCCTTGAATACAGGTGGGTTCGTTTTTATTTTCAAATCAATGGTTCAAAACCTTATATTTTATTTAATGCTACTTGGCTCAATGCTATTTTCTGCACCAAAGGTTTTGATTTACGATTGGGTGCATTTAAAGTGAATAAAACCAAGCGTGAAGAAATATACTTCATCCCCCTTTTAAATTATCCAGCGCTTTACCCCCTCAGTACATTCTCTGTCGACATACCAAAAACTACTTAGGTACTGCTATATATAGGTCTGTATTTCACCTGTCTCTCTCATTTTTTATTGGATTTATGCTCTATTGACGCCGTACATTTGTAGCAACAAATAATAAAAGCAAATAAAAAAAAGAAATCGAATAGTAACAATAATATGTCTCGTTATCATGCACAACCTTACATTTTTACAACAAAAACAATTTCACGAAGACATATTTTTTTAAAGTAGCATCAGCAGTTATTTTCCGACACTAGAGTAAAAAGATTATTAGATAAAACAAACAAAAAATAAGATCAATGTTTAACAATAAATTACAAACAAGAACGAAAGACTATTACATCAAGCGCAATGAATTAAAGAGGCTTGTAATACAGGTGAACCAAAAACAAGAAAGATTAGCCGTTACAAAAAAGAAAACTGTGCTCGATGACATTTAAATAAGCTCTCCTGTTTTCGTAGTAAGGCTCTCCTTATTTCGGAAACAAAAAAAGCCCTTCAGTTAACTGAGGGGCTTTTCTTTTATGTGGTACCTCCAGGAATCGAACCAGGGACACATGGATTTTCAGTCCATTGCTCTACCAACTGAGCTAAGGTACCAGCCATAGCGGTGGCAAAAATATGAATATTTTGGTTTAGTATGCAAATAATCATTAAAAATATAGGGTTACTTGTATCTTTGTACAATGTCAACAAGCGAAAAGCCTTTTGTAATTGTAGATGCAGGCAATACTTCTATCAAAGTTGCTCAAGTTAAAAATAGTCAGATACAAAGTGTAAAACGCTTTGATGATATTTCAGATGCCTTAGGCTCTATTTCCGATACTGTTGTCGTTTGTGCATCTGTTTTAAATGAAAACTTTAAACAGCTTGTCATTGATAAGGGAGGACAATTTCATCAAGTTACGCATCAATCAGCCTTACCTTTTGAAAGCGCATATAGCTCTATGGAAACCATTGGAATCGATAGGTTATGTAATGTTGCCGGAGCTATGAAGACATTCGAATCTGAGCATTGCTTGATTGTGGATATTGGTACCTGTATTAAGTTTGATTTCATCTCGGCAAAAAATGTATATCTGGGAGGATCTATCTCACCAGGCATAAACCTTCGTTATAAGGCGCTTCATGAGTTTACGAGTAAATTGCCCTTGATTGATAGTAAAGCAAATGCGTCGATTATAGGAGATAGTACTGCTAGTTCGATACATTCCGGTGTGATTAATGGCATAATGCATGAAATACAAGGTATGATTTTGCGTTATGAGAAAGACTTTGGGCAATTAAAAATATTAATCACTGGAGGTGACGCATCATATTTTGAATTCCCTCAAAAAAGTAACATCTTTGCAAACAAAAATTTGACACTCGAAGGAATTGTTGAGATATATGAAATTAATGCGTTATAGTTTAACATTTGCTTTGGGTCTTTTGACTCAATTATCTATTGCTCAAGTGACTTCTAGTCACCCACTATCATCTTATGGAATTGGTGATTATAATGCTGGCTCAAATGCAATAACGTCTGCACTCGGAAACGTAAATAGCGTTTGGATTGATTCGACAAATATCAATTTTTTTAACCCGTCTTCTTACTCTCGGCTCAGTAAAGGGAATACCTTAATGTCACTCAGCTTAGACTCAAGATTTTCATTTTATCAGCAAGCAGATGTTTCTGAGTTCAAAACATCAACAATGTTTGATCATTTCTCGTTGGCATTCAAAGCATCGAAAAGAAGTGGGTTTGCTTTTGGTTTAAAGCCATATTCCAATGTAGGTTATGAATTCAGCCAGTCACTATTCACAGGCATTGATTCTATAAGATATACATATGCTGGCCGAGGAAACCTACAAGACGCCTATGCTGGTTTTGCCTATGCGCCAATTTCTTCCTCAAGGTCAAATTTGTCTTTTGGCGCGAATATATCTTACTTATTTGGATTTGTTTCTAATGAACGGAAAAGTGAATTGCTAAATGCTGAAACAAATCCAGGAGGATTATCGTTGGATTTGACAAGATTGTCATCATTTCATTACCAGCTAGGTGCACACTACGAACAGCGAATTGCTAAAAGACATTTACTATTGGTCGGTTTTACGGTTGATCCCGAACAGGATTTCAATGGGTCCATTGAAAATAGTCTTTATACCTCGGCCAATATTAATGCGCCATCTATATACGATACAGTTTTTTCTAATACGACTCAAGGTTCAATTAAGGCCTTGACTTCTTATGAGGTCGGGTTGAAGTATAAATATTTCTTTAAAGAGACAAAAAGAAAAGCGACCACACGAAGACCCAACATTACGCTAGCGGCTTCTTACAGTGCGAGCCAAGGGATAGAATCTAATTTTGAAGGCAGCGAGGACTGGAAAATAGGGGCCTCGAGCTGCTGGTCTTTTGGTTTGAGCTATTCTCCTGAGACGCGATTATTTGAAAATGTAGCAACCTTAAAACTATTGGAAAAGCTGAACTATCGACTGGGTTACTTTCAAAGAGAGTTGCCGTTTTCCGTTGAAGGTACTGCTTATTTGGATCGTGGCACGACATTTGGAATTGGTATTCCGATACTGGCTCAAATGTCTTTATCCTCATTGAATTTAGCATTCGTTCTTGGAGAGAAAGGTACAGGATTAGATTCAGGATTAAGAGAACGGTATATAGGATTTAAGTTTGGAATGGTATTTTCACCGTCCAATTTTGAAAAATGGTTTAGAAAAAGAAAATTAGATTAGAAAAGATATGAAGAAGTTTGGATTAGGAATAGGATTTGTGTTTATGGTTGCATTGACTTTTGGTCAATTGGATTCACTAAATGAAAGAGAATGTAAAAGAATGCAGCTATTTGTAGGTCAAGAGCTGAAGCTCAAGAATTATGCACGTGCAACGATGTACTATTTGAAAGGAGAAGAGATTTGTAATAACTACGATGCCAAGAAGTATAAGAACATGATTCAGACCATGAGAAATACTGTAGCTACAGAAAAAGACAAGGCGCGTAAAAAACTATATATTGATACATTGGTAAGTGCTTATGATCGAGTTGAGCAGAAGGGTTTCTTTAACCCAGCTGAAGCTTCAGTGAGAGGTTTGTATGTTTTGCAGTCATCGTCACCTAATCGTGAGAAAGCCGACTCTTTGTTCACGATCGCTTTTGAACAAGGCAATACATTTAAAGATGCGCAATTAAGTTATTATTACTATAACCTTTATACGATGTATAGCAGGGCTAAGGACGCCCAAAAAGAGCTTTACAAAAAAAGGATGATTTCTGATTATTTTTCATTGTCGCGAAAAATAGAAAATGAAGGGTTTAAGGCAAGAACTTTAGAAACGATGACAAATTATTTTAATACAGTCGTTCGTACCTGTGAAGATATCCTACCAGAGCTTTTAGGTTTTATGAGTGATCTGCCTCAAGAGAAAGACAAAAAGAAAAAGGCAGTTACGAATTTCCTAAACTTGTTAAAAGAAAAGCAGTGCACAGAAAGTGATGAATACGCGATGCTTATTGACACAATAATTTCCATTGACAATACAGTTGATGCGGTTTTGGCAAAAGCAGATTTATTAAAGGTCAAGAAAAAGTATAAAGCGTCTATTGAGGTATACAGAACGGCGCTTGAAATGGCAGATAATGATACGCTAAGGGGTGATGTGCAATTAAGTATTTTGGAAATTCAGTATAACAACCTCAATAGTTTTAAGAGTGCTTATAATACCGCAATGTCAATCAGTGGCCTAAATAGGTCAAAAGCCTTGATGGTCGCCTCTAATTGTGTGGCAAGATTGGCCAATACCTGTGGATCGAGTACTTTCGATAGAAAATGTAATTATTATTATGCGGCACAATTGGCAACAAATGCAGGAGAGTCATCTCTTGCGTCTAAATACCTGCAAAGCTGTCCTTCTTCAGATGAGATATTTAGCAACAATAGTCCAACGCAAGTTACTTTATCGTGCTGGGGTGTAACTGTGGACGTTAAGTAATACAATCATTTGCATGTTTAGAGTTCTTGTTTCTATTTCACTTTTGTTAACGGGAATTTTATTGGCTTGTGAGAATAACTCAGGCGAAATTCAAAGGGTTACCCACTTTGAAAATGCTCCTGATGAATACACAGAAAACCTAAACATGTTCCACAATGATTCTGGTCAAACCAAAGTGAATTTATACGCAAAGGTCTCTCAAACATCTTATGAGCCAAAGCATATTACAAATTTTAAAGATTACCTAAGGGTTGATTTTTTTGATAAATCTGGCGACAAAGTCTCTACGTTAGTGGCCTTATCGGGTGTCTTTGATCATGATGAAGGTGTTGTTGAAGTTCAAGATTCTGTTCGTCTTTACAATTATGCAAGAGAGCAGCAGTTGGAAACAGAATATTTGATTTGGAATAAGAAAGATAGCACAATCAGAACGGATAGAAATGTTTTGGTTCGTTCTCCAAAAGAAATTTTAAAAGGGAAAGGACTTGTCACAAAGCAAGACTTTAGTTTTTTCGAAATTCTTGAACCTACAGGGAAAATTAATTTAAAAAAAGAATGATGGATTTGTACAATAAAATAATGAAAGTCTTTTGGTTGGTTTTTGCCATCATATTGTTTCTACTCGTAACTTTTAAATGTTTTAGCGATGGATTTGAAAGATGGGCCGTATACTATCTATTTGTTTTACTTGCTGTTGGAATGTACTTTTTTAAAATTTGGATGATGAAAAGAATGGAACGACACATCGCATACATGAAAGAACAAGAATCGCTGAATCAAAAAAAATAATTACAGTATTCATTTGATTAAATATCATTTCATAATTCAATTTCGCAGAGCTTTATTATTTGTTTTAATGCTCAGCTTCCCATTGGCAGGAGCAGCTCAATATTTTGTCAATGGAGTGGTCTATGATGAAACGCGCGCACCTATTCCCTTTGCTAAAATCTTTGTAAAAAATGCACCGAACCAAAGGACTGTTGCTGATATTGACGGTAAATATCAAATTAGCCTTGCCCGCGGGGAGTATTTCCTTGTATTTAGCTCAACAGGATTTGATACACGTGAATCCTACGTTTCAATAAATACACAAAACGTCATAAAAGAAATACAGCTTTTCCCAAGTCGCATTCAGGATCTTGAGACGGTTAATGTGACTACAAAAAAGTCTAATCCAGGGCGTGAAATCATGAAAAAAGTGGTTGCGCGCCGTGAGCAAATCAATCAATGGAATTATCCACACCGTGTCAATGTTTATATCAAGGCCAGAGAGGATGTACACAAGAAACAAAATCAACCTGAGGAGCTCGATGACATTGATGATAGCTTTGATGGACGTCGTCCATTGCGTGATACGATGAATTTATTGGAGGTCCAGCTTGAACGCAATTTCGCCCCGAGAAATAAAGTAAAGGAGTATAGGAACGCATATACCTTAAGAGGCTCGAAACGGAATTTATATTATACAACAACTGTTAAATCAAACTTCAATTTTTTCGAAAATCTGTTGCGTTTAGATGACCTGCACGAGAACCCTGTGAGTTCGCCGATATCTATTCCTGGTATAGTTTCTTATAAATACAGGCTCGTTGAGAAGTATGAGGAGGATGGAAAAATGATTTCAAAAATCAAAATCCAGGCGAGAAATTCAGCAACGTCGACACTTCAAGGATATATTTGGGTGCAGGATTCAGTTTGGCTGGTTGAAAAGTTGAGCTTAAAAATGAAGAAAGGGAACTTGTTGGTTTATGATTATTTTAAAATCACACAGGAGTACGAACATTATGGTGATTCTTTGTGCGTTTTAAAGAAGCAAGTGCTGGATTATGGGGTGAAATACAAACGAGAATCATCGACATGTAAAACAACAGCAATTTTCTCGGATTATGATTTTGATCCAAATTTTAAACCTAAATTTTTCAACCGCGAGCTTGCAGTCACAGAAAAAGAGGCTTATGAAAAAGATTCTACTTTTTGGACTGAAAAAAGACAAGACGCACTGACGGCCGAGGAAATCGCTTTTATTATTCGGCAGGATAGTATCCGGGATTATATTACCAGAAAAGAATACCTTGATAGCGTTGATAAGGTTTTTAATAAAGTAACTGCACTAAAGGTACTTTGGTGGGGAGTAGACCATCGAAATCGAGATAAAAGACACCAATGGACAATCGGATCCTTGATTACAACGATTAGACCTGTATATATTGCTGGTCCGAGAATATCTCCAAATTTCGATTTTTTCAAAAAATGGGATGATCAACGTTCTTTGGATTCTTACACACAAATCTCCTTTGGGTTTTTGAATAATGATATCAAAGGAGATACCTGGTGGAAATATAAATTTGATCCCTTCAGACAGGGAAAAGTAAGAGTTGCGCTGAACCATGATTTCGACGTGATCAGAGGGTTTGATGCAATTACCCAAATTTATAAAAGAGAAAATTTTATTGAAGCCACCAAATTACGTAGCTCAATTGAATATGAATTGTTCAATGGATTTTATGCTAAATTGGCAGGAGAATTTTGTGAAAGGAGAAGCATTGAGGGGTATGATTTTATAGATGCAGCGGACGATGTCTTACCCAATAATGAGCCCTCTTCTTTTCAAACCTATCAGGGTATGATTGCAGACTTCACACTTTGGTTCGTGCCAGGGCAGAGATACATGCGTGAGCCATATAGAAAGGTTGTATTAGGTTCTGCTTGGCCGACCTTTAGTATCAATTATGAAAGAGGGATACCTAATTTATTTGGAAGCGATATTGACCATGAATATTTACAAATTAGTATTGATCAGACCTTTAAAATAGGGACTATAGGGACCTCAACTTATCGTTTTCAGGGAGGTAAATTCCTAAGTGCTAGAAATTTGAGAGATCCTGATTTTAAATTTCAAAGAAGGAGCGATCCTATTTGGTTTTCTAATCCATTGTACTCTTTTCAGGGACTTGATACGCTGCTGCGCACCGATGACCTTTCGCTTGAGGCTCATTTTGTGCATCATGATAATGGCGCGATTATAAATAAGATTCCTTTTATGAAAAAAACAAGAATAGGTCTTGTTCTAGGTGGAGGCGCGCTTTATGTTCGAGAACAAGACTGGTTGCATTATGAGGTATTAGCTGGTCTGGAAAGAAACTTTAAACTGTCAAGGAGAAGATTACGCGTAGGTATATACGGTGTGTTGTCAACAGGGAATCAAACACCAACGCGGGCAGATTGGAAAATATCTTTTGCTATACTAGATGAGCGCAATATGAAATGGGATTTTTAAGCAGCCGATTGCTTTTTTTCCTTTGGAAAGTATTTTTTATTACGTACTAAAATCAACCCTACTCCAGTTGTGATACAGGCGTCAGCAAAATTCCAAATGGCCGGGAATACTTGTTGTCCACCAATATAAGGAATAGCCTTTGGCCATTGAACATTAAACTGGAACATATCAACTACATTCCCTAAAAGAAATCCGTGGTGCCTTACCTCAACAGCCCTAGAATACTCCTGGCCATGTATGGTTTGGACGCAGTTTTCAAAGTTACCCGTGCCTTCCATGTAATTATAATAGTTACAGGGATCAAAAGAGAAAAAGAAATCATAAAACATTGAGTCAAGAAGGTTACCTAATGCTCCGACAAAGATGAGCGATATAGCGACAAGAAAATCCATTCTTGATCCTTTCCGATATTCACTCCATAGGTAATAACCAATGCCGAAAATTGCTATGATTCTGAATATACTTAAACCTAGTTTAGCCCATATAGAGCTTCCAAAGGTAGTTCCAAATGCCATTCCCGGATTCTCTATGTAATTCAAAACAAACCAATTTCCAATAAGCGGTTGGCTCTGTCCCTCAACAAAATTTATTTTTATACCAAATTTTATGAGTTGATCAGTGGCGAGGAAGGAAAGAATAAGAACAATGAGGACTGTTAACTTATTTTTCACTTATTTGTTTTGCGCATTTTTTGCATCGATGCTCATTGTTGCATGCGGGACCAATTTTAACCTTTCCTTTTGAATGAGTGTTCCATTAACCCTGCAAATACCGTATGTTTTATTTTCAATTCTTACTAAAGCAGCCTGTAAGTTGTTGATGAATTTCTCTTGACGTGCAGCAAGCTGAGCAAGCTCCTCTCTTGATAGGGTCTCTGATCCATCTTCCATCATATTAAAGGTTCTTCCTGTATCATTTGTGCCATGGTCGTCGTTGTGCGAAAGGGAACCAACTAAGAGGTGGTAATCATCTTGTGCTTCTTTTAATTTGCCTAAGATTAAATTCTTGAACTCTTGCAGTTCTTTATCTGAATATCTGTTTTTTTGCTTTGCCATAAACTATGGTTTGAAATGTAAAGAAATTAGTCGCCCAAAGATATCATTTTTAGCGTTCTACCGCCAATAATTCAAAATTTTTTACATTCTTTTTTGACGTAATAATGACTTTAATCCTATTAATTTTATACTTTTCCAAAGCATTTAAATTCTCCCTTGTGTTAAAGTTGTTTTCAGGAAATAGAACCATTGTATTGTTGCTCTTACCTGTTTTTCTTTTCTTTTATCACTTTTTAAATTACACCAATGAATTTTATGCCAACACTGAATTGAACTTTGGTGTCTGGAATGACTTTTTTCATTCGTCATATAATGGATTGAACTCGTTTTCTGCCCTGTTGATTTTGATCAATGGGATTGTACTCAATAAGCTGTTCAATCGGTCTAATTTTTTTGACCGAATCACCTACCTTATTGCCCCTTTCTATTTAGTTTTAATGACTTTTTTTGAGGTTGGTTTTACCTTTAGTGGAATGTTGGTAGCGCATACATTATTGATTTTTATGTTGCAGCAGCTATTTGAATTGAATCAGAATGATGATTCAAAAGCTATCATATTTAATGTCATGTTTTTGGCAGGTGCAGCCGCTACATTTCTTCCATCTCTTATTTTCGTTATGCCTCTATTTATAATAACGATTCGTTTTATAAGGCCATTGAGTTTTAGAGATGTACTTGTTGGATTGATTGCAGCAGTTTTACCTTTTGTTTATCTGTATGCTGCATTTTATATTTTAGGATACTCAGATAGACCAATCATTTTTCGGTACACAGTGGGCGATCTAAATGGCGATTGGCTTGTTGTTCTCGGGGTACTTTCTGTGGCAGCAATAATGGGTTTTGTTACGTTTATGAGTCAATGGCAAAAAAGTGCGATTCGTACAAAAAGACAGTTTCAAATGTTGCTGGCTCTTTTCTTTACTTTTTTAATTCTTGCGTTGATTCATTTGTTAAGTTTTCAACAAATTGACTTCTTCAGTCTTTTATTGTTGCCGATTTCCATATTGCTTCCTTTCGCTTTTAGAAGTGAATCCATGGGAATGGCGGCAAGCGGTGCTTTTTACATGTTGATCGTTTTTTCTGTTATCAAGTTTTTCATTTTCGCATAGATTAAAAATGTATTAATGATTAATTTCGCAATCTAAAGATATTTGCAATGAAATTTGGTGTAGTTACATTTCCTGGTTCAAATTGTGATCAGGATATGGTTTATATTCTCAAGGAGGTCCTGAACCAAGAGGTAGTATCCCTATGGCATAAGGATAGAAATTTACAAGGAGTAGATATGGTTGTTTTGCCAGGAGGATTTTCTTTTGGAGATTATTTGCGTTCCGGCGCAATAGCCAAGTTTTCGCCAATTATGAATGACGTTATTGCCCATGCTCAAAAGGGAGGCTACGTTTTAGGTATTTGTAATGGTTTTCAAATTTTGACAGAAACTGGACTCCTAGATGGGGCATTACTTCATAATAATAACCAAAAGTTTATTTGTAAAAACGTGTTTTTGAATCCGGTTTCTAAAAGTGCCGCTATAACCAAGGGATTAGATCAAGAGAAAGCATACTCCGTGCCTATTGCACATGGTGAAGGCCGGTATTATGCCGCCGAGGATACAATTGCGAAACTTCAAGAAAATGACCAGGTATTGTTTAAGTATTGCGATGCAAATGGGGCACAAGGTGACGCTTATAATCCGAATGGTTCAATTCTGAATATTGCTGGTATTACAAATAAAGATAAAAATGTATTTGGTATGATGCCGCACCCAGAGAGGTCTTCAGATCCAGTCTTACAAAATAGAGATGGGGCATCGTTATTTGAGTCATTATTAAAACATTGTTAATGAAAATTTTACTATTGGGTTCAGGTGGTCGTGAGCATGCACTTGCCTGGAAAATGGCCCAAAGCTCCATTCTTGACGAACTATATATCGCTCCAGGAAATTCTGGTACGAGAAAACATGGGAAGAATGTTGCCCTTGATCCAAATAATTTTCCAGCAGTAAAGGATTTTGTACTTGAAAATAATATTGAACTGGTCGTTGTTGGTCCTGAAGAACCTTTAGTAAATGGTATTGCCGATTACTTTAATAGTGAGCCAATGCTTTCTGAGGTTTCCTTGATTGGTCCTGATGCTGAGGGTGCCCAATTGGAGGGTAGCAAAGATTTTGCAAAGGCCTTCATGAAGAGACACAATATTCCGACAGCTAAATACGGAACATTTACCAAAGATTCTATAGAGAAAGGGATTGCATTTTTAAGAGCGATGAACGCTCCCTATGTATTGAAAGCAGATGGGCTTGCAGCGGGAAAAGGCGTCTTGATTTTAAATGATTTAGCTGAAGCTGAGCGAGAGCTTACAAGTATGCTTATGGATTCTAAATTCGGTGCTGCAAGTGCAAAGGTAGTTGTTGAACAATTCTTGGACGGTCGAGAGGTTTCTGTTTTTGTCATTACAGATGGTCAATCTTTTAAGCTTTTGCCCGAAGCGAAAGACTATAAAAGAATAGGTGAAGGTGATACGGGTTTGAATACAGGCGGAATGGGTGCAATAAGTCCAGTTCCATTTGCTGATGCGGCCTTTATGGATAAAGTTCACAATCAAATCATCGTCCCGACCACGAAAGGATTGAAGTCTGAAGGTATACATTACAAAGGGTTTATCTTTTTTGGTTTGATTAATGTCAAAGGTGATCCATACGTGATAGAATATAATTGCCGTTTGGGAGATCCTGAAACGGAGGTTGTCCTTCCTCGTCTGAAATCAGACATTCTTGACTTGTTTGAAGGCATCGCAACCAATACACTTTCTGAGAGAGATATTCAGTTTTATGATAAGAGTGCTGCAACAGTTATGCTCGTCTCTGGCGGATATCCTAAGGCCTACAAAAAAGGCAAGCAGATTTATGGTTTAAACAGTGTGGTAGACAGTCTTTGCTTTCATGCTGGAACGCTTTCTGATGGCCCATCTTCAGTGACCTCTGGTGGTAGGGTATTGGCAGTAACCTCTTACGGCAAAAACATTGAGTTTGCTGTAAAAAAGTCCTATGAATCAATAGAGAAAATAAGCTTTGAGGGAATGAACTACAGAAAGGATATTGGTGCTGATTTAATCAAATAATCCTTACATTGTTGCACACTATGTTCAACGCATTTTTTTTCCTTTTTATCGCCCTTGTTTTTTCAGCATTTTTTTCGGCGATGGAAATTGCATTTTTGGCTTCAAATCGGCTAAAGATTGAGGTTGACAAAACAAAAGGAACCTTACTCAGTAAATTACAGACGATCTTTTATCGAAATGAATCAAAAATTATAGCATTTATTTTACTTGGTAATAATGTTTCATTGGTTGTTTACGGTATCTCAGCTGCGAAATTATTAGGTCCTGTTTTGACGGGTTGGGGAATTGAATCTGAAGCAGGATTGCTTCTTTTACAAACCTTGCTGTCTACGATACTTGTGCTTGTTGCAGCCGAGTTTATTCCAAAGAGCCTCGTGCAATATAACCCGAATAGATTCTTGAAGATTGGAACCTTCCCTTTGTTTGTTTTATATCTAATACTCTTTGTGCCTACCCACATTATACTGGCGATAAGCTGGGTTGTTTTGAAGGCTTTTGGTTATGATCAAAAAACCAATCAAAAAGTTTTCTCTAAGGTCGATCTTGAGCATTTTGTGGATGATATATCTGAACGTATGGATAGTGAAGAGGTTTCTTCCGAAGACATGAACCTTTTAAAGAATGCACTCGACTTTTCAAATGTGAAGGCCCGAGATTGTATGATTCCACGTACTGAGATTATTGCAGTTGATATCGATGATTCTTTGGAAACAGTTATGCAGCTTTTTATTGCAAAAGGATTGTCTAAGGTTATTATTTACAGAGATTCTATTGATAATATCATCGGTTATGTTCATTCTTATGATTTGTTTAAATCGCCACAATCAATTAAGCAAATTTTATTACCTATTCATTTTGTACCGTCCGTAACAACAGGGGAGGAGTTGCTTTCAAAATTCACCG
Source organism: uncultured Cryomorphaceae bacterium (assembly GCA_913052055.1). Taxonomy (GTDB): domain Bacteria; phylum Bacteroidota; class Bacteroidia; order Flavobacteriales_D; family Crocinitomicaceae; genus UBA952. The sequence goes on from CAJXDT010000014.1 coordinate 44,246, forward strand.
AGCAATCCGGGAATATTGCAATCGTATCCGATGAATACGGTGGAACAGCGGGGATGGTAACCTTGGAGGATGTAATTGAGGAAATTTTCGGTGAAATAGAAGATGAACATGATAAAGATAATCTTGTTGAGGAGAAACTATCTGAGACGCATTTTCGATTTTCAGCAAGAGTGGAGATTGATTATCTAAATGAGCAGTATCAATTGAATATTCCTGAATCAGAGGACTATGAGACCTTAGGAGGTTTAATCTTATTTGAGCTAGCAAATATTCCCGAGAAAAACTCTAAGTTGAAAATGGATGGTTTTTCTTTTGTTGTTGAAGAGGTGACCGACCGCAGAATTGAAATCGTCAGTGTTTACCTTAAGTCATGAGGCTTTTTTCGATCATTATCATATTATTCTTTTTAACCTCATGCGTCTCAAGCTATCCTATATCGGATCAACTTAGTGAAATTTCGGGTATTGAGAACCCAGTTCGTTCTGTTTATATTTCAATAAACGATAGTGGAGATGAACCCGTTTTATATATCATGAAAAGTGACGGTGTCATTTTTCATAAAATATTTATTTCGGGGGCTAAAAATGTAGATTGGGAGGACCTGTCCTTCGATGGCGATTTTTTATACGTTGGCGATATTGGCAACAATCGAAATCAAAGAAAGGACTTGATGATTTATCGCATTCCTTGGAATAATTCGTGGGGAAATTATTATATCGATGGAAAACTCAACCAGAATCTCCCTGATACCCTCAGAGCAGATCCTTTTTCGTTTAATTATCCAGATCAAATTAGTTTCCCGCCCGAGGAAAGCCGAATGAATTTTGATTCAGAAGCGATTACCTATGCGGATGGCAAAATATTGATTTTGTCAAAAGACAGGTCTAAGCCTTATCAGGGTTTATCTAAAATTTATGAGCTTGATTTGTCGGATAAATCTTCGAAGACAAAACTGCTTCAAGAGATTCAACTAAATGGTGTTTCTTGGTTAACAGGATCGGTAACTGCTTGTGATTATTTGAATAACAAATTGTATGTATTGACCTACAAACGGCTATATATTTTTGAGCGTACCAAAGGTCAATTCAAATTGCTTCGTAAAAAGAATCTTGGACGGCTTCAACAATGGGAGGGGATATCTGTTGAATCAGAAAGTGAGGTCAGAATTGTGGCTGAAAAAAGTCGCTTAGGTAAACAAAAGATGAAAATAATTAAACTATGAATACAAGACTATCTATAGCCAATTATGAAGCAGTCATCTTTGATATGGACGGTGTTTTAATCGATTCTGAACCTCAGTGGAAAATCGCAATGGAAAATGTTTTTAAATCTGTTGGTTTAGAAATGGCAAGAAAAGATTTTCAAAAAACAGTTGGGCTTCGAATTGATGAGGTCATTGCATTTTGGAACCACCATAAAAAACTTGGGATTCAAGATGAAAAAGCTGTTGAAGATGCCATCATTGATCAAATGATTCTTTTGGTTCATGAAAACCCAGTTCCATTGAAGGGAGTCAACGAGACACTTGCGCACCTTAAAAAATCAAATATTAAAATTGGCTTAGCTACTTCTTCTCCTTATCGTCTACTTGATGCAGTATTGTCAGCTTTGAAGATTAAAGAATATTTTGATTTTGTGCATTCCGCTGAGAAGGAGTCTTATGGAAAGCCGCACCCCGTGGTTTATATTTCAGCGGCAAAAGCACTTTCTGTAAAGCCATCAAAATGTCTTGTTATAGAGGATTCTTTTAATGGCGTTATATCTGGCAAAGCAGCAAAGATGGATGTTGTTTGTATTCCTGAAAAAACGCATGAGCCAAATATGAAACTCAATTTAGCCGATTATCTTTTTGATGACATGACTGAAATGTTACAGGAGATAAAGAATGAATAATTCGTCATTTATTTTCCTTTCAAGGATTCGTAAAATGGTATTGTTTCTTTTGTAAATTTGTTAGAAAGACAACCCTTGGAAGATTCATTTGATTATCAAGAAGAAGCTGAGAATAATTCTGAAAAGGAATTTGACAAAGTCCTGCGTCCCCAAAAGTTAATTGACTTCGCTGGTCAGCCAAGTATTGTTGAGAACCTTGAAGTTTTTGTCCAAGCGGCTACCCTTCGTAATGAACCTCTTGACCATGTCTTACTTCATGGTCCTCCCGGACTTGGTAAAACAACTTTGGCCAATATTATAGCCAATGAAATGGCTGTCGGTTTTAAAGTGACGAGTGGTCCTGTTTTAGATAAGCCTGGCGATTTGGCAGGTTTATTGACCAACCTTGCCACAGGTGATGTGCTATTTATAGATGAAATTCATCGCTTAAGTCCAGTTGTCGAGGAGTATTTATACTCCGCAATGGAGGATTATGCCATCGATATCATGATTGACTCGGGTCCCAACGCTAGAACGGTTCAAATTACCTTAAATCCATTTACGCTTATTGGGGCGACCACGCGTTCAGGTTTATTGACAAGTCCCTTGCGAGCTCGTTTTGGAATCAATTCTCGTCTTGAATATTACAATACAGAGACCTTAACCGCAATTATCCAACGTTCTGCAGGTCTTCTTGAAATTGAAATTGACGAACGCGCAGCAATAAAAATTGCAAGTAGGAGTAGAGGTACGCCAAGAATTGCAAACGCTTTATTGCGAAGGGTTCGAGATTTTGCTCAAATAAAAGGTTCGGGAAAGATTGATGAGGCCATTACAGAGGTTGCATTGAAAGCGTTAAATGTCGATGCGAATGGACTAGATGAGATGGACATTCGAATTCTTAAAGCTGTAGTAGAAAAGTTTGGGGGAGGCCCCGTTGGCTTGACTACAATTGCAACCGCAATAGGCGAAAATGCAGGAACGATTGAAGAGGTTTATGAGCCTTTTTTGATTCAAGAAGGGTTTTTGATGCGAACGCCCAGAGGGCGAAAGGCAACCGAGAAGTCCTATAAACATCTTGGTGTCGATATGGGCTTTAGCCAAGGGGGCTTGTTTTAAATGAATGCTAATAGACATAAGCATTCAATAAAATCCAAAGCACAGGAATTAGGTTTTTTTTATTGTGGTTTTTCTAAAGCTGGATTTCTGGAAGAAGAAGCACCTAAACTTGAAAATTGGTTAAAAAACAACCATCAAGGGAAAATGTCATATATGGAAAATCATTTTGACAAACGGCTGGACCCCACAAAGCTAGTTCCTGGATCCAAATCAGTGATTTCTTTACTTTTTAACTATGCAACAGAAGCTTCTCAAAAAGATCCTGATGCACCGAAAGTATCTAAATATGCGTTTGGAGAGGACTATCACTATATTGTAAAAGAAAGATTGGTTCAATTATTTGAGTTTTTGAATGAATCCATTGGAGCTGTAGAAGGACGAGCATTTGTAGATTCAGCTCCTGTAATGGATAAAGCTTGGGCCAAGAAATCAGGTTTAGGTTGGATAGGTAAAAATTCAAATTTAATTCACCCCAAAGAGGGTAGCTTCTTTTTTATTGCAGAGCTGATTACTGATTTAGAGTTTGACCAAGATCCTATTATGAAAGATTATTGTGGAACTTGCACAAAATGTATTGATCATTGTCCAACGGATGCCATCATAGAACCATATGTGGTAGATGGTTCGAAATGTATTTCTTATTTGACAATAGAGCTCAAAGATGAGCTCCTTCCTTCTGAGTTTAAAGGTAAAATGGATAATTGGGCTTTTGGTTGTGATGTTTGTCAAGATGTTTGCCCATGGAATCGTTTTTCGAAACCACACAATGAAAGCCG
>CAJXDT010000015.1:0-47865 GCA_913052055.1 uncultured Cryomorphaceae bacterium
ACTTGCATGTGTTAGGCCTGCCGCTAGCGTTCATCCTGAGCCAGGATCAAACTCTCCGTTGTATAATAACTTCGAATTTTAAAGCTCGTGATGTTAATTCTTAATCTTGATTCGCTGTTTTCTTAATTTTCCTTCAATAATTCAAAGAACTTTCTTTTGCTATTTATTCGCTATCAAACTCCTAAACAGTAAAAAATCCTCTCGCTCTAAACAAACAAAAAGGACTCTGACAAATAACTACGCTTAATTACTTGCGGGGTGCAAAGGTAAACACTCTTTTTGTTATACCAAGAAAAAAATGAAAAAAAAATGAAAAAAAATAACCTAAATGAACAAAGCCAACCCGCCCATGAATATTAACAGTCTATAAACTAGGCTTTAAGAGGTATTGTGAGTGCTCTCTTTTGTTCAAAAGTTTCGAACAAAAGACTGAATTTAAAGTTACTTTCATTGTTAGATTTTTCTTTTGAAAAAGAAAAAATCCAATCAGAATTTACAATAAAATCGTCGGTCCAGTTTTCACATACATATATATAGGCCGCTTGAATAGCTTCTCTTCTCTCTAATAAATGATTATTACCATCAATAAATTTAACTTTTGAAAGCAAAATGCCAATTCGGTTTAGGATAATATCTTGATCGGCTGAAGAAATACCTTTGAACGATTTAAAATCTTTGTACAAATCAAATAGATCATTCTTATTAAGGACAACACGAGGAACGATATTATTTCGATTGCGGGCAACGGAGAACCAAAAACGCAGTGCAAATAACAGTAAGATAACTAAAGTGGCTCCAAAGAACTTCGCTAGGAACAAATTATCGAGCACCATCACACTAAACGGAATGGATATAAGGAGAAAAGAAAATACCGCAATCCAAAAAGGAAAGCGGTAGTCAGTTATCTTTTTAAAAATCATCGGCTAGACTCCAACCCATTTGTCGTCGCACATCTCTCCTTTGATTTTTACAAGTTTAGTTCTCGCATAATCTTCCGCTGCAATTAGCATTTGCTCTTTGGTATCTCTTCTTATTAAGATTGAAGAGGAACCTTGTGACTTTACTTCGATGTAAAATCCATTTCGCAATCTTGCTGGTCTTGTTGGTGGTCTTCCCATATTTTTACTTGAATTTTAAAACTCTAAGATAAACACCTTTTCCGTACTTTTGTTCATTTTTACTAAAATTTAAGAGCCTTTAACAATTATACGCATCACAAATGATTCAATTCGATCAAGTCAGTTACTTTTTGCCGCAAGGATATTTATTTGAGAACGTCAAAGTTCAAATGAATAAAGGTGATAAAATTGGATTGGTCGGAAAAAATGGTGCAGGGAAATCAACCTTACTCAAGCTAATTTCAAAAGAGCTCAATCCGTCTGAAGGAAAGATCATTATCCCAAAAGAAAATACCATAGGTTATTTAAAACAGGAACTTCATTTTGAATCAAAGGCCAGCTTAAAGGATTACCTACTGAGATCAAATGAAAAATTAAACCGAATACAAGATCGGCTTGAAGCCATAAATATTGAGCTCACGACAAGAACTGATTATGAGTCTGAAGCGTACTTAAATCTTTTAAGTGAGCTAAATGAGTTAAACGAAGAGCTAGACCTATTAGAAGGATATAAATGGGCTGAAAAAATCGAAAATACGCTGAAAGGTTTAGGTTTTAAAAATGATGATTTCGAAAAGCCTGTATTTGAATTTTCTGGAGGATGGAAAATGAGGTTAGAGTTAGCCCGTATACTTGTAAATCAACCGGATATACTATTACTTGATGAACCCACTAACCACCTAGATATATTATCCATAGGCTGGTTAGAGCAATTTTTAATCAAGTTCGAAGGAATTGTGATTATCATTTCTCATGATAGATTATTCCTTGATGCGATTACAAAAAGAACTTTAGAGATTAGCCTAAAAAAGATTTTTGACTTCCCCTACCCTTACTCTAAATATAAGGTCAAACGAGAGGAAGAAAATGCACTGAGAGAAAATGAAAAAAAACAACAAGAAAAAGACATTAAACAAACGGAACGGCTCATTTCAAAATTCAGGGCCAAAAGTAGTAAAGCAGCGTTTGCGCAATCCTTAATTAAAAAACTTGAAAAAACAGAAATAATAGAGGTTGAAAACTCAAATGAAGGTGCCATTAAAATCCAATTTCCGCTCAGTGTCCAGCCAGGAAAAAAAGTATTAGAAATAGAAGATTTAGACAAAAGTTATGATGCGAAACGTATTCTAGATAGGGTTTCTATGACCTTAGGTAGAGGCGAAAAAATAGCACTCTTAGGTGCTAATGGAACTGGAAAAACCACCCTTCTTAAATGTATAAATGCAGAAACAAATTATACGGGTTCAGTTCAACTTGGACACAATGTGAATGTGACCTATTTTGCACAAGACCAGGCGGATCAATTGGATAAAACGAAAACTGTTTTTGAAACTGTAGATGATATTGCAAAAGGTGATATACGCTTAAAGCTGCGCAATATTTTAGGTTCTTTTCTTTTTTCTCAAGACGACATTACAAAAAAAGTAGCTTCATTGTCAGGAGGAGAAAAAACGCGCCTAGCGCTATGTCAGCTGCTGTTAAGCCCTTCTAATTTCTTGATACTTGATGAACCCACAAACCATTTAGACATTGCGAGTAAAAATGTATTGAAACAAGCATTGATGACTTATGAAGGCACCTTCATTGTTGTATCACATGATCGGGATTTCTTACAAGGATTAACGAATAGAATATGGGATATAAAAGACAAAAAAGTGCGCATACACTTTGATGATGTCCAAGGTTATTTAAACTCCTTTCAGGAAGAGCTTTCTCCAGAGAAAAATCTAGTTTCTGAGAAGCCTAAACAAAAAGAAAAAAAGGGCAAAAATGAACATCAATCTCAAAAAATAAACAAAAAGATCGAGCGCGAAATCCGAAGATTAGAGGAGAAAATTGAAACTTTAGAGCTAGACATAAAGCACTTAGAAGAGAAAATTCAAGATCCATCAAAACTTTCTGAAAAAGAAAGGAATGCAATTTACTTCGAGCATGCTGAAAAATCAAGAGAGGCCTCTGAAATGCTAGAGCTATGGGAAATAAAAACCAATGAGCTTCAGGGATAACTCCTCATTTTCCTTCTATTCTAAAATATGAGTTATTAACATTTTTTTTCAAGATTGTTGATAAATGTTAATAACTTTTGACCTCTCTCAAATCATCATTTAGTATATTGCGAGTGCTAAAACGGGCGAAACAACCTCCTTAATGTTGTGGAAGCCTTTTATTAAACTATTAACTAATATCATTTATTATGAAAAAATCACTCGTGATTTTGTCGGTGTTTGCCGTAGGTTTTTCCTATGCGCAAAAGTCGACGAAAAGCCCGACGTTTTCCGTTGAAAGGGAAAAGGTCAAAAATTCCGTTCTGCCCTCCGGCGATCGAGAATTCAAATCCAAAGCCGAAAAGCAAGCCTACGTGCATGAGACTGTTCGGACAGAGGAAACTACAATCATTTCTTCAGACCCAAGCTTTCCAAAGTATGTAAATACAGGAAACAAAAAAGCTGATGCTAGCAATTATGCCAGAAGCAAAGCTGAGTGGGTTGAAAACAACCCGGAGAAATATGAAAAGATGAATGCTTTTTCTAAGAAAAATGCTGAATCGATTCGTACCAGGGATCAGAAGAATAATATTAACCAAAAACACTAAGCCATGAAAAAGAACTTTATATTAAGTATAGGGTTGTTTGTACTGGCTTTTGGTTTTATATTTAATTCCAATGCCCAATGTCCAAACGACAACATCCCATTTTATTTTTGGGATCTTAGCGATGAAGGCCAAACTGCCTCAACCACATGTATTTTCGGAGGAGAATATGCATCACTCAATGTAATTGAAGGTGCATCCTATGAAATTGCAACGTGTGGAACCAGTTTTGATACGCAAGTTACATTATACGATGCATTTTCTGGAGCCGTTGTTGGCTACAATGATGACGCATGTGGATTACAATCTATTGTAAACTTCACTGCAGCGTCAACAGGAACAGTAAATCTACTCGTAGATAAGTACAACTGTCAAGATGAGTTTTCATGTGCTGAGTTGACTGCTACTTTGGTTTCTTTACCAGGTGGTCCTCAACCTTGTGATAATCCGCAAGCAATGGTATGTGGTTCGCCACTTTCTTTTGACCTTGCAGAAGGTGCTGGTTCCTACAGTCCAACAGATGGACCTTGGGGCACACCAGGACAAGAAGCAGTATTCTCTTTTACACCTGATGTAAACGGTTCGTATGCAATCTCTGTATCGAATGATGAATACTATGTTGATTTGTTTTATCAAGCAGGAACATGTGAAGCAGAAGGTTGGTTGTATGTTGATGATGTACTTTCAGCAGCTACCAATACGGTTGATTTAACCGGTGGTGTTACTTACTACTTTTTGCTAGACGACGAAAACACCACACAAAGTACAGGTGTTATTGAAGTAATTTGTCCAACAGAGGCCTCTAACCCTTGCGATGACTTAACGGTTATGACTTGCGGTGAAGAGTACAATTGGTCAACAGGTGCCGGTGAAGGTACGCTTAATCCAGAATCAGGCCCATGGGGTACTCCTGGTCAAGAAGCAGTATTCGCTTACACCCCTGACTCAGATGGTTCTTACCTTATTGAGATGACTAATGTTGGTTATTACTCGGATCTTTTCATTGGGTTTTCTTGTACAAGTTCAGAAGCAGCTATTGTAGACTTCACGCTCAATATGAATGACAACTGGGGCGATGGATGGAACGGCAGTGCAATTACTATCTTTGCCGATGGTATCCCTGTTTTAGAAGACGCTACGATTGAAGATGGATTTTCAGGAACAGAGGTATTCTCTGCACCAGAGGGTGCTATTTTGACGGCAACTTGGACAACAGGTTCATTCACTTCAGAAGTTTCTTTTGAAATTGCAGATGCCTCGGGTTCAGTTGTTGCTGGTGGAGGCTTCGGTAATACAATTGATTACACTATCCCTGATTCTAGTGTTCCTCAAGCTGCGTTTACCTTAAATATGCTAGACGAATGGGGCGATGGATGGAATGGTAGTACAATTACAATCTTGGCTGATGGTGCTCCTGTTTTGACAACCACGCTTGACGATGGTTCATCAGGCACAGAGACTTTCTCTGCACCAGAGGGAGCGGTTTTAACTGCAACGTGGACTACAGGTTCATTTATTTCAGAAGTATCTTTTGAATTATTAGATGCCTCAGGTGCAATTGTTGCTGGCGGTGACTTTGGTAATACAATTGATTATACAATACCTGTTGTAACTGTTGTTGAAGATGATGAATGGATTTACATCGATGATGTATTTTCTGCTTCTAACATTACAATTGACTTGATAGGTGGAGTTACTTACTATTTCCTTATTGATGACGAGGATACTAGTCCAAGTAATGGAACACTTACTGTTTCGTGTCCTTGCATTCCGCCAGCTGGAGGAATAGATGGCTCTTTTGCTTATGACGGAGATTTTGTTATCTCAGGAACAACGGATGGAGCGTGCAATGACTGTGACTTAAGAACTTCTCAAGATAGAATTTATGAGATTTCTGTGCCTTGCGCAGGAACTTATGGTTTCTCTTTATGTGGAGCTTCATGGGATACATACTTGTACTTAACTACTGCACCATGCGGTGGAGAGACAATTGCATTGAACGATGATGAATGCGGTCTGCAATCTAGTCTATCTGCTGCTTTAGCGCCAGGTACGTATTATGTGGCAGTTGAGGCTTTCTCTTCTTTCTCCTTTGGAGATTTTGATTTAGCCGTTACAGGTGTTTATGACACGCCTGCAATTGGTGCAATAAGCGGTGCCACTGCGGTATGTGAAGGAACCGAAGGTGAAGCCTACACGGTTTCTGGTTCTTTTGACGCTTTTGACTGGTCAACTTCTATGGACGCAACTGCAACGGGTGCTGGTGAATCAGCTTCAGTTGATTTCGGTTCAAACTCTGGATCAATCAGTGTTACTGGAACGAACGCTTGTGGATCAAACACGGCATCATTAGATGTTACGGTGAATGCTACGCCAGCATTTGATCTTTCTAGTGAGGATGCGCTATGTTTCGGTGCGGACAACGGAAGTATTTCTGTTAGCACATCGGAAGGATCAGCGCCATTTACGTATACAATTAATGGTGAGTCAGTAACTGAATCACTTGTTGTAAATGTGAATGCATCTGATAGCTACATTGGATACATGAATGTATTTGATAATCCTGCTGACCCATGTTGTGGTGGTGGATACATTTTTGGAAGCCCGTGGGCTTTACCTGATGTATTGTCTACTTTGGATGCTGGTGCAAATACAATTACACTTCAGCCAAACTTCAACACATACAATGCTGCAGATCCATTTTGGTCTGACGGTAATGAGGGTGGTAACAAAATCATGGAAGCTAACACGTACCTCGAAAACGGTGCATGGAATGGCAATGATTTAACGTTTAGTGGTTCAGTGAGCTCTAATACGCTTGCGGCTGGATATACTGCCCAGTATTTCATTAAAGCGCTTGATCCAAACAACGGATTCCAAGATGCTTTGGGTGGTTCTGCTGTTGCTGACCTGCCTGCAAGTGGTGACTTTAGCGTGAGCGTACCTGCATCAAGTTTAACTGATGGATTAATCGTTCAGGTTGGATTCTCTGTCATTGGTATCAACGCAAATCCTGTTAACGCAGACGCTTTAGGTAGTGTTGTGGTAACTGGTGGTTCTCTAGAAAATGGTTCATATACGTTTGACGGATTGACTGCTGGAGACTACACAATTGGTGTTTCTGACAATAACGGTTGTATCGCACTAGACGAGTCAATAACGATAAGCGAGCCAACTGAGCTTACGCTTGATGCAAATGGCTGTGGTAGTGTATACGCTGGAGCAGGTCCTGATTACGGATGTGCTGCTATTAGTTCAACAGTAGCTGGTGGTACACCTGGATATTCTTTCGAATGGTCAAATACTGAGACTACGGAAGGAATTACGGTTTGTCCTACAGAGACTACGACATATACAGCTAATGTTACAGATGCAAACGGTTGTGTTGCAAGTGCAGATTGGATCGTAGAAGTAACGGATATTCAGTGTGATGGTGGCCCAAGTGGTCCTACTTGTGATTCACCTCCTAGCTGTACGGCTAATGTGAACATGAACAACCAAAGCTGGATACCTCAGCCTTCTAGAGTAGTGTCTAATGGTCAAGTGCTTTGCATTAGTGGATCAGGAACCTATTTCGGAACGATTCATGTATTAAACGGCGGACACCTTGTTGTATGCGGAAACGTATCAATTTATGGTTCAGTAACCATCCAAAATGGTGGTAACTACTGGCACGCACCAAATACAGGATTCACAGGTGCTTTAACCGTTTATGGTAACGAGCATGTTGGAACATTCTGTGGTGGAAATGGTTCTGGTTCTGGTTCTGGTTCAGACTCTAGTTCTGGTTCAGGTTCTGGTTCTAATTCTAGTGCTCCAAGTCCACTTTCGTGTCAATTGTCTGTATATTCTCCTATCGGAGAACCAGCTAACAATAATTCGAATAGCGGTTCAGGTTCTAGTAGCTCTTCTGCTGCTCAAGCACCTCCAGGATGCACACAGGTTGTGAATTTAAATAACACAAGCTGGGTCCCTCAACCATCAGTTGTAGTTTCAGCTGGTCAAGTCCTTTGCATTAAAGGAACAGGAACCTATTACGGAACGATTCACGTATTGAGTGGAGGACACGTTGTAGTTTGCGGTGGCGTATCTATATACGGATCTGTAACCATCGGAGTTGGTGGTCACTACTGGCATAGTCCAAGTACTGGATTTATTGGTTCACTTGCCGTTTATGGAAGTGAGCACGTAGGTACATCGTACTGTGGTAATAACTGCCCAACCTACCCTAGTCTAAGTGGTTCAGTTCAGATGTGCTACAATGGTACAACTTACTGTGTCGATGTAGACGATGTAGAAGACAGAATGACTTGCGGATACTCGCTAGGAAGCTGTGATGATCAATTGCCAGAAGCATGCAACAACTCTACGGAATCCGAAGAGCTTGTATCATGTGTTTGTGATGGTAAAATAGAATCAATGACCATAAGATGGGTTGGACCTTCTTTCTCTAGCGCGAATGTTCACGCTAAGAAAAACTGTAACATCCTAGTGGCTGCATTGACTGACTTAATGACTGGTGATGAATTCACTATCAACGCATCAGATGCGGGTCTAGCATACTTAAGAAAGAATACTTTCTTCGAGTGGGCTGGTGTAGGCAACTACAAAATCCCAACAAACTGTTGTAACAACCCAGTAGGTCAGAACTTCTTCCCATTTGAAGTTATCGGTTGGACAGACACTGAAGGAAACTCTTGTAGTGTTTATTCCGAGGCAATTACAGATGCTGGAGAGATTAATGAAGAAGATGTAATTACTGGATTTGATGGAGCTATGATTAAGCAATATCCAAACCCAGCAAGTAATAATGCAACTTTTGAATTCTCGGTAACAGAAGATCAGGATGTAAGTGTAAACATTTTGAATATCAACGGTCAGCTTGTAAGTACAATATACAACGGTAGCGTAAGAGCTAACGAGGTTAACAAATTGGACTACAGCTTGGTGACACTTCAGAGTGGTATTTACTATGTATATCTTAATACACCTACAGGTGTCTTGAAGAAAAAGTTTGTTGTTCTTAAATAACAGCTAGCTTAATGTTGAAGGCCCCCCCGCATTGCAGGGGGGCTTTTTTATTACCTTTATTATTCAAAGACCTTGACAAATCACCAAAATGATAAGATTTTATTGCTTCATCTTCTTTTACTTCCAAATCATTCTTTTTAATGTGTACGGCCAATCCGTCATAATTAACGAAGTATTGGCGGCAAATACAACCATTAATTACGATGGTTTTGGAGAAAAAGACGATTGGATTGAGTTTTATAATACATCGGAGGATACCATACAAATGAGTGGTATGTTCTTAACCAATGACTCTTTAAATCCTACAAAGCATCAAATCGGAAAAAACAGTGAAGAATGGACAAAAATCAACCCAAAATCATATGCCTTATACTGGTTGGATAATGACCCAGAGCAAGGACAACGTCATATTTCTTTCGCAATTAAAAAAAAGGGAGGGTACTTATCGTTATATGATAAAGACACAAATATTGTTGACCATATGGCGTTTGGTGAGCAAACTGACGATGTCTCATTTGGAAAAATAAATCCAGATGCTAGAGACCTAGGTTTCTTTATAGAACCTACACCAAATGACAAGAATAAAAATGGTGAAAGAATTAATATGAACCCAAGCCGCATTCAATTAAGCGTAGGCCCTGGATTTTATGACAAAGCTCAGACAATTACATTGTCAGCAGAGAAAAATGCTAAGATATACTATAGCCTTGACGGTTCTGAACCAACAACAAAAAGTACGCTTTATACCCAACCTATTCAAATAGATTCAACTACAGTCATACGCACAAGGATGATATCAGATGGATACAGACCTGATATGATTACAAATGCGTCCTATTTCATTAATGAAAAAAGTGAGCTCTCAGTTGTTTCACTCATCGTCGCACCAGACGACTTATGGAAAAAACGTAAAGGAATATATAGCAATTTTGAAAATCGTGAAATTGAAGTTCCAGCGCATGTTGACTACTTCGATAAAACAACAAATGGAATTTTTAAACTTGCCATCTCAAAATCAGCAAAAACCAGAATCGCGGGAAAAACGAGTCGCAGACAACCAAAAAAATCATTCTCGTTTTTTGCGACGAATGAGGACGGTAAGGGAGAGCGTTTCAATTATCGAGTATTTAAAGATAAAAACATAGAAGACTTTGGAGGGCTATGGGTACGAGCCGATGCAACCTCAGGGAGAAATGTATCAGACCTTTGGGTAGGAGAACGCTTTAAAAATGAACTCTTATATGAGGTAAACAAGCAAATGAATGGCCAAGTTGACATGCAAGGCTATGAACCCGTTTCAGTTTATCTAAATGGCCAGTATTGGGGACTATACAACCTAATGGAACGAAAAGGAAAAGATTTTATTTATAACAATCATGGGGAAAAAGAGGTAGATATATTGACCTCAAGCGATGCAAAGGCAGTATCGGGTAATATCAGTGAATATGACCAGATGATTTTCTATGTCGCTCAAAATAATATTACAACAGATTCTATCTATAATGAAATATCGAACCAAGTCAACATTGATAGCTATATTGATTATTGGGTTAATGAAACTTATTGCGGAGCCAGAGATATTTCCGTGAATATTCGCTACTGGAAGCCAAAAACGGAAGGTGCAAAATGGAGATGGATTAGCTATGACCAAGACTCATGGTATACCGCTAAAGAGCCGTCTTTGAATTACTACCTGGATAGAGGAAAGGTTTTCCTGTTTGAAAGGCTAATGAAAAACAAAACCTTTAGAAACCAATGGATCAATAGAATGTGCGACTACCTAAATACGGGGTTCAAAGCTGAAAATGTAACATCATTGGTGAATCAAATTACGAGTAGAATAGCAATTGAAGTCACCCGAGACAGAGAAAGATGGCAAGATTCGATGCTTTACATACAAAAAGGAGAACGTATAAAATGGATCAAAGATTATGCGATACAAAGGCCTCAATTTATAAGAGAGCATATTATTGACTACTTCGAACTTGAGAACGGAATATCAGATATTCAAGTTGTACAGAATATCAATATGGGACATGTTAAAATCAATTCAATAGAAATAAAAGAATCCTTTTGGACAGGGAAGTACATTGAAAATATTCCAATCCAAATTGAGGCGATTCCGAATGAAGGCTATGTCTTTGAAAAATGGAAGAGTCAACGTATTCCTCAAGAACCTTTAATAACAGTGAAAACAAAAAAGAATAAAAAGTTCATACCGATATTCAAGAAGATAGAATAATTTAAGTGCTTTTCTTTATTAATTTCTCCTTCGTTGCTTCCTTTTGTATCGCTTAAGTTCACGATCACTTTTACGCAGTATTTTTCTATTCTCACGGCTCTGGTTTTTTCGATGCATTTTGAATTTTTTCTCAAAATACTTCTTTTTCGATCGCTCTCGTTTTCGCTCTTGTCGTAAAATTTTTTTGGTCAGCTTAGGTTCCATTTGAGCAGAAGTATTTGCATTCGAAGCACATCCAAGACAAATTGAACTTAGAAAAATAACAAGCAGTATCGGGAAAACTCTCCTCAAGTTTGGGTATCTTTGAGTAATGAAATTACAAATCTTATTCGTAATCTCCTTATTCTTGGTGAGTGGTTCCTGCGGAAAGCAAAACACCCACCCTGTGCCCTATGTCCCTTTTAACCAAAGTATTGACCTAAACCTTCCAAGCTATTATGCGCTTGCCGGAGTTGGTGGATTTGCCTACGTAATAGGAGGTTCACGCGGAATTATCGTTTACAGAAGGTCATTAGACGAGTTTATTGCTTTTGACCGACATTCACCTGCTGATCCAAATGCAGAATGTGAAGAACCTCTCTATCCCGATACAGATAATTTTTTAATACTGAAAGACTCTTGCAGCGGTGCGACATTTTCACTTTATGATGGTAGCCCAATCAATGGGTCACAATATGGTTTAATGCAGTATGCATGTAATTTCAATGGAAACAGTATCGTCACGATTTATAATTAGTCATGGAAGACAACACGATCAAGGTGCATATTATTGACAGAGAGAATAAAGAACACATCCTTGAAGGACCTACAGACATGAGTATGAATATCATGGAACTCTGCAAAGCATATGACCTTCCCGTTATTGGAGAGTGCGGAGGAATGGCCATGTGTGCAACATGCCAATGCTATTTGGAGTCTGACACTGCCCTACCTGAACAAAGCGATGATGAATTGGATATGCTAGACCAAGCGTTCTATGTGAAGAGTGAAAGCCGTTTAGGTTGCCAGATACAATTAAACGAGTCAATCGATGGCATCGTGCTTAGGCTTGCTCCCGAGGCGTAACATTATTTCAAAATATCTCGGAAAGCTACCTTGAACTTTTCTATTTTTGGACGAACCACTGCTTGACAATACATATTTGCTGGGTTATTTTTCAAATAATCCTTGTGGTAATTTTCAGCGGCATAAAAGCGGTCAAAAGGCGATATTTCAGTAACAATGGGTGCATTCCACACGTTTTGCTCAGTCAAGCTTGCTTTAATTTTTTTCGCCAATTCAGCTTGGCTTTCGTTATGATAAAAAATCACACTTCGGTAATGGGTTCCAATATCATTCCCCTGTCTATTCAGTTGGGTTGGGTCATGTATAAACCAAAACACCCGCAATAATTCTTGGAATGAAATCACATCCTCATCGAAGGTTATTTGGGCAACCTCAGCATGTCCCGTAGCACCAGAGCACACCTGCTCATAGCTCGGGTTTTCACGTTTCCCACCTGAAAAGCCTGGCACAACCTCATGAACTCCATTAAGTTCATCAAAACAAGCTTCGGTGCACCAGAAACAGCCTGCTCCAAATGTTGCAATTGATATTCTACTCATTGATTTTTAGGGATAAATTTTAAAGATGCAGAATTTACACAATACCGCATTCCTGTGGGCTTGGGACCGTCATTAAATAAATGGCCAAGATGACCTTCACATTCTGCACATTGGATTTCAATTCGTCTCATTCCAAAACTTAAATCGTCTACTTTTTTTACTTTTCCTTCATTCAAAACATCATAATAGCTAGGCCATCCGGAACCTGACTTATACTTATCTTTACTTGAGAAAAGTGGATTATCACAAGCCACGCAGATATATGTTCCTTCTGCTTTGTGGTCCCAGAACTCACCGGTAAATGGTCTTTCAGTACCACCATCCTTTACAACACGACAAACATTTTCAGGCAGTATTCGGCCATTAAATGAATTATCATCGGAAGAATTTTGGGCCTCACAAGATATAAAAACAAACAGGAAAAGGTAAAAAATAGAATGTTTCATAAACATTAAACAAAGAACTAAAATAGATGTTCTCTTTACAATATTACTTTACATTTACACAATGAAAATAAAATACGGGAAAAACTTTTGGCTACTGACCATTTCCATGTTTTTTTTCATGACGAGTTTTAATTTAATTCTTCCAGAGCTCAATGATTTTATTTCAAGTCTAGGGGGTGCGGATAAAAAAGGACTTGTAATTACATTGTTTACAATCTCCGCAGCAATATCGAGACCATTTTCGGGAAAGCTTACGGACACCATAGGCCGCAAAAAAGTAATCTACTTAGGTATTTTATTTTCTATTTTAATTTCATGGGCATATCCATTCTCGTTTTCAGTGCTATTCTTTTTAACCTTACGATTCTTGCATGGATTTAGTGCAGGATTCACACCAACTGGCTCTACAGCTCTGCTCACAGATATCATACCAGCGAATCAGCGAGGAAGAGCAATGGGATTGTGGGGTACATTTATTTCATTAGGTTTTGGTGTTGGGCAGTTCTCCGGATCATGGATTGGGATTAACTTCGGAATGGATGCACTTTTCATTATTTCAGGAGCAACATCATTATTATCCGGTGTTTTTTTGTTAAAAGTGGAAGAAACACTCGAAAACCCTCAGAAATTTGATGGTAGTCAGCTAAAAGTAAAATGGAATGATGTCCTAGAACCTTCTGTTATTCCAGCGGCAGTCGTTATGCTATTAACGACCGCATGCACAGGTATGATTTTCGTTCTTACTCCGGAAATATCTGGATTTTTAGGAATCGAAAACAAGGGCTTTTTCTTTGGATTTTATGTTATGTCCACAATCCTTGTTAGATTATTTGCATCTTCCCTTTCCGACCGGATTGGCAGACGCGAAACGATGATCATTGGCGTTTGCATGTTGTTCTTATCCATGCTCCTTTTGGCGCGCGTCGATTCATACAATTCGTTCGTTTTGGCGGCAATTGTATTCGGCTTGGCAACAGGGGTATCGAGCCCTACGCTATTCGCCTGGACAGCGGATTTATCTCACATCAGCAGGCGCGGTGTTGGTGCTGGCACTATATTTATTGCCTTGGAAATAGGAATTATGATTGGCTCCCTATCTACCTTAATCACCTACGACAATACTGCCGATTCCATTTCAGAAGTTTTTCTTTGGGGTATGGTGATGAGTGCTCTCGCACTTGTCTACTTGCTATGGCATAAGCTAAACCGCCAATCCGAATTTTAATTCTTCAAGTACCTTTTAATCAAATAATGACCCAAATAGATGAGAGGGGTTAGCAGAATCGCAATAATGATTTTTAGTATATAATTTGTTGGTGCGATCGTCATGAAATCGACAAAAGATAAAGAACCCGGAAGAACAAAACCAATATATAAAACAATATATGAGTCGATCAATTGAGAAACCAGTGTACTGCCTGTACTCCTCAGCCAAATAAATCGATCTCCTGTTTTTGATTTGATCCATGAAAACAAAGAGGCATCTAGCAATTGAGAAACTAAAAAAGCGCAAATACTACCAACGATTACCATTTGAGCTTGTCCAAAAACCTTATTGTAAGCACTATCATCTGAAAGATTTGATCCGGGAATATTTACAGCAGGAATTTCCATTGAAAGTCCTACAATCAAAAAACAATAGGCAATTAAAATTGCCGTAATCCAGCTTAACTTTCTGACCGCCTTGTATCCATAAAACTCATTCAAAAGGTCTGTAAGCAGAAAAACAACGGGCCAAGGTAGAATACCAACAATTGTTACAAAAGGACCGAATTTACCTCCGAAAAGATTAAACTCAATAGGAATCTCAATTAGCTTATTGCTGATCAACTCGGCAGTAACAGCATTGGTTATAAATAAACCGGCCAAAAATACAAACAACCATTGTTTTCTACCCAGTATAACTTTATTCATCTACTTGTATATTTAAAAACCAACATAATCGAGACGTTTTGATTTGATGTAACGTGGAACATAGTAGCTATGGTTATTAAAGGTATCTATGCGAATACCAGTCCTTGCCGCGTGGATAAATTGTATGACTCCATCAGTAGTGTCGACAACCAGCGCAACATGACCGACAACTCTCGAATTTAAATTTCGTGCTTTGAAAAACATTAAATCACCTGGTTGCAGGTTTTTAAGCGTTACCGTTGTTCCTAGCTCTGCCATACCATAGCTAGTTCTGGTCAAACTAAAACCAAAACCTCTGAAAACATAATTGATGAATCCTGAACAATCAAAACCAGAAGGGGACATTCCGCCCCAAACGTATGGAACACCCATGAATTGCTTAGCGTATTTAATAATCGCGTCAGATTTTTGCTCAATAATCGAATCGATCTCATTATCTGAGACAAAAGAGCTATCGTTATCTCCAATGCCCGTTTGTGCTGTTATATGTTCAAGAGAAACAAACAGAATAAGAAATAAAAAAATATTTTTAGACAATATAAACCGCATCAAGAGTGCAAAATTATAACTATTTTCGATAATAATTTAATATCAGCCGTGCCAGTTATTGATACACAACATCTTACCAAACTATATTACAGCATTGGAGAGCTTGCCGAAATGCTTGATGTAAATGCTTCACTTTTAAGATTTTGGGAAAAAGAATTCAAGCTGAAAGTTTCGAAAAGGAACAAAAAAGGCAACCGCTTATATTCAGTAAAGGAGATTGAAGAAATCAATAAGATATATGCCCTTGTTAAGGTTCAATTGTTCACGTTAGATGGAGCTAAAAAAGCCATTAAATCGAAAGATAAAAGCCTCATTTTTGACGCGAAGCTAAGTGTGGCATCCAAATTAGATAATATAAAAACAAGGTTATTAAAGTTAAAATCTTAGGCTAAAGCATTCTCCCAGGATCTACCCTTCCAAGTTCACAGCGATCTTTGAACAAACGGTATCTATATTTTGAGACAATATTATAAACGAAGTCCCTTATACCTTTTGGGATAATCCAAAAGACCAAAAACCCATTAAAATACCATTTAAGATAAGGGATCAAAGACAAAGCTGCGGTTGATCTATCATATATTCTTCCTGCCTTAAATAAATAGAAAGTCGTCATATCAATATGATCAATCCCTTCTTTCTGTAAAAAAGACCTAGCGTGTTCCCCTTGAAGTGCAGAAAAGAAAAGGTTTTCATTTCGCTCTTGCTTTAAAATAAAGCGAACTACTCTTGAGCATAATGGACAAGCCGCGTCATAAAATATGATATCCCTCATAGTAATTTCTTTAGCCTGTTTTTGAAATAATCAGCTGCAGGAAGCATTCGTGAGCCATACCAGGAAAACATCTCACCATCTACAAGAACAATTTTGGAATGCGGAAAGCGAGTTTGGTACTTTTCCTTATGCTTTTCTTCAAAAGGAAAAGGCTCCGAACTTAAAAAGACATAATTAGGATCGCAATCACCCAAGTCCTGAAGATCTGGGTAACGATCGAGATGCGCCTTGTTCTTGAATCCTAATGTTTCGATGATGCTACTTATAAAAGTGAGTTGACCAGACACATAAGATGGTTTATCCCAAATAAAATATAGCACAGAAAGGTTCTGACCTAAATTTCTAAGGGGACTATAAGCAAGCTCAAGATTCTTTACCAAATCATCACAGGCCTTTTCTTTCGATAATACTAGTCCTAATTTTTGTATCATTTCTATCGCATCATTAAAGCTATTGACATCGCTCATCCAAACAGGAGCAAAACCATCTAGTGCCGATATATCATCCTTTGTGTTTTCTTCTTTATTGCCGATAACAAGATCAGGCTGAATCGCCTTAATCCGCTCAATATTTATGCGCTTGGTTCCTCCGATCCGCTCCTTTTGTTCAAACCAACTATTAGGATGTATACAAAACTTAGTAATGCCAACCACCTCTTTTTCAAGGCCTAAGTAATGTAAAAACTCAGTGAGCGAAGGAACTAAAGAGACAATTTTCTGTGGTGCACTGTTTATGCGGACATTACGGTTTAATTGATCAATAAATGTTCGCGTTTTCATGCTATGACATGGCAGATATAATATCATATCTTGTTACGATATGCATCGCTCCAGAATCTGATTCAACAAGAACAGCTGGAGTGTTTTTATTAATAAGCTTACACAATTCATCGACCTGTGTTCCACTTTTCACAATAGGAAAAGCAGCTCCCATAATGGATGATATCGGTGCGTCTCTAAGCTCCGGTTGATCAACCAAGGTTTGGTATATGACACTATCATCAATTGAGCCAACAAATTGATTGTCTTTCATCACAGGAATTTGTGAAATACCAAACTTTCGCATTTTGGCAATTGCATGAGAGACAAGCTCCTCAGCAAAAACCGAAACCAAGGGTTTATCATCGTGGTTTTTAACTAAGTCTTTGGCCGTGAGAATTTCTTCTTCTAAAAAGCCTCTTTCACGCATCCAATCGTCGTTGTACATTTTGCCCACGTATCTACTTCCTGAATCGTGTAACAAGACCACCACCACATCGTCTTTTGAAAAATTTGCCTTAAGCTGAATAAGTCCTTTAACGGCAGCGCCACAAGAGTTACCGGCAAATATACCTTCCTCACGTGCCATTTTCCTCGTATATATTGCAGCGTCTTTATCCGTCACTTTTTCGAATCCATCAATCACACTGAAATCTACATTTTCAGGCAAAATATCTTCACCTATGCCTTCGGTGATATAGGAGTAAATCTCATTTTCATCAAATATGCCCGTTTCGTGATACTTTTTAAAAACAGATCCATAAGTGTCAATACCCCAAATCTTGATGTTAGGGTTTTTCTCCTTTAGGTATTTCCCAACTCCTGAAATCGTACCTCCAGTCCCTACTCCCACTACAAAATGTGTTATTTTACCGTCTGTTTGCTCCCATATCTCTGGACCAGTTTGCTCATAATGTGCAACGGCATTAGAGGGATTATCATACTGATTGACATACCATGAATTAGGCGTTTCTTCTGCAATTCTTTTGGATGTAGAATAATAAGACCTAGGATCTTTTGGATCAACATCTGTTGGGCAAACGATTACTTCAGCGCCTACTGCACGAAGAATATCAAATTTTTCCTTAGACTGTTTGTCCGTGGAAACGCAAATCAGCTTATACCCTTTTACAATTGCAGCTAAAGCTAATCCCATACCAGTATTACCAGATGTTCCTTCAACAATAGTTCCGCCCGGTTTTAGTCGACCATCGGCCTCAGCATCCTCTACCATTTTAACGGCCATACGGTCCTTCACAGAATTACCAGGGTTAAAAAACTCAACCTTTGCCAAAACCATAGCATCAACTTCCTTCATTAACTTATTCAGTTTAACTAGTGGCGTATTACCTATGGTTTCTAGAATATTATTTGAAATCTTCATTTATTTTTCTTTGTGCAAAGTTAATGATAAAGTAGAATTTAGACTCAGCGATAGCGCTCAATTATTATATCTAATACTTAACTTAGAGGGTTATGAATTGTCAAATACCAAAAACGTTCATCCTGATATTCTTTTTATGCGCATTTTTCGATTGTAAATCGCAAGAACGGGTTATGTGCCAAATACTGCCTACGCCTGTCGTTTATAAAAGAGTTAAAGGCAATTTATACTTACCATCTTCAATTGCAATCAACAAAAAAGAGTGGCCAAAAGGCACCTTGAATCAAATGGAATCAATACTCAATATATTTCACAAGATTCAAATAAAAGATACAACAGGAAAAGCATTTATTAGACTTCGAAAACTTAATAATGTACCCACTGATTTTTATTCTATATCCGTGAGTGATTATATATTTATATCTTACTCAAATAATAAGGCCCTCTATTACGCCATGCAATCTCTTGCACAGCTCATAAAAACGGAGGATGAAATAAAATACATACCGAAATCATTCGTTCAAGATTACCCAAAATTTAAATGGCGCGGCCTTCATTTAGATGTTTCCAGGCATTTCTTTTCAGTTGAGGAAATTAAAAAATACTTGGATTTGATGGCCATGTATAAATTCAATACATTTCATTGGCACCTCACAGATGATCAAGGCTGGAGAATTGAAATTAAGGCATACCCTAAATTAACGAAGACTGGCGCATTCCGAGATAGCACCTTGATCGGTCATTACACAGACAACCCAAGACAGTTCGACAAAAAAAGATATGGGGATTATTATACCCAAGAGCAAGTAAAAGAAATTATAGCGTATGCGAAAGAAAGATACATCGATATCGTACCGGAAATTGAGATGCCTGGACATAGCCGAGCTGCCTTAGCAGCATATCCTGAGTTTTCATGTTCTGGAGTTAAGCAAGAGGTGCCTGGGATATGGGGAGTGTTTGAAGATATTTATTGCACAAAAGATGAAAGTTTTCAATTCGTCACAAAAATATTGGAGGAAGTTATTGACCTATTCCCAGGAAAATATATTCATATCGGCGGAGACGAAGCACCCAAGTCAAGATGGAAGGACTGTGAAAATTGTCAAAATGTAATTGAAAACAATGGATTAGCCGATGAACATGAACTACAAAGCTATTTCATCACTAGAATTGAAAAGTTCCTCGAGAAAAAAGAGAAAAAACTTATAGGTTGGGATGAAATTCTTGAAGGGGGTCTTTCCCCCAATGCGACTGTTATGTCCTGGCGTGGTTTTAAAGGAGGAATTGCAGCTGCTAGAAAAGGGCATTATGTAGTCATGACTCCTGGATCGCATTGCTATTTTGACCACTATCAGGGTAAATCGAATGAAGAACCATTGGCAATTGGTGGGTATACACCCTTAGAAAAGGTATACGAATTCAATCCTATACCTGAAGAGTTAGATGCCGCGCAGGCTAATTACATACTTGGGGGCCAAGCAAACTTATGGACTGAATACATCAAGGATTTTAAACATTTGGAATACATGGCTTATCCCAGAGCAATTGCCTTGAGCCAGGTACTATGGTGTAATGAAAAGCCGCCGTATGATGACTTTTGCAAGGTTTTATATAACTCACACTATAAAAAACTATCGTTTTTAGATGTGAATTACGCTAAATCAAGCCAACGTGCTTCAATAATAAGTCAGGCACACACAAAAGGGATTTCTCTCAAACTAAATAGCCCAGATACTTCTGATATTTTTTATACGACTCTTCAGTCTGAAGTTCTGGACCAGGTGATTAAATTAAACCTTGGGGTTGGAGAAGAATTAATTATAAAGAGACCCGAAAAACATGTCATCGAGACCAAAATAAAATTTGAAAGTAAGAACACCTCACTTACTTCAGAAATGAACTTTACCAAACACCATGCATTAGGAGTTCAAGTCAATTACCTCACAAAACCAAATCCACAATACAATTATGCCACTAACCTGCTCGTTGATGGACAAAATGGAGCTCGGCCCTGGCGCGGACATCAATGGATCGGTTTCGATACAAGTTCCATCGTAATGGAAATCACCCTACCCGAAAAAAAGAAAATAAAGGCACTTGAATTTAGCTTTCTTGAATCTAAGGGATCATGGATATATTTACCACGGGAAATCCAGGTATTCAAGATGAGTAAACGCAAGAAGAAAATCCAAAGTCTGAGAAACATCAATGAGGAGCACACACGTCTAAAAATAAAAAGAAGAATAAAAAAGCTTCGTATTCAAATAAATACCTTTTCAAAGATACCTACAGGACTTCCTGGTGCGGGACATACACCTTGGACTTTCTTGGATGAAATCGTATTTCATTAACAAATATTGGATACCACAGGTTGAAACTAAACCAATTTTAAACCTTTCCTTTCATTTGATGTTATTATTTTTGCACAAAGCACGTTATGTCAGAAATCAACTGGGACTCCATAAAAACATACGAAGATATTACTTTCAACTACTGCGACGGTGTCGCACGTATAGCATTCAACAGACCTGAGGTCAGAAATGCTTTTCGTCCAAAAACAGTAGATGAAATGTTGGATGCGCTTATTATTTGTCATGAGAGTCAAGAAATAGGAGTTGTTTTAATTTCGGGAGAAGGTCCATCTCCAAAGGATGGTGGATGGGCGTTTTGTTCTGGAGGAGACCAGCGTGTTCGTGCACCAAGGGGTTACAAGGGAACAGACGGCGTGAGTAAATTCAACATATTAGATGTTCAAAGGCAAATTCGTTTTATGAACAAGGTTGTGATTGCCGTAGTCCCAGGTTGGGCCGTTGGAGGTGGTCATAGCTTACACGTTGTATGTGATTTGTCCTTAGCCTCGAAAGAGCATGCTATTTTTAAACAAACCGATGTAGATGTTGCAAGTTTTGATGGAGGTTTTGGATCTGCTTACCTTGCACGACAAGTCGGTCAAAAGCGCGCGAGAGAAATTTTTTTCCTAGGTGCTAGCTATTCAGCCCAAGAAGCATTTGAAATGGGCATGGTGAATAAAGTTGTCCCTCATGATGAATTAGAGCAAACCGCATTTAATTGGGGGCAAGAAATACTAAAAAAGAGTCCAACTGCCATCAAGATGTCTAAATTTGCTTTTAATCTTATTGATGACGGACTGGTCGGTCAACAGGTATTTGCCGGGGAAGCAACTCGGCTAGCTTATATGACTGATGAAGCGGTTGAAGGAAGAAATGCATTCCTTGAAAAAAGAGATCCTAATTTTAAACAATATCCTAAATTTCCTTAAATGTCAATACGCTCACTAAAACCCAACGGACTTTGGAATCATTTTGCAGATCTAAATGCTGTACCTCGTCCATCAAAGAAAGAAGAAAGAGTCATTGAATTTATGATGAACTTTGGTAAAGAACTTGGTCTAGAAACCACAAAAGACAGTATTGGTAATGTCATAATAAAAAAACCAGGAAGTTTGGGCATGGAGGATAAAAAAACAGTTATCCTTCAATCCCATTTAGATATGGTGCATCAAAAAAATGGAGATACCACATTCGACTTTGATAGCCAGGGAATTAGTATGCGTGTCAAAGGTGATTGGGTGGATGCAGACGGCACAACACTTGGTGCAGATAATGGTATTGGTGTTGCTACAATAATGGCAACACTATCAGCAAAAGACATTGCACACCCTCCTTTAGAGGCATTATTTACAATAGATGAGGAAACGGGAATGACCGGTGCGAAAGAAATGGATGGAAGTCTCTTTAGCGGAGAAATACTATTGAATCTTGACACTGAAGATGATGACGAGCTCTCCATTGGATGTGCTGGCGGTATAGATACAAACACATCATATACCTGTGAAGGTATTACAACACCAGACAATTATAGCTTTATTCAAATAGATATTAAAGGTTTGTTAGGTGGACACTCGGGAATGGATATTGATTCAGGACGAGGGAATGCGAACAAATGGATGTCTAGAATACTATGGAACATCTCGAAAAAATCAAAGGTATTGATAGGTTCATTTGACGGTGGAGGTCTAAGAAATGCTATTCCGAGAGAGGCTAAATCGATTATTGCAGTTCCATCAGTCGAATTAAAAAATGTTCAAGCTGAAATTGAACGGCAGGCCGAAGTGCTTCATAGTGAATATAAAAGCATTGAGCCCAACATACTAATAACATTTGCAGCAGCGGAGTCTATGCCTGAGGTTATTTCTGAAAAGGATTCAAATAAGATTGTTAACACCTTGTGCTGTGTTCATAACGGTGTATTTCGAATGAGTCCAGACATTGCTGGCTTGGTTGAAACATCCTCAAGTTTGGCTCGAGTGCTCATTGAAAACAATGAATTTATCACGCAGTCCTTGCAGAGAAGCAGCGTAGAATCGACAAAAGACGAAATTGCAATGACCATCAGGTGCAGTTTTGAAAGTATGGGTTGCAATGTCATACAAACTGGGGATTACCCTGGGTGGCAGCCCAATCCGAATTCAGATATACTAACCATAATGGAGCAGTTATATAAGGATATGTACAACGAGGATCCACAGGTCAAAGCATGTCATGCAGGATTAGAATGCGGTATTTTAGGAACGCATCTTCCAAATGCAGACATGATTTCATTTGGGCCCAACATTAGAGCAGCGCACTCTCCCGATGAGAAAGTACAAATCTCATCAGTTCAAAAATTCTGGAACTTTTACTTGGAGACGCTTAAAAAAATTCCTTTAAAATAAATAGATTACAAACCACTTATTTAAAATCTACCGTATGTCATTTCAATTAAACACCATAGAAGAAGCCCTGGAGGCCATCAAAAATGGAAAAGTCATTATTGTTGTTGATGATGAAAATAGAGAAAATGAAGGTGATTTTTTGACGGCAGCAAGAAATGCAACTCCTGAGCTAATCAATTTTATGGCGACTCACGGAAGAGGCTTAATATGTGCCCCACTTATAGAAGAAAGATGTGATGAGCTAGGTCTTGAAATGATGGTTCATTCAAATAATTCTCATTTTGACACACCCTTTACTGTTTCTGTAGATCTAATTGGAAAAGGATGCACAACAGGAATTTCTGCATCAGATCGAGCCAAAACGGTACAAGCATTAATCGAACCGAATACGAAACCCAACGAATTAGGGAAGCCTGGACACATATTTCCACTGAGAGCAAAAAAAGGTGGTGTTCTGAGAAGAGCAGGTCACACTGAAGCTGCAGTAGACATAAGTCGGCTTGCAGGATTTGAACCTGCTGGATTAATTGTTGAAATAATGAATGAAGACGGGTCGATGGCGAGACTTCCTCAGCTTATTGATATTGCAAAGAGATTTGATTTAAAAATCGTCTCTATTGAGGACCTTATTGCCTACCGAATGCAACATGAAACGCTCATCGAAGAATTGGTTCAAATCGATCTTCCGACAAAATACGGAGATTTCAAGCTAAAAGCTTTCAAGCAGCTAACCACGGGTGAAGAGCATCTGGCAATAATCAAAGGAGAATGGAATCCCAATGAACCCGTACTTGTTCGTGTCCATTCATCATGCTTCACTGGTGATATTTTGGGCTCTTTACGATGTGATTGTGGAGACCAGCTGACCGACGCAATGAAAATGATTGAAAGAGAAGGAAAAGGTGTTGTCCTTTACATGAATCAGGAAGGTAGAGGTATTGGTCTTGTAAATAAATTAAAGGCCTATAAGCTGCAAGAAGAGGGATACGATACATTAGAAGCCAATCTAAAATTAGGGTTTAAAGGTGATGCAAGGGATTATGGCGTAGGTGCACAAATACTTCGCGCCTCAGGGGTAAATAGAATGAAATTAATAAGCAATAATCCGAAAAAAAGAACAGGTCTCACTGGATACGGATTAGAAATAACTGAAACAGTTCCTATTGAAATAGATTGCAATATCCACAACGAGGATTACTTAAAGACCAAAAAAGACAGAATGGGTCATCAACTAAAGCTCAAGAAATGATTCTTGAGGCCAAACAGGTTACTAAATCCTATGGTGATTTACCCATTTTAAATGGAGTGAATATAGAGGTAAAAGAAAAGGAAATTGTATCCATCGTTGGGTCATCAGGTGCAGGTAAAACAACATTGCTTCAAATATTGGGCACCCTAGACCAGCCAAGTTCCGGAGAGCTACGTATAGACCAGACCAATCCATTTGAACTAAATCAAAATGAACTATCGGCCTTTAGAAATGAAAAGCTTGGTTTTATTTTTCAATTTCATCAATTACTACCAGAATTTACTGCTTTAGAAAATGTAATGCTTCCTGGTCTGATCAGAGGAGATTCGAAGAAGCAGGCGAAAGAAAGGGCAGAAATGCTCCTTGAAAAAATCGGACTTCAAGATAGACTGAACCATAAACCTTCGGCGCTTTCCGGCGGAGAGCAACAAAGATCGGCGGTTTGTCGCGCATTATTCAACGAACCTAAAATTATTTTTGGAGACGAGCCATCAGGGAATCTGGATACAAAAAACTCACAAGAGCTACACGAGCTGTTTTTTAAGCTGAGAGAAGAGTTTAGTCAAACTTTTGTCATTGTCACGCACAATAAAGAATTGGCTGCCATGGCAGACCGAACATTGACGATGAAAGACGGAAATTTCATTCGGTAAATGAATCAGAAAGATTTAAAAGAATACCTTGACTTTAAAGCAGACCAATACGAATGCCCAAGTTTCATTGAAAATGATCCTATTCAAATCCCACACAGGTATTCAAAAAAAGAAGATATTGAGATTGCCGCCTTTTTTATGGCATCATTGGCTTGGGGAAATCGATTGAGCATTTTAAAAAGTGGAGACCGATTAATGGAATTGTTTGGAAACGCTCCTTACGATTTCATTATGGGTTTCGATAGCTTAAAACCACTTCCTTTTGTGCATAGAACTTTTAATGGAGTTGATTTAAACTTTTTTTGCCGAAGTCTGAAAAATCTATATCAAAACAATCAGGGACTTGAAGGCGCTTTCAGCTCAGGTATTGCAAAACAAAATGGACTGCAGATGCGTATTTCAAATTTCAGAGCGGCCTTTTTAGAGATATCGCACGAACATAGAAGTGAAAAACATATTTCAAATCCGCTGAAAAACTCAGCCTGTAAAAGGTTGGTGATGTTTCTTAGATGGATGGTTCGAAGCAATGAAAAAGGAGTTGACTTTGGTCTTTGGGAAAAAATAGCCAAAAATGAACTTTATGTACCTCTGGATGTGCACACAGGAAATGTGGCGAGAAACCTAGGTTTATTGAAGCGAAAGCAGAATGACTGGAAAACGAATGAAGAATTAATTCATAGACTAAGAAAGATGGATCCGGAAGATCCTGCCAAATATGATTTTGCTTTATTTGGCGTTGGCGTCAATAAAGAGCTTTAGTTCAAATAATTGTTCTTTTCTAAGATTGAAAAGACTTCTTTGTTGGTTATCAATTGACTTTCACTAGTCTCGGCTTCTGATACATAGACATCGAAATAGCTGTTACCCGCACCTGCCTTGTTAATTGATAAACAATGATCAAATTCATACTTGTCAAGTAAAGGATCAAAACTAAACCAGCAATTATAGTAATATCGCTCCATTTTGCCATAAAACTCAACAAAACGCATCATTAATCGCGGGTAATTAGACACTAACGTATCCTTGCCTAACAAAATACCATCAAAAGCATTCGTTTGAATTAATTCACCTTTAGAATTCCGATCAAAAACATAGGTCTTTAATAGCTTCTCGTTTTCAGATTCAAATTTACACATCAGAGCAAAACCATCCTGAACTGAGCTGTGAATTGAGAGAAACAGGGTGTCAATAATCTTTGATTTCGCATTTAGAGTTTCAGAGGAGCTCCTTATTTCAGTTAAAAGATTTTCACTTATACTTGGGTCTTTAGCATCTTTGGTTTTAGGGTCATCAATAGCTTGTTTATCATTTACCTTGTTTTGAGCAGCATCATTTTCTCCTCCACAACTCAAAGCGATTAAAACAACACAAATCCAAAATAAACTACGTTGAGGCATAAAGCTAGATAT
The DNA here is from genome assembly GCA_913052055.1 of uncultured Cryomorphaceae bacterium. GTDB lineage: Bacteria > Bacteroidota > Bacteroidia > Flavobacteriales_D > Crocinitomicaceae > UBA952. The sequence goes on from CAJXDT010000015.1 coordinate 26,455, forward strand.
TGGATTTAAAAACTTGCGTAGAAAAAGCGAGTGCATCTGAAAATGCTTCACTATTAACGCCGTGAATTATACCTTGATCTTCTATCCATTTCAGCAATAATTCTGTAGGCATATTACCCGTTAAATCATCTTTAGCCATAGGACAACCACCAAATCCCTTTATAACACTATCAAATCTGCGGCATCCACCATTAAAAGCAGCTTCAGAGAGGGCTTGAACATTATTCGGTAATACATGTAAATGGGCACCAAACTCAATTGAGTTAAAGGAGGTATTGAGATTTTTAAAAAGCCGCTCAACTTGTCCTGGATCGGCACACCCAATGGTATCAGAGATAGCAATAATAGATGGGGAAAAATTTGAATTCAACTGATAAACCCAATCTTCTACAAGTTCTTCTGACCATAAATCACCGTATGGGTTGCCAAAACCCATGGATAGATATAAAATGACTTCTTTATCTCTATGCGCAGCCATATTGTAAAGCCGATCCAATAGCGTCATAGAAGCATCAATACTTTTATTGATATTCCTTTTTTGAAATGTCTCAGAGATAGAAAACGGGTAACCTAAGTACTGAATACTGTCATATTCCACGGCCTCCTGGGCTCCTTGAACATTAGCAACAATCGTAAGTAGTTTTGTATCTAGGCTGGGGTTGATTTTGTCTAGTACAATAGAAGTATCCTTGAGCTGAGGAATGACCTTAGGTGAGACAAAGCTACCCATATCCAATGTATCAAAACCACATCTAATGAGCTTGTTAATATATTCCACTTTTAAATCCGTAGGAATGAAATGCTTTAAACCTTGCATCGCGTCTCTTGGGCATTCAACGAGCTTTAAAGGAATATTATTTATTTCTTCTGTACTCAACAATTGCTTTATTAATTCTTTTAATTACTGCCGGACCCTCATAAATAAATCCAGTATACATTTGAATCAAGGAGGCTCCTGCTTTTAGCTTTTCGATGGCATCTTCGTCAGAATGAATACCGCCGACACCGACAATAGGAATTTTACCATCAGATTTCTTTGTTATATATCTTATGACTTCAGTGGATCTATTTTTAACTGGACGCCCAGAAAGCCCACCTGCGCCCATTTCATCCACTAACTTAGCATCCGTGAGTAAATTCTCTCTAGAAATTGTCGTGTTGGTAGCTATTAAACCATCAATATTAGTTGATGAAAAGATATCCACAATATCATCTAGTTGCGTATTAGATAAATCAGGAGCTATTTTCAATAAAATTGGTTTGGGGTTGGCATACGTATTGTTTTTTGACACCAGTGTATTCAACAAATGTTCTAAAGGTTCCTTTTCTTGAAGCGCTCTAAGGTTAGGTGTATTGGGAGAAGAAACATTTACTGCAAAATAATCTACATGGTCGAATAAACGCTCAAAGCAGATGAGATAATCGTCTACGGCTTTTTCATTCGGCGTAACTTTATTTTTCCCAATATTCCCACCCACGAGAACACCATTTTTACGAGCCTTTTTTAAGTGATGAGTAGCGATTTCAACCCCATCGTTATTAAAACCCATTCGATTGATTATACCTTGATCCTCTTTCAAACGAAACAACCTGACTTTTGGGTTTCCATCTTGTGCCTTCGGTGTCAAAGTACCGATTTCAATGAATCCAAAGCCGCAGTATGATAATTCATTAATATACTTGGCATTCTTATCGAATCCAGCAGCCAAGCCAACAGGATTCTTAAATTTTAAACCAAAAACTTCAGTTTCTAAGTCTACTTCACTAGAAAGAAATGACCTTTTGAAAAACCAACGTACAGGTGACAATTTAAGGAGAAATGAAAGAGAATCCATTGTGAAATAATGCACCTTTTCTGGGTCGAAAAAAAAGAGGACTCTTCGGAGTAAATAGTACATATTCAAAGGTATAAAAAAAGCGAGTATAAACTCGCTTTAAAATATTTTTACGGAATGGTTATACCTTATATTTACCCATTGATTTTAAATTAAACTTCTTGCGCTGTTTGGCGTAGTCTTTATAAGTCAGGTTTCTTGTAAACACGACATTCATGTGATAGTAGGCGTCTTTTTGATTAGGATCCCCTCGTTTGTCTCCGACACTATATGGTGAATCAGGATTAGAAAAATAAGCGCCTTCGGCAGATAATGTGGAAGGATCAGCGTAGTTGCCACTTACGTCGTCCATGTAATCTGTAAATGTTTTAACATATGCCAACTCGATGCCTACGCGCCACATCTTAGAAATGCCCATTCTAAAACCAATACCCACAGGTAGGGTCAACGTAAAGGGCGAATAAGGTTTGTCTTGGCCTTCTGTTCTGAGTTTTCTTAAGGATGTCCAATTACCATCAGCATCTTGTGCTCTTGGATTAAAGTAGCATAAACCAATCCCACCAAATAAATAATATTGTTGTGATCTATTTTTTTTGGAATAATTCCCTGGAAGATTGTAAGTTGAACCAAATTTTTCATTTGCGGCAAATATCCATTCTAAGCGTTGCTGAATTTCAACACCCAAGCTTCTAAAGTGAAGATTTCTTTTATATCGACTTAATTCCTCCGAAAGAGAATCTGCTCCTTTCAAATTAAAAACACATAGGCTTGTAGTGGTTGCAAAATATGGATGAAAACGTTGGCGATAACCTAGCCAAAATGCAATACCAGTTGAAGGCCAATCGATATCTTTTAAGCTGTAGTCTCGTCCGATACCTTCAGCACCACCTAAATCTCCATTGAATTGAGTCGCACCTACACCGATCTGAAGCTCTTTTTTATGCAAAGACCAATTCCTCTGAGAATTGAAGTTTGCGTGCTGCCCTCTTAAAGAAAACAGAAATAATGTAAAGAAAAAGAAGACGGTGACTTTATTCATCGTAAAACAAGTTGTAATTCTTTACGAAATTAGGGAAAATTCCCAAGTATACAAAAGAGAAAAGGGTTAATTAATAACTAAAACCCATCAAATAAACATTAAGAAGGACAATATAGATGCCAAACCTATGGTACCATAGAACCACGGACTCTTCCAATAGTCGCGCTGCGCTTGAACTTTTTTTAGGACCAAATCGAAATCGCGCATGCTTTTAATTTGTTCTGAGCTAAGCTCTTTTTTGTTGAATAAAATTTTTCTCATATAATTATTCCTTAAATAATATTTTTAATTTTTGTAGGGCTCTAAATGTCTTAACTTTTGCATTGTTTTCCGTTACACTCAAAATCTCACCAATTTCCCTGTAAGACCTTTTTTCAAAATAGCGCATCTCAATTAGAGCCAGGTCATTCTCATTAATCTTTCTCAATGCTTTCTTGAGTTTGTTTTTATGTTCTTCAAGACCATCTACCTCAAGTTCTTCAAAAACCTGAACAATTGTTACTTTATCTATACTTACGGTTCTCTTCACCTTTTGGTCACGAAAAGACTGATAAACCTCACTTTTTGCAATTCTAAATAACCAGGATGAAAAAGGCAATCCTCTAAATTCATATTTTGGAAGATTGGTAATTGCCTTGACAAAAATATTCGATGTAATATCACAAGCCAAATCCGAATCATTAATACGCTTAATAACATACCTAAAAATACTCTCGTAATATTGGTCATAAAGCGGAGCGAAATGTTGAGGATTAATCTTAGATTTTTCAATAATTTGAAGTTCCGTATGGATACGGGTATCACTCTGGTGATACAGTGAAGTTGAGGACATAGTACTTTATTTTCTAGTTTGACATGGTATAAAATGCACTTGCAGGAGCACCTTATACTTCACATAACGCAAAAGCATTTAAAAAGTAACACTCAAATCCAAAAATTATAAGGTTATCCGGAGCTGGATTGTTAAATCTGATTTTCGATTCCCTTGTATTTGTTCGGCTCCCGAACCAATCTCATCACGATTATTATAAAGAAAAAAACCATATTTCACCCACAAATCTGTGGAGCGACCAATTGAATATCTTGCCAAAAGATAACAACGACTACCCTGAAAGTAATACGCAGGAACAGAAAAAACATAAAGGGCATTATTCTCATAAGAATAAATCCTGGTATCGTAGTTATCCGTGTCAAAAAGTGCATACCTAAGGTTAAATGATAAAGGAAAAGATTTTGGTTTGTATGCGATGTCCTGGGTAATTAAGAGCCCTTTTTCCTTTGCCCTACTCTCTCTTTTAATAGATACCCATTCTATCCTACTTTTTAATGTAAGCACCTTATTAATTTTGTTGCTGATATTAATTCTAAAATTACGCTGTAGCACATTTTCTACATTTGTAATCACACCAGTTGAAGGAGACTCATTTTTTTGACGAAGCTGCTCTCTAAATCTCGCATATAACTCAAATGCCTTATTTGGCTTATAGATGGGCTGAATTAAAAACTCATGCCCCTTTGACGGTCCATCAACACCATATTTCATCCATGGAAACTCAAAAACATCGGTGTATGCATTTATCGACCATGCTTTGGAAAGCTTGAACTTAAACCCTGCATACAAACCATTCTCATTTTGAGTTCTACTCCCCTCTGAAAACCCGGCGTTATACATCGTTTGATAGGCTTCGTCATAGTCACGATAAAGCAACCCTAGGCTAAAACGCGTATCAATAGCCAGCAAGGCACCATGAAGCATCGCCAATCCAGAGTGGTTATCATTCATCGAGTATGACACCTCACCAAAAACATTGAGATTCCTGTAAACATAATTGTAATCAGAGCTTAAGGAAAGACAATTATCCCCACTAAAGTAAAATTGGTTGTAGGGTCTTGGATTCAACTGAACAGGCTGATCATAACGCAGATAAACCCCCTGAAATCCTAACTTCAAAAAGTCATTTTGAAACTGAATTGAAGCACCTGTTATAAACTCCTTCAGTGCATCCTTTTTTGCAATTTCTGAATGCGTGCGGTGCAAACCTGAAAGATTTATAGAGGATACAAATTCTAAATTCTCTTGCAAAGAATCTTGAATACCACTCGCATCAATTCTTTTAAAAGAAGAAAACAAGACTAACTCAAGCTTCTTGTATGCTAAATTAATTGCAGCACCACGAAAAAACCGAGACTCATCCACAGAAGTGTATGGTTTTATAGAAACTGGGTTACGCTTCATTGTTAGAATATCAGACGATTTACCAAAAGCGTAACTCGACCACAAATTTAACCCCTGCCCTAGCTGAATTTGGTAATCGCCCAAGGCAATGGATTTCAGGTACTTTCCCCCTTTGTAAAAAGCATGAGCCGAATAAAAGTCGAAACCATTTCTTTGAGCGCCTCTAAAAAATGATTCCCCTGCGTCTTTTTCCGCAGTAATACCAACACTTATGTTTGTTTTGTATGAATATCTAAAGCGAGAATAATATTTATGATCATTGCCGTAATAATACTTGCTAGATTGTTCCAATAAGGAGTCAGGAACGTCCGCGTATCCGGCTTTTCGCTCTATTGTAGGCTGAAAACGTAAAAACCAATCAAACTTACCTTCTCTCATAGCCTCTTTAAAAGTAAGGTGCAGACCATCTAAGCGTTCATCGAGCGTCACAAAAGGCAGCACCAAATAAATAGTCTCAAGATCCCAAAACTTTAAACTCTGTAGCTCATAAATAGAAATCAGTTTGCCATGCAACTTTCGATGCACCAAAAGGTCACTAATTTGAATATCTGTAAGTAACCCTAGGTCATTTAAGGTTTCCCGAGAAGACTTATTCAAATCAATCGGATGATCGATATAGAAATTAAATTGTTCTAAAAGATTGGTTAAATCTATATTTTCGGTCTCTAATTGTTCAGAAATAAACTCAATGCGCTGCTGAATAATTTCACTACGCTCTTGCGCCTGAAAAGTGAGGCTGAAAAGCATTGACAGGAAGAATAGACCTTGTTTCATTTCTTTAAATCAAATCGAAATGACATATTGGGAGACCAGCCAAGAATCTGATGATATTGGGTGCCGAAATCCAAATGGTATCTTTCCGAAAAAACCCAACCTAAACCAAAACTTAGTTCAATTGGATTTGTAGCAAAACCAATCCTGAAGATGATATTCTTAAGCGGTTTATATTCAATTCCTGACTTAAATCGCATGGGGTTCAGGATGTCCTTTTCCAATTCTGCAACAACGAGAACCATATTCGAAACCTTGTAGGCCGTTCCTAATCGCATAGATGTAGGATATCGTTCCATTGGTGACTCAATCATCTCATTTCTTCCCAAATTAAATACGGCTAATCCAAAACGCCAACTCTTAGAAACTTTATAAGCCAAACCAAATTCACCAGTAAGGGTTTGATTTGTCCCATATGGGTCAGAAAGCCTTACCATTTGATGATTGATCTGCACGCCGACCAATAGTGCATCCAAAAGCTTCATTGAATAACCTAAACCATTTTTGAAGGTTCTAAAGTCCCTGTAACCAAAAGTATTTCCGCCGATAGAAAAGACTCCTCTACCTAGAGGAATTGAAACTGCATAACTTTGGTGCTGTAGCTCCTTTAAAAGGAATCTATTTTCGTAAGCCAGTCCAAACGAGACAGCATCTATATTTGCCGCATTCGCAGGGTTGTTGTGGTATGAAAAGACATCATGCAGACAAACACTGGCATTTGCAAGACCTTGAGATCTACTTCCGGAAAAGCCATAGCTCTGTGCATAACACCAATTAGTGAATAAAATAGGGAAAGCAAATATTATACATACACCAGTAAGACGGTAAAACCCCATTTTCACGATGAATTAAATTGTTGTTCTGAAATTACAAAAAAAGATGACTGAGGACAAAACATAATAGATTCATTTTGTGTGATTCACCACAATAGAATCATTTATTCTATCTTTGAATGAGTAAGCAAGTATGAAATTAAACCTGGATAATTTTAATGCACCTGATCTCGAAGCATGGAGATCAAAAATAAAGGCGGAAACAAAAGTCATTGGAGATGTTTCATACAAGAACGAGGTGGAAGGAATAGAATTTGACCCCTCGCAAAAAACATTGGACTACGATTTTGGTACACATCAAAGTAGCGAGCCAAATGATTGGGGAATTACCGCCTACGTTCCTGTTTTGGATGAAAAAACAGCAAATGGTTTTGCCTTAAAATGTCTCTCACAAGGGGCGAACGTTTTGTACTTCAATATTCCTGCGAAATCTATCGATTGGAACGAAGTTTTTAAAGGAATTCATATCGAGTATATAGATATTATACTTGCCTTTGAGCAAGAAAATCAACTACATGCGTTCATCGATTACATACCCAAAAGTGCAAAAAAACACGTCAGTATATCAATTGACCCATTGAGACCTCACGACGTAAATCCCATTCTTGAAGCGGGATTTAAGCTCATGGTAAATGGCTTTCATTTGGAGCAAATTGGCGCCAATTCAACTGATCAGCTGAGTACAATTCTTTACTTCGCAGAATCCTTGATTGGTCAAACGGAACCAGGCAATATATCGTTTGAAATTGGTATAGGGTCTGATTTTTTTATTGAAGTGGCGAAGGTCAGAACGTTAAAATGGCTTTGGCGGCACGTTCTTCTGAAGAATAACGAATCAACTCCAAAGACACCAATATTGGGAAGGATGGGCTGGACAAACAAATCTTTAAAAGATCCCGACACCAATATTCTGAGACAAACAACGGAAACCATATCCGCGATTAGTGGTGGAGTAAGTGCTGTATTAATACATTCTTCCCACACCTTTTCTTTGGAACCTAACAACTGGTTTTATAAAAGGTTGGCGCTAAATATATCTCATATATTAAAGGAGGAATCTTATTTGACGAAAGTTAATGATCCATTGAGGGGGTCATATCTTAGTGAGAAAATGACGCTTGTTTTAGTTAATAATTGTTGGTCTCAATTTCTAAAGTTCATGGAGATAAAGGATAGCGATGCAATCATTGAGAACCTTAAAGAGCGCATTCATAAAACAAGGGCAATAAAATTACATGCCTTTGACAAGGCAGATCATGAGCTAATAGGTATCAACTTATTCAAAAATTCAGAGGAACAAAAAAATAAATGGTCAAACGTTCCAAGCTATATAGATTTTGATTATTTAATTTTTGAAAATGGAAAGGATGCATAGGCCAAATAAATATACAGCCCTTAGCGAAGCAGATTTTCTAATAAAACCCGAGGAAAAGAAATTAGGAGATCCATTCGAAACCGCGGAAAAAATCAAATTTAAAACGCAATATACCAAGGAAGACCTAACAGGATTGCATCACGTTAAATTTGTTTCAGGATTTGCCCCATTCTTAGGAGGTCCATATAGCTCAATGTATACAAGTCGTCCATGGACTGTGAGACAATACGCAGGTTTTTCAACAGCAGAAGATTCAAATGCATTTTATAAAAGAAATTTAAAAGCGGGACAAAAAGGCCTCTCTGTTGCATTTGACTTAGCGACGCACAGAGGATATGATTCTGACCATGAACGTGTTCAGGGTGATGTAGGAAAGGCGGGAGTTGCAATCGATAGCATAGAGGATATGAAAACCTTGTTCAACGAAATTCCTTTGGATAAAATGTCGGTTTCAATGACAATGAATGGTGCGGTTCTTCCAATAATGGCTTTTTATATCGCAGCAGCACGAGAATCTGGTGTTCAAGAAAAAGATTTAGCAGGAACAATTCAGAATGATATTCTAAAGGAATTCATGGTCCGAAACACATATATCTACCCTCCTGCCCCTTCAATGAGGATTATATCTGATATTTTCAAATATACTTCCAGTCACATGCCCAAATTTAATTCCATTTCAATATCAGGATACCATATGCATGAGGCGGGTGCAACGGCCTCAATTGAATTAGCATATACAATCGCAGATGGTCTAGAATATGTTAGAACAGGAATAAAGGCAGGCCTTAAAATAGATGATTTCGCACCTAGATTGAGTTTCTTTTGGGCCATCGGTATGAATTACCATATGGAAATTGCCAAATTACGGGCTGGTAGAATTTTATGGGCAAAATTATTAAGCGAATTCGAGCCCAATAATCCAAAGTCAATGTCATTAAGAACACATTGCCAAACCTCCGGATGGTCTTTAACCGAGCAAGATCCTTTTAACAACATTTGTAGAACATGCATTGAAGCCATGTCTGCAGCACTTGGAGGCACACAGTCTTTACATACAAATGCCTTGGATGAAGCGATTGCACTTCCAACTGATTTCTCAGCAAGAATTGCACGAAACACACAGTTATTTTTACAAAAAGAGATCGGAATAACCTCATTTATAGACCCTTACCATAATAGCTACTTCATTGAAAAAACAACCAATGACTTGCTAGAAGAAGCATCTAAACTCATTACAGAGGTTGAAGAACTGGGTGGAATGGCAAAAGCTATTGAAACAGGAATTCCAAAGCTTAGAATTGAAGAAGCAGCTGCTAAAAAGCAGGCCCGTATAGATTCTGGAAAGGACCATATAATAGGGCTTAACTTGTTTCCTTATTCGGAGGATAAGGAAATCGATATTCTTGATGTCGACAACCAAAAAGTACGACTTTCGCAAATTGAAAAACTAAAGAAAATTAAACTAAATAGAGATACGGAGAAGGTCGAAGACTGTTTAAATACACTTGAAAACGCGGCAAGAAATAACAACGGAAATCTACTTGAATTATCGATAAAATGTGCTGAAGCCCGATGTACCTTGGGAGAAATATCAAGTGCACTAGAAAAAGTCTACAATAGATATACCGCTAAAATAAAATCAATTAGTGGTGTGTATTCAAAAGAGGTTGCTATGGACGAAGATTTTAAAAAAGCAAAAGAATTGGTAACAGAATTTGTTGAATTAGAAGGGAGAAGACCTAGAATAATGATCGCTAAAATGGGTCAAGACGGTCACGATCGTGGAGCAAAAATCATCGCAAGTTCATTTGCCGATATTGGTTTCGATGTAGATATAGGCCCTTTATTTCAAACACCAAAAGAGGCGGCCAAGCAAGCCATTGAAAATGATGTTCATATTTTAGGTATTTCCTCACTGGCCGCGGGCCACAAAACACTTGTACCTGAAGTAGTATCTGCACTTGAAGAGCTCAATAGAAAGGACATTATGGTCATTGTGGGTGGAGTCATACCCAAAAAAGACTATGCCTTTCTAGATGAATGTGGTGTATTTGGTATATATGGGCCAGGTACAAAAATTTCAAAGGCTGCTCAAGAAATTTTAAAGCTGTTAATACAAAGTCACGAATAAACTTGTATTTTCGGCATAATAATTGAAATGATTATTCGCAACTATGAAATTTAATTCCTTTTTACTCGTAATGCTTGTTCAGTTTAGCGTTTTGCAAACTATGGCTCAAGCGCCCTCGCCGAAACTCAGTGTAAAGCAATCTAAAAAGCTTGTTTTTCTAGACTCTGAAACCAATAAAAAACCATCCGTCACATTCACTTCTGTGTTTGAAAATAATGGAACTAAAAGAGTGGCGACCACCTGGCTTTTCTCCGGAAGAGCTGGTAAGGATTGGAAATACATCAGCGGCAATGCCAGCTCAGATGAAGTAGAGGTTTTGTTTCTGAAGGTTGGAAACTACTCAGTCGAACTTGCAGTTACTTATACCTACGATGTAGTGCTGAAAAGTGGAGAAACAGAAATTGAGGAAGATGAAGTGGCTTTTGAGCAAGAGTCAATAGTAACAGCGGCGAACAATCTCGATGAATTGACACAAATACATGCAGACAGTAGTTTTTTAAAGCTGGTAAAGAAAGCGTCAGACTACCGTGTAAAACCGGAGTATGTCAACGACCCAACCCCGAGTATATTCTTAGCCAAAGGATATTATGGGATTTACAGAAATGAACTTCCTGACCCAATTGTATCAGATCCTTGGGAAGAGACTTTAAATTCTATAGCAGCAGCAATTGAGTTGGATTTAAATGGGATTTTCAATGAAAAAATCCATAAAATGTGGCTCGATAAATTTCAAAACGACTTTTTAAATAATTACCTTATTTACAATCTAGAAGAAGAGGATGGTTATTACAGTGTCTATAATGGAACGGATAAAGAAAAGAAAACAGAATTGTTAGAATTGCTACTTGAAGGCGTCGAAAACTATTCTATAATTACAACACAACCGATTTCAATTAAATTTCTTGAGGCTCCGATCAGAGCCGCTTCGAAGGACGTGCGTACGGCGAACACCATTTGGAAAAGTGGGATTGAGGAACTTCAAAACATGACTGAAGCTGATTTCGACAAAATGACGGAGACAGATTTGAAAGCCTTGAAATATGGTGCGATGCTGAGTGCCGTGACCTTGACTAACCTCAGACAGTCAAATACAGAAGCATGCGAAATGTTAAGTAGCTTGAAAGAAGTATATGCATATGACCGAGGTTTCCTGGCTTTTTTGAAAACCCGTTACAACAATTGCAAAGAGGAATAATCAACAATCCGAGTTTGATAAGGTTTACTTAAGCCCTCAAAGTCCAATAGTTCTTTTCATATATTTGATTGTGAAAAAGTTACTGCTCCTTCTGAAAAATAAGTTCATCATCACGTTTGGTATCTTTTTTTTCTACCTCATATTAATAGATGATAATGATATTTTCTATGTTGTAAACCAGAAAAAAAAGTTAAATGATTTGGAGCTTCAAAATGATGCAATGAAGGCAAAACTTCAGCAGACCAAACGCGATTTAAAAAAGATAAGTCATCTTGATTATCTTGAAGCCTATGCCCGAGAGAAAAAATTTTTTAAACGAAACGATGAAGACATTTTCGTAATCACCAATGACTGATTGGTTTATTCCAATCGGATAACTGCGCTCCTCGAAAATAAAAGCCCAGAATTTCTTTATAACTATAACTGCGTTTTACCATCTCCATCGCGCCCTCTTGGCATAAACCAATACCGTGTCCAAAACCTCGTCCACGAAGCAAAACTTTATCTCCGACAGGTTCGCAGCTAAAAAAAGTTGAACGTAAATTAAATGCGGACCTCAAATCTCGAAGAGGAATCCCAAAGGAAGGATGAATAAAAAAAGTTTTTCGTTTATTTTGGGTAAAATTAAATGCCATATCCCTTAGCCTCTTTTTTGAAGTATCGAAATAATAGTTCTTTGAAAGGTAATTTAAGAATTTTGTTTGGGGTATATAAACCTCCCAATTAGCTTGCCTTGTATGTATACAAAAGGTATCCACATGTGAAACGTAATTAGGTAATGATTTATTCCAAATCTGGTCCGTTTCAGCAGATTGACCGCCACAGTTGGCAGAGAAGAAAGTAGGAAATGAAACATTATTTGAATCAACTAATACAAGACCATTCGTTTCTTTAACGCCATCATTTATACCCGTAAGCTCGCCTTGATAACACCCATAATATGCCTGGCAATGAACTGCATCACATAAGTTAAACCCTTCATTAACATGTTTATTGAGATTATTTCTTGCAAATGTCCTGCTGATAATGGCTTGAACTTTATAATACTCTTTCGCACAACGAACGCCGGCCTCTGAGGCTAAGACACCCTCTAAATAAGATTCTACAAAAATTGAATTTAAAACTTGAATATGACCGTGAAAAGCAGAGATCTCAAAATCACCTTCATATTCTCTTGGTTTGACTGGACGCTTACTTGAAAATATCGGTGACCATCTAATATAGTCGGAATGGCTTGATTGATATAAAAACAAAGTATCATAAACACCAATAAAAATTCCATTTTTGGCAACATGAACCTGATTTGAGGAATTCACTTGTAATTTAAGTGATTGACCTTCAATAATTTCTGATAAAAAACCTTCAGTGCTTTGGACTTGATAGCTACCATGAATGACTTCCAATTCAATAGATTGGATTTTATTCTGTGAAAAAACTTGAACCAAAAGATTCTGAGCTTCATACGGACACGCATGAAAAAAAAACAAAAAGAAAATCAAATACTTTGTGAATTTCATCTTGAATAAAAACCTAACAAATCTCGTGCAATTTTCTTGCTACAACCTTCATTTCCTAATAAAGCTATCATTTCATCATAAGCTTTCATTAAATCATGCCTGTATGAATCATTATAAATTAATCGATCAAGTTCCTTTTGGATTTTATTTTTTGATACGTCACCTTGAATCAACTCGACAACAACCTCCTTGTCCATAATCAAATTCACAAGTGAAATAAAGCGAATATTAACTAGAGATTTTGCAATCTTATAAGAAAGATAAGAGCTTTTGTAGCAAACAACCTGAGGCACTCTAAAAATGGCTGTCTCAAGAGTTGCCGTTCCTGAAGTAACAATAGCAAAATCAGCAATTGACAACAAATCGTAGGTCTTACCGGAAACAAATTCTGCAAAAGGATAATCTTTTTTGTATTGCGCGTAAAATGAAGAAGGTAGGTTCGGAGCGCAAGCAACAACTATATTAAATCCTGTATACTTAACCGCAGCTTTGAGCATAATAGCTAGCTTCCTTTTCACCTCCTGTTCTCGGCTCCCTGGAAGGAGCGCTAAAACAGGTTTGTTTTTTGCAGTGTCGGATTCTTTTTGATTCTCGTAATTTTGTTTCGCATCAATGAGAGGATGACCGAAATAAGAAACTTCAAAACCCTCTTTCTCATAATAAGGTTTCTCGAAAGGCAAAATACAATACATTTTATCAACTGTTTCCTTGATTAATTTAATGCGTGAAGCTTTCCAAGCCCAAATCTGAGGAGAAATATAATAGGTGACGGAAATACCTTTTGATTTAGCCCACTTTGCCATTCGAAGATTAAATCCAGGATAATCTACCAGCAAGAGCATATCAGGTTGAAAGTTTTCAATCTGTTTTTTACACAACTTAAAATTATTAAGAATGGTCCGAATATTTAGAATTACCTCTAAAAACCCCATGAACGACAAGTTTCTGATATGGTTTCTAAGTAGAACACCCTGCCTCTCGAGCAAATCTCCACCCCATCCCTCCCACTTCAAGGAAGGATCAAGAATATTCATCTCTTTAACAAGGTTTGAAGCATGTAAATCACCTGAGGCCTCACCAACAAGGATAAAAACTTTTTTCATTTACTGAAAGAAATAGATGTAAACCATGTAGGGGGCAAAACAAATCATACCCAATATAATTCCACGTGTTAAATGATACTGCTCCTTATTCAAAAAATAATAAAACCAGATTAAATTAACAATCATAGACAATGACAAGTATTTACTAGTATTCATGTTATTGGTAGAAATCTGGCTCCATACCACATCGAAATCCATCCCTTTTGATAGGGAAAGAAAATAAACTAGCACTGGCAGGAATAATATTGGCGTAATCACACCAAGTAATGTACCATACAAAAGCTGCTTATTAAAATTCTCCTTCATTATCTAGATACTTTAAATCATTTAAAACTGCATAATTAGTCAAATCAAAATGTGTAGGAACTATTGTTGCGTATCCTCTTTTTAGATGATACAAATCAGTGTCCACTCTTTGGTCTTTATCGCTAAACTCACCTGTGAGCCAATAATACGGCCTTCCAAACTGATCCTTCCTTGAATCAAACTTATCTTCCCAATAGGCATGCGCCTGCGCACAAACTTTAACACCCTTTAGGTCCTCATATGATACCTTGGGTACATTAACGTTTAGTGATGTATTCTTGGGTAACCCGTTTTTTAAAACTTTTGGAATCAGCTCCTTTGCAACCTCCTTAGTGGCCGAAAAATCGGCATCTGAATCAAAATCGGCTAATGAGAATCCGATAGATGGTATTCCTTCCATCGCTCCCTCAATTGCCGCTGACATAGTACCGGAATACAATACATTTGTCGAGGAGTTCTCACCGTGATTGATCCCCGAAAGTAAGAGGTCAGGTTTGCGCTTTAAAACTTCAAATATACCAAGCTTGACACAGTCTACAGGTGTGCCTGAACAACTATATGCCTCAATATTTTCAAATCCAATATACGGCTCTAATCTTAGCGGTTTTGTAATCGTAATAGCATGACCCATTCCCGATTGAGGTTTATTTGGTGCAACAACCAAAACATCTCCAAATTGACTTGCCACAGCAACAAGCTCCCTTATGCCCTTTGCGTGAACACTATCATCGTTTGTTACTAAAATTAGCTTGTTCATATCTTGATACGAAAATAATCAATATTAGTGATTCAATTTTTACTTTTGGTTAAACTAAACAACGTTATTTTGATAGAAGCCAACAATAAATTTGCATTTTGTTTTGTTGCCTGTGCACCAGTTCGCATTGCTGCTAAGGATGAAAGCGAAATTGTATCACAAATGGTTTTTGGAGAACCGGTAGAAATTATTTCCTTAAATAAAAATTGGAGTTTTATTAAATCATGTGTTGACGGTTACGAGGGATTTGTTGATCCGAAACAACTTCAACCCCTAAGTAAAGAGGAATGCGAAAAATGGAATAACGAGTATTGTTTCTTTAAACCTCTTGAAGGCCATGTAATCATAAACAAAGAATCACATAGAATACCTAGAGGTAGTTTTGTGGGAAAAGAAAATTTGTTTTTTATTGGCAAACATCAATACCAAAACCTTTCAACTGAGGTGAATTTATCTTTATGGGAAACGGCAAAAGAATACCTTAATACACCCTATTTATGGGGAGGAAAAACTCAATGGGGAATCGATTGTTCTGGACTGACCCAAGTAATATATAGGATTTTTGGCTTATCGCTTCCAAGAGATACTTCTGTTCAGGGAACCAAAGGCACAGTTATTCAATACAAAAATAAAAAGTCCGGAGATTTGGCTTTTTTTGAAAACTCAAGTGGAAAATTAACACATGTTGGTATTGTGGGTTCTGACGATAAAATAATACATGCAGCTGGATTCGTGAAAATAGACATATTAACCGAAGAAGGCATTTGGAATGAAAAATACCAGAAGCTAACACACAATTTATCTCAAATCCGAAGAGTTCTATAAACGGGACACATTTTCCATTAGTTTTGTATTCGCTTATTGAATAAAATGGAAGAGAGAATAGCTGACCTAAATGAAAAATTTGAGGAAGGAATGACCAATGTTATTTCTAATCCCGAACAATCGTTTGAATTAGGTAAAGTAATATGTGAAATAGCAGGTGAGCTAAAAATTGAACACTCGATGGCAAAAGGCTATCTTCTTCAAGCTTACTCAGGTTTTTTTTTAGGACTTCATGATAAAGCCTTTGAATATGTCAATGTAGCACTTCCTATTTTCATTGAATGTGATGACAAAAAGAATCAAGCGGCAGCATACAACACACTTGGTTTTATATACAATTATTTCGACGACCATTCGAATCGGCTTGACGTCAATTTACAAAGCTTAAAAATTCGTAAACAAATAGGTGATAAGGATGGGTTCATGCGTTCCTTGAATAATACGGGTGACGCATATTTATGGCTCGGTAAAAACACAGAAGCGCTGAAATACTTTAAAAAGTGCCTTGCAGTCACGAGCACCTCAGATCAAAGAATGCTTTCCGTGGTGCATAGCAATATTGCCGATTCATATTATAGAATGAATCAGTACCCAAAAGCGATAAAAGCCCTTCAACTAAGTAATAAATTTGCACATGAGATAAAATTCGAATCTATACTTAGCTGCAATATTTTAATTCTATCTAGAATCTATAATGAACAAAATGAATTTAAGCAATCAATTGAACTGATTACTAAATTCATAGAAAATAACAAGTCGTATAGCTCAGATGATATTGTTGATGTATATAAGGAATTAGCAATAGCGTATGAAAATCTTGGTGTGGCGCAAGAATCATTGACAGCACTGAAAACACACTACAAACTCAAAGATGAAATACTTAAGGAAAAGCAAAAAAAGGACCTTAAAACCTTGACCTTTAGAAAAACAATAAATCAACTTGAGGATAAAACTAAAACATTAGAATCGCTTGTTAGTATAAGGACCAATGAATTAAAAGTAGCGCTGGAAAGCGAAAAAATAATCTCATTTTTTTCGCGTGAACTCAATGACACGCTTACCCTAAGCGATGCCTTATGGAAAATTGCAAAAAATGTAATTGCTACATTAAATTTAGAAGATTGTGTTATTTACATTGTGGATCCCAAAAACAACAAGCTCGTTCAAAAGGCAGCATATGGACCCAAAAACATAGACTACAAGCGAATTTATAAACCTATTGAAATCCCAATGGGTAAAGGAATCGTAGGTAATGTTGCCTTAACTGGAAAACATGAACTCATTAAGAATACCGATCTTGATAAGAGATACATAGTTGATGACTTAAAACGGAAGTCTGAGCTGGCTGTACCTATTTTTTACAAAAAAGAAGTAATCGGCGTCATTGATTCTGAGCATCCAGAATTAAACTTCTTTAACAACAGACATCTTTATATATTTAATATGATTTCATCATTATTGGAATCACATTTTAGTAGGTTAAAAGAACAGGAAAAAAAAGAGGTTCTTCAGAAAGAGATTATTTCTTTAAACAACAACCTCGAAAAAGAAATTGATGATAAGTCAAAAGAAAACACAGAGCTAAACCACAAAATCTTAATCCAAGAAAAGAAAGTAATTATTGGTGAAATCGCTGCTATAATTGCACACGAAATGAATACTCCCCTAGCCTCGATAAAAGCGGGAAGCGAGGCCATACTATTTCTATTAAATAGAATTATGGAAACGCAAATAGAGCGTCCCATTTCAAATGAAGCCTTGGTATTCATTTTACCAAGAATTCATCCAATCGGAAATGTAGAGAATAACGGAAGAAAAAATATGCGGAAACGCATAAAAGAAATAGAGTCAAAATTAAATGTTATCGGAAAAACATTCGAACATAAAGTAATGCTTTTGTTGACTAAATTAAATATAACTGAGACCGACGACCTAAAGGCTTTAGCGCAAATAAAAAACCCACTAAATACCTTGAATCTTTTGTATGACATCAATTCCATATACGGATTCAACCATTCTTTGATTGAAATGAGCAAAAAAACAAGCACTTCAATCGCTAATTTGAAATCTTTTGTACTGAGTGATGAAAAAAAGATTAAAAAATCAATTCAATTGAGCTCTACATTTTATGGCCTTGAGCAGCATGTACAGCTTCATTATCCAGAAGTGCTTCTAAAGGTAAATATTGACAAAAAAGTAAGCTTACTGGCTTATGATTTTCAGACCATTCAGCTTTGGTCAAACCTAACAACGCTCATACTTGACAATGCAGAATTCGGCGCTAGCCCAATCATCAGCTTTACCTCATTTAAAAAAGCAAAAACCTTTGGCGTAGAGATCAAGTGCGAAACCCTTAAAATTAAGAAACCTATTTTTGATAATGATTTATTATCAAAGCGTTTTTTAGACATTGAAGAACATTCTACGAAGCTAAACCTAAATATTATTAAGACAATTATTGATGACCACAACGCTACCTTTAAATGCATTACAGAAGGTGAATCAATAAATATGTTCTTATCCTTTAACGAATAAGATTGACATGGCCGACAAGCAGTCGACGCTCATCAGTCTTCAATACTTTATATATGATTTTATAGGTATAAGCCCCATCTTGTGCTTGTTTTCCATTGACTCCATATGTACCATCCCATCCAACATTTGCGTCGTTGGATTGAAAAACGATTTCACCCCATCTATTGAAAATCAACATCTCATAATTAAACGGATCATAACCTGAAGTAAATACAGGCACAAATACATGATTATATTGGTCGCCATCAGGCGTAAATGTATTGGGGATATACACAATAGGTTCCTCTTGGTATAATATTGAAACCTGTGTGGTATCAAGACATCCTAAATCCGAAGCTGCGATCAAAGTAATCACAAATCCATCGGTAATATCGGAATATAAATGCTGTGGGTTCATCACATCATCCGTTCCTCCATCTCCAAAATCCCACTCATAATCAGTAGCACCATAGCTGTTATTAGAAAACTGTATCCACTGACTCGGATCAGTAATGATAGGTGGATTTGCATAGAAAGAAGCTATCGGAGGTGCCTCTGCACAAAACAAACTATTCAATGTTGTCTCAGAAGAACATCCACCCTCTGAGGAAAGCAGTGTAACATCATAACAACCAGGATTGGTAAATGTATACGTCGGATTACACCCACCTAAATCCAATCCATTACTAAAGCTCCAAATACATTCAGTATCACTACCTGCATATGGATTGTTCAACGTAACCGTAAATGGCGCACAACCCAAAGTATCAGAAACTTCAATTGCCAATTCAGGAGGTGAATTCACAGTAACAGTAGCAGAAGCTGTAGAATAACAATTATTCAAGCTATAATCCACTGTATAGATTGTCGTTTGAGAAGCATCAACTTGAATGGCCGAG
Organism: uncultured Cryomorphaceae bacterium; assembly: GCA_913052055.1. Lineage (GTDB taxonomy): Bacteria > Bacteroidota > Bacteroidia > Flavobacteriales_D > Crocinitomicaceae > UBA952. The sequence goes on from CAJXDT010000015.1 coordinate 45,791, forward strand.
CTTGTTTCTCCCGTTGGAGACCAAACATAATCCCCTCCCGGAATAGATACCGTTGTGTTTAAAATGAAATCATCCCCCAAGCAAACAGTCGTATCACTCACTGATACCAATGGAACTTCATTCACAAAAATACTTCCAGTGGCTTCCATACTTTGACATGAATTTACAGAGTACACAACATTATATTCAGAATCCGTGATTGGCGCATCCGTAAATACATTGCCACCAATAGTTCCATTCCAATTGTATACGCCTCCTGGTATATCCGGAGTTGCCACAAGCTCTCCTGTTTCCCCCTGACATATCACATCATCGGAGACACTGATATTGGGAATAGGATTCACAGTAACGGTTCCTGTAGCCGTGGACTGACAACCATTGAGTGTATACAATACAGAATAAGATGTGGTTGAGCTAGGTGCTACAGTAATAGAGGATTCATTACTGCTATTGCCCCATAAATAAGTCCCACCAAGTAAGTTCGTTGTCGCGTTCAAAACAACAGTTTCACCAATACACATCGTCTCATCATTAATCGTTAAATCAGCAACAGGATTCACTGTCACTTCGGCAAATGCTTCAGCTGTACAACCATTTAAATCATATGTTACTGTATACACTGTAGATGCAATCGGGCTTACACTAATCACCTGCGTATTTTCATTGGTAGGCGTCCAAGAATAAGATCCTCCAGGTGGGTTCCCTGTGGCGCTTAATGTTGCCGTTTGACCAGCACAAATAGTTTCATTATTCACAACAACAGTTGGCGTTTGATTCACAGTAACTGTTGAAATTTCCGGCTGAGTCGTAAATCCGTTAATGGTATACTCGACCGTATAGACCATATTACTTGCAGGAGAAACCCATATAGACTGAGCTGTTTCACCAGTAGACCATAAAAATGACCCTCCAGTAATCGTCGGTGAGGCAACCAAAAGAATGCTATCACCACTACAAATAACTTCTGAATTCACTGAAACCTCAGGGGCGGCATCGACATTCACAATTCCTATCGTATCCTCAGAACAACCATTCAAGGTATATGTGACATCATAGCTCGTTGTTACTGATGGGCTTACTGTTATCGATGATGTAGTTTGACCATCAGGGCTCCATAAATAAGTGCCCCCAGAAGGTGAACCAGTTGCGTTTAAAGTCGCAGTTTGACCTGCATAAATAGTTTGGGTAGCAGGCGTAACACCCACAGCTGGAATTGGATTAACATCAATCGAAATAACCACAGGTGTTCCGATACAAAAGTTAAGAATCGGTGTCACAAGATAACTGATCGAGCCAGGATTAGTCGTTGTTGCAACTATTGTCTCATTGATTTGATTTCCGTTTCCAGTGGTGGCGCCATCAGACAAGGTCTGAGCATAATCCCAAGAATAAATAGTACCACTAAAAGAGCTACTTAATTCAATGTCTGTCGTTTCACCAGAGCAAATAGCGGATGCACCCAGCACATACAATAAATCGGGAGTTGGATTTACAGTCAAGTTTAATGTCGCCAAACTATCACATCCTGTTACTGCACTTGTAAGGGTGGCAGTTTGAGAATCAGTTGCAGTGAACGTAAGTCCATTCCAGGTATAAGGAAGCTCCGTGTCACATATGGTAATGTCCGTGGTACTCGTTAGTGTTGGATCAACAGTTAGATTCAATGTCGCTAAACTATCACATCCTGTTACTGCACTTGTAAGTGTAGCCGTTTGAGAGTCAGTTGCAGTAAATGTCAGGCCATTCCAGGTGTAAGGAAGCTCGGTATCACATATGGTAATGTCCGTCGTACTGGTCAGCGTTGGATTCACTGTCAGGTTTAATGTCACTAGAGAATCACAGCCTGTTACTGCACTTGTAAGTGTTGCAGTTTGAGCATCAGTTGAAGTGAATGTCAGACCATTCCAGGTATAAGGAAGCTCAGTATCACATATGGTAATGTCTGTTGTACTCGTTAAGGTTGGATTCACTGTCAGGTTTAATGTCACTAGAGAGTCACAGCCTGTTACTGCACTTGTGAGTGTAGCGGTTTGACTTTCTGTTGCAGTGAATGTCAGACCATTCCACGTGTAAGG
>CAJXDT010000016.1:0-47281 GCA_913052055.1 uncultured Cryomorphaceae bacterium
CGTATTCGCGTGCGAAAGGAACACCTTGAGCTACACATTGATCGATAATACTAACGGAAACCTCAGCAAGTCGATAGACATTTCCTTCTCTTGATCTGTAATCCCCTCCTTTAATAGTGTCGTAGAAGAGGCGGTAAACACTATCTCCGTCATTTTGATAATTTTTGGCAGCATTAATACCTCCCTGAGCTGCAATTGAGTGCGCTCTACGCGGTGAGTCTTGAAAACAAAAACACTTAACATTGTATCCCATTTCACCTAAGGATGCAGCAGCAGATGCCCCCGCTAAACCAGTTCCTACAACAATAACGTCAATTTTGGGCCTGTTGTTGGGCGCAACAAGTTTCATCTTGTTTTTATGATTTGTCCACTTCAAGTCAATTGGTCCTTCCGGGGTATTACATTTAAGTATTGACATATTCTAAGTTTTCCTATGAGTTAATATAAATAATGACTGGTATTATTGCAAATAACAAGGGGACAACAATTGCGAAACCTCGACCAAAAATCGAAATTAGTGGAGTATATTTTGGATGATTTAAGCCAAGAGACTGAAAGGCCGACGAAAAGCCATGCCACAAATGGAAAGCTAAAACAGACATTGAAATCACATAAAATAGCGTTCCTAAAAGACCTACGGGAATTCCCGATTCTGATTTATTTCCTTTACTAAAATATTGAAGCACCACAGTATGCAGATCTTTGTATCCTTCTCCTAGTACTTCATCCTCTTTTCTGATTTGTTTGTTCTTAGCTTCTTCGAAAGCTACTAACTGCTCTTCTGATAGCACATTCTCGCTAACGTACAAGTTGTATTCTTTTTCAATAGATTGATTCATTTTGTCCGCCCGCATGACAATCTTTGTGCCTTCAGTATCGCCAATCATTCTTAACTCTGCTGTTGTAATTTGTTCTCCCTTGTGCGTTAAATAAAGTGTATCTTGAGAGGTCTCAGAATAATAGGAATGTAAAGGGACTTCGGTTGTATACTTCATTTTCCACCAAAAGTTGGACATATGCGTTGCAATAAAAACTAGAACTAAAGTTCCTAGTAGAGCCATATACCTGGAGGTCCAAGAGGAATTCGCTGAAGGTTTTGAATATGCATATTTAACTGGACGCGCTCTCCTATTTTGAATAAGTAATGCAATTCCATCAGCTGCATGAAACAAAATGGAGAAATAGGTTAAATAGGACAGTATTTTAACGGCAGGATTGTGGGTCATAAAGTAGGCATACTCATTAAAGATTCTTTTGCCTTCCTCGCCTGTTTGAAAAATCATTTGTAAGTTACCTAAAAGGTGACCCACTAAAAAAAGACACAGAAAAAGACCCGTTAGGGCCATGTAATATTTTTTAGCTAATGAGGATTTAATAAATGCCGAATTGCTCATATAGTTGCACTCTTCTTTTCTCTTTGCAAAGTTACACCTAAAGAACGTATGAATGAAAAAAAGGTTCTTATTTAGAACAATTATACATAACAAAGTGAGGCTCCTTGAGGCCTGACCTCTAGATCTACCATCGCGCCAAGAATCATTGCCCGGTTATCCTCAATGTGTCCAGTTGGAAAATTAAAGCAAACGGGGAAATTGTTGTCTTTAACTTTTTCGAGGATTGATTTTTCGTATGTCATTCCAAATGAAGGGTTTGTGTCTTTAAGGTCTGTCATGCCGCCGATCACTAAAGCTTTTATTTCGTCAAGAACCCCAGCCTTCTTAAAGGCAAAAAGCATACGGTCAATGTGATAAAGCTGTTCGGATAGGTCTTCAATAAATAAAACCGAGTCCTTAAAATCATAAACATCAGCAGTTCCTAGAAGGCTATAAATGATGCTAAGGTTACCCCCTACAAGGCGTCCTCGAGCGCTACCCATTTTATTCAAAGCGTTGGAAGGGGCTTGAATAGAAAAAGACTCCCCTATTAAAGCAGCACGAAATGTTTCCAAAGCCTCCTTCGAGTTCATCTGAAAATTGAGCGGCATTGTAGCATGCATACTCATTACGGATAATCTTTGGGCTCTATGGTGCATGACTGTTATATCACTGAACCCAATCAGCCATTTAGGAGACTGCTCAAAATTGCTCCAGTTTAATTTATCCATGATCCTGACACATCCATAACCTCCTCTTGCACATAGTATGGCCTTTGCCTCTTTATGATCAATGGCTAATTGAAAATCCGACATACGGTCAGTGTCATTGCCTGAAAAATAATTATGTTTACCCAGCGTATGTGCTGCACATTCGGCTGTGAAACCCCATGATTCAATAAGTTGTTTTGCAAAATAAATTGATTCTGGATCTATACTTTTAGCCGGAGAAACGATGTAAATCAAATCTCCTTTTTCCAAATTATTTGGTCTCCTCATAGTGTTGTCCTTGTATAAACTTCAACAGAAAGTAAATAACTCGAATACCTTTCGGCATTCAAAGAATAAATATAGTGAAAAGGAGGTCTCGATTAATCTACCAAAAAGGTTTCAATTCTTTGTCCATTCATTTTTAAAGAATTAAATTTGCCGGCTATGTTGATTGGAGAAGATTTTACAAAAATACGTTTAGACCTCAACGGTCTTGTTGTACTTGAGCCTAATGCAGTTGTCACTGACTTCATCATGGCACTTACCAGCTTTTATATCGCAAGAAAACTATATTCAGCAAGAAGATCAAGTGGATTTGTAAAGTATTGGTACTATTTTTTCTTAACCTTTGGCTTTGGGGCATTACTTGGGTCAATGGGACACGGATTATTTCACTATTTAGGCCCTCAAGGTAAATTTCCCACCTGGATTTCAGCGATTCTCAGTACTTATTTCATTGAGAAAGCAATGATTAAATCATACGAGCGTCATAACAAGAACAATATCCTTGGGAAAATCGCTTTTTTCAAAATGATTACTGTTTTTCTATTGGTGATCACCGTTATTTCATCAGCTGCATTTGACAAAAATCATACAATTGGTTTCCTGCCAATCGCAATCAATACAATACTAGGCGTATTCATATCAGTTAGTCTCATCAGCGGTGCAAACATAAAAAATCAAAGTGGATTTAGATGGCTAATTATAGGCGTCTTCGCAATGCTTCCGAGTGCAGCAATATTTCTAATGAAAATAAATTTATTGCAATGGTTTGACAAAGGAGATTTATCTCACGTATTTATGACAATCGGGGTGTATGTGTATTACACTGGTATTACAAAGATTGATACTGAGAAAGCGCCTTTTAATCTATCGGTTGATCGTTAACAAAGAGGATTTTGTAACATCTTTACCGTTCATGTCTTTGGCGGAAAAATAATAAAGGTAGGTTCCTGAAGGCGCGGGTTGGCCATTAAGCATTGTACCATCCCATTGGAAATGAGCATCATTTGACTTAAACACTGGCTGGTTTTGTTGGTTCAGAACAACTATCTGAAACTCTAGCTTATCTTCCATTTTGATTTCAAAAACATCGTTCACGCGATCTCCATTGGGTGTGAAAATATTTGGTAATACAATCTGCTCCTCAGCAACAATCTCATTTGCTTCTAATTCATCAGATACTTCCTCGGAGGACGATTCTTGCGAAGGAGTCTCACTAATTGCAGTGATGATCTCAACTTCATCAACGACCGGCTCAGCTGGAACAGTCACAGAAACCTGGGGAGACACAGGGTTTTCTTTAGGAAGAACGTCAGCGGTAGGCTCTTCAACAATTAACGCATTTGCTTGACTTTCAGAAGGAGTTGACACAGGCAAGCTTTCGTTTGTGGTAATCATTTCAGGTTGAGGATCCTGAATACTTCCATTAGAAATTACCTTTTCTGATGAAAGCGATTCTGACTGGGAAAGCATTATTTCTGGAGATGCACTTTCCTGAGCATCAGAATCTGTGGTTTCAGAAGAAATAGACTCATCTAAATCCTTTTCTTGTAAAACGGTTTTTTCAATAACTTTTTTAGGTTCGGAATCGTCGGAGGACAAAAATAGAAATCCTGCAACACCAGCTGCAGAGACACCTACGGCAATCGCCGCAACCTTAAAAAACGAAGCAGAACCGACACTAGCCGTAGAAGCCGCAGAATGTCCAAGAGAGCTAGAAACACTTGACCATACCGCTTTACTCGGCATAACCTCGTGAGACTGTAGCTTGTCTCGGAACAAATCTTTTATAGGATCTTTATCGCTCATCTATTTTTAATATTCTTTCTTTTAAATACGCCCTCGCTCTTAAATATTGAGACTTTGAGGTACTTTCTGCCACGCCCAAGTGCTCAGCTATTTCCTGATGCGAAAAGCCTTCTATTGCAAACATGTTAAAGACCACTTTGTACCCAGGGGGCATTTCTTGTATTTCTTTAATCAACTCGTCTGCTGATAACTTTTCAAATATGTAGGCATTTGTCGAAAGCTTATACTCTTCTTGCTCAAGTGGAGCATCAAATTTAAGCTTTTGATTTTTTCGAATTTGGTCTAGACAGGTATTGACAACAATCCTTCTCATCCACCCTTCGAAAGAGCCTTTTTTGCTATACTCAGGAAGCTTTGAAAAAACTTTAATCATTGCATCCTGAAGTACGTCTTCTGCTTCATCGTTGTTCTTCATATACCGCAAACAAACCGCAAAAAACTTAGGCGAAAAACTATCAAATAACTTTCGCTGAGCCCTTTGATTACCTTCAATACAACCCTGTATCAATGATAATTCATCCATAGCTCACATTTAAAAGACTCCTATTAATACCTAAAAGTTGCATCAGTCGTATAATTCTTTGTTATTTGCTTTCATTTCAAAAACAGAATAGATCATATCATGGTCTGAAAAACGATCCTGGTTTTTGGAAAAAACGTGCTCAATCCAAGTGCTTTTTTGTTTAGCTTTTATTGTTTTTTTTAAAAAAATATAATCAATCCATACCGGTTCTCCTTCTGCTGGAAATAAATCTTGGTCAGCAAAATTCGCAGTTGCATAAAACGGAGGAGACAAATCTGGCAGCTTTACCTCCAAGCTATTACTCAAATATGCAAACAATTTTTCATCGGGCGATATATTAAAGTCTCCTGCAAAAATCACAATAGATGAGTCTTCAATCAATTTGACCGCATTCGCAAGTTCTGTGAGCTGAGACTTTCGCACGCTTTTTTCCGCTGAAGAGGCTCCAGCCTGAAGATGCGTACCAACGATATGAACATCCTGTTTACCAAATCTTATTTTCGCCAAAACAACACCCTTTTTTGCTAGACCATCTGCTCCTTTTGACTTGGAGTAGGACACAAACTTTTCTTCAATAATTGGATATTTTGAAAATATCATAACACCTGAAGAAACGCCAAAAAATGATTTTGGACCAACGGATGTATGGTATTCATAACAATCATCTAGCTTTTGAAGGAGTCTTTTTCTGGCTCTTTTATGAAAAACTTCTTGAAGAACAATAACATCTCCTCCATTATAGACTAAGTATCGGCCAATATCCGAGACTCGATCCATCTGACCATCAGACAATATTCCTGGACGCAAAAAAACATTCCAGCTCATTACCTTAAGCGTATCTGTTTGTGCAGATGCATTTAGAGGCAGAAACAACAAAATCATGAAAAAAAGCTTCTCTTTGAACTTCATCACAATAAAGTTAAAGGAATAAAGCCAAACAAAAGTTGGTAATTTAGATGTATGGTTAAAAAATTATTATTTCTACTCTTTTGTATTAGCATTTCATGTTTCGCGATGACTCAAAAGCATATATGGCGTATTGAGATTTCGCTAAATGATCGATTAATTCTCCCTTTTTTCATTGAAGAAGAAAAGATGCAAAATGAGGTCACACTCTTTTCTGTAAAGAACGGAGACGAAAAGATCCCATTGGACATTAAAACACTAACCAATGATACTATTCAGCTATCATTTAAAGAGATGAGCAGTCATTTAAAAATCATTTACACGGATTCAAATCACTTTTTAGGTTATTGGACAAATGAAAGAAAAGGCTTGCAGTACGCCATATCTGGATCAAAAGGAAATTATAAAAGGTTCGAGTCAGCTGCACATACTGGCTCCAAAGAAATACTAAAGTCATATGAGGTTACATTTGGCAGTCCCAAAGATAATTGGCCAGCAGTAGGACTATTCAAGCAAAATGGAGATAAGCTAACGGGTACTTTTTTGACAGAAACAGGAGATTATCGCTACCTCGAAGGCAACGTTTTTGGCGATCAGCTTTATTTATCGTGCTTTGATGGTGCACACGCCTTTGTATTCACCGCGAAAATAACTGGAGACTCCTTATTAGGTAAGTTTTATAGCGGAGCATCTTATCAGACTGATTGGAAGGGTATCGGTAATGCAGACGCTGCAATTGGCGACCCCAATAAATTGACCTACCTGATAGATAATTCCTATGACTTGTCTAAAATTAAGTTCAAGGCACTTTTTCTAGGAAATAAAAAAATTAAATTCAAAAATAAACCACTGACCGTAATCCAAATTATGGGCAGCTGGTGTCCTAATTGTTTAGATGAAACAAATTATTTTAAAGTGCTTCATCAAAAATATAAGGACAGGGGTTTACAGATCATAGCGCTTGGTTTTGAAAGTCAAAAAACAACAAGAAAACGGAAAAAACACCTCAAACGTTTTAAAGAGAAGGCAGGTATACCCTATCCAGTATATTTAGCAGGAAATGCAAGTAAAAAAGAGGCTTCTCAGATTTTCTCAATGCTTAATGGCATTAGTAGCTTTCCCACGACATTATTTGTCAACCAAAAAGGTGAGATTCTTCATATTCATACTGGATTCTATGGGCCAGGAACTGGGATTTACTATGAAAGATATAAGAGGGAAACAGAATCTTTAATTCAATCTCATATACAAGCTAACTAATAATTACAGACAAAAAAAGGGGCCTCGGCCCCTTTAAATATCTAAAAAGTTTATTTACAATCTTTATAATCCTCTTCTTTGTAGACCTCACAATCTTTCTGTAAAGCTTCTGCTTTTTCTACCAACTCTTGAGACTTTTCCATATCGCCCAAAGCACTCTGTGTTTCGGCAGCCAAAGCTTCAATTTCTGAAAGACAATCGCATGGAGTTTTACCGCCACATGACGCCAATGTTGCACCTAATGCAAATACAAATAATAATTTTTTCATTCTTTTCGTTTTATGTTTTTTAAAAATAAACATCTATACCTAATCTAACAAATTGCAAAGTACCTTAAATAGCGCGTAATCCCTACCAGCTTCCTCCGGCACCACCGCCGCCAAAGCTACCGCCACCAAAGCTTCCACCACTGCTAAACCCACCGCCCGAAGAAGAGCTGAAGCCGCCACCGTAAAATGTGCCACCACCACCTCTACCGCCAGTATGTCCATTCTTACGGGCATAGAAATATGCAATCAACCAGAATATTAAAAATATTCCTGCAAACCAAAGACCGCCATCACCACCACCTGCATTTTCAGTATATTCTTCAGCGCCGTATTCACCATTGGCCAGATCTATTAGGACCGTAACGGCTTGATTAATCCCGTCATAAAACCGACCTTCTTTAAAATATGGAATGGCTTCATAATCAATAATTTGACCTGTTAATGCGTCCGGAATAGCGCCTTCCAATCCTTGTCCAATAGAGATAAATGTTTTTCTTTCTCCTTGACCACCGGTAGGTTTGATTAAAAACACAATCCCGTTGTCCTTATCCGCCTGTCCAACACCCCATTTTTGACCAATTTCGGTAGCGTATTCCCAATCTTCATATCCTAAAAGCTCGTCAACAATTATTACAACTATTTGATTTCCCGTGCTATCGTCAAAAGCACGAAGCCGACGCTCAAGCTGATTGGCTTCCGTACTTGAAATAAACCCCGGCATTTGCTCAGAAAGATTGTTGTATAGTCTAAATGGACTAGGTTTAGAAGGGAGCTCCTGTCCAAGCCCAATAAGGTTAATCATCAGAAAGAAAAGTCCTGAAAGAAAAATTGATTTTTTCATGTTATTTCGATTCAGCGTTTTCTTCTCCAAAAGAGATTTCGTTACTCAATTCATTTGTATCATCAGACTGATACGGAAAGTGGGCCTTCAGCTGCATTCCCGCAGCAGCGATCCCCTCAGAAAGACCTTCGGAATACATCCCTTTCTTGAAGTTTTCAATCAAGTTGTTTTTTATTTCGTCCCAAAAATTATCCGCAACGACGTCATTAATTCCTTGATCTCCCACAATGGCTAGCTTATGGTCTTTCACAGCAACATAAATTAGCACACCATTGCGAAGCTCAGTTTCATGCATCTTCAGCTTTTCAAAAACTTCAATTGCCTTCTCAACAGGAGCAACAGCGCACTTATCATCTATATGCACTCGAATTTCACCTGAAGTATTCAACTCAGCATCGGCTATTGCCGCCTGAATCGCTTCTTTTTGTGCTTGGTTAAAAAATTGCTTTGAAAACATTTTAATCCATTAAGTTTTTAACATCTGGCGCGTTCTCCGCACCAGCATTCGCCTGAAAGCCCTCTTTTTTCGGGAACTCTTCCGCGTTCAAGATCATGCTCGTAAAAAACCCTCGAATGTATATGTTGTATGATTTGATCGTTTCATTGTATCTTTTTCTAGCTGTGCTAATTCTATTTTCTGTACCTGACAATTCAAACTGTAAATTTTTAAATAAATCTGTAGACTTAATATTTGGGTATGCCTCTACCGCAACGTTTAAAAATGTTTGACCAGCTTTTTCATTAGACTTTAAAACAGACTCAAGCTGCTGTAGTTGTGCTGGTGTTTTTGCATTCGCGATTTGAGTTTTCAGATCCGCTATTTCTTCTTTAGAAGGCAGTCCGCTTCGTGCTCTAGTTACTTCGGTGAAAATTTCTTTTTCACTATCCGAGGCCTCCTTCGTTACTGCAACCAAATTTGGTATGAGATCCGCCCTTCTCTGATAGGTGGTTTGAATATTACTCCATGCTTCATCAGTTCCTTCTTGCAATGCAACGGCTTGGTTAAATGTTCCACTATAGCTAAAGACCACGACCAAAACCAAAACCAAGATCCCGATAATTACTAAATACGATTTTTTCATTGTTTGATTATTTGTTTGCGTAAAAATAGAAAATAATTGGCCTTGAGGCGGAATTATTTAGACAAGTTTTGGTTTCTTATAATTGGCTAATCACCTTTAAAGCAACAACATACAAATACTTAACCCTCTAAAACTTAAGAAATTTAGCGAATAAATCTTCTAGCAAAGCTAGGGACGTTTGATCAACCATAAATTGATCATCTACCAAGTTATGGATCCCGCTAAACTTTGGTTGCCTTGAAAAAACCTCAACTTCAAGATGATGTAGTACATCTGTAAAATGGCTCTGAGGTCTGATGCCGCCGCCGCGTCCCGATGCGATTCCAATCAAGCATGCTTTTTTATCTGAAATCAGCTTTGGGTCTATGGCGTCCATGAAAGATTTAAGCGCCCCAGGATAGCTTCCCTGGTATTCAGGTATGACAAAAACGATTCGGTCTGCTCGTGTAATGTACTTCTCAATGAAGTCAGCATAGCCAGGAGATTCTTTTTCATACATCACAGAGAAGAAGTTTTCAGGCAATTCAGACAAGCAACAAACTTGAACGGATTCTCCAAGCTTCTCCAGCATGTTTTCGCAGGTCCTTGAGACTTTCAGGCTATTGCTTTTTTCACGATTTGTGCCCGACACTATTGTAATCATTCCAAACTTTTTACCAAAGTACTATTTCCTTTAGAATAGTGGACAAAATACGGGTATACAATTCCAATGAAAACCTTAACTTGCCTTAAAATATAGGCCAAATTTATGCCAATTATTAAATTTCTTACTCTCACCAATGACCGCATTCGTACCATCATAATTTGGGGTGCAATCACGGGTGTTTTCTCCACCGTCGTTTATTTTGGAGCCAATGAAATTGCATCAAAAAACACACATTTTTATCAGCTATACTTTGAATTTGAAAGAAGTATCCCTATGGTGCCTTGGATGATATATATTTATCAATCGTTTGCTTTATTGATTATCATCAATTACTTCTCGATAAAATCCCCTCAAAAAATAAAAATCTACTCCATCAGTTTTATGAGCAGCTGTGCTATTGCAGCTGTTTTTTTTATCCTTTTTCCTGCCGAGCTCGGATTCTCTAGAGTTGAAAATATTGAAGGATATGAATTTATGTACAATACAATTCACGCGATTGATAGACCGCACAATTTAGCTCCATCCTTACATATCGCATACTCCGGTTTAGGCGCCTATGTTCTATCGTCTGAAATTCAATCAAAACTTCTAAAAGGAATGATTTGGATTTGGTTTCTTCTCATCTGCAGCTCAATCGTGTTGGTACATCAGCACCACCTATTCGACATTTTTACAGGCGCGATTCTTGCTTTGGTCGTAAAATATCTGATCTACGATAAACTCATCAGCACCACAAATAACGCTGCCTGATGCATTAATTCAAGACCACTCTTTTGCGAATGATCGTTCTATTCTTTTCGAGCGATAAAATGTATATGCCTCTGTCAAAGGATGAAAGGTCAAGCTTACTACCTGTCCAGTTCGACCAGGTTTCTACGGTCTTACCTTCAAAATCTACCAGTTGAATTTTAGCCCCATTAAAGGTGGTGGGTGCAATGATTTCAAGTATACCATTGGTCGGATTTGGATAGACTGTAACTTGGCTGGCTAATAGTGATTCAATACCAGATTGGTCCTCACAAAACTCAATATTAGTTGCGCTCTCGGGAATTTGACCATTAATATCTTGGTTGATAACCAAAACACCATCAGGGCCAAATATTTTATATCCAGCATATTCAGGTTCAAAGCTTTGCCCTCCAATATATTCAAAGTCGAAAACATCACCGTTCTCGGCTTGAATGAACGTGGTCTGTTGATAGTCAAAGTAGAACGGGATTGGCAAGTACAAAACATCGTTTTTGTATACGTCTAACCTGTTGTTGCCCCAACCTTCGCCATATTCATGGCTCATCACTATTTCTATAGTTCCGCAAGTCGGTGTTGTAGGACAAGCTAGAAGGCCTATAGAATTACCTTCCTGCTGACCACTCGCAGTGATAAGCTGATTGTTCCCATCAACCACATTGTAGTATTCACTGTTCCATCCGGACCCCATTGGGAGATAGTATAAGTTTACCAGATCACCTTCGTCTACTGCAAATTCAAACGAAGCGCTTGAAGATACAGGTCCACTCTCAACGGAAACAATTTCTCCATCTACCTCAACATATAATTCGGTATTATCCCATCCATCACCTTCATTATCATACATATTTAGGGTCCATGTACCACAAGTACCAACGGGTGAAGGAATATCCGCTGCTTCAAACAATACGGCATCGATCACGTGAACAACCCCGTTATAAGCCAAAACATCCGTGACAGTGATTTCTATTCCATTGACAAAAACGCCCTCTGAATTTACCGTCATTTGCAAAATCTCATTGGCATAATTTGGCAATTGAGTGCCATTTGAAATATCGGCGATTAGGTTTCTACTTTCTATTATGTGACTTCCAACAATATCGTTTAAAGAGGAGGCGTAGAGCAAATCAATAGTGGAGGTTCCTGCGGCTTGTGCAAATGCTTGAAAAGCCGCATCCGTTGGTGCAAAGACCGTAAAAGGGCCTGCTGGAGATTGACTGTTACCGACAATTTCACTCTGTTTGCGCAATAATGTTTTAAATCCAGCTACTGTTATGGCATCCTCTAAAAACTGATGGTTTTCACTGTCTTCAATGACATCCCATACCGACATTGCCGGAAGACCAGATGGCGCTAATGTTTTATCAATGATATGTATAACACCATTGTCTGCTGTGTAATTAGTAGCAATGATTGTCGCATCGTCTACCATGAATGTTCCGTTGACCTCACTAACCGTTAAATTTTGACCGAATGTCGTAGGTAACAATTGTCCGTCTTGTAGGTCTTCAGCCATGTAAACGCCATCCACAATGCTGTAACGAAGAGCAGCTGACAAATCAATGAAGCCAGCTAAATCAAACTGACTTATCTCGGGGTCACCAAACTCAGCCCTTATTGCGTCTACCGCTGCGTCATTGGGCAGAAAAACAGTATAAGGTTCACTTCCGTTCAAATCAACAACAGGGTCTTCAGAGACCCCTGTATTAAGGGAGGACAGAAGATTATTCATTACATAACTTGATTGAAAGGATGCCGGCAAAACATAGCCAATGAATTCATCATTCTCGTCAGTTGTATACTCAACCAACAAGTCGGCGAGCGTAAAGGCATTAACTACAATTTGACCGACCATTCCAAGCTCCGCATGAAAGCCTATACCGCAATCAAAATTATAGGTGCCTGGAACATCGAAAGTAAACACTCCCATACATGTACCTTCAGTGGTTCCTTCGCTTTGAGGAAATGAAAATTCCACAGGATTATTAAAAGATTCTCCGGATACCGTACTGCTCACACCGTTCACACTATGCGTGCCTTGAATATTAATAAATGCTACCGTCTCTCCAGGGAGGATTTCAAGCGTATTGGGTGTGAAAGCAAAGTCTGTAAGAAGCACATTATGGTCTGCTTCGCATAGACTCTGAGCCATTAAATTATAAGCCCCTAATAGTATAATTAAAGAAAAAAATGCTGATTTTAAATAAGTCATTCTAAAAATTTAAATGTGTTATCGTCAATGTAAAACAATTTGTTTGCGCCAATGTTTTCAATATTTCACTGAAAAATGTATAGATTTCACAAGAATTATCTTTCTGAAATTCGGACGCTATATGCCTCTAAAGCGTTTTCGGAAGTCCGACGGACTCATTTCTGTTTTAAGCTTAAATAAGCTGCTGAAGTGCTGGGGGTATTGAAACCCAAATTTATAAGCGATTTCACTTATAGATTCCTTTGAATTTAACAATAATGTTTTCGTTTTATCAATAAACATGTCGTATACGTGCTCTTTTGTGCTTTTTCCCGTTTCCTTTTTCAACAAATCACTTAAATATGATCCCGAAAGATTCATTGCCTCGCCACACTGGTTGATCGAAGGAAGACCCTTTTTAGCAAGAGACTCAGAGCTGAAATAATCCTCTAAAAATAATTCAAGCTCGCGAGCAAAATATTGGTTTGAGTTACTTCGCTCTTGAAACTGTGCGTCATAATAACGGCTACTATACTTAAAAATAGATCCTAAGTTTTGAATAATGATATCATCTGTATACTTATCAAAAGACTGGTTTAATTCGATAAATATTTTATTCATTAATCCTCTTAAAACCTTTTTTCCATTGGCATCAAGAATTAAGGCTTCATTCGAATCATAGTCAAAAAATGTATACTCCTTAATCTGACTACCAAGCTCATGCTCCCGAATCAAATCAGGATGAAAAATCAAACCCCAACGTTCCTCATTTTGGTCATGGTATTGGATCGGAAAATTAAAGACTTGATTGGGTCCAATAAAGGTAATGGAATCGCTTTCGTAATCATACGAATTACCCCCGTAATTAAAGGCGCCTGATTGGTTTCCATTCATCGTAATAAAGTAAAGGTCATTTACAAATTTAAGGTCATCCAAACCTCTGCCAAACTGGGGTAAGTTTTCAAATGCGCATCCCCCAAAAAAGACAGTGACCAAAGGGTGCAATGGTTTTTCTAATTGTAAAAACTCATTTACATCAGCTATACTCTTAATATGTAATTTCTTAGTATTCGACATTTACTGGCTCAATAATCATAAAATTAACTTTAAATCAAAGCTTATGGCAGCGGAAATATTTTTTTAATCTATGTGCAATCTTTAAAACGATTATTTATTGAGCTTCGTTGCTTATGGATTTCGCAGAATATGTATAGATGCCACAAAAAAAGCCCCGGTCGTGTAAACCAGGGCTTAAATACAAGTGAGCGGTGGAAGCCCACTCACAAGTGTTCAAAGATAAAAAAAGCCCCACAGTCTGTGGAGCTTTAGTACTCGAGGCGGGACTTGAACCCGCACGCCCCAAAGAGCACAGGATTTTAAGTCCGGCGTGTCTACCAATTCCACCACTCGAGCAATTGTTCTAAAAAAGAACGGTAGATATTGAGCGGGAGACGGGATTCGAACCCGCGACCCCAACCTTGGCAAGGTTGTGCTCTACCAACTGAGCTACTCTCGCTTATTTTAATGATACTACATTCGTTTATGTAGCGGGCGACAAATTTATAAATATTTTATGGGTTTTTTCAAGAGAATGGCATAATATTTCACATAAGTTGGCAATCATATGGGCTTATAATTGATTATTTTTGTTTGACCTATGACACAAACAACTTCCAAACAAGTCAAGTACGACAAAGCTTATCTTCGGCTAGCCCAAACATGGGCTAAACTTTCACAATGTGACAGAAAACAAGTGGGAGCAATTATTGTAAAAGATGAGGTAATTATCTCTGATGGATTCAATGGGACTCCTTCCGGTTTTGATAATTGTTGTGAAGACGAAAAAGGCCTTACCCATTGGTATGTTCTTCATGCTGAAGCAAACGCAATCCTCAAAGTCGCAAGGTCAACAAATAATTGTGATGGGGCTACACTATATATTACACATTCTCCTTGCCGAGACTGTAGCAAGCTTATCTTACAATCCGGAATTAAAAGAGTGGTATATAAGAATGCTTACAAGGATCCATCTGGGATCAATTTTTTATCAAACTCTGGTGTTGAAATGGTTCATATACAAGACATAGATGAATAACTCAAACAGAAGTGCTTTTCTTCCAATTATTATTTCTCTTTCTATTTGTATTGGATTTTGTATATCATTTCTGACCTGGAACCCTTTTGCGGTAAAAAGTAAATCAAAAGAGCTTCAAAAACTTGAAGATGTGCTCACCCTGCTAAACGAAAAGTACGTTGACTCTGTAAATACAGGGAAGATCTTTGATGAAACAATCGTTGAAATGCTCCACAAGCTTGATCCTCACAGCAATTATATTCCTGCTGAAGAAATGAAAACACTAGCTGAATCAATTGATGGAAATTTCGGAGGAATTGGGGTGCGCTTTTTTAAGCTGAGAGATACCATTTGTGTTTCAAATGTCATAGCCGGTTCTCCTTCTGAAAGAACAGGGCTAAAAGCCGGAGATCAAATTGTTGAAATCGAAAAAATCAACGCAGCAGGTGTTGGGATTAGCAACGATGAAATCATGAAAAAATTGAAAGGAGAAAGTGGATCTGCTGTTAATATTGTTGTGAATCGTTATGGTCAACTCATGCCATTCAAGATCGAACGAGGAACAATCCCTATCTTATCCGTTGTTGCCGCCCATATGATCGATGAAAAGACTGGGTATGTAAAAATCAATCAGTTTTCTGTTCCTACCTCAAGAGAGTTTCGCCTGGCGTGTGCTGCATTAAAAAACCAAGGGATGAAACAATTGATTCTAGACCTAAGATACAACGGTGGGGGTGTGTTGCAAGGTGCCGTAGAAATTGCAGATGAGTTTTTAAAGGAAGGATTGAAAATTGTAAGTACAGAAGGAGAGAACGCTCCAAGTAGAACCTATTCCTCGAGTGCTGGAGGAATCTTAGAAGAAATGCCCCTTTCTGTGTTGATTAATTCGGCCTCTGCATCAGCTAGTGAAATTGTGGCCGGCGCAATACAAGATAATGACCGCGGGACAATAGTGGGGAGACGCTCTTTTGGAAAAGGGCTTGTTCAGGAAGACCAAATGCTCAGAGATGGAAGCACAGTTAGAATCACGATAGCCCGGTATTATACTCCCTCAGGCAGATGTATTCAAAGACCCTATTCTGGAGATTATGATGCCTATTATGAAGATCTAAACCGGGGCGAGGAGTCTATGTTTCAGATAGATTCTTCTGTTTTTATTGATTCATTAAGATTTCAAACAAGCGGTGGAAGAACTGTATACGGAGGAGGGGGAATAAGTCCTGATGTATTTGTCCCATACGATACAACTGGATCAACATTTTACGCTACCTCTCTAGAGTGGAGCGGTGTTTTCAACCAATTTGTTTTTGATTGGTGCAAGAACAGCAAACAATTCATTGAAACTAGTTGGCAATCATTTAATGAATATGATCAGCAGTTCGAATCCCTAGACTTACTACCAAAGCTTGTGGAATATGCAGAGCGTGAATTCAAGATCAATCCTATGAATACTAGTGAATTAAATAGTAGCTCAGAGCGCATTCTTCGCAGACTGAAATCAGAAATCGCAAGGCAATTCTATAATGAAGATGGTTTCTATAAAGTGTACAACAGGGATGATGCAGATGTAAAAGCTGCGCTTCAAAGTTTTGGTGAATAACGCACCTCAACTGCCACCTCATTTTTCCTACCCAATACCTGCCATGGTGGGTTGTACCCTAAGTATTTCATATTACCAACTGGAGTCAACCTTTCTGACTTCAAGAACTGAAGTAGTCGTTTCGAGTGCTTTTGGATTTTATTATCGTTGGCAAATCCTGTAAATTCCAGGACTGCATATGTTTTTGGCTGCATTTGTATGAGCTCAACGCTTTCTGAATTTGGTTCAGGAAGGCTCTCAAAAGAATGCTCTTTAGGCATTACAAAAGACATTTTTGAGGATTCACCCATTTCCATAATAACCGGAGATGTCATTGCTATTTTTTGGTTATCCTTATTCCCTCCAAAAATATAATTTGCAATGGTTTTAAATCCCATTGAAGATGATTCCTCATATACATTAGAATTCATTTGAGTCTGAGCGAGCACCATCGCGTCATAATTCCTAATCTCGAAATTTTCAAAAGATTTGACAACTTCATAATTCGGGGACTCTACCCGAGAGGTTCTGTAAGCCATAAATAATTGGCTCATGAGAAGTAATACGAAAGCGACAGAAAAGAAATAAGAATAGCGTGTCATGGTTTAAGGGTTTTGGCGTTGTTTTAAAAATTTCAATTTGCGTGGTTTACTGACAGATTGCACATAAGGGTGGTAAGGATTGTTCTTTACGAAATCCTGGTGGTATTTTTCGGCTGGATAAAATTTTGTCATTTTTTCAATGGTTGTTGTAATTTTTTCAAAAGTCTTTTGCCTCTCCAATTGTTCTATATACTGAATTGCAAGTATTCTTTGTTTTTCATTCGTATAAAAAACTGCAGAGCGGTACTGGGTGCCTTTGTCTGGCCCTTGTTGGTTTAGGGTAGATGGATCATGAGAATCGAAGAATATTTCAATCAATTCCGTATAAGTAACTTTATTTGGTCGAAAAGTTACTTTTACCGTTTCTGCGTGACCAGTCTGTCCCGAACAGATTTGTGCGTAAGTAGGGTTTAGCACCTGACCACCGCAATAACCTGATTCGGCGTCAATTACACCTTCAACAGATTCAAATATAGCCTCTACACACCAGAAACAACCTGATGCAAAATAGGCTACATTTTGCTGTGCCTTGAGCAAGAAAAAGGACATAAAAATAACAGTAAGCGTAAGTTTACCTATCACTTTTTACAAACAAAAAAAACCGAAAAAGGTTTATTTTAGTTTATCCATTTCTGTGCTTCTCGGCAGTAAATGCGAGAAAAATAACTAGGACGATAGATACAATTGTACCTACAGCTATCCAAATTGTAGCGTCGTGAAACATAGTTTTAGTTTGAGTTATATCAAATGTATGAAGAAACCACCTAAAAACCAAAGGATTAGGAAATATTATTTAAACACGACTGTGAGTTTTCATGACGAAACACCAACAAAGGACCTCATATTTTGACAATCTTGAACGATTTGTGACAGGTCCTTAATATATAAAAACCTAAAGATAATCTTGACAGATCGATACCGTGATTATGGTAAAGCCCCTTTTTGACGAGCTTACCGTTTAGCGCAGAATATAATTGAAAGTCCCCCTCATAATTCCTAAGGAAAACCTTGGAATGACATGGGTTAGGGTAGCAGCTAATGAGGGAATTATCTTGGGTATGACCCGAAGCTACAGTTGAATTGGAAAGAAACTGTTCGAAATTAAATGTAAACAGTTTTGGAGGTATCGTAATTAAAGAACTGATTTGCTCAGAAGAAACATACCCTTTCGCTGATGCAGGTCTTAAAGAAATTCCCTCTGTTTGGCCCAAAGTAAGCATGTTGCCTATCTCTATTCTTCTCTTGTTGCCATTAAAAATATTCCCTGAGCTGAAGTCCCAAAGTATCCACGCAAAGCTGTTATAGATTCCAGGGCCGAGATCATAATAGCCTAGTAGAACAATTTTATTATCAATGGGGTCAAATGCAGCATCTGTGACTAAGCCATTAACATCATAGCTTTCCGACGCAATCGATGAATAGACCCCTTCCCAATTATATGGGACGGCGTACTTTCGAACCTCCTGATTTTGCCAATTCTTGCTAAAAAGATATAACGAATCAGCAATAGATATAAACGCTTCACAATCATAATTATGCGCATTAGGTGGTCCGGAAAAGTCAAGCTGATCACTGTATTTAAAAAATAATGTTTGGCCTGAAACAGTGTCAGTACTATTGTTTAAAAGTTCAGATTTATTAATTTTTATAATACTTAGGTCTTGGCGACTCCCTGAATTATTACCAAAATCTCCAATAAATAAATGGGAGTCATTTTGGGTAAGCGCCTCCCAATCAATATTGTTAACCCCTTCTACAAAAACCTCACGAAGGATATTTCCAGAGGTGTCAAGCTCGTAAATTAACGTTCCATTGCCTCCATCATTTATCGTCCATAAGGACTGATTAATCAATGATAAACCGGAGTTTTCTGCCAGTGCCTCAGTACTTAAATCCGCTACACTTTCTAATGTATATGAGGTCGTTTCATACAAACATGAACCATCATTTTCAATAGCCAATGCGTCGAAATTAATGGCTTGAGGGTCTGTACACCCCGATTGACTAAACGGGCTATTTGCAATGAAAATGCAAACTATTACAGAAATAATTTTTTGCTCCAATCGTTTGATTCGTTCGATGATATAAGGCCTAAGTTAAGTAAATAGGAAACTACGTCTTCATGCCGGGCGTTTAGGTTTCCTGGGACATTGCACCAATCTGTTTGACTAAGCCATTTTTTTACTTGATATAAATCAATGTTGTATCTCCAAGAAATAATCTCTGCCGTTCTCGAAGACTTTTTCACTTCTGCTGCTTTTTTTGCTACAATCGTACACATTTTCTCAAGTGCCTTTGGATGATTTTGAATTACCTCATTTCTCGCCGCTATTACAAATGAAGACCAAGGTGTGACAATATCACCAATGCGTCTACATTTTTTTTGGCCCACATATGGGTTTGTCGTATACTTCTCCCACAAAAAAGCATCCGCTTCATTGTTTTCTAGGGCCCATAAGCCCCCATATATATCTCCCACTACATTGAAGTTTAACTCTTGTTTCCATCCTGCTTTATGACCTAAGACATAAGACATTAAATGCGAACCAGAGGCTTCTCTTGAAATCGCAAAGGTTTTACCCTCTAGCTGATTGACAGCTGTAAAACCTGAATGATAAGGAACGTGTATGCCCCAACACAACGGAGAAGCCACGAAAACGCGCAGTATTTTTGCTTCTAACCCCTGTAAAACAGCCCTTGTAATTCCTTCGGTAAGCACCACGGCCACGTCGATTGAACCTGTTTGTAGTCCTTTAATCATTTGACCTGTACCTCCGCTCATGTCCGACCAATGGAGCGAGACCCCTTGTTCTCGAAATAGACCTTCTTCAATTGCCAAACGCCATGGGAAATTAAAATGCTCAGGAACACCGCCAACTTTAAGCCCTACTCTATCCATTGGGCTGGAATATTTGTTTTTCATAAAGTGTGTTGTACTTTCCTTCTTGTTTGATCAGCTGTTGATGCGTACCAGATTCTATAATCTTTCCTTTTTCCATAACCACAATGAGGTCGGCATTTTGAATTGTACTCATTCTATGTGCGATAACAATTGAGGTTCTACCTTTTGTAATTTGCTCCGTAGCCCGCTGTATTAAAGCCTCTGATTCATTGTCTACACTTGAGGTCGCCTCGTCTAAAATTAAAACTTGAGGATTGTATACGAAAGCTCGAATAAAAGACAAAAGCTGCCTTTGCCCCACGGACAAGACAGTTCCTCTTTCACCTATTGAATAATCATAGCTTCCTGGAAGTTGAGAGATGAAATCATGGGCCCCAACAGCCTTCGAAGCTTCAATTACCTGGGCACGCGTAATCTTTTCATCTCCCAGGGTAATATTATTATGTATCGTGTCAGAAAATAAAAATATATCCTGCAAAACAACAGCAATATTTTTTCTTAAATAAGACAATTGAATGTCCTCAATTTTCACCTGTCCTATTCTGATTTCTCCACGTTCGTGCTCGTAAAACCGACCTAAAATATTCACAATAGTGGACTTCCCCGCACCCGTAGAACCAACAATAGCCACGGTTGTTCCTTTTTCAATATTTAAGTCAATATCTCTTAATACATCTTGTCCCTCTTTATAGGCGAACGAAACCCCTTTAAATGATATATCGGCATTAAAATCAACCTCATCAAGAGACCCTCCAGATTGACGCTGTACGTCATGGTCTAAAATCTCGAATATTCGTTCGGCCCTTACAACACCTCGTTGCAGCACATTGAACTTGTCAGCCAATTGCCTAATTGGTCTATATAGCTGATAAATCCATAAAGTAAATGCAATAATTTGACCGTACATAGCCTGAATTTCAATATCCGACTTTCCGTCCACACGCAGAGCACCCCAGACCAACAAAAAAGCAATAGACAAAGAACTAAGTATCTCCACAACGGGGAAAAAAATAGAGTTCGCCCATACTGCATTGATGTGCGCCTTTCGATGGCCCTTATTAATTTCCACAAATTTCGAATACTCTTCTTTGTTCTTATTGAATATCTGAACAATGGACATTCCTGTCAAATGCTCTTGAACAAAGGTGTTAAGTTTGGTTACCTGTAATCTTTCAAGCTGAAAACTAGAGCGCATAGCTTTTGCAAAAATTCGAGTTGCTACTATTAAAAGCGGAATAGGAATCAGTGTCATCAGAGACAGCTGCCAATTTGTAATAAACATTAGAGAGAGTACCATCGTAAGAGAAATTAAGTCTCCGGATATCTCCATTATTCCTGAAGAGAAAACCTGTGTAATGGCTTCAAGGTCTGAAACAACGCGAGTGACAAGGGCTCCCACAGGAGTTTTATCAAAATACTTCATCCGAAACGAAACAATATGTTTGAATAGGTTTTTTCGAATGTCACGGATAACCGACTGAGCCAAAAGATTGGAAAAAAAACTCGACGCAAATTGAAGCACCCCCTCAACCAATAATAATCCTGCAATTCCTAAAGACCAAGCTAGAAGAAGCTCAGCATTCTGGCTATTGACAATATAACGGTCGACCATTGTCCCAATTAAATAAGGCCGAAATGGACTTAGGAAAGAAAGGAGTATAACACAGAATGCCGCCAAACCAAAAAGGGACTTATAAGGCTTCACAAACCTTATGAGTCGCCCGAACATTTTGAGGTTTTTCCTTTTTTGATTCATGTTCAACAAATTTACTTTAAAACATTTGTTACCCGTACTTTTGTTCAAAAAATTGAAGTACGCCAAAGTTCATAAAAATAGATGGTTGTAAATCAGCAGTTTTATTTGACGAATCTATTATTTTATGTACTTTTGCAACCTATTTTCTAATAGAGAAACATGGGCGTTAAAATATTTACAGGACGAGCATCTGAGAAGCTTGCGAAGAGCATAGCAAAACAGTACGGGCAAGAGCTCGGAAATGTTAAGGTAAATGTATTTAGCGATGGAGAGTTTCAGCCTTCATTGGAAGAAACCGTTCGGGGTCAAGATGTTTTTATTGTTCAGTCCACGATGCCTCCCACAGAAAACTTATTTGAGCTTTTACTTCTTGTTGACGCAGCACGACGTGCTTCTGCACGAAAAATCATTGCAGTAATACCGTATTTTGGTTTTGCTCGTCAAGACAGAAAAGACCAGCCGAGAGTTGCGATTGGAGCAAAGCTGAAAGCAAATATGTTAATGGCAGCTGGAGTAGATCGAATAATGACCATGGATTTTCATGCAGATCAAATTCAAGGATTTTTTGAAGTTCCAGTGGACCACTTATACGCTTCCACTTTGTTTTTAAAAGAAATTGAAAAACTACCTTCTGACAATATTGTTATTGCTGCACCCGATGTTGGAGGAGCAAAAAGAGCAAACTCTTATTCTAAAAAATTAAACTGCGGCCTTGCACTTTGTCATAAGCACAGAAAAAAACCTAACGAAATTGCAGAAATGACTGTAATCGGTGACGTTGCCGGGAAGGATGTGCTTATCATCGATGATATGTGCGATACTGCAGGAACCCTCACTAAAGCTGCTGATTTGCTCATGGACAAAGGAGCATTGAGCGTACGCGCTTTTTGTACACATGCTGTTCTTTCGGGACCTGCATATGATCGAATCAATGCCTCGCAGCTTACAGAACTAATCGTAACTGACACCATTCCTTTGAACGGGGAGAGTGAAAAAATCCGTGTAATTACGGTTGCAGATTTATTCTCTGATGTCATTAAAAAACTAATAAGCAACGAGTCTATTAGTTCACACTTTGTAATATCTTAAATAAATATAAAAATGAAAAAAGCACAATTGAGCGGTTCGCTTAGAGCGAACGTAGGGAAAAAAGACGCTGCTTCTCTAAGAGGAGAAAGTAGAGTCCCGTGTGTCCTTTATGGGCAGGGTGAGCAAACTCACTTTTCGGTTAAAAGAGTAGAACTAGATAAAATTATCTTTTCGCCCGAGGTCTATCAAGTAGAATTGGATATTGAAGGTAAGAAGGCAACAGGTATTGTTAGAGAAGTCCAACAACATCCTGTTAAAGACACCTTGCAGCACGTAGATTTTTACGAGCTAAATGATAGTAAAAAAGTAAGAGTAGATCTTCCTGTAAGAACAAAAGGAGCTGCAAAAGGAGTTCTAAACGGAGGGAAATTAAACATGGCATTTAGAACGCTTTCTTGTTTTGGTTTACCCGGAGATCTTCCAGATGCAATTACTTTAAATATTACGCCTATCAGAATTGGTCAGTCTATTAGAGTTTCTGAGGTAAATATTCCTGGAGTAACGATTTTAGATCCAGCTAGTGCGGTTGTTCTTGGTGTGAAAATTTCTCGTGGTGCTGTTGATGATGAGGAAGAAGAAGAAGAAGCAGTTGAAGGAGAAGGAGCTGAAGGTGCTGAAGGAGAAGGAGCGAAAGAAGAAGGCGGTTCTGAAGATAAATCAGAAAAATAAACCCTTCATTTTGAAAAATTTAAAGCCGCCTCGTGCGGCTTTTTTTTGCTAAAAATTCACAAATGAAGGCCTAAAAACTACTTTTTCAAGTGAAATCACTAACTTCGTTTCTTACCTAATTATGCATCCAAAATCACTCATTATTATTCCTACCTACAACGAAAAAGAAAACGTTGAAAGGATGATTGATGCAGTTTTAGGTTTGAAGCTCGACCTTCACCTGCTCTTCATAGATGACAACTCACCTGATGGCACAGCAGAGCTA
Source organism: uncultured Cryomorphaceae bacterium (assembly GCA_913052055.1). Lineage (GTDB taxonomy): Bacteria > Bacteroidota > Bacteroidia > Flavobacteriales_D > Crocinitomicaceae > UBA952. The sequence goes on from CAJXDT010000016.1 coordinate 23,576, forward strand.
ATTGAGCTTGCTATGAAAAAAAATCCCGAGCGTATTTTTCTTGAAAAACGCGCAGGAAAACTTGGTTTGGGTACAGCATATATTCACGGGTTCAAGTGGGCAATTGAAAAAAAATATGACTTTGTTTTTGAAATGGATTGTGACTTTTCACATAACCCTAAAGATTTAACAAGGCTTTATGATGAACTGCAAAATGGTTTTGACCTTGTTGTTGGTTCAAGATATTGTAAAGGTGGCAAGGTGAAAAATTGGCCCATGAAAAGAATCCTTATGTCCTACTTCGCAAGTGTTTATGTTCGAATTATACTATTCATTTCCATTCGTGATACAACAGCAGGATTTAAAGGATACAAATTGAATGTTCTTGAGAAAATAAATCTCGATGCCGTCACCTTTAAAGGCTATGCTTTTCAAATATGTATGAAATATGCCGTTATAAAGCATGGTTTTAAAACAAAAGAAATTCCAATTACATTCGTGGACCGCGTACTAGGAGATTCTAAAATGAGCACCGGGATATTTAAGGAAGCCTTTTTAGGTGTTTGGAAAATGAGACATATGAAACTATAATGGATTATATTTTAAAAAACGGTATTGTTGTCAATGAGGGATTAAAGCAACAAAATGATATTCTAATTAAGAATGGTAAAATCCAAAAAATCGGAAAGAATATTTCGGCAGACAATGTCCAAGTGATTGATGTGACAGGAAGCTATATCCTTCCTGGTTGTATAGATGATCAAGTTCACTTCCGAGAGCCTGGCCTAACTCACAAGGCTTCAATATATACTGAATCTCGGGCCGCAGTTGCGGGAGGAATTACTTCCTATATGGAAATGCCGAATACAGTGCCAAATGCAACTACACAAGAGCTATTAGAAGACAAATATGTTATTGCATCGAAAAACTCGATTGCCAATTACTCTTTCTTCATGGGCGCGACAAACGATAACCTTGATGAGGTTTTAAAAACCGATCCTAGGACAGTTTGCGGAATTAAGGTTTTTATGGGTTCTTCGACGGGAAATATGCTCGTCGACAATAAAGAAACTCTTGAAGGTTTGTTTTCTAACGTCAGCATGCTCATTGCAACACATTGTGAAGATGAACAGACAATCCAGAAGAACTTACAAAAAGCAATAGAAGAATTTGGAGACGATATTCCGATTCATATGCACCCGGTTATACGAAATGAAGAGGCCTGTTATCTTTCATCGTCACTTGCTGTCTCATTAGCCAAGAAGCACAACGCTAGGCTTCATGTATTGCATATTTCTACAGCTAAGGAAACAGAATTGTTTGATGCAGATATTCCTCTTGAAAAAAAGAATATTACAGCCGAAGCTTGTGTGCACCACTTATGGTTCTCTGATAATGACTATCGAACCTTTGGAACAAAAATAAAATGGAACCCCGCTGTAAAAAGTATAAGTGACCGAGAAGGTATTTGGCGTGCATTGCTTGACAACAGAATTGATGTTGTTGCCACAGACCATGCACCACACACGCTTGAAGAAAAAAGTAACGCTTATTTAAATGCGCCCTCGGGAGGGCCTCTTGTTCAGCATGCACTGCTTAGTATGTTTGAGCATGCTAAAAACGGTAAAATTTCAATTGAACGCATTGTTGAAAAAATGGCACATAATCCAGCCATATTATTTAGGATAGAAAAACGCGGCTATATTCGTGAAGGATATTTTGCTGATCTGGTAATTGTCGAGCCTAACTCTGGAGAAACTGTGGCTGCAGATAATATTCTATATCAATGCGGTTGGTCTCCGTTTGAGGGGACTCGTTTTTCACATCGTATTGACAAGACATTCGTGAATGGCAACATTGTGTATGAGGAAGATCAAGTTGTTGAGGCTGGTAATGGAAAAAGGCTTTCTTTCAAATATTGAAATGCATGAAATCAATTGTTGTCATTTTCCTTTTAGTTTTAATTTCCTGTGAAAATACGGACACAGCTCCTCCTATTTCAAGGGATAAGTTTAAGTCAGTATATAGTGAGATTATGATATTAGAAAGCTACTATCAATTGAACTTTCGCAATCCAAATATCTATAAAGACTCGCTACTTGAGTCCGTAGATCGTGTTCTTGAAAAGAACAAAGTGTCTTTTGAAGACTTTGAAAAAACCTTCAATTATTATTCAAGACATCAAGAAGAGTTTCAGGAGATCAACACAGCGTTAATCGAGCTCTATTCAAAATAATCAAAGACGAATCTGCTCAGCAGATATTGCGTTTTCTAAAAATTGTGTTGCTGAAGCATTAAACACCTCCGCGTTCTCTGTAGTTAAAAAGGAACATGTTCCTCCCTGAGAAAGCTGCGCCCTCATAAATTCATTTCTTTGAAGATAATCAAGAAGCTTATCAGCGACGATCGGGCCCTGAGAAACAACGTTGATTTTTTCACCCACAATTTTCTTTACCTCGCTAATAATTAATGGATAATGCGTGCAAGCCAAAAGAATAGTATCTATGGACGAGCTCATTGCTAACAATTCGCGAATATCGTTTTCAATGAGTTTCTTACCAATATCGGTTTGATGCTGATTTGATTCAATAAGAGGAACCCACATAGGGCAGGCATGCTGAATAACTGTTGTATTCGGTGAAAACTTTTCAAGTTCAATTTTATAAGAACCTGACTGTATGGTTCCTTCTGTGCCTAGCACTCCGATACAATTATTTTTACTTAAAGCTCCTATTGTTTCTGTACTAGGCCTAATTACACCTAGAACTCTGAAAGAAGGATCATCGGAATGTTTAAGGTCTATTTGCTGAATGGTTCTTAATGCTTTTGCAGAAGAAGTATTACAAGCTAAAATAACCAAACGGCAACCCTTTTCTTTTAAATAATTTACCGCCTCAAGTGTAAACTCATGAACAACTTCAAATGAACGATTCCCGTATGGTGCCCGGGCATTGTCTCCTAAATAGATGTAATCATACTCGGGCAATGCCATCATTATTTCTTGAAGCACTGTTAGACCGCCATAACCAGAATCAAAAACCCCAATAGGCCCAAGTTTATTCATAATTCAAAGCTACAAAAAAAGGGCAACGATTGTTGCCCTATAAATTCTGTTCAAATAAGTTTGCTTACTCTGCTAGGAGCGCTGCCTCAAGCTTCAACAATTCTGTCATTACCTCCTGAGTAAGGTCAATTCCCCCTGCAAAATACAAAGTAACTGTTTCGTCTAAGACATAAGATATTTTCTTTGCCTCAGCAACGTTATTCACAGCAGATTGTACCAAATCTAAAATAGGCTTATTTAACTCTTGACCATATATCTGCATTTGCTGTTCCAATTCAACCTGACGGGTTTCTAACCCTTGTTGCTTTTTCATAAGCTTATCTTGCTCCATTTTTTGAATAACTGGAGACCAATCTTTCTCATTCTGCTGGTATCGAAGATATGCCGTTTCGAAAGCCTTATTCATTTCTTGAAGCTCTTGCACGCCTTCGGCTTCGAATTGCTTTAGCTTAGCCATAGCGTCTTTACGCGACTGCAAAGTGTCAAGGAGTACTTGAGAGTTAATATGGCCGATCTTTGTCTGAGCCTCCGCTTGAAACCCCATAAGGAGTAATAATGTTATGAATATTGCGTTTTTCATCTTTGTTTTTATTTTTATTTATTTCTATTCACTAATTCCCATTTCATCTAAAATATCATCACTGATATCATAATCACTAGCAGCAAAAATCAAGCTACTTTGGTTTGCTTTATCAAAAACCAGATCATACCCGTCACTTTTGGATATTTTCTTTAAAGCAGTAAAAATTCGGTCCTGGATCGGCTTAACCAATTCTTGTCTTTTCTGAAAATAATCTCCCTCGCTTCCAAAGTGAAGCGTTTGCAAATCTAAGGCTTCTTGTTCTAAATTCTCAATTTCTTCTTTCCGCTTGATTCGCTCCTCTTTTGGCAATAAAATCTCCTCTCGCTCGAAGTTGCTTTTTTTACCCTTGATTGCCTCGTATCTGTCTTCTATCTCTTTGGTCCATCGCTCCGCTAGCTTATCAAGCTTCTCTTTCGCTTGCACATATTCAGGCACCTTACTAAGGATATAATCTGAATCAATGTAAGCATAGGATTGACTATAGGCAAAGGTTGTGCCAAAAAACAAAACAATAAGGAAAAAATGTCTCAACATAAGGTGCAATTGACCAATTGAACGCCGAAGATACATAATTATTGTAAAGAAGCAGCCACTAAACGTAGCCATAGTCCCATGTTGATCGGGATTTTTAAAGGATTATACTGATTACTCTTTTATGAGCTTTAAAATTGCACTTTTACTTTCAGTGCGAAGCTCAATAAAGTAAGCACCAGGGATTAATTTGGACAGATCTACATCTTGGACCTCCTGGTTTTTATTTAACGTCAAAACTGTTCTTCCAGAGGGGTCTGAAAGAAGCACTTCGCATTGCTTAAATTCATTTGACGCTATCGTAATAATGGATTTTGTTGGGTTCGGGTAAACCATTACATCTCTGGCGTCTAAATTTATAATGTCCGCAGCGGTGCACTCCGTTTTCAAGGTCTCAAACCAATTGAAGGCATCCGTTAAAGATGGCAAAACACAATCGTTGTGCATCCCGTCGCCTTTATACACGGCCTCAACATCAACTGCACCATTAGCGAGCATAGCGGCCTCCGCCGCCAATGCATTTTGAAATGAAACTTGTTCGTCACCTGTACAATAATACATTTTAACGGGTCTTGTGGGTAGCCAATCATAATTATCATTTGCTGCCATGGCTTGCCATATTGGATGGTTCTGACCCGAAGATGCCTCTAAGAAATTTTCCAATACCGAATCTTCAACAAAAGCTTGTATCTCTTGTGGAAGCTGATCGTTTAAGCTTCCCATATTCAAAGTGTAATTATTACCATTAAAATAAGGCTCCACAATTTCATCATAAGGAGACTTCAAGATATCGGAATAGCTTGTATATAAGTTTCCATAGACACGTTGATAAGCAGCTACGATATAAACGATATAGCCTGGGTTAGAATATGATGCCGCTAGAATTGTATCTGCCATGGCACCGGTAATTTCATAGGGACCTGAACAGGGTGCAGAAGCTAGAACATTAAATTCTTCGAGTAAATTATTGTCCTCAATGTATTTATGTGTCGCCATTGCTGCATGACCTCCCTGAGAGTATCCTGTTATAAAAAGCTCACCGTTATCGGGTTCCATTCCAGAAATTTCTCCCGAGCTTTGTGCCTCTCGAATGGCCCTTATCATATCTAGTGTTGCAGTGGCCTCTGACTCTCCATGACAATACGGGTGTAGGCCAGGACTTTCTCCCATACCTAAATAATCGGGCATTACAACTTGATATCCACCCGCAGCAAATATCCTTCCAATATACGTCTCTGATACATCTTCCGAAGGGACATCGATTTTTCTCAAGCTTGTTCCATGCTCATAAACTGCTATAGGAAAACCTTGACAATCCGGACTAACAGGAACACAAAAAGCACCAGATGCTATCGTAGGCGTGCCGTCAACATCCGTAGTATTGTATATGATTTTATAGGTATCTACCGAGTATGGCAAAGACAAACCAGAAATCGCTTGTAAGGTTATTGGTTCAATAGTGTTTATAAACGATGAAGAAATAAAATATTGGCTTTGAACGGATCCAAAGAATAAAGTCGAGAAGAATAATGTAATGATTTTGGGATAGGTTTTCATGGTCTGTTTTTTTTCGGAAGACGTAAATTAAGAAATTTACTTGACAGATAAAAAAAACAGGCGGGTCGATTCCGCTATAGCTCCCCTAAATTCATTCCTATTGTGAAGCTGAGTTTTGGATAGAATCCTTTTTGATCTACAGATTGATCTGTTGAGTTTCCAAAACCGTCTGCCCACGAGTCTAGCTTGTCAAAACCTAGGCCATAGTCTAATCCAAGCATTCCAAACATAGGTAAGAATACGCGGATTCCAATTCCCGCAGAACGTTTCACGTTAAAAGGATTGAATTTATTAAACGTTGGATATGTATTTCCTGCCTCCACAAATGTGAGCGCATAGAATGTCGCAGAAGGGTTCAAGGAGATAGGATAACGTAGCTCCAAAGTATATTTTGCTATGATTGGGTCTCCTCCAGTAGACGAAACATATTGGTCTTCATACCCTCGAAGCGCAATGATTTCTCTACCACCTAACTGATTCACACCCGAAAGGCCACTTCCGCCCATTGAATAACGGTCAAATGGGGTTACGCCTTTATCCTTATTGTATGCCCCAATATAGCTAAATCCGAACCTCGGCATAAGTACTAGTTTTTTGTTCGCAGTTAAAGGAACATACCACTCACCAGTAAATCTAAATCGATAGTATTCAAGATACTTATAGCGTTCTTGATTTGTTGCGGTTGTGTAATCTACATCAGTGAACAGAGAATAAGGAAGGGTTGCTTTTGCTAGAAACCTGAAATTAGAACCGCTCTGCGGATAAATCGGCGCACTTACAGAGCTTCTTTGCAGTGTGTATTGGAAGGCGATGTCATTCGCAAAACCCTCGGTGAACAATGGAAATCTGAAATCATTTACCACATCATAATACTGATAGCTCAGCTCGTAACGAGCAGTAAAATAATCATCTGGCCATTTCTTTCTACGCCCTAGTCCTATTCCTAAACCTGTAATTGACAGACCATTGTAATCAGGATTTGTACGCAACAAGCCGTTTGAGCTTAAAGAGGTATTGTTTACCCAAAATGATAAGGAATTAGGCTTTTTGCCCCCAAGCCAGGGCTCTGTAAATGAAAAGTTGTACCCTTGATAAAACCTACCATTGGATTGCGCTCGTATTGACAAACGTTGACCGTCTCCACCAGGAAGAGGAGTCCACGCTGATTTTTTAAAAAAGTTTTTTGTCGAGAAGTTATTAAAGGTTAAACCGAGCGTTCCTATAATCCGTCCCGAAGAGGTAGGGCCAGCGCCACCGTAACCTCCAGAGAGCTCGATTTGGTCAGATGACTTTTCTTCAACCACATATTCAATATCTACCGTTCCGTTTGCAGGGTTTGGAAGAGGGTTTACCTGAAAAGCTTGCTCGTTAAAAAAGCCAAGCTGTGACAACTCTCTCTGGGTCCTCATAATATCTGCTTTATTAAATAGGTCACCAGGCTTAGTTCTAATTTCACGAAGGATCACATAATCATTGGTTTTGTTATTGCCTTTAATCGTCACTGTGCCAATTCTCGCCTCTTTTCCCTCTAGCATCCGAATCTGATAATTAATCTGACGATCCGTAACATTTGTCTCTACCGGAATGATTTGAAAAAACAGATACCCGCGATCCATATATAGCGAAGAAATATCTCGGCCATCACCGTTACCGAAAATTCTTTGCTCGAGAAGCGCCTTATTATATAGGTCTCCTTTTTTAATCCCTAAAACCGTATCTAAATAAGAGGAGCGGTACTTGGTGTTTCCCGTCCATTCAATATCACCGAAGTAATACTTACCGCCTTCATTGACATTTAGCTCGACAACAAGGTTTTTTTCATCGATTTGATATACCGTGTCAGATGTGATTTCTGCATCTCTGAGCCCTACACCGTTGAACTTATCAATCATTGCCAACTTATCTGTTTCGTAAGTTGATTCAGTAAATTTAGAGCGCTTGAATATTCTTAAAATTGACTTCTTTTTGGTGTCTTTCATTGCCCATTTAAGTTTCCATAACGGAACTTGAGTTACTCCATTGATCTTAATTTCTTTGATCCCCACCTTGGCACCTTTCTTTATATTGATTGAAAAGAGCTCAGAATTATTAATAACGGTGTCTTTGATTCTGTCAATATCAACCTTTACGTTATAAAATGCCTTGTCTCGAAAATAACCACGAATTTGATTTTTTGTCTGAAAAACCAAGTTTTCGGTAATTGTCTTTCCTGAAAACAATGAAATCTCTTCACGGATTTTATCTGCCTCTCTTTTTGATATCCCTTTAAACTTAAAGCGGGAAAGTTTTGGCCTAGGACGAAGGTCAATAATTAAATAAACGACTCCAGCTATTTCTTTTTCTGCATATATAGAAATATTGGAAAACAACCCTTCTGCCCACAGGTTCTTTATGGCCGTGCTTATTTGCTGACTCGGTAGGGTAATGGGCTGGCCTTGCCTAAGTCCTGCAATAAGACGTATGGCCTGGTGGTCATAATTATCAGCACCATATACCCGTATTGGTCCAAGCTCATATTCTTTCGGTGATAAATAGTTGAAGTCTAATTCAGATAGGGACGTCGAGCCCACCTGTGCCTGTAGCTGAAGCGTAAGAAAAAAGATAGAAACTAGACAAAATATCCCTCTCATTATACACTCTTTATTTGTTCTGATACCAAACCAAACCTTCGTTCTCGATTCTGGTAATCATATATCGCTTCATGAAGTTCCTTCTTGCCAAAGTCTGGCCAAAACATGTCTAAAAAATAAAACTCTGTGTAGGCGATTTGCCAGAGAAGAAAATTACTTACGCGATGTTCTCCACTTGTCCGAATCAAAAGCTCTGGATCAGGAATGCCTTTGGTGGTAAGTTCATTAGAGATAAGTTCGTGGTCTATTTTTTCTTCTGACAGAACCCCTTCCTTTACCTGTGACGAAATGTTTTTAACCATCTGCTCAATTTCCCATTTAGAGCTATAATTCAAGGCCAACACCAAAGTGATGCTTTTATTTTCTTTTGTCTGTTCGATTGCCTCAGAAAGACTTTTTTGGCAATAGTCAGGTAAACCCTTGATATTTCCAATGGCTTGAAGACGAACTCCATTCTCATTTAGGTCATCTAATTCGTTCGCCAAAGACATGACCAAAAGATTCATAAGACCTTCTACTTCCTCTTTGGGTCGATTCCAATTCTCTGTAGAAAATGCGTAAAGTGTTAGGTATTTCACCTTCAGATCCGCCGCAGCTCGAAGGGTTTCCCTAACTGCATCAACTCCTTTTGAATGCCCATATAATCTATCCTCTCCTTTACTTTTTGCCCAACGTCCGTTTCCGTCCATTATAATGGCAATATGCTCAGGAATTGCTTTAAGATCTATATGGTTTAAGTCGCTCATTATTAGAAGTAACGAAGATAAGTAAACATTCTTGTATGGGCATTATAGCTTATTGTGCTTAACAAGTCTTAACAAAGGCCCCGAAAAAATGATCCGTGCTTGTTACTCAGCCAAGACAATAAGCTTGTTTTGGTTTAATTCAGCGACACCGCCGTTAATAGCAACGCTTATTTTCTCTGAAGAATCAACAACAATCATATCATTTTTCTGCTCCTCTGTAAGAGGTGCCTCAAGCTCAACAATAAGGTTCCCTTTTTTCAAAGCTGAAATTACAGGCGCGTGATTGTTAAGGACCTGAAAAATTCCGTCTAAACCAGGAAGAGAAACTGACTTCGCTTCACCGCTAAAAACATTTGATTCTGGCGTAATGATTTCTAACTTCATTGTACTAAGCTTCAGCAAGCATTTTTTCTCCGGCTGCAACAACATCCTCAATTCCACCTTTTAGGTTAAAGGCTGCCTCAGGATATTGGTCAAACTTACCGTCTAGAATATCGTTAAATGCTTTGATTGTTTCTTGAATATCAACAAGAACTCCTGGAAGACCTGTAAACTGCTCAGCAACATGGAAAGGCTGAGACAAAAATCTCTGAACCCTTCTCGCTCTGTGAACAACCATTTTATCCTCCTCAGAAAGCTCGTCCATTCCAAGAATAGCGATAATATCCTGTAATTCCTTATAACGCTGAAGTGTTACCTTAACCCGCTGAGCACAATCATAATGCTCATCCCCTACGATCTCTGGTGTCAGAATTCTCGAAGTTGAGTCTAACGGGTCAACCGCTGGATAGATACCAAGCTCGGCAATTTTTCTAGACAATACCGTTGTAGCATCAAGGTGGGCAAACGTATTCGCCGGTGCTGGGTCAGTAAGGTCATCCGCAGGTACATATACCGCTTGAACTGAGGTAATAGAGCCACTTTTAGTTGAAGTAATTCGTTCTTGCATCGCACCCATTTCTGTTGCTAGTGTTGGCTGGTAACCCACAGCTGAAGGCATTCTTCCTAATAAGGCAGAAACCTCAGAACCTGCTTGCGTAAATCTAAATATATTATCAACGAAGAACAGGATGTCTTTTCCTTGACCTTCTCCATCACCATCTCTAAAGTACTCAGCAATCGTCAATCCAGAAAGCGCAACTCGCGCACGTGCTCCTGGAGGCTCATTCATTTGTCCGAAAACAAATGTCGCTTTTGACTCCTTCATTTCATTAAGGTCAATTTTATTTAGGTCCCAACCTCCATTTTCCATGGATGTCAAAAAGTCTTCACCATATTTGATAATTCCTGACTCAAGCATTTCACGAAGAAGGTCATTTCCTTCACGAGTTCTCTCACCAACTCCAGCAAATACAGAAAGACCACCATGTCCTTTTGCAATATTATTAATCAATTCTTGGATCAATACGGTCTTACCAACACCTGCTCCACCAAATAGACCAATTTTACCACCTTTAGCGTATGGCTCAATCAAGTCAATTACTTTGATTCCTGTAAAAAGTATTTCAGTTGAGGTAGATAAGTCTTCAAACTTAGGTGCGTCTCTGTGAATTGGCAACCCATCAGAATTGTCAACATCATTTATTCCGTCAATAGCTTCGCCAACAACGTTAAATAAACGGCCTTTAATTTTTTCTCCTGTTGGAACTTTAATTGGGAGGCCGGTTGAAGTTGCCTCCATACCTCTTGTAAAACCATCTGTAGAGTCCATAGATATGGCTCTAACAGAATTCTCACCAACGTGCGCCTGAACTTCAAGCACAACTCTTGTTCCATCTGATTTGAATACCTCAAGGGCATCATAAATATTTGGTAGCTCAAGACCTTTCTCAAAAGCAACGTCAACAACTGGACCGATTACCTGAGATATTTTTCCTTTTAGACTAGACATTATATACCTGTTTGAATTTGGGTGCAAATATAATCCATTTATTCTAAATACAAATCACTTTTTTACAATAAAAATAAGGGGGTCAAATATCCTCGGAGCGCCTAAGAAGAAGTTTAACTGTGACATAGGAAAATAAAAGACTTAAAATTGACACAGAGCCAATGATCGTTAAGAAGTCCTTTAGGGAGAAGCCTATAGGGTATGGTTGACCTGGAGCAATATGAAGAAAGCCAAACTCAAGCTGTGTAAAACAAATTAGATATCCAACGGCGACACCGATACAAATGCCAAAAAAACAAATTAATAAGCCCTGAAAAAAGAAGATGTTAAACAAGGTTTTTTTTGTCAAGCCCATACTTTTAAAGGCCAGAAAATTATCTTTCTTTTCAATAAATAACATCGTTAGCGACGAAACAAGGTTAAACGAAGCCAAAACAAAAACAAAAATTAAAATCAAGGTGAGAATCGCTTTTTCTGATTTGCTAGTTTTAAAAATCAATGCATTTTTTTCTTTATACGTTTTTACCAAAAAATCCGGGCCTACAAGCTTCGAAACCTCATTTTTAAGCTTTGACAGATCGGTCTTTGGAAGGGCAGAGAAATAAATATTTGTTAGCCTCCCCATTGTATCTTTAATAAGTTTTCTATATGCTTTAATTGGCCAAAGAAGCGTTTCCTCATTGACCTCTTTATTTCGATAAAACAAAACAGAAGAAAGGTTTAGTTTCTTTGTGTAGAAGGGCTGCTTAGCACGAACACTTATATTCTGCTTTGGCAAAAACAGCTTAAAATTGCCATCAAGAGGCGCCTCCAATTTTTGAAGCAATGAAATACCGATGATGCCCTCTGGGTACATCGTGCTGCCAAGCGAGGGACTTGGGCCTTTGAAATTACTGTTGATGGAAATTACATCTAAAAAAGAAGAATCAATGGCAAATAATTTAGCGTTAGTGCGTTTTACTCTAAAGGTTTTCTCAGAGGAAATAGGTCTACTATACTCTAATACAGCTAGGGCTTCTACTCCTTTAGAGATTGAGGAGACTCCTTTGATTTTATGCAATGCATTCCAATCTACGTCTCGTTCATAAAATGCTTTTCCTTTTGAAGACCTTACAACAATTGATGGGTCAAACTCACTATAAATTTGATCAATTAATTGTTCCATACCGTTGAATGCAGAAAGAAGAACTACCAGAGCGCAGGTAATACATGCAATTCCTGTAATAGAGACTCGGGTTATTAGGGTAATGATGTTCTTTTTCCGCTTCGAACGAAAATAGGTCTTTGCAATATAGAAGGCCGTTCTGATATTTATTTTTTTAAGAGTTCATCAATCTTTGATGCGTAATCAAGGGAATCATCTATATGAAATTTCAACGCCGGTATTTTACGTAGGTTTTTTAGCTTTTTTCCGACCTCGCCTCTGATTCTACTTGCATTAGTTTCAATGCTCTCAAAAACCTCTTGTTTGTCCTTTGCTCCAAAAATACTGAGGTAACATCTGGCCAAAGATAGATCTGCTGTCACACGGACAACCGTCACAGTTACCATTGTTCCCAAACATATACTAGAGTTTCGTTGTAAAAACACAGAAACTTCTGACTGGATTACCGATTCTATTTTACTTTGTCTGATTGATGCCATGCTACAAATTTAAGAATAGTATTTCATGATGTCCCGAAAACTAAAAATGTATCTTTGTGTCGTTAATGAAATCTTACCTCGAAATATTTAGATACACAATCAAGTATAAGCTACACACTTTTCTCGTGGTCTTATGCAACATGTTCTTTGTGGTGTTTAATCTGCTTTCTTTGGTTTTATTTATTCCTGTACTGCAGCTTATTTTCAAAAAGCCCGAAAGTATAGACCTTGTGGCCAAACCTGATTTTCAATGGGGGGTTCCTGACATTTTTATTTACGTAAAAGATTATTACAATTTTACGATGACCTCCATGGTAAAAAATAACCCGCTAGATGCCTTACTTTTCGTATGTGTTTCAGTGATGCTCGCTTTTTTCTTTAAAAATCTATTTAGATACGGAGCCGTTTGGTTTCAGTCGGAGCTCCGAATGGCTGTCGTTCGTGACGTCAGAAATAAGCTGTTCACCAAGTCTATGAGCCTGCCTTTGGCATACCACACTAACGAGCGAAAAGGAGATCTCATGGCCCGAATGGTAAGCGATGTAAATGAGATTGAAATCGCAGTTGTTTGCCTTCTTGAGTTACTTTTTCGAGAGCCTTTTGCCGTGCTAATAAATGTCGCTACACTCATTTATTTAAGCCCGAGTCTATCATTGTTCTCTTTTCTTTTGATGCCTATTTCGGCCTTTGTAATTTCGCGAATTGGAAAAAGCCTCAAACGAACAGCTAAAAAAAGTCAAGAACAAACAAGTGTGATGTACTCTTCAATGGATGAAGGGATAGAAGGGGTTAGAATCATAAAGGCATTCAACGCAGCCAAGTTCGTTGTGCGCAGATTCAAGCAGACAAATTTGAAGCACCAAAAGCTCGTCACTAGAACAGCAAGAAAGAAAAACCTATCACCACTATTAAATGAAACAATTGGCGCAGGTGTTCTATTGAGCCTCGTATGGTTTGGAGGAAGAATGATTTTAGGGGGTGCCGAGGATGCCCTTTCAGGAGAGGTTTTCATGACCTTCATCATTGTATTTTCACAATTTCTAAGGCCTATACAGAACATCTCCAAAAACATTTCAAATATGATCAAGTCTCGAGCGTCTCAAGATCGAATCAATGAAATATTAAATCTTGACGAAGTTATTGTTGATGCTCCGAACGCTTCAGAAATTGCAAGCTTCGACAAAGAAATTGTTTTTAACAACGTTAGCTTCCAATATGAATCAGACCTTATTTTAGATGATATTTCGTTTTCAATTGAAAAGGGACAAAACATTGCCCTTGTTGGGGAGTCTGGAAGTGGAAAAACGACATTAATTAATTTAATCCCCCGCTTTTATAACGTTAGTTCAGGAAACATAAATATAGATGGTCAAAAAATAAACCAGCTGCGCATCAAAGACCTTAGGTCAATGATGTCTTTGGTTTCTCAAGACCCAATTTTATTCAACTCTAGTGTTGCTGAGAATATTGCTTTTGGTGAGTCACACCCAAACAAGGATAAAATTATTGAAGCAGCAAAGGTTGCCAATGCACATGGATTTATTGAAAAGATGCAGAACGGCTACGATAGCCTAATCGGAGAACGCGGTAGTTTATTGTCTGGCGGGCAAAAGCAGCGGCTAAGTATCGCGAGAGCGATATATAAAAACCCAGAGATTCTCATACTTGATGAAGCCACCTCTGCCTTAGACCTTGAATCTGAAAAACTCGTTCAAGAGGCCTTAGACCGTGTTATGGAGCACAGAACATGTATTGTGATTGCTCATAGGTTGAGTACGATTCGAAAATCAGACTTGATATTGGTTTTAGATAAAGGAAAAATCGTTGAACGTGGTAATCACAAGGATTTACTGGACCAAGAAGGGTTTTATAAGAACTTATTTGACCTACAAATCAACTGATTTTAAACTTTATTTGAACAAATCAGATTAGTTATGGTTACCTTTGCATATGCAAAGCAATTCCACATTCTCACCACTGCAATTCGCCAAAAACAAAAACTCTATATTTTATAAGGTTTTAAGACAGCGCGTTAACGAGTATTTCAAGAAGGAAAATATTTCGAGACACGCCAACGCAAGTATGGTTTTTAAAACTGTATGCATGTTGGCGATTTATTTGACTCCATTTATACTAATTGTCACTATGGACGTTAGTTCTTGGGCTGTTCTTGGGTTTTGGGCCATTATGGGAATTGGTATGGCAGGCTGTGGGCTGTCTGTAATGCATGATGCCAATCACGGAGCATATTCTAAGAACCCTGCTGTCAATAGCTTTATAAGCAAAATCTTAATTATTCTTGCAGGGAATCCAGCGAACTGGAGGATACAACATAATGTACTGCATCATACCTATACCAACGTATCGAACTATGACGAGGACATCGCTCCTCCTCCAGCAATCCTAAGGTTCTCTCCGCACACTAAACGTTACAAGATTCACAAGTTTCAACATTTCTATGCTTACTTTTTTTACGGTTTAATGACGATTACTTGGTTCATTAATAAAGACTATGAGCAAGCCGTGAGGTACAATAAAATGGATCTTCTAAAAACACAAGGTTTAACTTTTAAAAAGCACCTTAGAAATATTATCGTTAACAAATTGGTGTATGCGTCTATTTTTATTGCACTACCCTTTATATTTAGTCCTGCACCCTGGTATGTAACACTTTCAGGATACCTGCTGATGCAGTTTATTACTGGTTTTATTTTAGGTATAATATTTCAACCTGCTCATGTTGTTCCAACATCAACATACCCATTGCCAACCGAGTCTGGTGACGTGGATGCAGATTGGGCAGTAAGCCAAATGTACAATACAGCCAATTTTGCACAAAAATCTCGTTTGTTTTCATGGTATGCCGGAGGTTTGAACTTTCAGGTAGAGCATCATTTATTCCCTAATATTTGCCACATACACTATAAAAAGTTATCAGAAATTGTTAAGGCAACTGCCGAAGAGTTTGAAGTCCCATACCACTCCTACAAAACGTTTATGGGCGCCTTGAAAGAGCATACTCAAATGCTATATAAATTAGGTAACCAAGATGTTGCGCCCGCCATTCATTAATGGCAAATAACTTTTGGTTATTTTTCTGTTATGAAATAAGTTTTAAGTTTGATCATCTGTTTCATGAGGAAATTATCACTTTACATCTTCTTAACTTTAATATGTTCTTATTCATTTACTCAGAATTTAGGGTACATTAAAGGAACTGTTCTTGATTCTGATAGTAAAGTCCCTATTTGGAACGCTAGGATAGCACTTACTCAAAATGGAGTAATCAAAGGGACTGTCAAAACAGATTTTGACGGTATCTTTCAATTTAATTCCCTTAAGCCAGGCAAATATGATGTTAATTTTGAAAAGAAAGATGAAAGTTACTGGCCTGGTATGATAAATGGAGTAATTGTTACGTCTAATAAGTTTTCATTCACGGGGGATTTGTATCTAACAAAAGCACAAAAGACCATACAAAAGGTTAACAGAATTTACGGGAACACTATTTCCGAACCCACAATTTTGCACTTGTCAAATGATACAATTATCGTTTATCCTTCAAAAGATCCTGAATTCCAAGGAGGCAAATTGGAAATGATTGAATTTATTTTAGAGAACTTAAATCCCTCTGATTCGTTCATAGACAAAAATAATCGAGGTACAGTGTCTATTTCTTTTGTAGTTGAAAAGGACGGTTCTCTTACTAATATAGAGGTGTTACAAGGGTTAAATGTGAATTGCGACACTGAGGCAAAAAGAGTGATTGAAAGCATGCCCAATTGGGCTCCTGGGCAATTAAATGGAAACATAGTCAAATCGAAAGCGATAGTCCGTATTCCTTTTTAGATTAGGCCTACATGACTTGTCTTAAATAAAAATGCTGGAGTTCAGCATATGTATACAAAAGTGAATTTATAATATTTCACTTAATGCTTGATAAAGCTTAAATGGGCTCCTTTATTTTCCCCTTCAAAAGAAATAATATATTCGCCCGGCGCGAGCTCACTACAATCTAATTCGGTTTGAGCAGACGCCTGAATAAACTCAAATGCTAGCTTACCAGAAATATGCATCACCTTACCCCTTTTTCCAATTAATTCTGGAGCTGTAATGTTTAATTTGTCATTTGTTGGGTTTGGATAAACGAAAAAAGATTGATTTTGCTCATCTATACCAACACTAGAATCAATCGTCAAGTTCAGTGTTATCGTACTGTCGCAACCAGCTTCGTTAGAAATGAGCTGAGTATATACGCCGGAGGAGCTGTATGTCGTTCCGTTGAGGGTATATGTGTCAAGTGCCGTCTCAAACAACTCTGAGCTGGTACTTGTGTTTAATGTTAACGCCAAAGTAAGTGTAGAATCACAGCCCGCACTTGTTGTGAAAAGTTGAGTTGCAGATGAATTACTTTCTGTATAGGTAACACCGTCTATCCAAGTGTAACTGTCACAAGCGGACTGCACATCTGTTTGCGAATAAGAATTGTTGATTGTAAGGTCAAGGACTATTGTAGAATCACATCCCTCGACATTAGGAAGCGTTATACTAGCGCTGTTGTTGCTTTCTGAATACGTAACACCATCAACCCATGTATATGAATCACATGCCTGCTGAACATCAGTAGTAGTAGAACCCAAACCCTCTTGGTAGACCCGAATATAATCAAGGACCATATCACTTTCTGTAAATGCTGGGTCAATAGAGTTTTGTATGGCCACATTAAGTAAAATAAATTGATCTGCTACAAAGGGCCAGGTACTCATATTTTGAGGATCTGGTTGATAAGTATAATAGATGAAACCATCCACACTAAAATCAATTTTATCCTCTGTCCACTCCATAGCATAAATATGAAACGTATTGGACACATCAGCAGCCATTGTTCCACCGTGATTCACTGTGGCTCCTGATGAAGAAGGAGTATGCAGGGCGCTCTGCACATAATTCTGATTTGAACCCCAATGCTCCAGTATATCAATCTCTCCACATGCTGGCCATGCAGTTGTTCCAAAACCTTGCGTCTGCCAGTATGCACCTGCTTCATTGATGTTTTTACCAAGCATCCAAATTGCTGGCCAAGTACCTATGCCAAAGGGCATTTTAGCCCGTGATTCAACACGTCCATAGGTAAACGCAAATTTTGAGTTTAACCGAGCAGAGGTATACTCCTTGGTAACACCTTGATCGGTGAATGTTTCATCTTTTGCAACAATATGAAGAAACCCATCTTCAACATATGAATTGTCTTCTCGGTCCGTATAATGCTGGAGCTCATCGTTGAACCAACCCCACCCATTTGGGAGAAGAGTTTGGTGAAACCATTTTGATTCATCCACTGCGCCATTTCCATCAAATTCATCAGACCAGACTAGATTATTAAAAACACTACAAGACCCAATCGTTCCATCATATTGTACATCATCTATAAAGGCCACAACCAAATCATTATTGTTTTCACCATTTACCTGAAGCAGGACACGGTTAAAATCTGTTCTTAATATTGGATCGGCAGAACCCGGATTAAAGTTTATGTAGGGATCATCATCAAAGTCGAAAGAAACTGTGACCCATTGATTCAGAGAAACATTTTTAATTATTTCACATTGAGTTTCCCAAGGAGCGCCTATTGAGCCATCTTGAAGCTTTAAGGATATTTGATTGTTTTGAGCGCCGGTTAAACTGCTAGATTGGATATAAATTTTTAAGCTAAAAGTATGGTTTGTAGAAAGGTCAAGGTTTTCGCCAACATCAAAGCCCACATTCGCATATTGACCTCCATAATCGTTATATCGCATTACAGTTGAAGAAGTGTTCATGCCCTGGACATACGGGTTTCCAAAAACTAAGTCCATGTTGCAATCGTCGCCGAACCAGGATGTTATTGTTCCATTACCCTCAAAATCGTCCTGGACACTTTGTATTTGACTAAGGCTTGTAAATGTAATTGTGACGAAGAGAAATAAGAAAAAATATGGCTTCATAACAGCTGAGTTTTTAGTTAGTGTCAAATTTACAGTACTTCGCTCAAAGAAACAAAATCAAAAAAGACAATTTATTTTTTCATTATCGAATATCCTTATTTGTAGTCATTTAGTATCGTGATACAAGAAAATATTAGGAGGGCATTCTGTTTTTTATGTATATTTAAAACATCCATTTTTATATGGTTTAGAGAGACTTATCGTAAATAAAAAATAAAAATATGAGTGATTTTCCATGGTTTAAATCCTACCCATCTGAGGTTCCAAAAACAATAGAGCTTAGTCGTTACAATAATCTAGTTGAAGTTTTCGATCAATCTGTCAAAAACTTTGGTGACAAAACTGCATATAAAAACATGGATGTGGAGATCAGCTTCAATGAAGTCTCTGCGCATGTAGATGCTTTAGTATGGCACCTTCAAAACAACACAAAATTAAAAAAAGGAGACCGAATTGCGCTTCAAATGCCCAACCTTCTTCAATTCCCAATCACGATTTTTGCTTGCTTAAAAGCCGGTTTGGTCATCGTGAATACAAATCCACTTTATACAGCCGAAGAAATGCGTCATCAGTACAAGGATTCAGGCGCCAAAGCAATTATAATTCTGGAAAATTTTGCCTTTAATTTACAAGAGATACTTCATGAAACCGAAATAGAAACAATAATTACCACCACTATCGGAGATATGCTTGGTGGATTGAAAGGGGCAATTACAAATTTTGTTGTTCGACATGTGAAAAAAATGGTGCCACCATTTCAACTCAACGATACGACACCGTTAAAACAAATATTTAAAGAAAGCCTTGGTAAAAAGGGCGCGCCTGTATCGCTAAATAAAGACGATCACGCATTTCTTCAGTATACCGGAGGAACCACTGGAGTCTCAAAAGGAGCTACATTATCTCACGGGAATATTTGTGCAAATGTTCAGCAAGTTGAGGCCTGGATTGGACATAAGTTTGAAGACGGACAAGAGACAATCATTACCGCGCTTCCTATGTACCATATATTTGCACTTACTGCCAATTGTGTCGTGTTCTTTAGGTATGGAGCAAAAAACATCTTAATAACCAACCCAAGAGATATGAAGGGCTTCTGCAAAGACCTTAAGAAAAATCCATTTACGTTCATTACTGGGGTGAATACTCTCTTCAACGGGCTGCTAAATCAAGAGGCCTTTAAAAGTCTCGACTTTAGCGAACTTAAAATGGCATTAGGTGGAGGAATGGCAGTACAGGATGTTGTTGCTGCTGAATGGGAAAAGGTCACAAACAGCCCTCTTCTTGAAGCTTACGGGCTATCTGAAACAAGTCCTGCCGCTACGATTAATCCTGTTGGTGGTAGTCATAAAATAGGAACTATAGGATTGCCTCTTCCGAATACTGATATTAAGATTTTTGACGATAACAAGGTTGAAGTAGCACAGGGAGAAAAGGGTGAAATCGGAATAAAAGGACCTCAGGTCATGCAGGGTTACTGGAATCGACCAGAAGAAACTGCCAATTGTATGCACGGAGAATATTTCCTTACCGGTGATGTAGGAATTATAGATGAAGATGGTTTTTTCAAAATCGTAGACAGAAAGAAAGAGATGGTTTTAGTCTCAGGATTTAATGTTTATCCAAGTGAGGTAGAAAAAGCGATCACAGAAAACCCTAAGGTGTTAGAGGTAGGCGTTTGTGGAGGTAAAAACGATGACGGAACAGAATTTGTTCAAGCCTTTGTTGTCAAAAAAGATGCTTCTCTTACTAAAGAGGAAGTTATTGCTACCTGTAGAGAAAACCTAACCAATTATAAGGTGCCAAGAGAAGTTCACTTCAGAGATGAATTGCCTAAATCAAATGTGGGTAAAATCCTCAGAAGATTATTAAAATAAGTCCTTTTTATTGTGCGTATTGATAAATATGTTTGGTGTGTACGCCTGTCCAAAACAAGATCTCTTGCAACAAAATTAGTCGCAGGAAATAAAGTAAAACTTAACGGACTTGAAATGAAACCAGCCAAAGAAGTCGCTGTCGGAGATATCATTAGTATTCAAAAAAACAACGCCACATTCAGCTTCCGTATCAAAGCACTCACCGAAAAAAGACTGGGTGCAAAATTGATTGGCGATTATATCGTAGATGAAACCCCTACAGAAGAGGTTGACAAGTACAAAACATATCAAGCAGCACAGCGGAACTATCGAGGAAAAGACCACGGTAAGCCATCAAAAAAAGACAGAAGAGAGCTTGATGATTTTTTAGAAGGATGGTGAGAATCGTTTAAATAACTCAACTTTTTACATCCTTTTTTGTTCTTAACAAACTGTTTAGCGCATGGTGAATGATTGAGCTGACTATTTCAAGCGCTCATGTGAATAGATCCGTTGTTTGGCAGTAGTTTAAATAAAAAATCATGGAATTCACAAGCAATAAAAAACAGCCGTTTTTATGGAGAATGAGGTTAAGTGTTCTCATTTTGTTTCTTCAACCCCTCTATTCATGTAATAATAAAGCATCTATCAAATATTCAAAATGCGAATGTTACGAGAATTATTATGACATCAAAAGTGGCAAGTACGATGACTACCCTATTCGAGGGAACTTCATGAGAAAAAATGAACTCCGAAAAAATATGGAAGACAAAACTGCTGAGGTCTTACAATATACATACCTAGACTCCACGGATAAGGCGATTAGACGGCAGTGCATAAAAAAATATGGCAGGGAAGTGGAACAGTTCGGAGAATGTGATGAAAAAGAAAAATAACCGGTTTTAGTCGATCAAGATTTTTATTTATTGATTAACTGTTTCTAGCTTACAGACGTTTTGGAAATATACTTTAAAGCTAAGGTTATGTTATATTTAAGGTAATGAAAAACATAATTCCCTTGTTACTCGCTTTATTTTGTACGAAAGTAAGTCTATGCCAAGAACACATTAAATCCATCGTTCAAAGTACAGACTATGCCCCAGATTCATTTTTTATTGGGGCGAGCTTGAATCATTTCCAGCTCAACACAAACATTGAAGATTTATTTTTAGAAGAGTTCAATTACTTGACGCCTGCAAATGCCTTTAAACAAACGAGAATTCATCCTAAACCTAATGTTTGGAAATGGGATAGAGGTCAAAGTTTTATTGACTTTGCAAATAAACACAATTTGACTGTTCGAATTCATGGCCCAATGAGCCCGCAGGCCTCAAAATGGGCAAAAAACGATGAAAGGACACCGCAGGAGCTCAAAGATAATATGGAAGAATATTTTACAGCGCTCTGCAAAAGAGTAAATAATGAATCATGCGTAAGATGGATGGATGTCGTCAATGAAACTGTCTTGAGAGACGGCACTTGGTTTAGAGAAAAACCTGGGGATGATAAATGGGAAAACCCATGGACACAAATTGGAATAAATAGCGATGGTTTTCCAAAATATATTCCGCGGGCATTTGAAATTGCCAATGAATACGCACCTAATATTAAGCTTGTTTATAACCACAACGGAGGAATGGAAAAAGCGATGTGGGAGAAAGTAATGGAAACGGTTTTATACATAAAATCAAAAGATTTGAGGGTCGACGCAATTGGATGGCAAGCCCATTTAAGAACCAATAGTCTAACAGAAAAAGACCTTAATTACCTAGATTATTTAATTGATTGGGCACATCAACACGAAATCGAATTTCATGTAACAGAATTAAATCTTTGGGTTAAAGAAGAGATCATTGACTTAGATTCAATTCACAAAATCCAGAATGAATTATATACAAAACTCATCAACAAATTAATTTCAAAAAAGAACAATGGTGTTGTTGCCTTAAATTTTTGGGGATTGAAAACCCGAAGTGGGCAGAGCAAACAAAATAAAACTATTTTAAGCCTCTTTAATGAGGCAAATGAACCCAACCCCGTCATTCAAAAAGTCACGGAGTGCCTAAAAAATGTTTCAAACTAAGCTATGGATAAAGACGCTATGATCTTTGTCATAAACTCAAAACCAGTTTAATCATGAAATATTATATCCCTGTGATTTTTATTTTAACCATGTTGGTGTTTTATGGTTGCTCTAATCAAGTTGTAGTAAACTGCACGAACAAGAATTATATGTCAAACAACAATGTTAATCCTGAAAACAACTATGAAAATCGTAGGGAGCTAAAAACTACATTATCAAAATCTGATTTTAATACCTTGCATGAAAAATACGGGTTAAGTTGTTCAGAATTATTGAGTAATCACTTTTACTGCAATATCTGTTTTGATTCAAATGAAAATAGTTTAACCTCTTATGACGGAAGAAAATTTAGTTTCAAACAAAAGATTTCATCTATTGAAATCACAAATGAATGCCTAAATTTAATTTCAACCATGTCAATGGGTTCTGATGAATACTCGATATTTTTGGAAACTCAAAACTAAATCGTTAGGAAATTCCTTTCAAACAGACCTAATATTAAAATCCTTTTTACTAATTATAAGCATCTGTAATACAATTATATATATAAAAAATTACGTGCTAAAAATATACTTTAAAGTTGTTATAGGGTTTCCTGCATTAAAACCTATTTCTTAAATTCGAACCATGAAAAAACTAATGATCATGTTATTAATTGCTCCCATGAGTTTATTTGGTCAGACAGAAACTAGCCAAAAGTTCATAGAAATAAATGCCGGTGCAGCATCAATCGATGATTATGATTTTACTGATACATATCCTGGAGTAAGCGTCTTATTTGGTCAAACATTGGAGTTTACAAAGAATGGAGTATTTGAATATCAAATCGGAGTTGCATTGCCATCGTTAATTACTGGCAAAGTTGCCATAGGGATTGGAAACATCAGAAATAACCTTGCTTTGGCGATCAGACCCTGGCCATTGACTATTGGTCCGCAGGGTAAAATAGGAAATTTCTCCTTTAGTTTTGAAGTTGGGAACAATGATATAGCAAGCTTTGACGCTGGTTATATTGCAACAGTAGGATATAGATTTAAATTAGGTCGGAAAAAGAAAGAATCTGGTTCAAAAAAATGAGTTAAACTAAATCAGTCTTCCACAAATTACTCAACAGTAACGGACTTCGCTAAGTTTCGTGGTTGATCCACATTACAATCC
>CAJXDT010000017.1:0-46807 GCA_913052055.1 uncultured Cryomorphaceae bacterium
ACAGGTTTAATGGTTTTTCAATAAAACACTGCAAATCGTTGGAATACAAATATAATAATGATTAATTATTAATCAATAAAAAAGATTAAAATATAAACAAAATGGATTATGAAAAATAAATTTATGCCGACAAACAGCCATACGACTCAATATTTAGAATTATCTTTAATGCTAACTATAAATAATTAAAACTAAAAAAATGGGTCCTTTAGGAATACTCCTCGTTGTTGTAGCAATTTTTGTATTAATGATCATTAGTATCTACAACACACTTGTCAAATTAAAAAACAACCGTGAAAATGCGTTTGCCGACATTGACGTTCAGCTCAAACAGCGTCATGACCTCGTACCTCAGCTTATTGGTGCCGTTAAGGGATATATGGAACATGAAGCAGGCACATTGTCAGCCATTACAGAAGCTAGAAACAAGGCTGTAGGCGCATCTTCTATAAATGATAAAATTGCAGCCGAAAAACAACTAAGCTCTGCCCTTAGTGGATTTAATATTCAAGTAGAAGCTTATCCAGATCTTAAGGCAAGCAGCAACTTTATGCAGCTGCAAGAAGAGCTATCTGATATTGAAAATAAGCTAGCTGCTGTAAGAAGATTCTTTAATTCAGCTACTAAAGAACTAAACATCGCTGTTCAAAAATTCCCCAATGTATTGTTTGCAAGCATGTTTGGATTTAAAAGTGAAGACATGTTTGATCTCGGCGAGACAGCTAGAGAGGATCTCAGCAAAGCTCCTGAAGTTAAATTCTAAGTCATGAAATACGTTGGGCTCCAACAGCAGATAACGAGCAATAATAGGAAATCTATACTCCTTCTTTTGGGCTTCCCTACAATACTACTCGCGGGACTATATATTGTCTTGATATTTTTATCTCCAGGCAATACAAACGAAGCTTTTCTTTCAGCAACTCCTTATGTACTAGGTTTCACAGTTATGTGGTTCCTCATTGCATATTTAGGCCACTCTAGAATGATCAATTACGCTACTGGTGCCAAAAGTCTTGAGCGAAAAGAAAACATGCGTGTTTATAATCTTACAGAAAACCTTTGTATGAGTGTCGGTATGAAAATGCCAAAGCTCAAAATTATTGAATCACCGGCGCTAAACGCATATGCAAGTGGCTTGAACGAAAAAAACCATACGGTTACGCTAACCCGCGGTATTATCGACAAACTAGATGATGACGAGCTAGAAGGCGTAATTGCACATGAATTAATGCATATTAGAAATAACGATGTTCGGCTTTTAATCATAAGCATCGTTTTTGTTGGTATTTTCTCCGTTATATTTCAATCCGTTATTAGAAGCTTATTATATGGAGGTGGAAGAAGAAATTCAAGAAAAAAAGATGGTAAAGGAGGTTTCATTGTCACTCTCGTGATCCTATTAGTTTCAATATCAATGTACCTTTTATCAATCTTTTTTAAATTTTCCCTAAGTAGAAAGAGAGAATATCTCGCTGATGCAGGCGCAGCTGAAATGACCAAAAATCCTCTAGGACTCGCCAATGCACTTCGAAAAATATCAGGAAACTCGGCAATCGAAAAAATCAAAAATAATGATGTAAGACAAATGTTTATCGATAATGGTCCAGGAAAAAGAACGCCCAGTTTCTTAAGCGAGATAAAGTTAGTTAAGCGCATAGCAAGTATATTTGCGACCCACCCTCCTATCGAAAAGAGAATTACCTTACTAGAACAGTTTTAATAAAGACATGAATAAAGCATTACTACCTATTTTTATTGTTTTACTATTCACTGGCTGCACTGCACAAAAGACAGAACGCATAGCCTTTTATAATGTAGAAAACCTATTCGATACGATCAATGGCCCAAATAATGATGAAGAATTTCTTCCAGGGGGTAAAAAACAATGGACATCAGAACGTTACGACACTAAAATAGATCGCATCAATCAAATCATCGGTGCGCTTAAAACACCGATGCTTATCGGACTGTGCGAGATTGAAAACGTGCTAGTATTGAATGATATACTAAAAAACAACAAAAAACTCAAGCCATACAAGACTGTTCATTTCAATAGCCTTGATGCGAGAGGAATAGATGTGGGAATGCTCTTTAATACGAAAAAACTTAAGCTCATTGATCAGGGTTTTATTCGCTTTAATCTACCTGAACAAAACACTCCAACTTCAAGAGATATTGTATGGGCAAAATTTTCCTATAAAAAAGAAGTGTTTTTTGCCATGGTCAATCATTGGCCTAGCAGACGTGGCGGAACTGAAAAAAGCGCTCCAAAGCGAATGAAGGCATCTTCTGAAGCAAAGCAATTTATTGACTCATTGCTGATGGACGACCCAAACACAAAAATCATCCTTATGGGTGATTTAAATGATTATCCAAGCAATAGATCTGTTCAGCAGCTAACAGAAACAATGACGCCTTGTATCACTAAAGCATCGAATCAATATGGAGGGACAAACTGCTACAAGGGAGATTGGAACATCCTCGACCATATTATGATTTCAGAAGGTTTTCAAAATCAGAAACTCCACATAAAACCTAAATCAGGAATCATTTACACACCCGATTATTTAATCACAGAATATAGAGGAAACAAAGTTCCGTATAGAACCTATGGAGGCAGCAAGTATTTAGATGGATATTCGGACCACCTACCCGTTTTTGTGGAATTTTACTTCAAAAAGTAATCGAGGTATTTTAAACCAAAAGGTTCCAGCCAAACTCATCGGCAATACGACCTGTTTTCAGATCACCAAGGTAGTTCTTGATTTTGTTTGATAGCAAACGTTCTTCAACTGGAGGAAGCACATATTTCTCATCTTCATAACCAATCATTGCAATAGGCGCAATCGTTGCTGCGGTCCCGGCACCAAATGCATCTTTCAACGAACCATTTTTTGCAGCTTCTATAATTTCAGCAACTGTAATCATTCTCTCCTCTACCTCTACCCCCCATTTCTCAGCAATCTCAAACACACTTCTTTTTGTGATTCCTCTCAAAATTGTATCATGATTTTCATCGGGAGTAATGAGTTTATCACCAATTTGGAACACAATATTCATTGTACCAGACTCTTCAATATATTTATGCTCAGCTGCATCGGTCCAAACCAATTGGTGGAAACCTTCTTTCTGCGCTTGCATAGCTGGATACATAGATGCTGCATAATTTCCCGCTGCCTTTGCTCTACCTACACCACCTGATGCTGCGCGTGTATATGACTTCTCAATTTTTACATTTACTGGTTCAGAATAATAATGCCCCACGGGTGTTGTAATAATTAAAAACTTATACGTTCTCGAAGGACGAATGCCAACAAGCTCATCTGTAGCATACATAAATGGTCTAATATATAGTGAATGTCCTTCACGAAAAGTAACCCATTCATCATCTAAAGCTACTAGCTGACGTATTGCCTCTACAAATAGATCTTCTGGTATCGTTGGCATACACATGCGCTCAGCAGATTCATTGAATCTCTTTGCATTCATGTCTGGCCTGAAAATACTGATCTCATTATTCACGGTTCTATTTGCCTTTAAACCTTCAAAAATTGACTGTCCATAATGAATAGCAGACATTGCAGGATGCATCGTAAGATTGGCAAAAGGTACAATCTCCCCTTGAGACCATGCGCCATCCTTATATTCCATAAGAAACATATGATCAGAGAAATTCTTTCCGAAATCAAGATGGTCCCAATCAAAATATTTTATCTTTGAATCAGAGGTCTTTGTTACGGGAAAAGTATATAGATCTGTTGACATATATTGTTGATTTAAGGGGTACAAAAATACGTTTAATATGCGGATTATTCAAGGTAAACCTTACCAAAAATTATACCTAAGTAAAAAAAGTCAAGCCAATCAATGAATTCACCGCGAAAAATTCTAAAAAAAATTTGGGGACATGAGGAATTCAGACCAGGTCAAGAGCTTATTATTAATGACCTATGTGCCGATGAGGATGTTTTCGCACTGCTCCCAACTGGCGGAGGTAAATCAATTTGTTATCAAGTACCAGGCATCCTAAAAAAAGGCTTAACCATTGTCATTTCTCCACTCATATCCTTGATGCAAGACCAAGTAGAACAGCTTACAAAAAATGGTGTTAAAGCGGCTGCATTATATGGAGGGATGAGCTACAGAGAAATTGATATCACCCTTGACAATGCACGCTTCGGAAGCTATGACTTTTTATACCTATCACCTGAACGGCTCGAGACCCAAATTTTCATTGAACGCTTTAAAGCAATGCAGGTATCGCAAATTATTATTGACGAAGCCCATTGTATTTCTCAATGGGGACATGATTTCAGGCCTTCATATGCAAGAATCTCGTCTTTGAGAGATCTAAAGCCGAATGTTCCTTTTGCCGCGTTCACTGCCACAGCAAATAAAAAAACACAAGCAGACATTATTGATAAACTTGGACTGAAGAATGTAAAGCTTCATAAGGCCTCGTTTAATAGACCAAACATTGCATATCGTGTATTTCATTCGAACTATAAAAAAGCACGTTTACTAGAGCTATGCAAAAGCCTTAAAAACAGCTCCGGGATTGTATACTGTCAAACCAGGAGAAGCGTGCGCGAAATAAATGCGATGCTCTCAAGTGAAGAGATGTCATGTGCAATGTACCATGGAGGTATGAATAACGAAGACAGAACATCCACCATGAATAGTTGGATGCAGGGCCAAATAAAAGTGATTATTGCCACAAATGCTTTTGGAATGGGCATTGATAAGTCCGATGTTCGATACGTCATCCACTATGAAATAAGCGATTCTATTGAAGGATACTTTCAAGAAGTAGGCCGAGGTGGAAGGGATCAGAAAAAAGCGATTGGCTTTGCCTTGTATAACGAAAAAGACCTGGATAAACTTAAAGAAAGTATATCAGTTAAGTTCCCGAAAAACAGTGAAATATCGAAACTGTACAGTATGCTATTCCAACATTTCAAAGTGGCTTATGGCGACGGTAAAGACCAAGTCGTAGAAATCAACATTCAAGATTTTGCAAGCAACTACAAGGTTTCTCCTTTAATCGTTTATCATGGACTCAAAATATTGGAGCTTAATGGCGATTTAGCCTTGTCAGAATCTGTATTCCATCCTTCTAAAATAAAGCTGATTGTTGGTATTACAGAGCTTTACAACTTTGAAATACAATACCCAGCATTCAATAAACTCACAACCTATTTGACACGAAAGCTTCCTGGTGTCTTTGACGTCTACAAACGAATAGATATTAATCAAATGTCGAAAACGCTGAAAATGAGTAAAACACACCTTGGGAAACAGCTAGAGCAACTAAACAATTATGGCTTGTGTGACTTTATTAAAGCTTCAAAGGAACCGACAATAACCTTTTTAAGGGCACGTGCTCAAAACGATACCTTTTTACTTCATCCAAGTGTGTACGGAATTCGGAAGAAGAATTATGAAGCTCAAATTGAATCGGTGATTCAATTTTTAGTTGAAGAAAACTGTAGAAGCCAAAAGCTACTCTCCTATTTTGGAGAAACAGCAGAAAAATGCGGTAATTGCGATCATTGTGTAAAACAAATAAACGAAGACAAAGAACCTTCAGATTTGATTCTAAAACTCTTAGAGAAACCTACTACAATTGCCACCATAATGAATCAGACAGGGTTCAATGAGAAATTAATAATGAAAAGTTTAGATTACCTGCAAGAGGAAGAAAAAATAGAATTTCATAACGATTGGGTAGCTATACGATAAGCAATCGTTTACAAAACCTCAAGGATACATGCGGTTCCCTTTCATAATCATAAATGCACCAATAATTAAAAGAACAACATAAAGATGTCCATAAGGCACATGTTTTAAAGTTTCAAGCTGACTCGAATATTGACCAGATAGCTTTTGAAATCCTAAAGCCAAAAGAATACCTGATCCCACAACTAAAACTCTTCCTGCAGTCGTAATAAATTGCTTCAAGGATTGACCTTACTTTTTCAAATCAATAATTAAACCGCCAGAGCCCACAACTTGAGGCATTTTTCCATCCCACTTTTGAGCTTTTAAATACTCAATATACTGCGAGGAAGACTTTAATTGTTGTTGCTTAATCTTAATAGACTGGGCTTCTGCAGTCGCTCGGATAATTGTTTTTGCAGAATCACCCTTTGCTGTGGCTATTTTTGCAGCAGCCAAATATTCTTGCTCTTGTTTCTTTTGCTCCGCTGTAAGGTTCTTCTGCTTCTGAGTTTCTTTGTTTGTGATCTCTGTCGCTATATTTTGAGGGAGGTTTACATCTGCAATTTCTACATAATGAAAGACAATAAAGTTTCCTTTAAAATCTGCGATTAATATCTCTTCAATCTCACCTTCTAGCGCTTCTCTTTTAGATGAATAAACCTCTTGATAGGTATAACGACCTACGACATCTTTAATTGCACCCTTTACCTTATCGTCAATGAACTGTATATATCCAACACCATGTCTCAGGTGAAGTTTTGCCGCGTTTCCTTTCTCTACAGAAAAATTCACTGCTACTTCGACAGAAATATCCGTACCATTGACATCCATTACCGTGGATTCATAGGACTTTGATTGTTGCAAAATATTATAGGTAATAATATCATTCCATGGCGGAATGAAATAAGTTCCTTCTGTATAACTAGATTCTACATCAACACCCCCTCCATATGGACGATAAGCAAAACCCTCTTCCCCTGGATCGACATCCATCCAAGACATAAATAGAATGATTAATATAATTAGGCCTGCAACGCTTATGCCTACTGATTTCAATGTGCTTTTTAAATCCATTTTATTCCTTTTCTTTTATTAAAAAATTATATGCATAATAAATGGTAACCGCATTTAATGCAAGGGCCAGAACTTTTATGATTATCGGTAACTTAATGATGTATCGGCCAGTTACAATGACTACAAGAGTAATCAAAAAGTACCCTAAAAAACGGAAGAGTGTTCTTTTTTCCATAATGATTCATTTCAATATCTTCGAACGATGAAAATTTAAATCCAATGCTCTAAAAATAAGTTCTTAAAGATAGTACATATTCGGAAATGAAATGTATTATTTAACACAATTTAGTTTATTGAAAACCTTTGAAAGGAGAAGACTCCTGATGCAGCCTAATGGCTTTTCGGGCAAAACGAAAACCAAAAAACAAACAAGCAAAAAATCCAAGAAATTGAAGACCGGGATGAATTCCCGGATACATGAGTACAAAATCATAAATACCATGTAAGAGTGCAGCAAATAATAAACCTTGAAGCGCGGCCGCCTTGGTACCAAAACTCTTCTGAACACCTAAATAATAGCCCATAACAATTGCAAATACGGCGTGCATCGGCACAGCTGTGAACATACGAAGCCAACCCGTAGATGCGCCAGAGGCTGCAACATAGAGTATGTTCTCAATCGTGGCAAAACCCATGGAAACCATCACACAGTATACAATCCCATCAAAAGGTTCGTTGAAATCATCCTTCTTGTAAGCGTAGTAACGCACAAAAATAAATTTGCTAAACTCCTCTACCAAACCAATACCTATGACACAAGAAATCAACGAAAAAATAAGATTAGAACTCGTAGGTTCAAAACCAAAAAAATAAGTCCCCAGCTCAGATAAAAGCAATGTTGGCACAACACTAAATACCCCTAGAATGAAACTAATCACGAGAAGCCTTATGGGCTCTTTCTCATATTTATCTTTAAAATAGATGTAAAAGCAAATAGCTATTCCTGGTGCAATAGCCAAAGCAAGAAGATAGAGACTCATAGCTGATTCTTTTTGATGCCGAAAAATACAATTAAATTTTGTAGCTTTCCTTATGCGATATCAATTCCTCCTTTCAAGCCTTTTACTCTTTTTTAATCTCAACGCACAAGAGCAACTTATAGTCAGAACAGCTCATCCTGAACAATTGGATTCAAAACTTTACTCAATTCAACACCTGAGCGACAATTACTTCCTTCTATCAGCAGAAAAAAAGATAGAAAGAAATCTAAATTGGAACTTCTGCGTAGAACCTAAAACAACAGATGAACACTTGAGTTTTCATACCAATGAGCTGATTGTTAGAACTAAATCTAATCTTACGCAAGGGCAAGAAAGCACAATAAGAGCATTCGGTCGCTATCAAAAAAACAAGCACAACAATTCACTATACTTGATCGATACGGATGAAAAAGAAATTGATGAAGTAAGACATAAAAAGGCAATACTGGAAAACCTCAGCTTTATAAAAACCGTTCAAATCAATCAGTACTTTACTTTACAAGACTGCTCAAATGACCCGCTTTACGATCGTCAATGGTATTTGGAAAATACAGGAACACCACTTCAGTTTAACGGAACACCTGGAGCAGATATACAGGTCAATGATGCTTGGAACATATCAAAAGGGACAGATATTATTGTAGCTATTCTAGACAGTGGTATTGATACGCTACATTCAGAATTTACAGGTAGACTCTTACCTGGTTTTGATGCATTTGCGACAGACAGTATCAATACAAATGGCTATCCCTTTCTGAATTTTAATCAAAATGCGCATGGTACGGCATGTGCTGGAATTGTTGGCGCAGCGCAAGACAATGAAATTGGCATCAGCGGTGTAGCTCCTGAAGCCATCCTCGTTCCTGTGAGAATCTTCTTTTATATTGAGCTTAACAATCAGGTTGTTCCATTTACTAATATGAATGCTTTGCTTACAGGCTCAGCTTACTCCTGGAATACCATTGGTGCGGATGTAATAAGCTGCTCGGCAGGGCTCACCGAGGAATTCATTAATCTCTTGACCATAGATACCACCATATGTAATGAAGAGCTCCTAATGGCCCATACGGAGGGCAGAAATGGAAAAGGAACAGCCATGTTCTTTTCAGCTGGTAATGAAAACAGTCCGAACGTATTGTGGCCTGCCAACTTAAACGCAACCATTGCCGTTGGTGCGAGTGATATGTGCGATACGCGCAAACGTCCAAATGATTGTTCAGGTGAAAACTGGGGAAGCGATTATGGAGAAACCCTTGACTTTGTAGCTCCAGGAGTGAAAATTGCCACCTGTGATATTTCGGGAACTCCAGGCTACGCGGGAAATGATTATTCTTTAAACTTTAATGGAACAAGTGCCGCTTGTCCTATTGCCGCAGGAATAGGCGCACTGCTTCTTGCAGAAAACCCATCACTGACCTCTAACGAGATCCGACACTTACTAAATATAACAAGCGAAAAAGTAGAACCCTACATATATGATAGCATTAATTCAGATGGGTCCTGGAACGAAGAGGTTGGTCATGGTCGCGTAAATGCATACCTAGCCCTGACACAGGCTTTTAATGCCTCTATTCAAAGTAATACATCGACTCTTGTAGCCCTATACCCTAACCCAGCGACCAGGACCATATTTCTAAAAGGTGTAAAAATCAATACGCAATATACCATCAGTGATGGTTTCGGAAGAAAGTGCCTAGAAGGCAATGTATCTGAATCAAAACAAATTGTGATTAACGAATTGAAAACAGGTTTTTACTTTATACATACAAATGGTCAAGTAATGAAATTTCAAGTGCAACACTAAGCCATGAAACGATTCGGCTCTTTTAAAGAATTTTATCCCTACTATCTTGAGGAGCACAAGCTACCGCACACCAAGCTATTTCATTTCATCGGGACTTTAGCCGCTATACTGTTTGTCATTTTGCTCGCTTACACGCGAAATCCTTTATTTATTCTTGGCGCGCTTCTTTCGGGTTATGGTGCGGCTTGGATCAGCCATTTCTTTGTAGAAAAGAACAAGCCCGCAACCTTCAAATATCCATTGTATAGTTTATTAGGAGATTACCGAATGTTTTTTGAAATTCTCATGGGGAGGCATCGGATATTTTAAATATAAACCTTAAAGCTTATTCTAGAGTCAGAAAATATCAAGTATCAGGATAAAGAGGTTTCCATTAGAAACACCCCATTCCTCATTGTTTTCAGCTCTATTGCAATAGGAATTGCCCTTGGCTATTCAGAATTAACCTACAAATATTGGGCAATATTCAGTATCGGGATTTTATTGACAGCACTCCTTAATGTTCAAATAAATCCAATTGGAAACGTACAACATATACTCTATTTTATTTTTATTTTTCTTCAACTTGGGTTCTTCAGTATTCGAATAAAAGATTCAAAGCCACATGATTTCTTGACAAGAGAAACACATGAGCTCCAATGTAAAATAATAGAACTTACTTCAGGCGATAAAAAATGGAATAAAGGAGTGGCTCAAATCCAACAAATTTTCATTAAAAACGAGAAGTCATTTACCTCAAAACAAAAACTACTTTTTTATACCGACAAAGAAACAAGCAATCAACTTGGACAAGGAGATATTATACTAGTCAAAAGTCAAATTCAAAAAATCAATAATAAAGGCAACCCAGGAGAATTTAACGCCTCCTATTACTGGGGCTCAAAGGATACTTATTATCTCTCATTCTTTACACATTCGGACTTTTCCGTGATCCTTGACTCAAAAGACAGAATTAAGGATGCAATTAAAGGCAGAATTTTGAATAACCTAAAAAAACATGTATCAAAAAAACATTTAGGCATCGTTAAAGCACTTTTTTTAGGAGACAAATCATCCTTGGAGCAAGAGACAAGACATTCGTTTAGCGCTGCAGGCGCAATGCATCTGCTTGCTATATCTGGATTGCACATTGGGCTATTCATTTGGATTATATATGGCTTTTTAAGGTTGTTTTCTAAATTTATAAGAAGAAACGCAGCTCTTTTAATTGCACTCGTATTCATTTGGCTTTATGCTTATCTCATTGACTTTCCTCCGAGCGTTCTGCGCTCTGTGCTCATGTTTTCTATTCTTAGTCTTGGATATTTTATCCGAGGGATTAAAAACCAGCTGAACATACTCCTTTTCTCAGCCACAATTTTACTCTTAATAAATCCCATGTATTTACTTGATATAGGTTATCAACTATCATACTCGGCAATGCTCGGGATTACGTTATGCTACAGCGTTGTTTCCCAATATATTCGTTTGAAAAATAGATTTCTAAAGTTCTTTTGGGATGCTACTGCGCTTTGTCTATCGGCACAGTTATTTACTTTCCCTATTTGCCTCTATTATTTCCATCAATTCCCAAACTACTTTGTTGTCTCAAACCTCGGGATTGTAATTTTTGCCGGAATCATTGTTGGTTTGGGTGGAGCATTAATTATGCTGTCCCAGCTCTCTTTTCTGGCAGAGAAAATCGCATATTTACTTTCTATTTTATTGACGCTACTCATCACCTTTATCGAATGGATTGAAGGTCTCCCTGGATCGTTATCAAAAGGATTTATGCTCGATGAAATTGAGCTTGGATTGCTGATATTTTGTTGTTTTACTCTCTATTGGAACCTAATACATAAAAGGCGTATGTTATTAAGCAGCTTAATTGGCTTGGGCATTTGCATAATTGTTGCACTCAACCACAATCGTCAACTTTCCAACAAACATCTCGTATTATTTAATACAAATAAGTTCTCGTGTGCCCTTCACATTAAAAACATAAGCTACTTTTTTCACGACAACCTATTGCCTAAAAAGTACCTCCCGCTCCTTTCAGATTATGAGAAGTGCTACCCTGGTAAAATGCATCTCGTTAATTTAAAAAACCAAAATATTTCGATTTCATCATCCGGGCATAAAATCAACTTTTCATGGAGAGAAAAAGCCTTGTTAATGCAGGTCAATAAGGAGATTTATAATATATGTTATTCACAAAAAGAAGCGCTGAATGATGGGCATAAAAAAGTAGGATTAGCCTGGATTGAAGGAACTAACATAAGACTGAATAAAGCTTATTTTTTCAATTTTTAAAGTCTATTGATATCTAAGTTTTATCTTTACAAAAAAATGAGCGTATGAATACCATTTGTCCAAAAGAATGCAAGCACAAAATGCAGAATGACGCCTCCATTCAGGTGATTGATATTCGCGAAGCATTTGAATATGAATTTTGCAACCTCGGTAACGATCACGTTCCAATGCAAACTTTTTTGGATAATGCGGATGACCTAGATAAAACCCAGACTTATGTTTTAATGTGTAGAACTGGTCAACGTGCAGAAGCCCTTGCTAATCTGCTAAAATGTGAAAAAGGAATGGACAACATTCTTGTTATGGCCGGCGGAATTACGGGTTGGAAAGAAAAAAACGACCCAAGCTTAATCCTAGAATAAATGAATATTATTCAACAGCTCATTGACTTCATCCTACATTTGGATGCCCACCTATTTGCCCTTATCATGGATTATGGCAATTGGATATACCTTATTCTTTTCATGATTGTTTTTGTAGAAACAGGATTAGTAGTAATGCCTTTGCTTCCTGGAGACTCGTTATTATTTGCAGCAGGTACCTTTTGTGCTGGTGTAGTACAGAACGGCCAGACGGCTGAGCTGAGTCTATGGATTGTGATCCCCTTACTTTGTACAGCAGCCTTTATTGGTGACAACCTAAATTATTATATAGGCAAGAACATTGGACTAAAGGTCATGCAATGGAAGATCAGAGGTAGACAAATCGTTAAACAGTCCTACATAGATAAAACGCAAGCTTTCTACGACAAGCATGGACCAAAAACAATCATTCTTGCAAGGTATGTCCCCATCGTTAGAACCTTTGCCCCATTTGTAGCCGGCGTAGGAGAAATGAAGTATTTCAAGTTTCTGAAATACAGCGTAATAGGTGGTATAACATGGGTTTTTGCTTTAACCTTGTTAGGTTACTTTTTTGGCAACCTCCCGATCGTTCAGCGCAACTTTGAAACGGTCATATTCGGCATCATTGGACTTTCCCTCCTCCCTATGCTCATTGAGTTTATCAGAGCCAAGCTAAAAAGCGCCGAATAAATTACATTATAAATTATGCATGCATAATATATTTTTAGTAGTTTTAAAGAATTAAATAATCTCTCTATTAAAAGCATTTAAAATGAGCAATACAGCATATATCGTGGCAGGATTTAGATCCGCCGTTGGAAAAGCAAAGAAAGGCGGGTTTCGTTTTTATAGACCTGACGACATTGGAGCTTCCGTAATCAAGCATTTAGTTAAAAGCATTCCCAACCTTGATAAGGATAGAATTGATGATGTGATTGTTGGAAATGCCACACCTGAGGCAGAACAAGGGCTCAACATGGGAAGAATGCTTTCTCTAATGGGTCTCGATACAGACAAAGTACCGGGAATGACCGTTAATAGATACTGTGCTTCAGGACTCGAAACTATTGCTATTGCTCAAGCGAAAATAGAAAGTGGAATGGCAGATTGTATTATTGCAGGTGGTGCTGAATCCATGTCGGTTATGGCTATGGGGGGATGGAGAATTGTTCCAAATGCGCGTGTTGGTAAAGAGAACCCTAACTGGTATTGGGGAATGGGGCTTACTGCTGAAGCGGTTGCGAAGCAATACAAAATTAGTAGAGACGACCAAGACGCATTTGCCCTGCACTCTCATGAAAAAGCAATTAGCGCCATCAAAGAAGGCAAGTTTAAGGATGAGATTGTTCCCATTGACGTAGAACATATTTTTCTAGATGAACACGAAAAAAGGCAAGTCAACAACTTCACCGTAGATACGGATGAAGGGCCACGCGCAAGTACAATTGAAAAATTAAATTCGCTAAGACCCGTTTTTGCTCAAGGGGGATCTGTTACGGCAGGTAACTCCTCACAAACCTCCGATGGGGCTGCTTTTGTTATGGTAATGTCGGAAAAAATGCTCAAAGAGCTGAACCTTGAACCAATTGCAAGATTAGTTTCATATGCAACGGTTGGTGTGGAACCAAGAATTATGGGCATCGGACCTGTAGATGCAATTCCGAAGGCTTTAAAACAAGCAGGACTATCTATGAATGATTTAGGACTAGTAGAGCTCAACGAAGCTTTTGCTTCACAATCTTTAGCCGTATTGCGTGAAACAGGTCTAAATCCTGACATTGTGAATGTAAATGGAGGAGCAATCGCTCTAGGACACCCACTAGGGTGCACCGGCGGAAAGCTAAGCGTTCAATTGATCAATGAAATGCGAAGAAGAAAGCAAAAATATGGAATGGTAACAATGTGCGTCGGAACGGGACAAGGTGCTGCAGGCGTAATTGAGCTTCTAAAATAATTCCTGAAATTCCTTTTTAACGATTTTAACCGCTATGCTTGTGGGAAACTCCTCGAGCTGAGCAATGATTTCAAATATTTTCTCTGAAAGATCTGTACTTGTAGATTTTTCGTTCATTTGACTACCTGCCATATGAATCAATTTAATGACTTCATCTTTGGAATTTCGTATAATCTCCCAAGTTCCTGCAGAAATGAAAATTTGTTGAGCGAGGTTGTGCTCAAATTCACTTCGTACAGCTTTCACAAGCTCTGCTTGAAAAAGGGTTGCATTCAAGCTTGGATTGTGCGCTCGCATAATTAAACTTGTAGGATGTATTCGCTCTAAAAGCAAAACTGATCTTTGATAGGCGTCTAACCTACTCGGTAAAAAAAACTCTTGCCTTTGCTTATGAAGGTCTGTTCTAAGCTTTGTTACCTCCTTATCTGTTTGTTTTTTTAAAAAACGAAATACAATCAAAACGAGCGCTCCACAGCTCACAATTGTCATCAAAAGAAAAATCCAAGCGTCCATATTCTATTTTTACAAATATACTTACCTTTTCACATTAACGTTAAATGACAAATAAAGATACATTTGTAATCACCTAATTTAATATGTTCGCTAAATGACACCAACTTTAATTGTTTCCATTCTAGTGCTTTATTTTGGGCTATTGGTGGCTGTTTCGTTTTTTACATCGAAAGCCAATGGCAATGATGGCTTTTTTGTTGGAGAACGTCAATCCCCATGGTATCTCGTTGCATTCGGAATGATCGGTGCATCCCTAAGCGGTGTCACCTTCTTATCTGTTCCCGGTTGGGTCGGAAATGCAAGCAACCAATTTAGCTACATGCAAGCAGTATTGGGCTATTTTATTGGTTACTTGATTATCACCTATGTACTGATGCCTATTTACTATAAAATGAATGTGGTTTCCATTTACGAATACCTTAAGGATCGATTTGGCTTTTTAAGCCATAAAACTGGTGCAGTTCTTTTTCTTCTTTCGAGGGTAATTGGCGCATCTGTTCGGCTTATGCTTGTTGCTGAGGTACTGCAAAGTATTTTATTTGACGACTGGGGGATTCCATTTGAAGTTACCGTGAGCATATGTATTTTACTCATTTGGCTATATACAAATCGTGGAGGTATAAAAACAATAGTTTGGACGGACACACTACAAACAGGTTTTATGCTACTCTCCGTAATACTCACTGTCTATTTCATTGCCAATGCACTTCCTAGTATTGCGAGTGAAGGAATTGTTGAGCAAGTTGCAAATGGGCCCTACGGAAAGGTTTTTTTCTTTGATGATATATATGACGCCAATCACTTTGTAAAACACTTCTTCGGCGGCATTTTTATTGCGATTGGCATGACTGGACTAGACCAAGACATGATGCAAAAAAACTTAAGCTGCAAAAGCTTAAAGGATGCACAAAAAAACATGATGAGTATGGCCAGTGTTTTAATTGTTGTCAACCTTGTTTTTTTATTCCTCGGAGCTCTATTGTATATGTACGCGGCAGCACATTCAATTCCCTTTGAAAAATCTGACATGCTCTTCTCTGCGATTGCCATGGATAGTAATACACCCATTATTATTGGTATTTTATTCTTGTTAGGGCTCATCGCAGCCGCTTATTCGAGCGCTGATTCCGCACTTACTTCCCTGACCACATCCATTTTCGTTGACCTAGTACCAGAGAAAAGAAAAACAGAGGACAATAAAGTTCCTTTGCGGAAACGAATTCATGTTGTAGTATCCATCTTAATAATCCTCGTTGTCTTAATGCTACATCATTACACGGATGATTCTGCAATTGGATTACTTATGAAATTTGCAGGTTTTACCTACGGCCCACTCATTGGGGTCTTCTTTTTTGGAATCTTAACCAAACGGATTATAAACGACAAGGCAATCCCCTTAATGAGTATGATATCTATCTCGATCACATTTGTGTTATGGTACTTCTCAAAAGGTGCTCCAGGAGTTGAAAAGGGAGCACAAGGGAACCTTGGAGATTACTCATTTGGATTTGAGATTATAATTTTAAATGCCTTTCTTACCTTTACGTTATTATTTATTGCGTCAAAAGCCCATTCAAGTCTTAAAAGATGAAATTTAACTTAAGTGATTTCGGAAAACACAAAAACTTTGCCCCGCTAAGCTTAACCAAACCTATTGCATGTCTTCGCATGGGGATCTATACAAATGCGGAACGCTATGCTTCCTATTTACCCGAGGCGCATATAGGATATGAAACTGAAGATTACTTAGCTGATAAATATCCTAGTGTAGATTGTGACTTAACAATAAACGCAAGCGTATTACCAAATCCTGATTTCATAGCTGCCATTGTGAATTTAGAGGATAACCAAAGTTTATACGCAGAAAAAGTGTTGCTTGCGAAAAAAGGAAACGGAAATGAGGTGATTAAATTTACGGGGACAGCATTGATTATCGTTGAAGAGCGATGGGATATGTTTCAAAAAAATGCGGCTGCACTAGACTTAGATTTTATTCAAGCAACGGAAGATCGAAAAACCCAAGTGCTTTCTTCCTCTAACCTTTTGATAGGACCTGAGAACAGACTGTTTATTGAGGAAGGAGCCAGCGTAGAAGGCTGCACCCTGAATACAAACGATGGCCCCATATTTGTTGGAAAGGATGCTGTAATAATGGAAGGAAGTATGGTTCGAGGTGGACTTGCTTTAAATGCATATGCAACCATTAAAATGGGCGCCAAAATATATGGAGCAACGACCATTGGTCCTCATTGCAAGGTGGGCGGAGAGGTAAACAATGTTATATTTCAGGCCTACTCTAACAAAGGACATGATGGCTTCTTAGGTAACTCATTAATCGGCGAATGGTGTAATCTAGGTGCAGATACCAATACATCTAATCTAAAAAACAATTATTCTAAGGTAAGAACCTACTCTTATTCGTCTAAAACTGAAGTTCAAACTGATTTGCAATTTATCGGCTTAAGCATGGGCGATTTCTCAAAATGTGCGATTAACACAATGTTCAATACCGCAACTGTTGTTGGTGTTTCCTGTAATATTTTTACACACGGGTTTCCCAAGAAACACATTCCTAGTTTTTCGTGGGTTCAGGGTGAGACTTATACCTTAAATAAGCTAAATAAAGCCTTCGATTCGGCGAACAACATGATGCAACGCAGAAAACTTTCTCTCAGTAAAGAAGACAAAGCTATTCTCAAGTACATTGAGAACTCAAGAGACTAAATCCGACATTTTTACCTAAAAATTTATTTTGGCACGCAGATTGAACCTTATGTCGTGCAGGCTTGTTTTAATCAGTTTTGCATCAATTGACAAGAATCAATGACATAATGTCATAAAGAAAATATATGAACGACCTATTTGATCCCTCCTTACTGAATCTCTCTGGCTTAGAATCTGATGCCGAATTTATTCCATTAACGACAGCCGAAGAAGAAGAGACTGTAAATAATCAAGAGTTTCCTGAAAACCTTCCCATTCTACCCCTGCGCAATAACGTTTTGTTTCCAGGAGTCGTAATTCCAATTACGGTGGGTAGAGACAAATCCATTAAGCTGATTCAAGAGGCCAACAAAGGCAACAAAATCATCGGTGTTGTTTCGCAGAAGGTGCAAGAAGAGGAGTCACCAGAGTTTAAAGACCTACATATGGTCGGTACAGTTGCCCAAATCGTGAGGCTGCTGAAAATGCCCGATGGAAGCTCAACAGTGATTATACAAGGAAAAAGACGCTTTAGAATGATTGAAATGACACAGACGGATCCGTTCATGCGTGCCTCTGTTGAGATCTTAAAGGAGCAGAAATTTGATACCAAGAATAAAGAGCTCAATATGATTTTCAAAAACATCAAAGACCTCGCCCTTCAAATCATTAAGGACAGTCCTAACATACCTTCTGAAGCTCAATTTGCAATTAAAAATATCGATAGCCCAACATTTCTAGTCAACTTCATCTCCTCCAATATGAATGCTGACGTGGCAAAAAAACAAGATATGCTTGAAGAAATGGAGATCAAAAGTAGGGTTATGAAAGTGTTGGAGCACTTATCCATGGAATCTCAAATGCTAGAGATGCGCAATGAAATTCACAATAAGGTTCGAAAAGATCTTGACAAACAGCAGCGCGAATACTTTTTGCATCAGCAGATGAGAACGATTCAAGATGAGCTTGGTGACAATCCTCAAGAGCAAGATGTCCGTGATTTCAGAGAACGAGCAAAAACAAAAAAATGGACCAAAGAGGTGGGTACACTATTTCAAAAAGAACTAGACAAGCTTCAAAGGATGAACCCCCAAGGTGCTGAGTATACGGTTCAACTCAACTATATTGACACTATGATAGAGCTCCCTTGGAATGAGTATTCTAAGGACAATCTAGACCTAAAGCGCTCCCGAAGAATCTTAGAAAGAGATCATTTTGGCCTTGAAAAAGTTAAAGAACGTATTATGGAGTACCTCGCGGTGCTCAAGATTAAGGGCAATATGAAATCTCCAATACTTTGTTTCTATGGTCCTCCAGGAGTTGGTAAAACATCACTTGGAAAGTCTATTGCAGAGGCGTTAGGAAGAAAATATGTACGCATGTCACTCGGTGGATTGCACGATGAATCTGAAATTAGAGGACACAGAAAAACCTACATCGGAGCGATGCCTGGAAGAATAATCCAGAACCTAAAGAAGGCTGAAACAGCAAACCCTGTTTTTGTGCTTGATGAAATTGATAAACTTGGACGAAGTAACCATGGAGACCCCTCCTCTGCCCTTCTTGAGGTTCTAGACCCTGAGCAAAACAACGCATTTTATGACAATTATATAGAAACTGAATTTGACCTTTCTAAAGTTCTGTTCATCGCAACTTCTAACTCTTTATCTACAATACAAGGACCACTTCGAGATAGAATGGAGATCATAGAGGTCAATGGATATACATTAGAGGAAAAAGTTGAAATCGCTTCAAGACATCTGATTCCTAAGCAAATTAAGGAGCATGGAATTAAGAAAGAGCATATAGGCTTTAACAAACAAATTCTGCGTAAAATCGTCGAAGAATACACCAATGAATCTGGTGTTCGAGGTTTAGATAAGGTAATCGCCAAATTGGTAAGAAACAGAACCAGACAAATCGCCATGGAAGAAAGCTTTGAAACCAAGCTCAGCAATGATGATTTATTTACCATTCTGGGTTCTGGGCGCTCAAAGGTAAAATCGATTGACCACAATACATTTGGTGTGGTCACTGGCCTAGCTTGGACCAGTATTGGTGGAGATGTTTTATTTATTGAATCCTCTATAACCAAGGGCAAAGGAAAGCTAACCCTCACCGGGAATCTTGGAGACGTAATGAAAGAATCTGCGATTATAGCCCTTGAGTATCTCAAAGCACATTCCGATATGATCAACACGAAACAAGAAGCATTCGACACGCACAATGTGCACATCCATGTTCCTGAGGGTGCCACCCCAAAAGATGGCCCTAGCGCTGGGATCACAATGTTAACCTCACTGGCCTCTATATTCAGTAAAAGAAAGGTTAAGAAGAATCTTGCTATGACGGGAGAAATTACGCTTCGTGGAGATGTATTACCTGTAGGTGGAATTAAAGAAAAGATTCTGGCGGCGAAACGAAGTGGCGTAAAAGAAATTATTTTGTGCTCAAGGAATAAACAGGATGTAGATGAAATTAAAGAAAGCTACCTCAAAGGACTCACTTTTCATTATGTAGATAAAATGAAAGAGGTGATTCAGCTTGCTTTAGTGTAAAAGCAATTAAGCTTTAAAACTACTTCCCTTCTGCCCTAATCACTATCAGTAATGTATGGAGCATGATTTTAATATCTAATGAAATACTTCTGTTTTTTAGATATAAAAGATCGAATTTCATACGCTGTAACATTTGGTCTACATTTTCTGCATATCCATACTTCACTTGACCCCAAGAAGTGATGCCAGGACGAACCTTGGTCAGCTGATTGTATTGCGGTTCAATTTTAGCAATTTGGTCAATATAGAACTTTCGCTCAGGACGCGGGCCAACAATGGACATATGCCCTAATAAAACGTTAAAAAATTGTGGAAATTCATCAAGCCGCGTCTTTCGCATAAAGCTACCTGTGCGCGTGATCCTAGGATCGTTTTCGGAAGAAAGTTGTGGGCCATTTTTTTCCGAATTGACATACATCGTTCGGAACTTAAAAATTTTAAAAACACGACCATCCTTGCCTATTCTATCTTGCAAAAATAAAATTGGTCCAGGAGATGAAAACTTAACAGCTACAGCTGAAAACAAATAAAAAGGTATCAGCAGAATGACCGCAACAAAAGACATAGAGAAATCAATTATCCTTTTCAGAACTTTTTGCCAAAAAGGCATCGCATCAGATTGAACATCCAATAGCAAAGCACCATAAATATTAGTCATCTTAACACTTCCAGAAAGAATCACATAAGTATCGGGAAGTGTTTTAATTCTCGCTTTACCATTGTCAATCTTCAGCAGAATCTGCATTAGCTTATTGTGCTCGGCGCTTTCAATAGCAATAATATATTCGTCAATCTCAGTATCTTTTGATACCTCTTCCAAATCATCAAAATGCCCTAAATATGGAAGCTTACCATCTAGCTGACGGTCATTGCCATTCATATTTATATAACCGACAAAGGTGTTGACGTTTT
Organism: uncultured Cryomorphaceae bacterium; assembly: GCA_913052055.1. GTDB lineage: Bacteria > Bacteroidota > Bacteroidia > Flavobacteriales_D > Crocinitomicaceae > UBA952. The sequence goes on from CAJXDT010000017.1 coordinate 20,856, forward strand.
TTTCATTCTTTTTAATCTCCTCTAAAATATCTACAGCCTTCTCGGTGCCACCGATAATAACGGTTTTAAAACCATTATTCGGTTTTCTAATCGTATGTACAAGCCAAGTATTAATTAGTAGTCTTGGGGTAAAAGTAGCACCAAAATGGACGATGAATAAAATGAGTAAGTTCCAGTAATAACCTTCATACGAACGAACCTGATCATCAAGTATAATAGAAAAGAAAATAATCAGCGAACCAATGACACTAATACTCATGGTAAGATTTAATAACTTAAGCCTAAACATTCGCCTTATTTCTATATAGGTACCTTGAACGAAATAGAGTAGCATCCAGAATAAAGGAATCAAAGCAATACCCAGCCAGAAATTTGTATCCATCTCAAAAGCTTGATTTTCAATCAACGTTTTTCTAAAAAAGAAAAACAAGGCCCAAGAAACCAATGCTGATAGGTAATCAGATACTAAAAAAAGACTTAACCACGGACTATTTTTATTCATTAAAACCAAATCACTTTTATGTTATCGAGGCAAATCACACCGTCTATATTGTCTACATCTAAATTCGCCTGAAAAGATTGGAGAAAAGTAGATTGAACGGGAGATGCAGTGACTAGCTCTCGAAGCTCGATATACATCTTTTTCCAAACAACACTTTCGGTCGCTTGCGCATTCAAACGAATATTGACATTATCCTGTATCCCCGACGGAGATAAATAAATAAGACCTTGATAAACATCATTGGTATTGTAATAATCTATCTCAAGATAGCTATCCACACCTTTAGGAATCGGCAACTGCTCAAGCGTATATGCCACCCAAGTTGAATCAGTCTCATTCAGCATTACTTTACCGTAGTAATTACCATTAAAAGCATTTAGAGACTCATTGGAAAGGATTAAATTGGCTAGAGATGTATTCGGATCATTTTCAATTGAAATATTAATGTCCTCAAAATCTTCAATCCAAAAGTTCGCATTCGACTTGTAGCTTGTAACTGGCGAAATCACTACAGTATCGTTCTGAACGAGTGTTACAGTTTCCTGGTAGAAATTAGTAAACGGATATACTTTTTTTGTAGCAGAAATCCCATTATTGATAACAACAGGATCAAGTCGTATAACACTTTCTCCTGAAGAAAGTAGTGGTATGCGAAAAGGAGTCTCAAAAATTCCAATAAGCTCGTCGTTCACATAAACCTTTGCATTTGTAAACTTTTCAGTAAGCTCACCTTCCTCTCCGGATAGTGCAACATTGGCTACTAAATCCCAATCATTGACACGCAACCAAGAAGGATCAGGGTTATTTTTCACACACGAAAATAACAAAGGCCAAACCACCAAAACGAAAACTATAAAACGCACTAATTTCACAACGATTGATTTAAAAGAATATTGCAACTATTTCAGGTAAACTTTTGACATTTCTCCTAAAATTCTATGCGCCAACTCCATAGCAGTAACACCGTCATCTATGGGCACTGGTGTCTGCTTGTGTTCTAGAACACAGCTATGAAAGCAAATTAGCTCCTCTTGAATAGCATTAGTCTGAGTGATTTCTGGCTTATCAATTAAGATTTTCTTCTTCGGTTTGTTTTCGCCTAAATCTAAAATTAGGTCAAATGGATCGGGTTCACCTTTGACATCCTCCATTTCAAAAACCTCTGCCTCTTTATTTAAAAAATCAACACTGATGTAGGCATCCCGCTGGAAAAATCTAGTTTTACGCATATTTTTTAAAGAAATACGAGAAGCTGTAATATTGGCAACACAACCATTATCAAACTCTACCCTTGCATTTGCAATATCATGTGAATCACTTATTACGGCAACACCAGAGGCGGAAACCTTCTTAACATTAGACTTTACTACACTTAAAATAATGTCCAAATCGTGTATCATTAAATCTAATACTACAGGAACATCTGTACCTCTTGGATTAAATTGAGCCAAACGATGGGTTTCGATGAACATTGGCCTATCTAAATACTTTCGTGCCGCAATGAATCCTGGGTTAAAACGTTCAACATGACCTACCTGGGCAATTACGTCTGCCTCCTGAACCAAACGCTGAAGCTTCTTAGCTTCTTCGATTGTTTCAGTTAGTGGTTTTTCTATAAAGACATGTTTTCGCGCTTGGATTGCAGATTTAGCAACTTCAAAATGAGATAAAGTAGTTGTCACTACAGCCAAGCAATCGACTTGATCAATTAAACTTTGTACCGTTTCAAATGAAGTTACCCCGAAGGACGCCTCAACTTCCTTTGCTAACGATTGGTTAGCGTCATAAAAACCAACTAATTCATAAAGCGCAGAAAGCTCTTTTAAGATTTTAATATGAATCTTTCCTAAATGTCCTGCTCCGGCTACTCCTATTTTTAGCATTTTCATACTTTGAATACGTTTCACTAAAATAAGAATAGTGAATTAAAAATTGAATAAAAAAAGCCATTAGAAATCTAATGGCTTTACTGATATAGTCTTAAACTTATTTTTTAACCGAATCGACTACTGCTTTAAAAGCATCAGGATGGTTCATAGCTAAATCAGCTAGAACTTTACGATTCAATTCAATTCCACTTTTATTCACTGCTCCCATAAATTGAGAATAGCTCATTCCATGAAGTCTTGCACCTGCGTTGATACGCGCAATCCATAGTGAACGAAAGTTTCTTTTCTTTTGTTTACGACCGGTATAAGCATATAACAACCCTTTTTCAATGGCGTTCTTTGCTACGGTCCATACATTTTTACGTCTTCCAAAGTAACCTTTGGAAAGCTTCATCATGTTTTTTCTTTTTGCTCTTGAAGCAACGTGATTTACTGATCTTGGCATATTTTCTATTTTTTTAATAAAGAGTGCAACATTGTTTCAGATGACTTAGATACTCGTTACTTGGTTTATAATAAAGAACCTTTTATTTCATGCACAATTGCAACTTGATATTCGAAAGATCGGCATCATGTACCAATCCGGAATGGGTCAAATTACGCTTACGCTTCTTGGCCTTTTTCGTTAAAATGTGACTTTTAAAAGCGTGTTTACGCTTAATTTTGCCACTACCAGTGATTGTGAATCTCTTCTTCGCACTGGATTTTGTCTTCATTTTAGGCATTTTTCTGTTTTTTAAAGATGAACACTATATCAGTTTTTTTATTTCTTTTTTGGGTTGATCATCAAAATCATTTTCTTCCCTTCTAATTTAGGAAGTTGCTCAACCACCCCATAATCTTCTAATTCTTGTGCAAAACGAAGAAGCAAAATCTCACCTCTATCCTTGAACACAATCGTTCTTCCTCTGAAGAAAACAAAGGCTTTTACTTTACTTCCATCAGTTAAGAACTTTTTCGCGTGGGCTAGTTTAAAATTGAAATCATGGTCATCGGTATTCGGACCAAATCTAATTTCCTTTACAACTACCTTACTTTGCTTGGCTTTTAACTCTTTTTGTTTTCTTTTTTGATTGTAAAGAAACTTCTTGTAGTCCATGATTTTACAAACCGGTGGAACTGCTTTGGGTGAAATCTCAACCAAGTCCAAACCTTCTGCTTCTGCCATGTCAATCGCCTTAGGTGTCGAAACAACAATAGGAGCACTTCCTTCAACAACCAATCTCACTTCAGGAGCAAGTATTTTTTGGTTTATTTTGTGTTGTGCTGTCTCTTCTCTTCTAACATAAGGACGTCTGGGAGCTCTTCTCATTCAAATATTAATCGTTTATTGCCAATTCTTTGTTTACTAAATCTTGCACAAATTCGGCAAATTTATCTACACTCATAGATCCTTGATCCCCTTGTCCTCGTTGACGAACAGCGACTGTATTAGCCTCAAATTCTTTCTCACCGATGACAAGCATGAATGGTCTTTTTGCCAACTCTGCATCTCTTATTTTCTTACCTATTTTCTCATTTCGGTCGTCAATAAGACCGCGAATATCGTAATTATTTAGCAAATCTGAAACTTTTTGAGCATACTCGTTAAATTTCTCAGATATTGGAAGAATGACAAATTGATTGGTTGTAAGCCACAATGGAAAGTCTCCTCCACAGTGTTCGATAAGTACGGCAACGAATCTTTCTAATGACCCAAATGGCGCTCGATGTATCATCACTGGTCTATGCTTCAAATTGTCACTACCAACATATTCTAGCTCAAAACGCTCAGGAAGGTTGTAATCTACCTGTATTGTTCCCAGCTGCCATTCTCTTCCAATCGCATCTTTGACCATAAAGTCTAGTTTCGGGCCATAAAAAGCGGCTTCACCGTATTCGACAACCGTATTCAAGTCTTTTTCTTCCGCAGCCTCCATAATCGCCTGCTCGGCCTTTGCCCAATTTTCATCTGAACCGATATATTTCGTTTTATTTTCCGGGTCACGTAAGGAGATTTGCGCCTTAAAATTAGTAAACTCTAAGGTCTTTAAAACGTACAATACGATATCGATGACATTCTTAAACTCTTGCTTAACTTGCTCTTGTGTACAGAATATATGCGCGTCATCTTGCGTAAAACCACGAACACGGGTCAATCCATGCAATTCTCCCGATTGCTCATACCGGTAGACCGTTCCAAACTCCGCATACCTTGTAGGTAAGTCCTTATATGACTTTGGACTTGCCTTGAAAATTTCACAATGATGCGGACAATTCATTGGTTTCAAATAAAATTCTTCATTGGGATCAGGTGTACGAATAGGTTGAAAAGAATCCTCACCATATTTTTCATAATGACCTGAACAAACATATAAATCTTTATTTCCGATATGAGGGGTTATTACCTGCTCATAACCAGCTTTTTTCTGCGCCCGCTTTAAAAAGTTTTCAAGACGCTCTCTAAGTGCCGTTCCATTTGGAAGCCAAAGCGGAAGACCTTGACCTACCTTTTGAGAGAAAGTAAATAAACCTAATTCTTTTCCTAATTTCCTGTGATCTCGTTTCTTTGCTTCTTCAAGCATTTCCAAGTGCTGGTTTAGCTCAGCGTTCTTAGGAAATGTAATGCCATAAATCCGTGTCAGTTGCTTATTCTTTTCATCGCCTCTCCAGTATGCTCCGGCAACTGCTGTAAGCTTTACCGCCTTTATAAAACCTGTATGCGGAATATGGGGACCTCTACATAAATCAGTAAATCCGCCCTGAGTATAGAAAGTGATCGCACCATCTTCTAAACCTTCCAAAAGTTCCAGCTTATATGGGTCTTCTTTGGTTTTGAAATAAGAAATTGCATCCTTTTTAGAAATTTCTTCTCGGATATATTGATTCTTTGCTTTGGCAAGCTCTTTCATTTTCGATTCAATCTTTTGCAGATCATTTTCCGAAAATGATTCTCCCATAAAGTCTATATCATAATAAAAGCCTTTTTCAATCGGAGGACCAATTGCAAACTTAGCATTTGGATAATAAAATTGTATCGCCTCTGCCATTAGGTGGGCCGAAGAATGCCACATCGTTGATTTCCCATCATCGTCATTCCACGTCAATAGCTTTAAGGATGCTGAAGCTTCAATGGGAAGAAGCGCATCCACAACTGAACCATTGACCTCAGCTGCCAGAACATTTCGTGCCAAACCCTCTGATATTGAGAGAGCCAGGTCCATAGCCGTGCTATTTTTATCAACCTGCTTTATCGTTCCATCTGGAAGCGTAATGTCAATCATAGGAAAAATTTGAGCAAAGATAAGCAAACAGGGGAAAATCTAAGAACAGAAATTAACTTTTGTTCTCGATTCTAAATAGACTCTTTTGGATTGCCAATAAAGAATCAGAAATTTGCCCTTCTCCAAGCGCCAAAGATGGAAGCTCCATAGAAATATAACAACGGAATCTCCATATCTCCAAAACCTCATTTATAGAAACCTCGTAGGGCTCGTAAAAAGTGTTAGTAGAAGATAGGAGAAAGGTTTTATTGTCTTTCAAATTGTTTTCAAGTATTTTAAAAACAATACCATTATCATTTGTAACAACTATACAAGGCGTATCATTGGAAATAGTCGTCCAATCCTCGATGAATTCACCAACAACGAAAGAACCATCTGCAACGGGAGGCATTGAATCTCCTGAGATAGGAAACGTACGGTGCTTCCTGTTTTTGGATAAAAAAGGCAAACGTATCGTCGGTAGCTCTTTGATGAACTCGGGATCAGCATAACCGGCAGCATATCCCGCCCTTGCTTTTGCAGGAATCATCTCAATAAGTTCCTCATTATCGTCAGAGACCTGTGAAGTCAAAATACGCAAGCCAGAACCCTTTGCTGTCTGTTTCCAGGCACCGTGGATATTCTTCCATTGCTTTTCAGTGTATGTAGAAAAATCATTCCTCAAAAGAACATCTGAGGCTATATTATAATAATCACATATACTCGTAATAATATCTAGACTTGGCTGTGCAACTGCATTTTCGTAACCACTATAGGTCGATCTATTTAAACCAAGTGCTTTCGAAACCTCATCTTGGGATTTTGACAGCTGCTTTCTCAACAGCTTTAGATTATTACCAATCATTTATATCTTTTGATGTAAAAATACTAAATAATTAATAACTACGCATAAATATTGATTAGAATTTAACCCTATTGAGCTACAAACCTGTATTTAATTACACCAGATTGGGTTTGAGATGAAGCCGAAGAATAGTTAAAACGAGATTTCTTAGCATATTCAACCGCTTTATTCAGCATACAATCAGATGCTCCTTGAGATAAAGAAGAATTTACTTGCGCAAACACCACATTTCCATTTCTATTCACTTTAATTTGGACTACCACGAGCCCATTAGAGTTTATACCACAGGTATATCCGGGATTCCTTACATACCAATTGTCCTTTTTAAAAGCTGTTCTTCCAGACAACTCAAACTCCACCATTACATTACCAGAAAACTGCTGCTCTGACACTTTTTTAATACTCTGATTTGATTCTGCTTCTTTTGCCAATTGCTCAAGACGAGCCTTATGTTCCTCTTGCAACTGATCACGCCGTTCTTGCTCACCTGTACTTTCAAAAAGCTGACGCTCTATTTCTTTAGCATTCTGCTCAGGATCACCCTCATAGGTGCTTTCCGACCAATCATCTGAAGATGAAGCTCGACTATCATTAACATCTCTCGATACAGAAGAGACTGCACCTCCGGCAAAATTCTCACTATCAATATTATTTGCGGTCAATTCTACATCTTCTTGAACCAATTCAGAATAAGTATCAAAAGACTTTGTCTGTCTGTAATCGGGAAATGAAGAAATCTGAAGATACATAAAGACGAAAAGATAAACACCTAAACATGCAAGCAATGCTAGCAAAACGTGTTCAGGTTTATCTTTATTTACAAACATGATTATTCAATAATTAATTTACCATCTGTCAGCCTAAAGTATCCTATCCCGTTTTCATACTTCACCAATAAGTGTGTTCTTGTTATAGACTGTACACTTTTAAAACCCTTAGTTGAGACAAGATTACCCTTATTATCCATTATATAATATAAATCATTTCCACAACCTAGCGTAACGAAATAATCTCGATACTTTTTTATGACCCTGTACACTGGAGGCAATATAGTGTTCATCTCGGCATCCATCATTCCGTATTTCCCATTCTCTTTGTACAACACAAATCCATCACCCAGGGCATCAATAGAAGTGAACAGAGCCGGTGTTATCGTATCCTTATCAAGTGAGAGAATAGACCAATGATCTCCTTGTTTTAAGCCATAGATACCTTCTAAATAAATCAGCTGTTCATATTGAGGAGTTAATTTATAATTTCCTGTGGTATCAATGACACCAAAAAGACCAGATGATTTGACAATTGCATATCCTTCATGAAACAAACCTGAAGACATCATACCCATAAAAGGTTCAAATTGAAAATCAATTACCTCCTCTGCCTGACTATTCAAATAACCAACGTTTGACTGCCTCATCGCAAGGGCATATCCATTATGCACAGGTGAAATACTTCCATAAACAGAATCTGTCATCATTTCATTTGATTTAGTCATGATGTTCAGCTCGTTCCTAAACTCTCCAACAAAGGAATCATCGCCGAATTTATTGATGTCCCCGTATGCTATCGAAAGCACCTCTGATAAATCACAATTAGCCTCAGATTGAAACAAACCGACTTTCATCCCACCAAAACCGTAGCCAAGGTAGAAACATGAATCCAATAGCTCAAGGTCAGTAGCCTCAAAGACTACAGGGGATGAAGAATTGATACAATATAACTCTGATTCTTCCCCCTTATATAGCAAATAATAAATTGAATCCACATCGATAACCTGAGTGTATTGGATCTGATGACGTACAGAGCCATCTCTATTCAACAAGCCATATAACCCTTCTGAAGCCACAAGAATAAACGTATTATCAAGAACCTCAACCTCATCGTAAATAAACGGTACAATCTCAACCCCACTTTTATTGATAAGCCCATACAAACCATCCTTACCGACTACGGCATAACCCTGACTAAAAAATGATGGCTCTTCGAACTTTATCCTCGGAGGAATAACCCAATCCATTTCATCATTTTTATAACCATATGCGTTGGCTGAAATAGAGGAATCTGAAAAAGGATAAAGCTGCAATTTTGAAAGCTTTAAATCACTAGATAGCTGAGCCTTATTTGGGTAATCAGGATAACGTTTCGCAAAATCTTCAAGCAGTGCAGGATGGTAATAATTGGTCTCAAGCTCATAGACATGTCCCCAAGCAAGTGTCACATTTCGATTGAGTGGGTACTTCTGTATAAAAGATAGATAAAGCTCTGCGTCGTTTTTATGGAAGAATCGAAATAAACTATCCTGCAATGGACCCGCAAAACGATTCTCAGGGTGCGCCTCGATAAACGCCGCTAACTCCTCTTCGGTATTTCTCTTGATACTATTATTGAGTTCAAAATTATCATACAAAGCATAAAGCTCGGCCTTAAAAAGAGTCTCTGGGTATGCCTCTAGGAGTTTTTGAATATCTGCAGTTGACTTATTTTGTTTTGCACGGCAATAGAATAGTGAATCTCTGTAATATTTAATTTGTGATATATTTTTATTCCATGGCTGTGCGTTTGCCAAAACATCAAAACATTCAGGTTCATTTAATGAAATACATCGCTCAAAAAACAGGTCCCCTAATACATTTTTTTGCTTCTGAACTGAATTCTTATCAATCCCATAAACCGCTAATTTAGCTATACATTTTTCCGAGACAGCTGCCCATGTTTCTTCCGCAATCAAAAGGAATTTTAGGGCCGAATCTATATTTTGATAAGACGGCTCAGTATAACATAACGACAAGCCTAAAGCTGATTCAGCTGGATAACGCTTTAACTTCTTATTAAAACCTGTCTGGGCAGAATACAAGTCCTTTTTATTAAGTCTTGCAAAAGATTTATACACACTTTGAGCGCTTGCACTAAAGGGCACTGAAAACAGAATAAGGTATAGACTTATAATTTTAACCACGAAAAATAAATATCAAATATTATACCTAAGTAACTACTGTTTCAAATCTTCAGAGATTTGACAAACAGGAATAGGTTCCATCTTATGCTTGTTCGCTGAATTAAATGCTCTGTAAATAGACAAAACTTTCCTTTGTCTTTGATCTAAATCAGCATCGTTCCCGACGAAATCCATTGCCCATTCAAGCTCGGCATAGCTAGCGCCTATTTGATCTTCGTCTCGCCTGCCATCTCCCCACAATCCATCAGTCGGAGCTGCATTTTGGATTTCCTCAATAACATCTAATGTTTGAGCCAAAGCAAAAACTTCTGTTTTATTCAAATCAGCAATTGGGCTAAGGTCAACTCCTCCATCACCATATTTTGTATAGAAACCAATACCAAAGTCTTCCACCTTATTTCCTGTTCCTGAAACAAGAAGATTATTCGCTTGACCAACGGCATACAATGTCATCATACGCAGCCTCGCACGGCTATTTGCTAATGACAAACCATTGGATTCAATATCAAAAGGCATGGCATCTTCAAAAGACTCAAAAACAGTGGACAAATTTAATTCATGACTTGAAACGTTTGAATATCTATTTTTCAAATCTTCTATATGCTCTTCAGCTCGGGCAAACTCATTTTTGCTCTGTCTTATGGGCATATTCAAAAGAATAACTTTTTTGTTCGTTTCCGCGCAAAGTATAGAGGTAACTGCAGAATCTATACCACCAGAAACACCAACTACAAAACCATTCATATTGCTCTTTTCACAATACGATTTTAACCAAGAAACAATATGTGCTTTAACTTTTTCCAATGACGACAATATTTAAAACAATATAGACAGTTTAAACACCAATTGGTTTTGACGTGCTGATGCTGAATAATAATTGCGCGCTGGAGGGAATATAAGTTCGGTGCCAATATTGTACATTGTTTTATTAGAATCTTTTCTATCTATGAAAAATGGCGTAATACCGTAGTAATAACCTGCCTCTAGCACCAAACAGGTAGAACCGACAAAGTTCCATTCCGCGCCAGCCGACAATCCAATACTTCCATTGTATATAAACATCTCACCCGGAGAGCGCATCAACGAGGTTGAAACTTCAGTACCATTTGGAATTCCAAGTGTCGTAGCGAAACCATCATCTGCGATATTGTGAGACAACAAGAATGAGTTTCGAATACCGAATTTTCCGAAATATCTAAAATCTCCTATAAAGTTTGTACGGAACAGTAACATCAAAGGAATCGTTAATTTCGTTGTTGACACCTTCCTTGAAACAAGCTGCATGGTCTCATATGTATCTGCATCAGCCGCTTCCTCATTCGTTAAAATCACGTCATCTTGCAAATAGTCAACATAAGTATAGGAGAAGGCATCAGAGGAATTAGGCTTGTAGGAATTCTTTCCGAAATCAAATTCAAGACCCGTTGCAATGGCTAGGTTCTGCGAAGATTTCAATGCTGAATGCAAATTAAGACCGATGCTCAAAACAGATCCAGCCCCGTCAGCTTCTATTTTATTGGAGCTCGGAGATAAAAAGTTAGCTCCCGCATTGAAGGTTAATCCAGCCTGAACCTTTTTGTCGGCTGTAGATTGACTAAAAATGACAAATGGAAACATAATTGCTCCCGTAAATAGTATAAGTAGAATGTTTTTCATGATACAATCAGTATGATAAATGAGTATTAGTTACTTTTGAACAAAAATAAAAAATATCACGAGGTATATCATGAAAACAAAGTTATTTTATTCCATACTAATTGGCCTAGGATTGGTCTTACTTTGGTTTATTCTGACACCTTTACTCAAATCAAATCCACTGGATTCAGGAGAAGACAAAATTGAAATAAACTTTGAGCGCATATCCCCCACGAGATTAATTAAGGAAGAGATTAATCTAAAAAGCATGATTAACCAATATCCAGCAGTCAGTCCTTACCTACTCGAATTTTGTTATGGTTTAAACCTAACATCAGATAGCAGTCTGATGGCAACTTTGATGGCCTTTGCGAAACAGGACTATATCTCTAAAACGGAACGCAAAATAAATGAACAATTTATAGATTTGACAGCGGATAAGACAAGAGTCAAGCGTAGCTTCGCCCGCTTAAAAAACCAATTTGACACCCTAAAAACACCTAAAGAAATTGTATTTGCAAATTCAAATTTTAACTACAATGCAACATGTTATAATGAATCAATCCTTGTTGGTTTAGAACGATATATTGGCGGAAATGATCCGCTTATTCTTGAAACCTTAAATCCATCTGACTTCCCGGAATGGATTCGCAATGGAATGGAAGAAAAATTCATGGATAGAGATATCCTTTCCTCATGGATATCTACTCAACTTTTTAAGGAAAGCCAAGGTTATCATATTGAAGAAATGATCAGATGGGGAAAAATACACCTGATCACTGAAATGTGCTTGAGGATAGACAACAAAGACATTCCAACGAGTCAGGTTTTGAGATGGTCTGAAGATCAATACAATTGGGCTATCAGCAATGAGATGAAATTCTGGAAATATTTAATGGATGAAAACCTTTTGTTTGACAGCAATGAAAAAAACAGGGCCTATCTTTTAAATAATGGTCCATACACAATCGGTTTACCTGAAGAGAGTCCAGACCGAATGGGACAATTTTTAGGTTATAAAATAGTGCTGAATTATATCCAAAATAAAGATCTAGCACTAAAGGAATTGTTGGATATAGACTACAAAACATTATTAAAATCATACAACCCGTAATACACAACTATGAAATCATCTGAAATTAAAATTGCTGTTGGTTTAAATGAAAACAATTTACCCACTGAAATAAAATGGAGTGCGGAGGATGGCAAGGTAACCGACAAGAATGCAGCTGCATTTCTATTGTCAATTTGGGATCCCAAGGAAAAAAATACAATGAAGGTAGATTTATGGACAAAGGACATGACCGTCGAAGAAATGAAACAGTTTTTTCATCAATCATTACTATCCATGGCGGACACTTTTGAAAAAGCGACAGGAGAAAACCTCATCTGCGAAGACCTTAGAGATTATTGCTATCATTTTGCAGAAAAAATGGAAATTTTACCTGAATGAAAATAACACTTTCTAAAATGATTACCCAACATCATGAGCCTATTTCATATAAGCTAGCTTCTGATGGGTCTAAGATTGATTTTAATTCCTTAATTAACAAGAAAATTAAGATCAGCTGGAACGGGGTCATCACATGCAGAAAATGTGCAAAAAAAACAAAAAAAAGTTTTGGAGAAGGCTTTTGTTACCCCTGCTTTTTAACTGCACCTGAGGCAAGCCCTTGCATTTTAAAACCTGAACTTTGCCAGGGACACTTGGGTATAGGTCGAGACCTTGAATATGAAGAGAAACACCACAATAAACCGCATGCTGTTTATCTTGCAGCAACGGATAAGGTAAAAGTAGGTGTCACAAGATCTACACAAATACCAACGCGCTGGATTGATCAAGGTGCAAATAAAGCAATCGTTTTAGCCATTACACCATACAGATATCTTGCTGGAGTTCTTGAAGTCGCGCTGAAGTCAATCTACACCGACAAAACCAACTGGCGTAATATGCTTAAAAACATAACAGATGAAAGCATTGACCTTGAAGAAGAAAAGTGGTCCTGCTACGAAGTACTACCTAGAGATTTGCAACAATATTTCATCGAAGATGATACCATATATAATTTCTCATATCCTTCGGAGAATTACCCTACAAAAGTAAGCTCAATCAATCTTCAAAAAACACCATCAATTGAAGGTGTCCTAACCGCTATTAAAGGGCAATACCTTATTTTTGATAATGAATACGTATTTAATGTAAGAAGACATACCAGCTACGAAATTGAACTAAATATAAATGAGTAATTTGATTAGAAAATTTCTTGACCTATTCTACCCTATTGTCTCTAAAATATTTGACAAAACGACCTATTACTATGCTGCGTGTGGTGCGGGGAACCTAGTCCTTAGCTGGATTCTTTTCTTTTTGTTTTATCAATATGTTTTCGAAAAAAAGCTATGGTATATTGACGCTGTAGACTTTGTATTCACCCCCTACACCTTGAGCGCATTTTCTTGCTTCATCATCTCATTCTCAATCGGCTTTTTATTAATGAAATATGTCGTATTCACTGAAAGTGAACTTAAAGGTAGAATACAACTATTTCGTTACGGTTTAAGTGCCGTCATTACAAGCAGTGCGAACTGGGTTTTACTGAAAGGTTTTGTAGAGCTATTTGCATTCTTTCCTTCACTTGCAAATGTGCTTTCCACTTGTATTGTGGTAGTGATAAGCTACCTCATACAAAGAAACTTTACTTTTAAGTAATTAAAGAATTGACTGGTAAATGGCAGTGAATTTATCTCCAACCTCCCGGTAACTAAAATGATTCATGGCATATGCCCTTATTCTCTTAGCATCAAAATTAATGTCACCATTGATAAATGAACGAATTGCATTACCAAGCGCAACCTCATCTCTTGGTTCAACGAGAATACCATTTTCTTTATTTACATGTTCGGGTATGCCGTTAACATTTGAGGAAATCACTGGTTTTCCAGACATCATACTCTCGGCAATCACGCATGGGAAGTTCTCATAATTACTGAACATCAAGAGGGCATCGCAAGATGCAATCATAAGCGCGATTTCCTCAGTTGTTTTGGTAGAGTGAAAGTCAATGCACTGATTACCTCCTAAGGTTTTATGTAATTCTTTGGCATATTCTATATCGCCATCGGAAACAATATCAAGATGAATATCGGGTTGAGATAGACTGAGACCATTGATCACCCTTATCATTCCTGATAAATTTTTGATGCTATCGACACCCGTAGAAATATGAATAAATCGATTTTTAGAGGTGTTCTCTTGAAAAGATGTCTCAAATAAGTGCTCGTCCACTACGTTACAGATGATTTCAAATGAATCACTTCCTGAAAGCTTTTGAAGACTAGTTTTAAGGTTTTTACTGACAGGCATTAAGACTGAGGCATGCTTTAATATAATCCGACAGAGTCTTAAAATACGTTTTGGATAAGCATGTTCAGTATCAACATGGAAGCCGCTCGAATTCTCGGTAATCACATAAGGGATTTTATACCTGTACTTCAACCAAAGGGCCCATATTCCCAGAGGATAAACAATATTCAAATGAACGACATCAGGCTTGCCCATCAGCTCAAGAACCCTTAGATACCCTAATTTGAAAGCCTTACGATGAGCAAAAAAGTTCTTTAACTTACTCAGAACGACAAGCCCTCCCTCCTGCTTAGGGTAATAAACCACTAGCTCGTCTAGTTCATTTCGCTTGGTATGAACCAATCTCACTGAAGTATCAACTGTTGAAGGGAAGATAGCCAGCGCCACAGCTCTGTTCTGCAAGGCTATCGTATCCGCATGCTTTTGAACAAAATTACCCAAAGTAGGATTGTTATCATTTGGATACCACGAACAAAGGGTTAAAACATTGAGCTTCTTTTCCTTATTCAACACTAAACGATCTTATTTTTAAAAACTTCTGCAACTTGACCTACGGCATAGTCAATTTCAGCCTTAGTGGTGTAACGAGAAAAAGAAAATCGAACATTAGGCCGATTGGGATTGGCATTGATCCCTTCTAAAACATGAGATCCTTTCGCTGAACCTGATGAACAAGCACTTCCTCCACTTGCAGCAATTCCTTTGAGGTCGAGTGTGAATAGCAACATAGCTGCCTTTTCCGTTGGAGGAAAACAAACATTCAAAACAGTGTATAAGGATTTTTCATAAGTTGTCTCTCCATGAAAAGAAATATCTGGAAAAGATTCTTGAAAAGAAGCCATCATATGCTGTTTTAAGCCGAAAACATGTTTCTGATGTGCTTCCAAATCAGAATAGGCCAAATCCATTGCTTTAGCCAAACCTACAATACCATGAAGATTTTCTGTACCTCCCCTTAAACCGCGCTCTTGGGCACCACCATGAATAAACGCTTTTGAATGAACTGCCTTGTTAATGTATAAAAAACCAATGCCTTTTGGCCCATGGAATTTATGGGCTGCACAGGTAAGAAAATCTATGTCTAATTTCTGAAGATTAAAAGTATAATGCCCCATCGTTTGCACAGTATCAGAATGAAAATATGCACCATGCTTTCTGCAAATGAGAGAGACTTCCTCAATGGGCATTAAAGTACCTAATTCATTATTGGCATGCATCAAGGTGACCAGGGTTTTTTTTGAGGTATCCGCTAAAATACTTGAAAGATGATCTAGGTCAACATTGCCAGCACCATCAATATCGACATAAACAAGCTCAACTTCATATTTATCTTGAATATGACATGCTGTATGTCCGACAGCATGATGTTCAATCCTTGAAGTAACTATTCTTTTCACGCCAAGTTCAGTAACAGATGTGAACATAGCCATATTATCAGCCTCAGTTCCTCCTGAAGTAAATACAATTTCAGAAGGTTGGCAATTAATGTGTTTGGCAATTCCTCTCCTAGATTGCTCTATAATCGCCTTAGCGCTTCTGCCAAAAAGATGCGTACTTGAAGGATTCCCAAAATCATTCTGTAATATGGGTGCCATGGCTTCAAATACCTCAGGCGCAACGGGTGTGGTTGCTGCATTATCAAGATATACCTTCATCTTCAAAACTTTGCACGAAGGTAATAAATTTAAAGTAAATGTTTCTCTTAAAATTTATAGCTAAAATGGATGAGCACTGAATAATATTTGTACATTAACGAGATGGACTTAAGGTTTATAATTCTTTCATTTTTTACTGTATTCTTGTCTTGTTCCAACACCAGCAATGGGCAGATATGGTTTGACATTGCAGCAGGCGGATCCATTGGAACCGGCATCTCGAGTGATTTTGAATTATATGACGACACGAGAATTGATGTTTCTCCGCGGGCTTCATCAAATGCATTTTTAAAAATAGGCGTAAACATTACAGAAACGGAATCAATTCTCTTTGATATCGGTGTTTCAAACCGAAACTTTCGCTTTGCTCAAAAGAACTTACCCGGTTCAGAGAATACGTCAAAAAACATTTCCCTTGGATACAGCGGTTTTAGAATCTTACCTATGTACAGACACACAAAGGAAGGATCTTACATCGAAATTGGTCCTGAGTTTGGTTCGATTCAAAATCAATATTATTCTGACGAGGCAAATGGTTCTATTGCAGAAAATGCTTTCTTCAGTGAGAGAAGCTTTCGTGGAGCCATTGGTTTTGGAGGCTATATTTTAGGAAATGAAAGAATCACATTAGTTTCTGGCCTTCGTATTCTATACGATTTTGCAGATTTAAGATCTGATAATGCGGTTAATGCTCAATTTCCCTATCAAAACTATGATGAACAAAGAGATAGTCCATTCAAAGCGTTTGATATCCAATTCAGTGTTGAGCTAAATATATCATTAGGGTTTTTGGTGCGCAGTTCCTGCGGAAGAAGAAAGCTACTTATTCAGTGGTAGAAGACTTCCGTACAAATCATAATGGTCTGCTTTCTCAATTACCACCTTTGTAAAATCTCCCATTCGCACATACTGGTCTTTTGTGGAAACCAACACTTCGTTGTCTACTTCAGGAGAGTCAAATTCCGTTCTTCCCACAAAATACCCCCCCTCCGTCTTATCAAATAAAACGTTAAGCTCCTGTCCTACTCGATTTTGATTTAAATCGTAGCTGATACCAGATTGTAAATCCATGATTATATCTGCTCTCTCCTTCTTCAAAATCTCGGGTACATCATCCTCAAAATTGTATGCATGTGTGTTTTCCTCATGGGAATAGGTAAAAATTCCGAGTCGGTCAAATTTAGAACGCTGAACCCAATCATACATCTCCTCAAAATCAGCATCAGTTTCGCCCGGATAACCTGCAATTAAGGTTGTGCGTATTGCAATACCTGGAACAGTAGCCCTTATTTTAGCAATTAAATCCTCTGTTTTTTCACGGGTTATTCCTCTGCGCATTGCCTTAAGCATGCGCGTAGAGCCATGCTGTAAAGGCATATCAAGATAATTGCAAATTTTTGGATTGTCTCTCATTACCTCAAGTACATCCATTGGAAAACCAGAAGGAAAAGCATAATGCAAACGAATCCATTCAATACCCTCCACCTCTACAAGCTTCAATAATAGATCAGCCAATGCTCTTTTTTTGTAGAGATCTAAGCCGTAATAGGTCAAATCTTGGGCAATCAACATCAATTCCTTCACTCCATTTGCTGCAAGGCCTTTCGCTTGCTTCACAAGTGCTTCAATTGGGGTTGAAAGATGCTTTCCTCTCATCAGTGGAATCGCACAAAAAGAACACGGACGGTCACATCCTTCAGCAATCTTAAAATAGGCAAAATGATTTGGCGTAGTCAAAAGTCTTTCTCCAACAAGCTCGTGCTTGTAATCTGCCTTGAGTGTTTTCAATAATCTAGGAAGCTCTCGCGTTCCAAAATATCCATCTACCTCCGGGATTTCCGATTCCAGATCTTCTTTGTAGCGCTCAGATAAGCAACCCGTTACGTAAACTCTGTCTACAGCACCCTCTTTCTTCGCATCTGCATACCTTAAAATGGTATCTATTGATTCTTGTTTGGCATTGTCAATAAAACCACAAGTATTAATGATTACGATTTCTGAATCATCTTGCTGCGCCTCGTGGGTTACATCAAATTTATTTGCCTTGAGCTGTGCCATCATCACTTCTGAATCAAAAATATTCTTTGAGCAACCCAACGTTACTACATTTACCTTATTTTTCTTTAGTGTTCTTGCCTTCATTGTTTGTAAAAATAAGGTACTTTCGTTAGACACACTATGAACCGCACAATTACTTTTTTATTCACCCTTTATTTTCTGGTTACTTCCTGTTCTAAAACAACCGTGATTGACCCATATTTTTTCGGGAATGGAATGGAAGAAATTCATATCAATGCAGAAGTTAAAGGAACTTTCGCCGAAACTAAATCATACAGAATTATAAACGCTTTCATGGATGCAAACCTTCTTTATCTAGAGCTGGAGTATCGAGCAACTTGCACGGGTTCAGATAACTTTCAATTTATAGGAGGAGCTTTAACTTATGACGATATGGGTTTTGCGCACAGAGAGGCACGTTTGTCGATTGATAAAACAGGAGAAAGCTGTGAGCTCATAAAAGAAACAAAGATTGTGGATCTTAGAGAGCTTACAAGTGCGCATCAGAGAGATGCAGAGGTGATACTGCACATCGGAGGGTGGAGAACTGATATGACGTACGTTTATATCCCCTACAAAAAAAATTAAATTGACCCTAAACCACACTTTGGTATTATATTTGAATAATCAAGAAAAAAACCACAACTATGAAAATTATATTCATTCTATCCATTCTTGTATTTGCATCGTGCAAAACGGCAAAAAACACAAGCGCGAAAAACGATGAAACCAAAATTGAACAATCCAATACAGAGGGAGGTATAGTGGAACGTAAACATGAGCCTATTCAAATTAAGGCAGAAATTGGAAGAATCGAGCGTGAGCAGACGACTGGTGTACAAATCATAAAATCACGAATTGAAGGAAATACTTTGTACTTAAAAGTTGGCTATTCCGGTGGATGCACAAAACATGTTTTTAAGGTAGTCGGCAATCCTATGATTTCTAAATCATTACCCCCAATTCGTAGCGTTGAGCTTGTACATCTGAATAATGGAGATACCTGTAGGGAATATATCGAACAACAGCTGATTATAGATGTAAGCGAACTGGCTTATGAGAAGGAGACTGGTAGTAAAATTAAGCTTCAATTTTCAGGAATAGAAGAAATGATTTTGTACACCTTCACAACCGACTAAAAACGAATGTCAAAAAAAGATGTGCTGGATCAATCAAGTCCGATCTTTATAACCGGAATCGGAACAGATGTGGGAAAGACTATCGTTTCCGCAATTTTATGCGAATGGATACAAGCAAACTACTGGAAACCCATTCAATCGGGAGACCCCGAGGGAGGAGATTCGAAAACATTGAAAAACTTGGTAAGCCATTCCTCATTTAAAATTTTTAAAGAAGCCTACACATTCGATGCACCATTATCCCCTCATGCAGCAGCAAAATTAGAAGGTAAAAAAATTAAAGTTGACTCAATTATCCCTCCTGAATCTAAAAACCCTATTATAATAGAAGGTGCTGGTGGACTTCTTGTTCCTTTGAATTATCGAAAAGAAACCATCTGCGATCTCATTATACATTTAAAAGCTAATGTCATTCTTGTAGTCAAGGAATACTTAGGAAATATCAACCATACCCTTTTGACCATTTCACATTTAGAAAAAAACAATATTACAATAGCGGGACTCGTTTTTGTTGGAGAAGAGCTACCCCACACCTGGGATATTATAGGAAAAACGACAGGGCTCCCGCTGCTATTTAGAGTTCCTATATTCAATGAACTAAATAAAAACACAATCGTTAACTTTGTGAAAGAAATTGACGAAAAATAGTTGATTCCCATGAGTCTTGAATACGACAAAAAACATCTCTGGCATCCTTTGACTCAGCATCAGCTCTATCCCGAAAATCTATTCATAAAAAAAGCGAAAGGAGCCTTGCTATTCGATGAAAACAATAAAGAATACATAGACGGTATAGCGTCGTGGTATACGTGTATGTATGGGCATTGCAACCCTCACATCACTGATAAAGTAGCTGCACAGATGCAGTGTTTGGATCATGTGGTATTTACAGGTTTCACCCATGGACCAGCAATCAACCTGGCCAAAGCATTAATCAATATTTTACCAAAAAACCAACACAAATTATTTTTTTCCGACAATGGTTCAACATCCGTCGATGTTGCTGTAAAAATGGCGTTACAATTTCACTTCAATAAGGGTGCAAAAAGAAAAAAGCTTATTGCTTTTGAGGACGGTTTTCACGGTGATACATTTGGAGCAATGTCTGTTTCTGGATTATCCATTTACAATGGACCCTTTGAAGATTTCTCCCTAGACGTTGAACGTATTCCTGTTCCTAATGAAAATAATATCGATGCTGTTTCGTCTTCTTTCCAGGAGCTTATTTTGGAAGGAGAAATTGCTGCCTTTGTATATGAACCATTAGTGCAAGGTGCAGCAGCGATGAAGATGCATCAACCTGAGCACTTAGATCAACTACTCGGGATTGCCAAAGTAAATGGGGTAATCACAATAGCCGATGAGGTAATGACAGGTTTTGGAAAAACTGGAAAGCATTTTGCGTCAGAACATATGCAAAACCTTCCTGATATTATTTGCCTATCAAAATCACTTACTGGAGGCCTTGTGCCCATGGCGATAACGAGTTGCAATGAAAATATTTATAATGCGTTTCTCAGTAATAAAATGGAGAAAGGTTTTTTTCACGGCCACACGTATTCCGCAAACCCAACCTCATGCACTGCAGCACTTGCTAGTATTGAACTTCTAGAGTCTGAGGAGATTCAAAAAAACATAAAAATGATTTGCTCCGCACATCAGGAATTCAATGAAAAAATTAAAAATCACCCAAAAATTAAAAGCACAAGACAACAGGGAATTATCTATGCGATTGACTTCAATATCGAAACAGACCGCTATGGCGATCTTAGATACAAACTCTTCGACTTTTATATGAATAAAGGAGTTTATCTCCGACCTTTGGGCAATACAGTATATATTTTGGCTCCGTTTATCATTTCGAAAAACCAATTAGAAAAAATATACCTTGTTATTGAGGAGAGTTTAAATCTCTTTTAAGCATTACATATTTAACTTTACGAACTATGGATTCAAATTATTGGAGTTCAAGATATCAAAACAAGAAAACCCGTTGGGACCTAGGAAAAGCATCTCCTCCTTTGATTGAAATTTTTCGACACATTGATAAAAATGCCACAATATTAATTCCCGGTTGCGGAAATGCCTATGAAGCAGAGTCTCTGTTCAATTCAGGATATCCAAATGTATATATCATTGATTTAGCAAAAGAACCACTTGAGGAATTTAAAAAACGAAACAAAAGCTTTCCTACCCGTCAAATTATCCTCGGAGATTTCTTCACGCACTTTGGAGAATATGACTTTATAATTGAACAAACCTTCTTTTGTGCGATCCAACCTATACTTCGAAAAAAGTATGTACATAAAGTGCATCAACTACTTAAACCAGGGGGTATGCTTTGGGGCGTATTATTTAATCGAGCATTTGAGGGAGGACCTCCATTCGGTGGTAGCCAAGAAGAATATAAAATTTTATTTAATGAAGTATTTGGACAGGTTGAAATAAAGGAATGCCTTCATTCTATTCAACCGAGATTAGGCGCTGAGTTAACGATTAAATGTATAAAGTAACATTGGGATTAAAATCCTAAGCTAGCTGATTCTTCAGAATGTATTTAAGATGATAATCTACTAGGTTTTCTACAGGTTTCGCAATAATCGACCTAATCTCAATCCCTAAATTTTCGGCTGCAAGTCTCAATTCATCCTCTAGAAGGGCTGAAAGCGAACCTACAAAATGAACCGGGGTATCAAGATAGTCTTTATAACAGCAGACATGAACCTCCATGAAGTGTTGTAAGCCCTTAACGATAGTATCGTTAAAGAAAGGATGATTTTTGTGTTTTACTATGAAGGGCATAAAAGATGCAATATATACGTTAGCACTATCCTTTTGATACACCTTAGCAACAATTTCAGCTTCAGTTAACGCATAGGTGTTTTGAAAGTCTTTCAAAAGATCTTCTGGAAGTTTATGATACAAAAAGCTCGAAAGTAAAAACTTTCCAAAATAGCTACCGCTTCCTTCATCACCCAATACATAACCCAAGGCAGGAACTTCTTCTGTAAGATTATCACCATCAAAATGACATGAATTTGAACCAGTTCCTATGATACAAGAAATGCCTGGCTCTCCATCATAGGTCGCATAAGCACAAGCCAACAAATCATGCTCTACATAAATTTCGGCATCTTTAAAAACAGCTTGAATACCCCTTTTTATTTCGTCGTTCATCTTCTGACTTGAACAACCCGCACCATAGAAAAATATCTTCTTTATGTTTGATGCTTGGCCCGCAATATCCTTATTTTTTCTAATCTCTGCAGACACTACCTCGGCGGAATGGAAATATGGATTGAAGCCAATGGTATTGTAAAAAGTTTGTTTAGATTTGTTGCTAACTAAGACCCAGTCACTTTTAGTTGAACCACTTTCAATGATAAAAATCATATATAAAATTGTTGTTTATAGCTGTGTGTCTTCAGAACACTATCAAATATAATACAATTAATACGAAGTCATCAATTTCAAATAAAAAAATGAATAAAAAAGAGCTTAACCCTAATCTATCTGTTGACTGTGTGATCTTTGGTTTTGACCTAGATCAACTATATGTGTTATTGATTGATAGTGGCAGCACAGAAAGCTACAGCCAAGCTAGAATGGCTGTTCCCGGAGACTTAATATACGATACAGAAACGTTGGATGCAGCGGCTCGCCGAGTTTTGAAGGAACTGACAGGTATCGAAAACATTTACCTAGAACAAATTGGTGCATTTGGAGACCCAGACAGAATTGGAAAAAAAGCATCAGACAGAAAATGGCTTGAATCTATTCGGGCAATGCCAGATGCAAGAGTGATAACCGTTGCATATTATTCACTTGTTCGAATGCCGAACTTCAATCCAAAAGCCAGCTCCTTTGCAAAAAGCGCGGGTTGGGCGCCCGTAAAAGAGGTACACGATCTTGCATTTGACCATTATGAGATCCTACAATCTGGACTTGAACAACTAAAAAGAAAAATAAAAATACAACCCATTGGCTTTAATTTACTTCCTGAAAAGTTCACATTGAGTCAGCTTCATAAGCTTTATGAATGTATCTACGATAAGGAGCTAGACAAAAGAAATTTCAGAAGGAAAATATTAAACCTAAACATACTGACCAATTTGGATGAAAAACAGATTGGAGTACCCCACAAACCCTCGCAACTCTTCAAGTTCAACGAAGAAAATTATAAGAAATTATCTGAAGAAGGTTTTGATAATTTTGGGTTTTAAAACCTAAATAAGTTTCCTTATATTTGTTAGATAAGTTACCACCTGTAACTTTTAGACTATTCAATTTGTATTAACTGTAAATGCACTTATTTGAAAAAGCATGAATACAACGCGATTATTGATGAGCTTAGTGCTCCACTTTATCGCTATGCCTTTCATTTCTTGAGAAATCAGGAGGACGCGAAAGACATAATTCAAGATGTTTTTGAGAAGTTGTGGATAAACAGAAAAATGATTGATTTGGACAGAGTAAAATCTTGGTTGTATCGTTGTACGCATAATGCGATGGTGAATTTTTCATCAAAAAAGTCGCGCACACAATACATGAACAGCCATGACTTACCATCATCCTCGACTCCATTTGATTCAACTTTTGAATCGATGCAAGTAGTGGAGCGAATGGTAAACATTTTACCGCCGACCCAAAAAAGCATTATTCTGTTACGCGACATTGAGGGTTACTCTTACAGCGATATCGGTCAGATTCTCGATCTTTCCGCATCTCAGGTAAAAGTATATCTCTTTCGTGCACGAATGAAAATTAAAAAACAGTTAATAGGATTGAATAAGCTCGCATGACTTCACCAAACTTTGAAAATATAGATCTATGGCTCTTTGATTATGTCGAAGGCAATTTGAGCGTATATCAAAAGGAGCTTTTAGAGAACTATATTCGAAACCATCCTGAACTAGAGATCGATTTGGACATGTGGAGCATGTCAAAAATGCCTGTTGCAGAAACCTTAAACCATGGCGTACAAATCAAGAAGAAGAGAGAACATCGTTATGCATATTACACAACAAGTATTCTCAGTGCCGTAATTATCTTATTGATTGCTAAAACAAATGAATCCTATAACATAGGTTCAAATAAACAAACTCAAATATCTGATTTAGAGATTAATAATCCAATAAATAAAATCTCAAAAGAGACGTTCAAGGTGAATACTAAAAAGCCGAGTTCGGCTTCAGTAAATACCCAGCGCTCAATCATTTCAAATCAAATTGGAATAGCACAGAGCACCTCTCTTCAAGAGCTATCCAATATGAAGCCTGTGAGCAGTAAGCAAGAAGCGATGCTATCATCTAATGTAAACCCTACTTTTTCTAATACTTCCAAATATACGTCACCTGAAATAGAGATTCAAGAACAAAGAATTGATGTTTTAGCTATGAATCCTTTAAACTTACCCATTCAGCTTAAAGGAACTGTCAACTCTGAAACCTACTCCTCTGTTGAATTAACACAAACAAGCGAGGCGTCCAATAAAAAATCTTTGGGGTTAAATGGTATTAGACTAAATACGAGAACATTATTCAACAAAATAGACAGAGTCCTATCAAAGAGTATTGCCTTTAGCAATTATCGAGACCATTTCTACATTATCCCGGGAATTGCCTCAAATAATATTAACCTGAGTGCCACGGGCTCAACATCGCAAACAAGATTCTTGTCAACATCTAGGGTACGGTGGTTTGGTTCAAGCAATGAGAAACTTTCGCAAGAGCTAAGTATTGATGGGTACGCAAGGTCTATACGGTCAGGAATTGGTGCACAAGTGAATTATGATACATATGCCAATGGAACAATCCAAGATTGGAGTGCTGCTTTCGTATTCTCTCCAAAAATCGCCCTTTCACGCAACATTTCTCTTGAGCCAGTAGCCCGACTTAAAATTGGAAATAAAATCCTAGATGCAAATAAAGCTGAAAATAACAGTGTATCATTATACGACAATAACAACCCTCAAATTTTTTCTTTTGACACCACACAAAATATAGGTCGAAAGCTTTGGTACAGGGATTTAGATGCTGGATTTACGATAAATACCAAAGTTTTATATGTTGGTTTCCAAGCCGAAAACCTTTTGAATCATGTCGAAAACCTTTATCAAAATGATCAGAATACAACAAATACGGTACCTACAACCTACTCCGTTCTTGCGGGTACTCAATATTTATCACGAAATGAAAAAGTTAGCTTTCATCCATACGTTTACATGCGTTCAAATGTAAATCGAACAGCCTACTACACTGGCTTTTCATTTGATTTAGACAAGCTATTTATCGGTGCATCCTACGGATCTGATAATGAATATTCTGGTTCTCTTGGACTTTCATTAAACCGTTTTGCATTGCTCGTTCAAACCACAATGGCATATCAACCACAATTAAATCAAAATCTCCTTACACACCAGATCACTTTGCGCGTCAATTCTCCGATGAGCAAGAAAACTAGAAGATATATTACACTTTAAACTATGAAAAAACTCCTCACTCTACTTGTCGTTATGTTCGTTTCATTTGCATCCAATGCGCAAGATCCAACATTCACACAATTCTTCTCAAACCCAATTTATCTGAACCCTGCACTTGCAGGCTCTTCAGGATGTCCTAGGTTTGCGATGAACTACCGGAATGAAT